>CBFIET010000042.1:0-1745 GCA_965661685.1 Planctomycetota bacterium
CGGCCTGGGTTTCATGCACGGCTTTCTCATCACGAAGCTCAAGTTGCAACCGTTCCTGGTCACGCTATGCGGACTCTTCATCTATCGAGGAATCACCCGTGGCATCCTGGCCGACAACACCGTCGGTTTCGGCACCGCCGACAGCGCACTTCGCTCTCTCGGTAATGGTCGAATTCCCATCACCGAGCAGTTCGCCCTGCCCGCTCCGCTGCTGATCCTCATCGCGGTGGCGACCGTTGCTGCACTCCTGCTCAACCGTACCGTCTGGGGACGCCACCTGCTCGCCATCGGCAGCAACGAAACCGCAGCACGGCACTGCGGAATCGCCGTCGACCGGGTCAAGGTCGGGGCCTACGCCCTGTGTGGATTGCTGAGCGGTGTCGGCGGGCTTCTCTTCGTCCTCGATACAGGTTCTGCCCAGCCATCCAACTTCGGTAACTTCTACGAACTGTATGCCATCGCTGCAGCGGTGCTGGGTGGCTGCTCACTACGCGGTGGAGAAGGAACCGTCATCGGTGTCCTGATCGGAGCCACCCTGGTCCAGGTACTGCGCAATGCCATCGTCCTGATCGACGATATCCCCGACTCCATCGAGTTTGCGGTGATCGGTGCCATCATCTTGGTGGCCGTGATCGCTGATGAGGTTCTTCGACGCAATCGATCCACCACGAAGAAGAGCTGAGAACAGCGCCTACCGCTACTCCATCTTCGCTTCCAAACTGGAGACAAAATCGATGAGTATTGGCATCCGGAGTGGACTATTCTGATAGCGGTTCAATTCGTTCCGAGATGCCTTCTCTATGGTATGGATGGGAGTTTGAAACATGAGACCGTTTCTTGCCGCCATCCCCATCGTCTTGCTCCTGGTCTGGTTCCTCTCCTCCCAACTGAGCACGCCCTCTTTCCAATCCCCAGCAGATCTCTCTTCGGAGCCGCCTGGGCCGAGCCTCGCCCCTGCAACGGATCTTCCCGAGAGCATCGAAGAGATCGCTGAACTCAGTGATGAGAACTCAACCGATCCGCTGGATACACACATCATCGAATGGTCCATCGCCGGAAGAATCTACGGTCCCGACGGGCTCCCGGTGACTGCCGGTCACGCAGAACTGGATCCCGACCCGACTCACTTCCGAGGGCTCATCATTGGTGATCTGGATAAGGACCCCTCTCTCTTCCTCATCGAAGTGGAACAGGGGTATGTCGGCACCTTGCTCGTGAATGGCTCCAGCGACAGGTCAAACCCCGATCAGCAATGGGTCGGGCAACGCATCGAAGTCGTTCGTGCGAGGCCTGGATCGGAACCGACCCTGGAGGTGCACCTTCAACGGGGCAGGACCGTCTCCGGCGTCGTCATCGATCTGCAGCGAAAACCGGTCGTCAACGCCAATGTGACCACTGGCCCTCGAGAATCTTCCCAGCAGTTACCCGTCTTCTTCGGGTCGAGTGGAATCGACAACGGTACCGACTTGATGTGGCCCTCCACCATCACCGATTCTTCCGGGAGGTTTATCCTTGGTGGCATCCCCCCACGAACTTGCAGCATCTCGGCGACTGCTGGAGATCGCTATGACGGATTCCGAGAATCAGACATCTTGCAACTTCCGCCTGGAACCGAAGAGGTCACCCTGACCCTCGGGGAGAAGACGGAGTTACCCGTTCATCTCGTCGATTCAAATCGACAACCGGTGGTTTCGTACGAGGGGAGTTTTTGCTTCTACTCCATCGACCCTGGTGGAGTCTTCGGG
>CBFIET010000043.1:0-5479 GCA_965661685.1 Planctomycetota bacterium
GGACGGGGCAGATTCGGCTTGATCGCCGATCTGGAAACTGAAATGAAGTCGATCTTCGATAGAAAAGAAGACGCAGATCGAAAGATAGTTGACCTGAGTTACAAGAAAGAGATCGAGGAATCTGCCATCGCGAACCTTGCACATGACATCAACAATATTCTTCAGGTTGCTCTGTTTAATACGGAGCTGATCGAAGAGAAGACCTCAATAGATGATCCACGTGCCGTTCATAATGTGAGTATCCGTTCTGCTCTCGAAGAGATTCGACTGAAAGTCGATGACATGAAGAGTGGTTTGGGTGAAGAAGCGCAGGCAGTACACCTTCCTTCGATGCTGAATGTCCTCACGAAATCGTTTGAAGGTAAAGAAGCCAAGATAGTTGTTAATTACAAGGAAGAGAATTCGAGCGTCCTTTGCATCAAGAACGATATAGATCGAATCCTTCAAAATCTCATGTTGAATGCCATCGAAGCGAACAAGAGGTCTGGTGGGAAGTCCGTGCAGATAAACTTGAGGAGAGCAAATCGCCCAGAAGACAGGGAGGTCCTGGCATCTGGGGCGAACCGACTGTCTTCAATTGTCGACTATTTGGTCATCGAGGTGGCTGACGAGGGTGATGGTATTGATCCGGATCTGGGCAATAACGTCTTCCTGCTCGGAATGACCACCAAGGCGGGAAATCAAGTACATGATGAGAAGGAAAAGGGGCGGTCGATAGGCCGAGGTCTGCACATCGTCTGGAACAAGGTGAAAAACAACGGAGGGTATGTCGATTTCGAGCCCAATGTTCGAAGAGGAACGACCTTTAGCGTTTTCCTGCCGATGGCGAAACTGGGCGAAGTCAGGGCGCCCGAGGAATCATCAGGTGACTTGATGTCCATTGACGCGACTGGAAAGAGACTTGTCCTGGTGGAGGACCTTCCAGACTTGAGGGAGACTCTTGATCAAATACTCACTCACCAGTTCAACTACGAAGTGACTTCATTCGGCGATGCGAGTTCTGCTCTGGATTACATCAAAATACACGAGCCAGATGTAATCGTAACCGACATCGATCTTGGAAACTTGATGATGACAGGCCTTGAAATGACAAGGAATCTGCGCGAAGCCGGAGTAAGAACTCCGATCCTGGCCATGACAGGAAAAAACAATATCAGCGTGACGGAGATCGACATTCCTAGTGACGGCGTGGTCAAACTCTTGAGGAAGCCCTTCGAAACGGATGAGTTGAACGAGGAGATCCAGCGTCTGCTGAGAAGTGTACGACCTGAGGACCCCTCTGACGATGACGAGCATCACGAGGGCGCATTGTTGCAGACCGGCTGAGCAGGAAGAGTTTACGATTTGTCCGGGGAGGAAGTGTCCGCCTCTTCCTTTCTGGAGGTACGGATCTCCGGTTCATCGAGAGTACCTTCGATTCTGAACCGGAGTAGTCGATTGGCGATGTCGGAGAGAAGTGGTGCACCGCCAAGAGTCTGTGGTTCCATGATGAGGTGCAGTAGCTTGTCAAACCCCACCACTCCTTTACCGAGAATCTTGCCGGATGGACTCTTGAGCTTGATCGATCCCATTCCCTTGAATTCAAACAACTGATCATGGATCGAGAAACTGCAATCGGCTTCCTTGATGCGATTGTTACGGCGATTGAGTCCCTCGAAGGGGTTCAGTAATACGCCGGCGACGATCGGTACCTGGGCCAGGTTTCCATTCCGGATCGAAAACGAACCATCTCCGAGAATCGAATCAGGGAATCCCACTTGCCCTTGAACCCTGACGGATCCAGCTGCAACACCGGTGACTCCGCCCTTCTTGAAGAGCAGTTCAGACCCTTGAGCGAGATCAATATCACTCACTGAAGATTCTCCAGCGAAGCGACCACCCTGCGGGGACAGGTCCACGAAGAAGAACCCATCCAGGGGGCCGCCATAGATCTGAGCGGGACCAATTTCTGCCTGGAACAGTTTTGATCGATCCTCAGGAAGCTGGTCGATGAGCCAACTCGTCGGTATCTGATTCTCCTCAGCATCGGAGAGAAGTATCCGTGGATGGTCTGATCCGTAGGTGAAGGTCAGTGGTCGCGCGCGTGGAACCCCTGCTCGAAACCTGGAAAACCGAAAATCACCGTCCGACAACTGCCCTGAGAAGGAGTGGCCGATTCCTGGTGAGATTCCACCGTGAAGTTCGAAGCGTGCCGATAGATCCTCCGCACGGATGGCAAAGTCAAATCCTCCATTGTCCAGTAGGCCTTCGACATCGTATTCAACAACATCGCTGGGCTCCCCATCTTCCTCGATGCCATGGCGATAGAGTACCGAAGCAGCACCAGAGACATTTCCCGTCAACTTCATCACCTGAAAGAAGTTCTTCAGGTCATCAGGCAAACTACTCACGAGATCTGGATCGGTAAGAGAGAGTCCCACATCATCAACTCCCTTCTCCACCTTGAAGTTCATCGACAGTAGGGTCGTTTCGTTGTTTCCCTCTCCTCTGTCGAGACCATCATCCGGCCCAATTTCGCCAGTGACCGTGACGATGGGTGACTGGCTTCTGTCGGTGGCCAACTCATCGAGCCGAATCCGTCCCTCGAGGCTAGAAAAGACCACCTGGCCCTCATGGAAAACCAGTGGGTAGGGGAGCTTGTGATAACGCAGACGAATTGGATCCTGAATTCTTGCACGGACATAGATGTCGAGAGGGGCGCCCTGGTCGACTCGTAGTTCGACCACGGTATCGAGCGAACCACCTCCCTGAAGGATGTCGAGCGATCGAAGTCTCTGGGCCACACCCGGCGGCAGTGAAGCGAGTAGATCTTCGTCAGGAACCAGATTCGTGCACTCGATGGGAATTTCCATCTGGAGAGTTTTCCCAGGGGCGAACTCGACGATGCCGGCGGGCAGCGTCAACTTGCTGATTCCATGAGTTCCCGCAAGATCTTGGAAGAGAACTCGTTTCTGAGTCGCCTCGATGGTGACGATTCCCGACAGGTCCTCGATCTTGTAGGGAAACGCCCGGTGAGAGATGCTGGCCCCTCGAGGTTCCAGAATCACTCTCACATCAACAACCTCATCCGTTTCTACCTTCTCGATCTCGATTCGTAGATCGGTTCGACCGGATGGAGAGTAGGTGTCGTAGATGGATGAGAAGCGGTCGCCCAGGGCAGTGCGGATTCGATCGTCCAGAAGCAGTGATTTTCCCTCGATCACAATCTGGCGATTCCCGTTCGACTTCGCATCGAACCGACCCCTGACCTGGATCGGTTCCTCTTCCAGCCCTCCAGCGATGTCCAGTTCGATGTGATCGATGAGGTAACGAAGTTCTCCGGTCAAATTCCGGAGTGGGTAGGGATACATCGATGAACTGGCATCGACTCCCTGGAGAAGGAGACTCACCTCTGTCAATTGTGGAGGGAAGGTGTCTCCGCCGCCGCTGATTCTCAGACCGAATTCTCCGGAAGGTGAAAACCCATCCCACGCTCGTTGAAGATCGGGTGGTAACACGTCGCGGATTCTTGGTTCGAACTCCAGTTTGTCGAGATGAAGTTCCAGTTCGCTTCCTCCCGGCTGCAATGCTTCCAGTTCGATGGCCCCTCGCAGGAACGCCTGGGTGCCGAGAACTGAGCCCCTCAACGGATCCCTGAAGGAGATCACCTTTGGTGTGATTTGCAACTGCCCCGAGAGTTGATCGATTCGAAGGTCGGATTCCTCGAGATGAATTGAGCCGTCGTGAATGGAGATCATTGACGAGTTCTTGATGGGCTGTGCATCTCTGAACATCAGTTCGTGATGGATGCTTGCCTTCCCTGAGGGGTGGTAGCGATCCCATACGAGTCGAAGTGCCGGTGGGATTCGATCCCGCAACTGCTGATCCAGCTGGATCTCCTCGACATCCAGTGCCAGTTCGAAGTCACCGAGAGATAGACGCCCTCCTCCGTCGAGGCGAATGCTTTGAACAGAACTATCGAATGCAGTTCCGTCGAGTGTCCAGAGGTCAGGATCATCCGGGGAAACTTCCAGGCGGAGACTGGTCACCTGCAATCCATCGGGACTGTGGGCGACAGTCTCGGGACAGGTGTCTACACGAAGATTCGAGATGATCAGTTCCGGTGGAGTCATCGAGGTGGTGGTAGCGGGTGCTTCTTCACCGGGCAGTGCCGGTCCCTGGATCGGGGCTACTGCATCCCGCAGCACATCCAGGATGGTCAGGTTTCCCAGGTGATCTCGCTCGAGTACCAGTCTGGATCCACGAATCTCCATCCGCGTCAGTTGCGCTTCGCCACCCAGCAGAAGCCACGGGTTGAAGGAGATACTCAGGTCGGGAAGGCTCACCAGTTCCTGATACCTGCTTCCGGGGGGAGAGTAGATCACCAGGTCCTGGACATCGATTCGAGCGGGCCAACTCCATTGGATTTCACCGAGCGAAAAACCGGTTGCCAGGCGGTCAGACAGATACGCCTGAGCGCGATACTTCATCTGTTCTGGACTGAGAACCCTGGTGCCGACCCAGAACAGGATGCCGAGAACCACGGCCGGGATCACGACGGTGAAGAGGAGGATGCGACGTAACTTTGCTCGCTGGCGAGTTCTCGTCGGTTTGCTGGTGCCGCGTGGCAGCGGAGCGGCGGAGGGTAGTGGATCGACTTCTTGAGATTCACTCATCGATCAACTCCCTTCCAGTTCCAAGGTATTGCTCACCGAATGGAGGTACTTTCTGAGGATCCTCCTCCCCAGCAAGCAGGTCACCTCGTAAGGACCGATGCCACACCATCTGGCGATCTCTTCGGAAGCGATGGAACTCTCCCCATCGTTTCCAAGCAGCGTGACCTCGTCGCCGACGATGGCTCCTTCAACTTCGGTCACATCGATGATGGTGTAATCCATCGTCACCTTGCCGACCACGGGAACCCGGATTCCCCGCACCAGAACTTGCCCTCGATTGGACAGGGTGGTGGGAAACCCGTCGTGGTAACCGATGGGAATCGTCGCCAGGCGACAGTTCTTCATCGTGGTGAATGTACCACCATATCCGATGCGTTGCCCCGGTGGGTGATCTCGCAAATAGACGATCTGGCTCTTGAGAGACAGGATCGGATCGAATTCCGCACACCAGTCCGGCCGTTGCCGGGAGATCCCGTCGAGGATCCCGTACAGCGCTCCACCTGTACGAATCATGTTTGCACTGGATTCTGCATTTTCGAGGGCTGCATGACTGGCATCGATGTGAATGAAGGTGGGAGAGATCCCTTGGGAGGAAAGTTGATCGGTGATGGTGCGGAACGACTGACGCTGACGATGAACCTCCTCTGCGACGGAGGGACTGGCCAGGTGAGTTCCGATCCCCTCCAGGTGAAGGTGCGAGGAGTTCTCGATGGTGAGTGCGTGCTGGACTGCCTGGTCGACACTGACTCCCAGTCTTGCCATGCCGGTGTCGACGAGAAGATGAACCGAGAGTATTTTGCCCAGTCGCTGCGCAACATCCTGGA
>CBFIET010000044.1:0-7620 GCA_965661685.1 Planctomycetota bacterium
CAGTGCTGGAGGATGGTATTTCGAGGAGCCATCGATTCGTTACAGACCGGTTCAGCATGCTGACCCGTTCATCGAAGCATGGGCCACCATCGAAGCCAGGAGCGGTGGTTCAGACCCGGATTCTGAATCGGTATTCCAGCAAGTCTTTGGCCCGCTGGCCGCAGGCAACTGTGCTTCCTGCCACCTCGGGGTGAAGTTTGGCAACCCTCGGGTTCACTGGTCACCAGAGTCGATGCGATCTCTTTCATCCCCGCAAACGGCCCGGTTCTCCCACGGTCCCCACGTACTTCAAGGATCGAGCCTGAACTGCCTCGACTGTCATCAATTCGCCAGCGATCCGCAGCACAGTAATGACTGGAAGGCGATCACTCGAGACCGTTGCACCGACTGTCATGGTCAGGAGATCGATTCCAGTTGCTCCACCTGCCACGACTATCATCTGGGATTGCGATATGACCCGCTCAATGCCGTCTCCATCGACCATTTACCACCGCAACATAAGAAGTGAGCCTCAACGGCTCTCACTCCATCTTTCAATTCTCGATAGAGCTTCAGCGAGAATCTCCTCGCTGGTGGCAAAAGAGAGGCGAATGTGGCCCACCGCTCCGGCACCGAACCAGCGTTCCTCACCAGGTACCACTGCAACCCGTGCCTTCGTCTCCAGCTCAGCGGCAAGGTCGGACGCATCCATTCCCGTCTCTCGAATATCTGGGAAGAACAGGTAGGTTCCCTCCGGTTCGATGCAGTGAAATCCATCGAGGGCATCGAGTCTTGCAGTACCGATCTTTCGCAACCGTCGAAGGTGCTGGAGAAATTCACCTCGCCACTGCTGACACTCGCGCATCGCAGCCACTGCTGCGACCTGCGAAACCACCGACGCCCCGAAGGTAGTACGAGGAGCACCTGAAGCTTCCAGTACCTGATCTGCGAGGATCCTGCTTCCACAATGAATGAAGCCGATTCGCAATCCCGCCAGGCCGTAGGTCTTGCTGAACCCGGAGACGATGATGGTTCTCCGGGCCACCTCTTCTCCAAGTGAACCGATGCTGATCATCGGCACGTCACCCAGGATGATGTCTCCCCACACCTCGTCACTGATGATCACCAGGTCATGTTTCACGGCAAGTGTCGCGACTCTTTGCAGTTCCTCACTGCGCAGAACCCGTCCGGTGGGGTTGTGGGGATTACAGAGCAAGATCGCCCGGCTGCGAGGTCCAATCAGTTTCTCCAGAGATCCCTCGGGAATAGCACCTGTAATCGGCTCCAGCGGACAGCGCACCACCGACGCCCCCGCAACTTCGCTACAGTGTGGCAACAGAAAGTCGACAGGATCAAAAGTGATCGCCTCATCGCCCGCCGCTAGCACGGCACGACAACTTGCCCACAGTGCAGAGGCAGCCCCGTCGGTGGCAAGGACCTGATCTGGATGGGAGGGAATCCCCCTCTCTTCAAGAGAAGCGGCGACCTCCTCGCGGAAATCCGCCAACCCTGTCGTGGGTCCGTATCCAAGTACTCCATCAGAAACGTGAGCGGTGATCGCCTCGACAATCGGTGGAGCAACCGGAAAATCCGGATCTGCCGCCGTCAATGGGATGACATCTGAATCGACCTCAGCCCAGCGAAGATTGAAAGCTCGCTGTCGAAGTAGTGGTCGATTCACCTCTTCAGATGAAAAGAAGCCCGGAGTGAAATCAGAATTCAACGATGGTCCTCCCGGCAGATACTTGCAGTCAGGAGCAGATGGGGACGATCTGATCCTGCACTGAAGACTCTCTCAGGAACTGAGCCTGCATACGCCGCCCCATGAGCAGACGTGCCTTCAGGACCGGCTTCCTTATCCTGGAATACTCCCCGAGGATTACACTCAGGGCATCCAGATCGCTTCCGGTGCCGACATTGTCGTCGAGAAGTGCACCGATGGCGAGAGCATCCTCGATGGCTGACCCGGTTCCCTGACTGGTGAAGGTCAGTAATGGGTGAGCAGCATCACCGATCAGGAGTACGTTTCCTCGGTGGAAATTTTCCGGCAGATCCCGGTCAGTCGTACGCCACAGATAAGCCCTTCGAAGGTCTGATCCGGCGAAGATCGACGATACCGGGTCTGGAAACCGCTCCCCGATCTGACCGATCCACCGGGCTCGTTCCTCGACACCAGAGAAACTCTGGGGCCAGCGACGGGGGTCGCACTGCATGTACCAGACTGCCGATCGGTCAGAGGTAGGAACCACTCCGATGGAAAGACCATTACCCTGGGAGATGAACTTCAAGGCACCCTTCTTCAACCTCACAGGAAGTTTACCGTGATAGATACCGACCAGTTCCACGCTTTCCGTAGGCCTCAGTTGCGGCCCGCGGTTCCACTCCTGTCTTACGGTGGAACGAACGCCATCTGCGCCGATGAATAGATCTCCCTCAACCCGGGTTCCATCATCAAAAAGAGCGGCTTTGACCCTGTCGTGTCCTTCGGATTCAAAACCGATGAAATTCATGTCTTCATGAACAATCCGTGGGTCCAGATTCGCCCTGAGTAGTTCAAGGAACGAGCTGCGATCGACCCCAATGGTCTGCTTGAGAGTCCTGGTGATGATGGGGCAGTCATCCTCATCTCGAATCTCGAACTGATCGATGGGCTGTCCGACGCCATCAATATCGATACCCAGCCTTGCCATTCCCTGTTGAACGGATGGGGTGAGCAGCAGGCCAAGACCGCCGATACCGGAACCGGTTCGTCTCTCATAGATGGACACATCGTGACCCGCCTGGCTCAACCTGAGCCCTGCGGCAATTCCTGCGCTGCTTCCTCCGATGATGACGACCTTCATAGGTAGAACTTCCTCCCGTGGCTGATCCGGATCCTCTACTTGCAGATCCGGAATCAGGTGCGAGATGGACGGAAACATGCCGGGAATTCACCGAATTTCGGCAAATTACAGCTCCGATGTCGTCATCCGCTTCGAAACAGGGAGATGTCGTCGATCTGGATCAGACTTGAGGATCAGAATCCGACCGTAACCGAGATGGTGGGATCCTCGGCACCGAGCATGATGAAGGAGAAACTGAAGGCATCATTCCGCCATGTGACCAGGGGATGGAAATCGTCTCCATCGTAGATCAGCGTCGCCTCGTAACCTCCCCCGAGGCCATATCGGAGCGATCCGGGGACTCTCCAGTCAGAGTTGTCGAGAATATAGGCGAGTCCTACGGAACCACTCAGCTGCGAACCGAGCATCTGCGCTGCGGTCAACGTCAGCGCGTTGCCATCGACTTCTGAAGAGGGCCAGGCGGAACTGGTTCCGACGACAAGTGCGGGGTGATCCTCGGTTGCATCGAGAATCCGGTAGTTCGCAACCGGATAGAACTCCTCCGAATCGACACCGACTTCAACACCGACATGGAGGTTGTCCTGCACCCTGTGAAGGATGCTGAATTCGAGGGGTTCGCGGTTGGTGTCCTCCTCCAGGATGGAACGCATGGTGACATTCCAACCGCCATCCTGAAGCTCGCCTGCACCCCAGACCGAGGCGCCTTCTCCCGGTCAGCCCGCTCACATCGGAATGGCAGGGCCCCGTTGTGCAAACTCGCCAGTTCCGGCGCAGCCGACAAGTAGAAGCAGCGCGAATAGTACGAGTCTCGTCAGTTGAATCATGATTACACTTTATTCGTTTTCAGCAATTTTGCATCTGAATCACCGCTGATTTTTCCGATCTTCGCTCCGACATCGCGATCAGGTAGTATTCAACTCCACTGCCAGTGATCAGGCGGTGTCCAGAAATCGGGCAAATCAGTGGACACAACCGACAAGCACGATCTGTTCGGGTGGAGATGTAGGACTCGTTGATAGTCGCATTTTGGCCTTCTACGGCAAGAACTCCCCCAGACTGCTCGTAACCGAACGGAATGGGATCTCGCTTGGCCGTTGACCCGGTTCCTCGACCCTCTACTCTGATGACTTCACTGATCGATTCCTGAATCCTGTCATGAAATCTCATGGAGCATATCGATGTCTGATCCCTTCTCACTTTCCGGTCGCACCGTCCTCATCACCGGATCCAGCACCGGCCTTGGCAAGGCGATGGCTCACTCCTATGGAGCTGCTGGCGCACGAGTTGCCATCAACTACCAGAACAATGTCGAAAGAGCCGAGCAGACCTTTGCGGGGTTCAAGGATGCCGGATACGAGGGTGCCCTCTTTCGCGGAGATGTCACCGACGAAGCGGGAGTTCAGCAACTGACTGCGGAAGTCACCGAGACTCTCGGTCCCGTCGACATCGTTGTCATCAACGCCACTCCAGCCCAACCTCAGATGCCCATCGAGGAGTACGACTGGGATTTCTACCAGTCGATGATCGACTTTTTCATCAAGAGTCCATTCCTGCTGACCAGGGCGATGCTTCCCCACATGAGGAAGCAGAAGTGGGGCCGAATCATCAACATCGCCAGTGAGGTTTACACCCGAGGACTCTCTCCCTTCAGCGCCTATGTTGCTGCCAAGGGTGGACAGCTGGGCTGGACCCGCAGCATGGCCAACGAACTGGCACCGGATGGAATCACCGTCAATGCCATCTCGCCTGGCTGGATTCCCGTCGAGCGTCACGAGAACGATCCTGAAGAGGACAAGCAGGGCTACCTCGATGTGATTCCGATGCAACGCTGGGGAGTTCCTGCGGATGTCGGTGGAGCGGCGGTATTCCTGGCCAGTGAATCGGCGAGCTTCATCACAGGACAAAACATCCACGTCAACGGCGGTGTCTGCCTGCCCTGATCTCAAGTAGAGGAGGACCCCATGAGAAATATCTTCTCACTCATCATTGCGTTGGCCCTGATCGGTTACCTGGCGTATTCCTTCAAGGGGACGGTACAACCGCCCAACGCCAATGCCGGGCCCAATCTCGCATTCGTCACCAACGGTGTCGCAGATTTCTGGGTCCTGGCCGGCAAGGGAGTCGAGGATGCCGCCGCCGAGATCGGTGTCAAAGCATCCTTTCACATGCCCCCCGATGGACTGGCGGATCAGAAGCGGATCATCGAGGACTTGATGGTCAAGGGTGTCGACGGCATCGCCGTCAGCCCCATCGATCCCGCCAACCAGACTCCCTTCCTCGATCGGATCGCCGACCAAACTCTGCTGATCACCCACGATTCCGATGCTCCCGATTCGAAGCGAATCTGCTTCGTCGGTGTCGACAATTATGAAGCGGGAAGGATGTGTGGGGAGCTGGTCCAGGAAGCGCTCCCGGAGGGTGGCAAGGTGGCCATCTTCGTCGGTCGTCTCGAACAGGACAACGCACGACTGCGTCGCCAGGGCGTCATCGATCAGATCCTCGGCCGGGAGTGGGATTCGAGTCGCTACGACAAGCCCGGTGAAAAGATCACCGGCAACGGCTTCGAGGTAGTCGCCACCCTCACCGACCAGTTCGACATGGCCAAGGGAAAGGCCAATGTCGAGGACATCCTGTCGCGCCATGGAGACATCGCCGGTTGCATCGGCCTGTTTGCCTACAACACTCCGCTGATCCTCGAGGCACTCGAGCAATCGGGACGAATCGGCAAGGTCAAGGTGATCAGTTTCGACGAAGACGAGCGCACCTTGCAGGGCATCATCGATGGCACCGTGCACGGCACCATCGTTCAGAATCCTTACGAGTACGGGGCCACATCGATGAGGTTACTGGAGTCGCTGTCTCGCGGTGATCGCACGGCGATTCCTGAAGATGGAATCCTCAAGGTTCCTGCGAGGATCATCCGCAAGGACGAGGTGGTTTCTTTCCGTGAGGATATGCGCAAGAAACTGGGCAAGTGACCTCCAACGATCCCATCATCGAAGCACGATCGTTGACGAAGCAGTTCGGTGGGGTCAAGGCACTCGATGATGTCTCCCTGTCGATCCGTGCCGGAGAGATCACCGCCATCATCGGCGAGAACGGTGCCGGAAAGAGCACCCTCATCAAGATCCTGTGCGGCGTACACCGTGCAGATGAGGGAGTGGTTCGGATCGACACCCAACCGGTTCAGTTGCAGAACACCTCTGACGCCATTCGCCGCGGAATCATACGGATCCCTCAGGAACTGGAACTGTGTGATTCACTGACGGTGGCAGAGAACCTGCTACTCGGCAGGGAGCCGTGCGATTCGTTCGGACTCCTCGATCGAAAAGAGTGCCGGCAACAGGCCTTGAAGTCCCTGGAAAAAGTAGCCCTCGATGTTCCCATCGATGTCGAGGTCAAGAGCCTCGGTCACGGCCAGAGACAGCTGATCGCCATCGCCCGTGCCCTCGACGGGAAGGCCCGTGTTCTCCTGCTCGACGAACCAACCGCGACCCTTTCCCCGGCAGAGACGAAGATCCTGCTCGATCAAATCACGACGATGAAGGAATCAGGCACCGCCATCGTGCTGATCACCCACCGTCTTGCAGAGGTGCAAGAGGTCGCTGACCGGGTAGAAGTACTTCGCGACGGCATCCATGTCGCCAGCCTTGAAGGCGATGAGATCCAGCGCAACGAGATGGTCCGCCTGATGGTCGGCAGAGATCTGAAATCGTTGCCCCAAGAAGCAGAGTGTACGGGGGATGTGGCTCTACGCATCGATCAACTGACCAGCCCCCACCACCCCGAAGCCCTCGACCTGAAGGTGAGGGCAGGAGAACGCGTGGCACTGGCTGGCCTCGTCGGAGCGGGAAGAAGTGAATTGCTCGAGGCCCTCTTCGGGCTTCGAGATCGAAACGGCGAGGTCTCCATCGACGGCGTGCGATTGCCCGCCGCCGATCCTTCCGCTGCAGTCAAAGCAGGAGTTGCCCTGGTCCCCGAGGAGCGTGCCTCCCAGGGACTGGCTCTTCAGATGTCGGTGGCTCGCAACGCAGGACTCCCCGGGCTTCACCGCAACGCCGGCCCTCTCGGCTGGCTATCCCGATCTGCAGAAACTCAGGTCGCCGAGGAGCTGGTCGAACGACTCGATGTACGTCCGCCGACCATCGATGTGCCCGCAGGAGATCTATCCGGAGGCAATCAGCAAAAGGTCGTCATCGGCAAGTGGCTCGCTCTCAATCCTCGAGTCTTGCTCCTCGATGAACCGACGAGAGGGGTCGATGTTGGCGCCCGCGAGGAACTACACCAGCGTCTCTGCGAGCTGTCTCGCCAGGGGGTTGCCATCCTGTTCGCCTCCAGCGAGATGGAGGAGGTGCTGTCCCTGTCTCATCGAATCGTCGTGATGCACGAGGGCCAGATCACGGGTAGCCTGACCAGTAGCGAAAGCAGTGAAGAGCAGATCCTGGCTCTGGCCACAGGAGGGGATCTTCGATGAAACGAGATGGGAAGTTACTGGGGATCCTCGGCGTGCTGGCAACAGTCGCCCTCATCACTGCGCTGATCAGTCCTTCCTTTGCAAGTTCCTACAACATCGAAAATCTTCTTCGCCGCAGTTCCCTCTTCGCCATCATCGGCATCGGTGCATCCCTGGTGATCATCACCGGAGGGATCGATCTCTCCATCGGCTCCTTGATCTGCCTGATCGGATGTCTCACCCCGTGGCTCATCCATGGGATGGATGTCTCTCCCTGGATCGTCGTTCCAGGATTGATGTTGCTCGCCAGCGGCCTGGGTTTCATGCACGGCTTTCTCATCACGA
>CBFIET010000045.1:0-1763 GCA_965661685.1 Planctomycetota bacterium
GACAGTCATGGGAGGAAAAAACCATGAACAACTTGAAGAAGAACGAGGGATTCACCCTCATCGAACTGATGATCGTCGTGGCGATCATCGCCATCATCGCCGCAATCGCGATTCCGAACCTGCTCAACGCCAAGATGGCGGGCAACGAGGCCTCTGCGGTCTCCGCTCTCCGCACCTTGAGCACCGTCTGCGAGCAGTCTCGCAATCGTGACATCAATGGGGATTATCCCGCCACACTCACCGAGCTTGAGACCGAGAACTACATCGACTCATCCTTCGGTGGTGCAGTCTCCGGTGGAACCCCCAAGGCGGGATACCTCTTCACCTACAGCACAGGAACCACCTCGTCGTGGGACTGTGTCGCTTCCCCGGAAACCTTTGATTCGGATGGTGGATTCCACTACTGGGTCAACGAGTCCGGTGTGATTTACCGTAGCAATGCTGCCGCTGCTCCCGCAGTGGACGCCGCAACCTGGGTCCCGATCCAGTAACTCTAGCCTGTCTCGGAGTTCGGGGAGGGATTGCCTGGCGATCCCTCCCCTACTTCTCCATCTGGAATCATGGAGGTTGTCATGAAGAAGACAGAATCAGGGTTCACTCTGATCGAACTGATGATCGTCGTGGCGATCATCGCCATCATCGCCGCCATGGCGATTCCGAACCTGCTGGCGAGCCTGGCAGGGAGTCGTGAAGCGGCCGCCATCGGCTCTCTGAGAACCATCAGCACAGCTGCAGAGCAGTACAAGTTGAGGACTGGAACCTATCCGGGGACCCTTTCCGACCTCTCTGCCGAGTTTCCGGCGCTGATCGATGAGGAGCTGGGTGCTGGGCAGCGAAATGGCTACGCCTTCGATCTGGGGTCGCAAGTGGGTGGATACCAGTGTAATGCGGATCCGGTGGCAAGTGCCGAGGCCAGGTTCTTCTTCCTCGATCACACCGGAGTGATCCGCCAGGAAGAGAGCTCTCAGGCAGGACCGGGCAGTACACCAATTCAGTGACCCGGCCAGCGTTGACTCGACATTCCAGGCACCTACCATGCCCTGAGTCTTCTCCAGTTTCACGGAGGATACGAAAGGGCATTTTTCATGGTCTCTCCAGTTGCTCCGGTCCGTCTCGCTCCCAGTATCCTCTCCAGCGACTTCAGTCGTCTGAGGGAAGAGGTCGATCTCGTTCGTGATGCGGGGGCGGATTGGATCCACGTGGATGTCATGGATGGGCACTTCGTTCCCAACCTGACCATCGGGGCCCCGGTGGTGAAGTCGTTGCGATCCTCCACCGATGCCTATCTCGATGTCCATCTGATGATCTCCGACCCTGCCCGGTACCTCGATGATTTCATCGCGGCTGGCAGCGATATGGTCACCTTTCACATCGAGGCGGAAACCGATCCTCTCCCTTTACTGGAGAAGTTGCACGCCGCCGGGAGGAAGGGTGGCGTGGCAATCCGTCCTGCAACGCCGGTCGAGGAGGTGCTCCCCTTCGTTCCCTCCTGTGACATGGTGCTGGTGATGACGGTGGAACCTGGATTTGGCGGCCAGTCCTTCATGGAGGAACCTCTCGAGAAGATTGCTGCGATTCGCCAGGCGGGATCGGAACAACTCGAGGTCCAGGTCGACGGGGGCATCACCGTCGACACACTGCCGCTGGCACTGCAGGCGGGAGCCAACGTGTTCGTCGCCGGAAGTGCAGTCTACACCGGCGATGTGAGGGCCAACGTCGCGGCACTGAAGCAGGCGATGAGTGGTGGGAGGACGGTGGCATGA
>CBFIET010000046.1:0-18529 GCA_965661685.1 Planctomycetota bacterium
GCGCCGTTGATCGCCAGCTCGGTGCCGATGCCGATGCCGACCACCATGAAGCCGATCTGGTTGATCATGCTGTAGGAGAGCACCTTGCGCAGATCGTTCTCGATCACCGCGTAGAAGATGGGGAAGAAGGTCATCACCGCACCGATCAGGATCAACTCCTCGGTACCGGGGAAGAATCTTGCCAGGGCGTAGACCGCCGTCTTGGTGGTGAACGCCGACAGGAACACGGTGCCGGTGGCACTCGCTGCCGGATAGGTGTCGACGATCCAGGTGTGGAGCAGCGGGAAGCCCGCCTTGATCCCGAAGGCGAGCAGGATCCACGGCACCCCGGGGGATGCCAGGTCGAGGATGCCGACCTCGGCGATGAGCAGCGAGCCCCCCGACTGATGGTGGATCAGCAGACCTGCCAGCAGTGACAGACCGGAGAGGATCTGGAAGAGCAGGTAGCGCGATCCGGTGGCGAGGGATCGAGCGTCCCGGCGTGCCCACACGATGAATGCCGAGGTCAGTGCCAGCAGTTCCCAGCCGATGAAGAGGGTGACCAGATCTCCTGCCAGGACGGTGGTGACAGCACTGCCGGCATACAGCAACGCCGATGACATCTCGAGGCGACTCTTGATGTGCAGGGCATACAGCACGCCGAGGATGGCGGCGATGTGAAAGAGCAGGGCAAAGAGGAAGGAGAGCTTGTCGACGTGGGCGAGGACCAGTTCGAAACCGAACAGGGGTATCGTGAAGGATGCGCCATCGGGCAGTCCGAGCAGGCCGAGCAGTCCGACGATGGGGGTGGCGAGGGCGATCCCCTTGCGGGCAGGCCCGCTCACCAGCGAGCAGAGGATGGCGCCCACGATGAAGGGCAGCAGTGGGTGCAGTCCTTCAATCATCGTAATAACCATCCTTGCGCGACACCGCACTTCTCAGGAGACGCGAAAGCAGTACCAGCACGGCGATCCCGATGAATCCGTAGATGGGATAGAAGCCGGGGATCCCCTCGATCTTCTCCACCGCTGGTTCGAGGTGGCGGTGGTAGAAGAAATCGGCGGCGAACACGATGATGCAGGCACCGACCAACCACCAGTGGATCCTTGAAGGAGCGGTGTGTGAGTGGCTACTCATGAGGCACCCCCTCCGATCATCTTGGCCAGCTGGGCGTAAACTCCGGGCCACAGGAAGAGGATCAGGCACGCCAGTCCACTGAGCAGCAACGGGATGCGACAGGCCCAGGGAGATTCGCCGTGGTCTTCATGACCCTTCACCGCTGCGCTGGGCTTTTCAGTGGCAAAAAAGGCACGGATCGGAATCGGCAACAGGTAGCCGAGTCCGAGCAGCGTCGAAAGCAGCAATGTGCCGAGGAACGCCCATTGGTGCGCCTCGATCATGCCGACGCACAGCAGCCACTTGCTCCAGGTGCCGCCCATGGGGGGCAGCCCGAGGGTGCTGATGGTGCCGATGAGGAACGCCGTCATCGTCCACGGCATGCGCTTGCCGATGCCGTCGAGCTGATCGACACGGGTCTTGTGGCTGGCGACATAGATCGCCCCCGCTGCGAAGAAGAGGGTGATCTTGCCGTAAGCGTGCATGGCGATGTGCAAGGCGCCGCCTTCGAGGGCCATCGGGAACGCGACCGCTGCCCCGAGCACGATGTAGTTGAGCTGGCCGATGGTCGAGTAGGCGAGACGCGCCTTCAGTTCCGGTCGGGTGAGAGCGATCACCGAGGTGAGTAAGATGGTGAAGGCGGCGAACCAGGCGATCACCTCCGCACCCCAGTTGCCTTGCATCACCGACGGGCCGACCAGCTCGGTGGAGATCTTGAGGACGGTGAAGACTCCCGCCTTGACCACCGCCACCGCGTGCAGCAAGGCACTGACCGGTGTGGGGGCGACCATCGCATTGGGCAGCCACTGGTGCAGGGGGAAGATCGCCGTCTTGCCGGTACCGAAGAAGAAGAGCAGGATCAGTAGCGCTGCCTGGCCTGCGCTGGTGGAGCCGGCCAGGATACCGCCCTCCTTGAAGTCGAGGGTGCCGGTCCACACCCAGGTGAGCAAGGTGGCGGTGAGCATCAACAGCGTCGATGAGCCGACCAGGATTCCCAGGTAGATGCGCCCCGACCTCTTCGCTTCCGGCTTGCGGGTATGGGTCACCAGCGGCCAGGTGCTGAAGGTCATCACCTCGTAGAAGAGAAACAGCGTCAGCATGTTGGCACTGAAGGCGATCCCCATCGCCGACAGGATCGCCAGCGCAAAGCAACACCAGTAGCGTTCCTGTCCCTCGAAGTCGTTGCCGTAGAGTCCCCGCATGTAGCCGTAGGAGTAGATGGTATTGAGGATCCACAACGATGAAGCGACCAGCGCGTAGATCATCCCCAGCGGGGTCAGCGCCAGGGCAAAGGAGAGTCCCGAACCGATCTCGCCGATGGTGAAGGTGAGCGTATTACCGGCGAGGGCGGTGGGGAGGATGGAGAGAACCACCCCCAGCAGAGCCGCCGGCACCAGCAAGTTGAATCCATCGCGTACCGTTGGCCACCGTCGAGTGAGCCACGGCAACAGAGCTGCCAGCGCTGGCAACAGCAGGGCGAGAAACAGCGGGGAGTCGATCGAGGAAGCCATCAGCGGGTTCCCCCGAGAAGTTGCAGCGCGGCATCCCGGGCCACATCGACGACGGGACCCGGTGTCAGGCCGAGGATGATGCTGGCTCCCAGCAGGATCAGCACCGGGATGAATTTTTCCACCGGGAGTCCCCGGGGATTTTCAGGTATCTCCTTGGCCGGTTGCAGGTAGGCGATCTCGACAAATTTCCAGGTGTAGATGGCGGCGAGCACGGAGCCGACCAGTACCAGCCCTGCCATCAGCGGGTGACCCGACAGGATCAATCCCTTGAGCAGGTAGAACTTGCTGATGAAACCAGCGGTGCCGGGGATGCCGATCATACCCAGCCCACCGACGACGATGGCACCGCTGACCCACGGCATACGCTGTCCCAGCCCTGCCAGATCTTCGAGTCGGGTGGTGCCGATCCTGTAGATGAGGATGCCAGCACAGAGGAACAGTCCTCCCTTGATGAGGGCGTGAAAGACCATGTGCAGGATGGAGCCGGTCATCGCATCGATGTGACCCACCGCCATGCCGACAACGATGTAACCGATCTGGGCGACGCTGGAATAGGCGAGCAGCAGCGACAGGCTCGGCTGGCGAGCAGCGGCGAGGGAGCCAAAGATGATCGCCGAACCACAGCAGCAGCTGATGATGAAAACGTTGGCTTCCCCGAGAACCGCTCCACCGGTGACGGCGAAGACGCTGAAGATGAAGCGCATCGCCATGTAGATTCCGACCTTGGTGGCTGTTGCTGCCAGCAGTGCGGCGACCGCCGAAGGAGCGGTCGAGTAGGCTTTGGGCATCCACAGGTGCAGCGGGAACAGAGCCATCTTGAGGCCCACTCCGGCGAGCAAGAACGCACGGGCGGTGAGGACGGTGGCATCGACCGGTGCCAGCAGCAGCCGGGCGTGGATGTCGGCCATGTTGAGGGTGCCAGTCTTGGCGTAGAGGAGTCCGATGGCGATGAGGATGAAGGATGCGCCCACCGATCCGAGCACCAGGTAGTTGAGAGATGCGGTCAGTGCCTGACGGCTCCGTGACCTACCCATGGCGATCAGACCGTAGATGGTCAGCGATGAGATCTCGAGCAGGACGTAGACGTTGAAGGCATCGCCAGTGACGAGGATGCCGAGCAACCCGGTGATGGCGAGGAGCCACAGCGACCAGAAGAAGCGCCGTCGATCCGCCGGGATCTCATCGTCGACTCCCTGGCGCGAGAAGAGGGTGATGATGAACCCCATCCCCGAGACGAGGGTGGCCAGTAGTGCGCTGAGAAGATCGACCCTCAATTCGATGCCATGGGGGGCGGGCCAGCCTCCGAGGGGATAGGTGACGGTGAAGGGGAACGCCGCGGCATTCTTCAGGAGGATCCAGAAGAGCAGGTAGCCACTGACCGATGCGGTGGCTGCAGTGGTGACGAGGGCCAGGATCCAACCACCTGTGCCCCGCCCCAGCAACGGCGCGATCACGCCGCCGACGAGGGGGATCAACACCACCAGGATCGCCAGGTAGGAGAGGTCGGGACTCATGACGATGCCTCCGCCTCGCGCCGATCGATGGCGGCGATCTCATCCGCCTCGATGGTGCCGTACTCCTCGCGAATGCCGATGATCAGCGCCAGCGCCACCGCCATGGTGCTCAACGAAACGACGATGGCGGTCAGGATGAGAACGTGGGGGAGAGGGTTGGTGTAGGTCAACTCCGAGCCCTCTTGCAAGATGGGAGCGGCCGCTCCATCGCGCACCCCGAAGGTGATGTACATCAGGAAGATACCGGTCTGGAAGAGACCGAGACCGAGAGTCTTCTTGACCAGATTCTGGCGCGAGATGAGGGTGTAGAGACCGATCATCATGATGACGACGAAGGCGATGTTGTTGAAGGTGTCGAAGTGGCTCATGCACCCTCTCCATTCACCTTGCGTACCATCGTCAGGATCACCGAGGCGACTGTCAGGCCAACACCCGCCTCGACCAGGGTCATACCGAGAGCCTCGGCATGGGCCGGATGGGCCCGATCGAGTACCGAGTAGTCGAGGAAGTAACTGCCCTGGACCAGTCCGACGATTCCAACACCGATGTAGAGCAGTACTCCAAGGCTCATCGCCACATCGACCAGCCAGCGCGGCAGCAATCGATCGGTCGCTTCCTTGCCGAACAGGAAGGAGTGGAGGATGAATGCAGCAGCGAACAGGACTCCCGCCTGGAAGCCGCCACCGGGACCGATCTCGCCATGCATCTGGACGTAGAGGGAGTAGACGAGGATGTAAGGAAACATCATTCCGCCGATGGTGCGCAGGACGACACTCTCGCTCATCGGTCCTCCTTCCTGCGCGGCTGACCGGCGGGAGGGCGCAACAACAGGATGACGCACACTCCGGCGGTGAAGATCACCGCCGTTTCAAACATGGTGTCGTAGCCTCGATAGGAAGCGAGCACGGCGGTGACCGTGTTGGGGACGTGGTCGCCGAAATCACCCTCCTCGGAAGGGGTGTCAGTGGCGTACACCTTGCCGACATTCTGGGCGATGTATTGTGGTGCGACATGAACCGTCGCCGGTGCCTGCGGATCGCCGAAGCGAGGAAGATCGGAGGTGCCGTAGAGAAGCACCGCTCCGGTGACGAGGGCGGTGATCAGGGCACTCCAGTGCAGGAGTGGCCCCTCCTTTTCCCGGGTTCCGGTCCTCGTCAATGCGGTCAGCAGCAGGATGGTCGCCGCACCGGCACCGACCGCCGCCTCGGTGTAGGAGACATCCATGGCGAACAGATTGGCCCACTCCACCGCCAGCAGGAGACTGTAGATCCCCATCAGCATCACCGCACCGAGTAGATCTCGTGTCCACATGGCGGCGAAGGCGGCACCGATGGCCAGGAGTAGCAACAGCACGTTGATGAGGAGCACCGGATCACTCATCGGCGCCCTCCTGCTGCTGTGGTGCAGCCTCCTCTTCGGTCCCGTTGCTTCCGGTCCACGGTTTCAGTCCCCTCAGGTGGGCGACGCGGGAGATGGCATGGGTGGAAGCGGGTGTGGTGACGAACAGCAGCACCGAGATCGCCACCAGCTTGCCGACCGACAGTCCATCGGAAGGAGATTCCAGTAACACCCTCAAGGCGAGTCCTCCGAGGATCAGCAGTTGACCGAGGGTGTCTGAAGTTCCCGCCGGATGGAGTCGCGAATAAAAATCGGGGAGGCGCAGGATTCCCAGCGAACCACTGAAGGCGAAGAAGCCACCCACCAGTAGCAAGGCGTCGGCGAGATAATCCAGCATCAGCTCAGCCTCCGCTTCTCGACGAATTTCAGCAGGGCGATGGTGCCCAGGAAGTTGACCAGCGCGTAGAGCACTGCGATGTCGAGGAATCCGGTTCGATTTCCGATGTAACCGAGAAGCGCCAGCAGCAGCACCGTCTTGGTCCCGAAGACATTCACCGCAAGGATGCGATCATGGGTGGTGGGGCCCTTGGCCGCCCGGATGAGGGCCAGGAAGGAACCACCGATGACGAGCAGTGCCGTGATCAATTCCACATTCATCCTGAGGAGACCTCCCCGGTGCCGGGGTCATCGTCGGAATCGGGAATCATCTTCGAGATCCGTCGCACCATCGATCCATCGAGCACTCCCTTTTCTGCAGATTCGGTGAGGGCATGAACCAGCAGGTGGTCGTCGGTGACATCAACAGTCACGGTACCTGGAGTCAGGGTGATGGAGTTGGCGAGGAGAGTCTGGGCGAGGGGGTGTTCGATGCTGTGTGGGACCTCAACCAGTCTGGGCTGGATCGACGATCGTGGACTCCAGGAGCGGCGGGTGACGTCGAGGCTTGCCACGACGATCTGGAAGATCAGCCAGGGGAGATAGAGAAGGAAGCCGGGGATCGATTCGATCGGCTGGTAGATGTCGCCGATCAACCCGAGACGATGGCAGCAGTAGACCGCCAGGGCCGAGGAGATGACTCCCGAACCGACGAGGAATGACGATTCGAATTGCCCCGACAGGAGCAACCAGAATCCTAACAGGACGATGAAGAGCAAGATGGAACGCACGTATCTCCCCCGGTGAACCGATCCTCGCCTCGCTGATGGGTTCACGATGGCACGGGCAGGTCCAGGTGTCCACCGGGTCAAGAGGGGGGAAGCGACGTCGACGGTCTGTTTCGACTTCCCCGGCAAGAAGTGCGATCTCCCCACAATCGCCAGGAAATCGGGTACCCTTGCACGGGGAGTTTTCTTGGCTGACGGGGGATCGATGCAATTTGCGGAGTACGCAGGTCTGGCGGCAGCCGCATGCTGGGCGACCGGCAGTTTCATCTACAGCCGTCTCGATGCTCCGGCGGCAGCTCTCAACCTGGCAAAAAATATCATCGCCGGTGGCCTGCTGCTCCTGTCCTTGCCCCTCTTCGGGGCGGGAATTGAGGTGTGGAGAGACGCCCCATGGCACGATCTGATGTGGCTGCTCGCCAGCGGGGTGATCGGCATCCTGGTGGGAGACTCCGCCTATTTCCGCAGCATCCAGATCCTCGGACCGAGAAAGGCGCTGGTGCTCACCACGCTGACGCCACCGGTCTCCGCCACCCTCGGCTGGCTGTGGCTGGCGGAATCGCTGGGGCAGACCCACCTGCTGGCGATGGGATTGACGCTGGCGGGGATCTGCCTGGTGGTTCGCGACCGCACCCTCGCCTCCGATCGATCAGGATTTCATCAGGGGCGCGTCTCCGATGGCATCTGGCTCGGGGTGCTGGCGGCGATGTGCCAGGCGACAGGGATCGCCATCTCGAAGGTGGTGATGCACTCATCGATGCCGGCACTCGAGGTCTCGGTGGTGCGGATCTGTGTGGCCGCGCTGGGAGGGCTACTGCTTGCCAGCTGGGCGGGAATCCTGCCGGGCTGGATGGTGCAATTGAGAAAACGAGGGGTGCTGACGGCGATCTTCTTCGCCAGTGCCCTGGGGACCTACATCGGGATCTGGCTCAGCCACATCTCCGCAGATGCGGTCGAACTGGGGGTGGCGACCACCCAGATGGCGACCACTCCCATCTTCATGATGTTGCTGGTTGCGGTCATCCTGCGAAAGAAAATCTCCGTGGGAGCGTTCGTCGGGATGCTGGTGGCGGTGCTGGGAGTCGCACTGCTGATGGAGCCGCAGTGGTTCGCGCAATGGTTCGGGGACTGAGAACCTCGGCACCATCAACCTCGGCACCAGCAACCTCCGCACCATGTGCGGGGATCTACTTCGCTTCCCTGCGGTTTCTGTAGGTCAGGAACAGATTTCGGGAGTACATCGCCAGTGCCAGGAGCTGTCCCAGGATGAATACGGGATCGACCTTCTGAACCGCATAGGCGAAGGTGATGCAGCCACCGGTGATGCTCAACCACCAGAAGGCGATGGGAATCTCTGATTTTCCCGATCTCTCGCTGACGAACCACTGGACGATCCAGCGCATGAAGAAGATCGCCTGGCCCCCGTAACCGATCAGAACCCAGCGGTCAGTACGGATCTTGGTCCAGAAGTTTTCCCAGAAGTCGCCCGTCATCTCCGGCTCGTGAAACGCCAGGAATACGGGAGAGTGGAACAGATCCACGAGGAATGGAGTGAACCAGGGGTCGATCATCGCACCTCCTCCGCATGGTATCGAAGTGCCCGACGCTTCATCCTTCGCACCATCAGCAGGTCGAGGAAAGCGGGGATCCCCCGGCCCAGGGGCGAGTACTTGCTGGTCCCCAGCTGTCGCGATCGGTGTTGTACATCGACCTCCACCGTTCGTCCTCCTCGCATCTCCACCAGGTAGGGGAAGAAACGATGGAGCCCGTTGTAGAGGGTGAGATCCGCGATGATCTCACGCCGGAACAGTTTCAGGGAGCAGCCGACATCCTGGAAGCTTGTACCGAGCAGTGTGTTTCGAACTGCATTGGCGGTGCGCTGTGCAAACTTTCGAATCCACGGATCGTTCCGATGGGCTCGAACTCCCAGTACCGCATCATGATGTGGAATCGCCTCCAGCAGCAGCGGCATGTCGGCGGGGTCATTCTGACCATCGGCATCCATCGTGATGATGAACTCTCCCCTCGCTGCACGGAAACCAGCCTCGAATGCAGCACTCTGCCCGCTGTTTGGAACCAGGGTGATCACTCGAAGATGGGGAGTGACCTCCTTGCGTCGCCGCAACACCTTTTCGGTTCCGTCAGTCGATCCGTCGTCGACGACGATCACCTCGTGGCTCGTCTCCATCTCCTGGAGGGTGGTGAAGACCTCGTCGAGGAGCGGACCGATCGATTCATCCTCGTTGTAAGCAGGAATCACCACGGTGATCCGTGGTGGAGAATCCTCGGAGGGCTGTCTGGGCGATCTGTTGTTCAACGGAAGTGACCTCTCTCGGGAGGGTGGTGCGAGTTCTCACCCCCGGTCGATTGTAGGTGGACCCGATGGGAGTTCAACGAAACCGTGGTCGGTCGCTCAGCGACGGATGGCATCGACGACCGAGCGATTGGCCGCAACCCACGCTGGAATTGCGCCTCCGACCAGTCCCAGCAGGAAGGAGAGGCCCACTGCAGTGATGGCGATGGTGGGGGACAGTTGAAAGGAGAAGCTGATATCGGTGAAGGTATTGAAGTTGGCGGCGCCGGTTTCGACTCCGTGAAAGGGAGCCACCATGATGAGTCCGAGGATTCCCCCGAATACTCCGACCTGGGCAGATTCCAGGAGAAATGCCATGAATACCTCGAGCCTGCTGTAGCCGATCGCCAGCAAGATGCCGATCTCGTGTGTGCGAGAAGCGACCGTCGCCAGCATCGTATTCATGGTACCGATCACCGCAGCGGAACCCATGATGACGGTGAGAAAGATCGACAGCACCAGCAACGATGTACTGAGACCGGTGGTCTGGGTGGCGAGGTATTCACTTTGCCTGGTGATGGAGAAGTTGAGACGAGGATCTTCCGTCAACTGCTTGGTCGCTTCCTCGAAGTCGGTGTCGGGATTGACGCGGGCGATGACGCGACTGTACACCGGTCGGTCGAGGGCATTGAGCATCCGATCGACCGGTCCCCAGATCTCGCTTCCCTGCGATGTGTCGAACTCGTAGACCCCGACCACCGCAAAGGGAGTGGTGTTGAGCTGGAGCGTGTCGCCAAGGCTGCAGTTTTTCATGCGATTGACGAGAGGACGTCCCACCACCACTTCATCGCTTCCCCAGTTGGGCCAGCGACCTTCGAGGAGGCGAGGTGCGGTCGGGTGTACCCGTAGGGAAGTTTCCTCGATCCCCCTCAGCGGAGCATTGACCAGTCCTCCATCGAGTTTCTCCATGTACATGGCGAGGAAGCACTCCTTCGCCGCCAGCGGATTCCCGCCTTCGTCGCGGAGGATCTCCGGTCGCTCCTTGATGATGATCTCTGCGGAGGCTCTCGGGATCCCCGATTCTCCCTCGGAGGTGGCTCCCAGGCGCAGGTATACCGCCACTTCATCCGCTCCCAGTGGCCGGAACAGTTGTTCGAAACCATTTCTCAACGCCAGGACTCCGCACAGTACTGCGGTGGTGAACCCGATGCCGAGGGCGGTGAACAGCACCTGAGAACGGCGTCGTAGCAGGTTGCGGGTGGTGTAGCCGGTGGGTAGTGCCATATCAGCCGATACTCCTCAACGCTTCGGTGGGAGTGGAACGGAGGAAGGGAAGCCCCGCGGCGAGGCCGGCGATGATCCCCAGGGTTGCCGAGGTACCGATGGCCAGCAGCACCAGATCGAGGGTGATCTCGTAGTTACGGATGTTCTCTCCGAGCATGCGGACCAGGCTCGCCTCGCTGGCGTAGGCGAGGATGATTCCAGTAGCACCTCCCACCAGCGAGATGATCAGCCCCTCGAAGATCAGCAGTGAGGTACTGACGAGAGGGGGGAAGCCGAGTGCTTGCAAGATGCCACACTCCTGCAGCCTTTGACGGCCACTGATCATCATGGTGTTGACGACCGAGAAGAAGATGGAGAAGAGAACCGCTCCACCGATGGTACCGAGGAAAAGTGGCAGGTTGCCGATGGCGGAGACGAAGAACGATGCGAAGGCAGCCTCGGTGATGGTCTGTGTCCGCTGGGGTCCATTTTCGAACAGCGCATCGATATCGGCTGCCACCTGATCGACGGAAGATCCTTCAGAGGTATTGACGTAGTAAACCCCCGCTGCGTAATCGCCGTACGCGTCACCACTCTCGATGGCCTGATTGAGGTAGTCGGCCCGGAAGTACATCGTGCTGTCAGGGATTCGCTCCTTGAGGGGCCGGAAGACGCCGACGATGTTGAAATCCCAGGCCCCTCCGTCGGCGCGCTGGAAGATCAGCGGCTTCAACGGCACCGTGTCGCCGACATTGAATCCGAACCGATCATCGTCACGCAGTCCGATGCCGATGATGGCGGCGCGGCGATCACTCTCGAACGCCTTCTGGACCGCTGCTCTCGCCTCTGCTCCGGTGATTCCGCCTGGACCTTCGACGATTTCGATGTCCTTGATGTACATCGGAAGGAATCTCTCCTGGTCGACCCCGAACTGGGCAAAGAAGTTCTCCACCTCCTGGTAGTAAGCACCGAACCAGCGAAACTTGGTGGAGAGTTCGACTCCTTCCACCTGATCGATCTTTTGCTGGTAGGAGACGGGAAGGGAAACGAACAGGCTGACGGCAGATTGCGTCACCAGCCGTGTATTCGATGCGCTCCGGACCCCCGCTTCGAGACCCTGTACCACGGCGATGAGGAAGCACAGCAGGTACACGGCGATGGAGATGGCGACAACGGTGAGTCCGTTCCTCGTCTTCCTGTCGAGCAGGTGTTTCAGTGCCAGGCGCAGGGGAAACTTCAACTCACGCCTCCTGCTGTTGATCTTCGATCAACAATCCCTTGTCCAGTTCGAGCAAGCGCTTTGCCTTCCTGGCGGCGATCATGTCGTGGGTCACCATCAGGATCGTCTTGCCCAGCTCGCTGTTGAGCTTGCAGAACAGATCCATCACATCATCGGCACTACTGCGATCGAGATCTCCCGTCGGTTCGTCGGCGATGATGACATCCGGATCAGTGGCGATGGCACGGGCGATGGCGACCCGCTGCTCCTGACCCCCGGAGAGCTGCGAAGGTCGATGGGTTGCTCGATCGGACAGACCGACCACATCGAGGGCGAATTGCGCCTGGGAGATGCGCTCGGAAGCGGAGAGTGGGGTCAGCTGCAGCGGCAGCATGACATTTTCCTGAGCGGTCAGCACTGGCAACAGGTTGAAGGATTGAAAGACGAACCCGACATGACGGGCGCGCCAGGCGGGCAGTTCGCTGCGAGGCATCGCACTCACATCTGCGCCGGCGACCTTCACCGTCCCTGAATCGCAGGAATCGAGACCTCCCACCAGGTTGAGGATGGTGGTCTTCCCCGATCCACTCGGCCCCATCAGGGCGACGAAGTCTCCCTCGGGAACGGTCAGATCGAGATGATCGAGAACCTGCAGCGTCTCGTCGCCGCGGGTGTACTGCTTGCAGACCTGTTTCAGCGTGATGAATGCGTCACTCATCGGGGACTCCTCGGGGAGACTCGGTCTCCAGCTTGCAGATCGGAAGGGGGATCGATCACCACCGTCTCGCCACCGGTCAATCCTGAGCCCACCTCGACGAGACCATCCTCGACGTCGTCTCGCAGGGTGATCGTTCTCGTCTCGACGATGCCGTCACGGATCACCAGGACCGTGGGTACTTCCGCGGCGAGCAGGGCACGACGTGGCAGCAGTACCTGGGGTGGTGCCGGATTTGCTTCCGATTCGGGGACGAAGACGACTCGCACTCCCAGTTGTGGTAACAGTTTCTCATCGCGCTCGAGGAACTCCGCTCTCAGTTCGACGGTGGCCTTGGCGCGGTCGGCGGTGGGCCAGATCTGGCGAATCCGGCCGCGGTATCCCTGTTCCGGATACGCATCGAGATAGATCAACACTGGAGCTCCGATGCGGGCCGCCTCCAGGGTTGTCTGGGCCAGTTCGATCTGCACCTCGAGGGTGGCCCAGTCGACCAGGGTGGCGACCGATCCCCGCGAGTTGGTTCCACCAACGGTCGAAACCACCTCGCCCAGCTCGGCATTCTTCTCCACAACCACTCCGGAGAAGGGGGCGTAGACGGTGCTCTTGTCGATGCGAGCCTCGATCTCCTGGATCGATGCGCTGATCGATGCGACCCGTGCTTTCGCCGCCTTCGATGTGGCTCTGGCCGCATCGAGTTCGCTGCGCGAAGAGTTGTCGGTGGCGATCAGTGATTCCTGTCGCTCGAGGGCGAGCCTCGCTCGCTCCTGTTCCGCCTCGGCTCCATCTCGTTCTGCCTTGAAGCGGGCGAGAGAAGCGACCAGTTCCCTGCTATCGAGACGGGCGACCACCTCGCCCTTGCTGACCCGGGAACCTTCCTCGACATTCAGTTCGACGAGGCGACCTGGAATGTCGGTGGAGAGTGCTGCCAGCCGGCGAGGAACGATGTAACCGTTGGAGGCGACACCGGATCCCTGGTTGGCCCCTCCTCGTCGCTGGACGCGGGCGGTCTGAACTTCCCGGTCGGTCCCCGCGAACTCACCGGCAAACTCGCTCCAGCCGATGTAACTTGCCATGCCGAGGATCAGCAGTAGCAGTGGCCAGCGCGTCGGTGCCGTACGATGGCTGCGATCGATCTTCAGCCGCGAGAGGTCGTGAGACTTCTGCGAGTTCTCTGCCGATGCTGGGGACGGATCCGATGGGTTCATTTATGCCTCGAACTTCAAATTCATGCTGGGCACGAGTTCCGCACCGACAGGCACGGAAACTGGATGGAACAGGATGCCAGACCGTCGGTGACTTTCCAGCGCTTCTACCATCCGAGGCGGTTCCTCGAGGAGTCGATCCTGTGCTGTAGAGATTCGACGGTGGGAGATTGCTCGCTACCGTGGGGAGGATATTGTTCTCGCCGCTGGAGCGGATATGCCGAGGATCGCAGGTGCAGCGGCATGGCGTGTCCCGAACGACGTTTCCGTTCGTGACGCAGTGCCTCGATGGAGATCGGTGCGACTACAGTCGCCTGTCCGGGGCCGACGGCAGCCTGGCTCAGGATGCGTCCGTCCGGATCGATGACCATGCTGCCCCCTGGCCAGGAGAATGGCGGGTAATGACCCGCCGAAGCACCCTGGTTACAGGCGACCACCGCCGCCAGATTCTCGATGGCGCGGCAGCGGTTGATCACCGTCCACCAGTCCATCGGTTCCGAGGCTCCCCAGGGATCCATGTAGGCGCTGATGCGAATCAGCACCTCGGCGCCGCCGAGGGTCAGTTCTCGGCAGGTTTCCGGGAACAGCCAGTCGTAGCAGGTGGCCACGCCGAGTTTACCGATCTCCGTCTCCGCCACCGGGAACAGCGGTTCGTCGTATCCCTCGATGTCATGAGGACTGGTGTGCACTTCCCAGGGGATCCACGGGTTGACCTTGCGGTAGCGGCTGACGATGTCTCCATCGGGAGAGATCAACACGGTGGAGTTGAAGAGGGCATCGGTCCAGCGGCGATCGACCTCCAGGAAGGAACCACTCTGGATCCACACCCCGTGTTTACGGGCAGCGGCAGCGAGTCGATCGGTGTGACGGTTGGGGAATTCCACCGACAGTTTCTCGGTCAACTCCTCCACCGTCTCGTAGACCGGTGCCGCGTGTGCGAACTCGGGAAAGACCACCAGTTTGATGTCGTGGAAGGGGCGATACCCGACGACGGCATGCTCCAGCTGTTCGATGATGCGGGTCGTGTTGTCATTCATCTGGTCGCGGTCGCGCGGGTTCGGCTGGTCCGTCTGACAACAGGCAGCGTAATAGGTCATCGGTATCCTTCCCTCATCTTCTCCCCCGGTCGTGGCAGCACATGGTACCCGCTGTTAGCGGGTCAGGCACGAGGTGCGAAGGATGAGTCCGTGGCGATCTCGTTGCAGATCGGTACCCCCACGATTCGCCGTCGACTGCAGTGCCAGTGCGCTCCCTCGCAGCAGGGCGCCATGGCCGTGTCGCATGCGGATGAGATCGACCTGGGGGAGGAGACGCTGCCACCGCTCCCGTTGCTCCTGATCGTCGACTGGCCCCCGCTTGGGGAGAATCTCTTCGTCCTGTTCCGTCGTTGCGAACAGTTCTCCCTGGTGGACGGCGGAGACGCTGCGGATCCGCTGCAACTGGATGCCGACGAAACGAATCGCGGTACGACGCTGCTCCATCGAGTGACGGAGGGCGATGGCGGACTGGATGATGGAGGGATCGAGGTTGGTGGGGGGGGACAGCGTCACCTGACGCCGATCCCTGCGGTGGTCACTGTGGGCCAGCTGAAGCGACATCGCACCCGCTTCCAGTCCCCGCTGTCGGAGATTTCTGGCGGCACGTTCTGCGAGGTATTCGATCATGGCATCGAGGGTACGGGGACAACTGATGTCCTCGTCGAAGGAGGTTCCACGCTGGATGCTGCGGGGAATCTCGCGACCACCGATGTGTCGAGGATCCTCCCCTCGACAGCGTTCATGGAGAAGTTCTCCATTGCGTCCCAGCAGTCCAGAAAGTACCGGGCGCGTCAACTGACGCAGTTGCTCGACGGTGTCGATGCCGATGTGAGAGAGGGTGGCACGGATGCGAGGACCAACCCCGGGAAGATCCTCCAGCGGCAACTGTTGCAGGAAAGTTTCCTCCTGGGCGGGGTCGAGCAGGCCCAGTCCATCCGGTTTGTTTCGCTTGCCGATGAGCCGGGCAAACATGCGGTTGCGAGCGAGACCCGCAGTGACGGTGAGCCCGGTGCAGGAGTGAATCTCGTCGCGGAGTCGTTCCACATCGAGTCCGGGGTCGGGGTAAATCCGTTCCGTTCCACCCAGATCGCAGTACGCCTCATCGAGATGTTCCTCCACCACCGGGGACCAGCGCTGGCACACCTCGAAGAGTCGAGCGGCGTAGCAGCGATAGATCGATTCATGTCCACGTACGATGGCCAGCGGGGGACAGCGACGCAGTGCCTGTCCCAGCGGCATCCCCGCCTTCAATCCATGCTCGCGCGCCTCGTAGGAGCAGGAGGCGATGACACCGCTGCCCACTGCGACCGGTTTTCCCATCAGTCGAGGATTGCGCAGCTGTTCCACCGAGGCGAAGAAGGCATCGATGTCGAGGTGGAGGATCAGGGGGCGGTGTTGAGATGGCATCGTGGCTCCTTCGTGGCAGAGGGGGAGGGATCGTAAGGCGAACATCTGTTCGCATCCAGTCCCTGGCTTGTATTCGCCGTGGCTGGACAGCACCATGCGCGCCCCGAATCGAAAAAATCACCAGTGGAGAGGATCTGCCAGCGTGGAGACACTTGAACTGACAGGACCGGACGGGGCGGGAGTGATGACCCTGACCCTGAATCGTCCCGCTCAATTGAACTCCCTCGACGGGACGATGGTCGCGGAACTGGACGAGGCGCTCGCCCAGGTGGCCGCGCAATCGCAGGCTCGGGTGCTGTGCGTGAAGGGGTCCGGGCGCGGCTTCATGGCGGGCGGAGACCTGCGCTGGTTCGCCGGGATGTTCGCCAGTTGCACCGATCCCCAGCAGCGCCGGGAGGTGGTGGCACAGGAGATCCGTACCGTGCACAGGACCATCACCGCCATCGATGCCCTGTCGATTCCGGTGGTGGCCCAGGTCCATGGAGCGTGCGCAGGCTTCGGCCTGAGTCTCGCCCTCGCCTGCGATCTGGTGATCTGCGCAAGAAACAGCAAGATCACCCTGGCCTATACAGGCATCGGAACCAGCCCCGACGGAGGATCCACCTATCAACTGGGTCGTTTGATCGGCAGGCAGAGGGCGATGCGATTGGCACTTCTCAACGAACGTATCGATGGTCAGACCGCCTGCGACTGGGGTCTCTTCGCCGTCGCAGTCGATGCCGATCAACTGGAGTCGGAGGTTGTCAAGACCTGTCAGCAACTGGCGGATGGACCGTTGCAGGCACTGGTTCGTACACGACGATTGCTGCGATCGGGACCACAGGAGTTGCAACAGGTTCTCGAGGCGGAGGCGATCTCCTTCGGCGATTGCGCCGCAGGAGGAGAGTTCTCCGAGGGGGTGCAGGCGTTCATCGACAAGCGACCTGCAGATTTCAGATCGGCGACAGGAGGAAACAGTTGAACGACTCGACCAACGATGGAGCGGTGCTTGCGGGAAAGGTGATGCTGATCTCGGGAGGGAGCCGTGGAATCGGTCGGGCCATCGCCGTGCGGGCCGCTCGCGATGGGGCGCACGTCGTCATCGCCGCCAAGACCGATGCTCCGCATCCGCGCTTGCCAGGAACGATCCAGGAAACCGCCGCAGATGTGGAGGCGGCGGGGGGCGAGGCACTGGCGGTCAAGATGGATATCCGAGATGACGAACAGGTGGAAGCAGCGGTGGCTGCAACGGTCGAGCGTTTTGGCCGCATCGATGTGCTGGTCAACAATGCCAGCGCCATCTCCCTGACTCCGGTGACCCAGACCCCCATGAAGCGTGTCGATCTGATGTTCGATGTCAATGTCAGGGGGACCTACACCCTGACCCGTGCCGCTGTCGAGGCGATGAGTCACGGAGACGGGGCGCACGTGGTGAACCTGTCTCCTCCTCCATCGCTGAGGCCTGTGTGGTTCGCACGGCACACCGCCTACACCATCTCGAAGTACGGGATGAGCCTGTGCGTCCTCGGCATGAGTGAAGAACTGAAGCAGTTCGGCATCGCGGTCAACGGTCTGTGGCCGAAAACCGTCATCGATACCGAGGCTCTGCGCATGATTCCAGGAATCGACCGTCGCGCCTCGAGGCGCCCGGAGATCATGGCGGATGCGCTGCACGCCATCGTCGCCAAGGATCCTCGCAGTTGTACCGGCAACTTCTTCATCGATGAGGAACTGATCGTGGAGCAGGGGCTCGAGCCCGATTCCTACGCCACCGAGGCGGGGATTCCGGCGATGCCGGATCTGTTCGTCGACGGCCCCGGTTCGCTCTTTCCGCCGGAGTGAATCAGCGCAGTTTCTGCAGCTGCTCGCGCAGCGCCTCGGGAAGATCGATGGGCTTGCCGCTGCGATAGTCGACCTCGACGATTCGCGAGGTGCCGATGGCGACCACCTGCTGCTGTTGCCGCGATTCGACCCGGTGCTCCAGGGTGTATCGGTCCTGCTCCACCTCGCTGACGCGGATCTTCGAGGAGACGGTGTCGGGGTGGAGGACCGGCTTGCGAAAGACGCATTCGACCCTGGCCAGGATCGGTCCGGTGGCCGTTTCAGGGCCCAGATCGGTGGAGCCGATGCGCTGGAACACCTCGAAACGGGCATCTTCGAACCAGCGCAGGAAGCGGGTGTTGTTGACGTGGCCCAGGGCGTCCATGTCTCCCCAGGCCACCACGATCTCCACCGCCAAGGGCCAGTAATCTTCGTGCAGATTTTCTTGCGGCAGCGAATCCTCGTTCATTATTGCTCCATTTCCCCTCCTGGACCGCTTCCACGGCTGCTCCAGTCGTTGTGCGTTACTGTGCCCCAGCAGAGTTCTCAAGACCAGCCCACTTCTAACTTGTCGGTGACCCCGTCAATCCCGTATCTTCTCACATCGTTGACACTTCTGTCCGGAGGTCCAGTCACGGTCTGTGAGGAGAAGTGGTGGAGGTGGGTCCTTCACCCTGAATGTCTCATCGTGATCGTTGGGCAGCCGCGATCAGATCCAGATGATCTCCATGAAGAGATGCGCCGGTGGTCCGGCTCATCTGGTGGAGTGTCCCGTCAGTGTCTGTGCAGCAAGGAGGTACACCGGATGCGAGGAATTTCTTCCCCGCTTGCCCTGAAGTCTGGACTGCTATTCGTCCTCATCTTGGCATTCATCTCTGCAACACCGAAGTCGGTGAACGCAATCGATTTCGATCTACTCAACGGGCGGGTCACCGGTCGTCTGGACACCACCGTCTCGGCGGGTCTCGCCTGGCG
>CBFIET010000047.1:0-3375 GCA_965661685.1 Planctomycetota bacterium
AACTGCAGGCCAACACAGCAAGATGACGGTCGGAATCAGCAGTGCCACCAGTGCGCTCTTGTGGTTGGGATCCTCGAACCAGCTGCGTCGGTCTGGTAGCGCAGCTCTCCCCAGCAGGATCCAGGTGGCGGGCAAGAAACCGAGCAACAAGCCCGGAATGAACTTCGCCCGGTGAGCCCACCAGCCACTCGATGACCCTGAGCGAGAAACTTCCCCGAACCATCCCGAGACCACTGCCGGGTCATCGACCCTTTCAAACAGCAGCAGTACCCAGATCGATGCGATCAACAACGAGATCAGCGGGGGGCCCCACCAGTTCACATCCCGAACGGCAACCGATCCCCTGGCCATCGCTACCGCCACCACAACTCCTCCACAGAAGGGAAGTGCCGACGGACCCTTGACCAGCAGAGCGATACTCATGCCACAGATCATCAGTATCCAGGATATCCAGCGGCGAGAAGCGGCAGTGTTGATCATCTCGAAGGCGTAAAGGGTGCATCCGAAGGTCAGAACCAGATCGGTTTCCCCCAGCGTCGACTTGGGAATCACCAGCGGTGACAGTAGAAAGAAGATCGCCGCCATCAATCCGCTTCGCGGTGATCGAACCCGATAGCCAGCGATCAGCAGGATCGCTGCGATTCCAAAGGTGGCCAGTAGTGCTGGAATTCGCACAGAGATCTCGTCGACCACCCCACCCCGAAGCGACGCGACCGCTGCTGTCAGCCACGGATACAGTGGCGGTTTGTTGAGATAGGGTACCCCCCAGACGGTCGGAACCACCGCATCGTGGTTCCTCAGCATCTCGCGGGCAGCCACCACCCTGCGCCCCTCCTCACCGTGGAGTTCACGATGGGAAAGACCCGATGCATGCAGCAATAGCACCACTCCCAGCAGCAGCGACAACCACCGGATCGCATTCCCGGTAGATCTCTCCTCGCCCGCCTCCTGGGGCTGATGATCAGCACTCATCGGAAGTCTCCAGTCCTTGATAACTCAATCAACGAACCTCTTCGCTGACGACCTCTCCATCGATGACGGTTCCCACGCAGTGGGTGGTGTACTCGAACGGATCGCCATCGTAGAGGGCGACATCCCCGTCCTTTCCGACCTGCAGTGATCCCACTCGATCGGAGATTCCCAGAAGTTCCGCAGAGGAAGCGGTGATGAGTCCCAGTGCATCCTGAAAACTACATCCATACGCACAGGCGATGGCAGCTTCCCACAACACCACGCGGGTCTTGGGAACATACGATTCGTAGCCACTCCCCATCGCCACCGGGATCCCCGCTTCTACGAGGTTGGCTGGTGTTTCCATGCTGGCGTTCTTTCCCTTGCCCGAGGCGCGCATCATCGTCGGATGGATGATCACCGGAATCTTCTGCGCTTTCAGTTCATCGATGAACTCGTAACACTCCGATGCACCCTCCAGCACGACGCGAATTCCCAGTTCTTCCTGCAATCTGAGGGCATTCTGGATGTCGACGGAAGCATGGGCAGAGATCATCAGTGGGATCTCCCCTGCCAGCACCTTGACCAGCGCTTCCTTGCGAAGATCTCGCGGAGGAGGATCCTTCTCCTCATCGGCTTGCGCTGCCGCGACCTTCTTCTGGTAACCCTGTGCCCGGATGAACTCCTGGCGCAGCATCGCCATCTGTTTCGCCCGGGTGCCCGGATTCTTGCCACCGCTACCGAAGCCAGCAGATCCCAGGGTACAGACCACCATGGTGGTGGGTTCGATGATCGCCTCGTCGACATTGTCTCCACGGGTCTTGACGATGAAGGTCTGCCCCGAGATCAAGGCGCCGGGAGCGTGGCCGGTGTGCAGCGTCGTGACCCCGAGCGATCGAACCCAGCTGATCAGCGGCTCGCGAACATTGTAAGCATCCCGGGCGTCCAGCTCCGGTTGCATCGGAGCAGATCTTTCCAGCTGGTCCTGATCATGGTCGTAGTTGAGCCAGCCGGCGAGCCCGACCACCGATCTCGAATCGATGAGGCCTGGAGTCACCACCTCCGCCTCGAGCTTCCTGGTTCCATCGGGGATCTCCACCGATCCTGCCGGACCGACTGCGGTGATCTTTCCATCGATGATGAGAATCACGCCATTCTCGATCGGATCTGCCCAGCTTCCATCGGCACTTCGTGCCATGGTGTGGATCGTCTTGCCGGAGATCGCGATCGAATCCGCACCCTGAACGAGACCGACCATCAGCAGGAGCAGGATGAGACTGCCTTTTATCTGGAGAAGTTTCTTCATCACTGATCCTCTCTCTCGCCACAGCACTGATACGCCTGATCATCTCCTGCGCCACGGCCACCCACTGCAAACAGCCGCTGTTCCGGATCGGATCGGTCGAACACCTTTTCTCCCTCGACCCAGGTTTCGAGCACCTTGGTGTACACGCTGAAGGGGTCACCACTGATGATGGCCAGATCCGCATCCTTGCCCGGATCGAGTGACCCGGTCCTGCCATCGAGGCCGAGCATCTCGGCGCCGGAGAGGGTCAGCGCACGGAGTGCGCCCTCTCGACTCATTCCGGCACGAACTCCCAGTGCTGCGGATCTCAGGAACAGGCGACTATCGGTGATCCAGTCGTCTGTATGAAAACTGACGTTGACCCCCGCCTTCTCCAGTTCGACTCCGTTCTCCAGCTGAATATCGCGCGCTTCCAGTTTTCCTCCCGGAGAATCGATCACGATGATGGAACAGGGTGCCTTCGCTTCGGCGATCTCTTTCGCCACCTTCCAGGCATCGCTGACATGATGCAGGACGACATTGAAGCCGAACTCGTCCCTCAGCCTCAGCACCGTGAGGATGTCATCGTGACGGTGCGTGTGGTGGTGAACGATGCGCTTTCCTTCAAGCGCTTCGACGAGAGCCTCCAGCTTGAGGCTACGCTCCGGCATCTTGTCGGGGTCTCCGTCCGCCTTGGCGATCTTGTCGCGGTACTCCTGCGCCTTGATGTAGATCTCCCGGACCAGCGCTGCAGATTTGGCTCTCGTTCCCGGGAACGGTGCATCTCGCTGGGAGTTGGTTCCGTTTGCCATCTTCAGGCCACCCATCGGCCAGTCGTCCTCATCCCGGATGAGGAGATCTTCGACCTTGCCACCCCGTCGCAGTTTGAGATAGATGGTGCGACCACTGATGAGGTGTCCCGATCCCGGCATCTGGTTGACCAGGGTCAGGCCGCCAGCCCGAGCTCTTTCCACCGAAGCGGAACGAACATTCACCGAATCGAGGGTCCAGCACTCCGGCTGGATCGGGTCGGATCCATCCCCTCCTCCACCCATTCCGATGTGGCTGTGAGTACAGATGAGACCGGGGATGATCGTCTTCCCCGAAACATCGATGGTGGTCGCCCCCGGCGGAATCAG
>CBFIET010000048.1:0-17537 GCA_965661685.1 Planctomycetota bacterium
CCCGAGCCACACCTACAGCGTCGCCGGCAGTTACACCGTATCGATGACGACCAGTGGTCCCGGGGGTAGCGACACCCTGACGCGGAGCGCGTACATCACGGTGGCAGAGCCGGCACCCATCGCCGACTTCAGTGGTACACCCACCAGTGGAACCCATCCGTTGACGGTGGCCTTCAGCGATCTCTCCAGCGGCGGACCGACCACCGGCTGGAGCTGGACCTTCGGAGATGGCGCCACCTCGACGCTGCAGAACCCGAGCCACACCTACACCGCAGCGGGCAGTTACACCGTATCGATGACGACCAGCGGTCCCGGGGGTAGTGATTCCCTGACGCGGAGCGCCTACATCACGGTGGCAGAAGCGGCACCGATCGCCGACTTCAGCGGTACACCCACCAGTGGAACCACTCCGTTGACGGTGTCCTTCAGCGACCTGTCGAGCGGTGGACCTGCCACCGGCTGGAGCTGGACCTTTGGAGATGGCGCCACCTCGACGCTACAGAATCCGAGTCACACCTACTCCGCAGCGGGCAGTTACACCGTATCGATGACGACCAGTGGTCCCGGGGGTAGCGACACCCTGACGCGGAGCGCTTACATCACGGTGGCAGAGCCGGCGCCCATCGCCGACTTCAGTGGTACACCCACCAGTGGAACCCATCCGTTGGCGGTGGCCTTCAGCGATCTCTCCAGCGGAGGGCCGACCACCGGCTGGAGCTGGACCTTCGGAGATGGCGCCACCTCGACGCTGCAGAACCCGAGCCACACCTACACCGCAGCGGGCAGTTACACCGTATCGATGACGACCAGTGGTCCCGGGGGCAGCGATTCCCTGACGCGGAGCGCTTACATCACGGTGGCAGAGCCGGCACCCATCGCCGACTTCAGCGGCACACCCACCAGTGGAACCACTCCATTGACGGTGTCCTTCAGCGATCTCTCCAGCGGCGGACCGACCACCGGCTGGAGCTGGACCTTCGGAGATGGCGCCACCTCGACGCTACAGAATCCGAGCCACACGTACACCGTTGCCGGGACCTATGATGTCCAGCTAACGGTGTCGGGACCTGGTGGAGGCGATACCCTGACCCGGCTGGCATACGTCTCGGTGGTAGATCTCCCTCAGTTCATCCGAGGCGATGGGAACGGGGACGGTCAACTGGACGTTTCCGACGCAGTTCAGGGTCTCGAGTTCCTGTTTGGCAGCGCAGTGATCGATTGCCATTCCGCGCTCGATTGTAATGACGATTCGACGATCAATCTGGCGGATGTGGTGTTTGTGTTGGGATCGATATTTGGTTCCAATTCGCCTCCATCTGCCCCGTATCCAGCGTGTGGGCCTGATCCCACGCCGGATGCCCTCGACTGCGTGAGTTCCGCCAGCTGTCCCTGAGGGGAGAGCAAGGTAGTGGATTTGGGTGCCCTGTTGTAAACTTACAATAGGTTACAATAGGCCCGAATCCCGGAGGAACCTCATGTCAGGCGAGTTGAGTTCAGTCCGTCAAGAGCGGTTATTGCTGAACGCTGGTCAGCGGTGGATCTGCTGGCTCTGGATGGGGGTCTTGCTGCTCGGCAGCGGGCCATCCCTCGAGGCTCACGACGAGCCTCGCCCCACCCCATCCTTGACTCAAGAAAAGGTGATCGAGGGACTCCGCATCACCTTGAAGGTGGACCCATTCGATGGAGAAGAAAGGCTGGTCCATGGCACCGATGCCAGGGTCAGTTTCAGCATCCAAGATGCCAATTCGGGAGAGCCACTGGTGGGTCTCCATCCGCTAGCATGGATTCACCGTCGAGATGGCAAGGAAGCTCCAACTGAGAGCAGGGTCAAGGAGATGATCGCCGAGTTCCTCGGCGGTCTCATCAGCATCACTGCGGATCACGATCTGAACCGATACTTCCTATTGGTACTCAACGGCGATCGTTCCATATCCGTCATCGATCCCTTGATTTCCTTCAGCATCACCAAGTTGCGCAACTTGATCGGTCTACCCGGAGAACCTGTGGACTGGCTATTGAATTCAGAAAAGGAACAGATCCTCGTGTCCCTTTCCGAGGAAGACAAGTTGATCGTGATCGATGCCAATCGAGCACGGATTGCCAAGGAGATCGAATTTGCCGAGGGATCAGAGCCGGTCAGTCTACTCCTCGAGCCGACAGGCGAGGCTGTCTGGGTGTCGCTGGATGGTAGTGATCAACTAGCCAGGGTCGATATGGACAGCCTGGAGGTGGGGCCGATTCTCGATCTTGGAAAAGGTCGGCACACCATGGCGATCGATTCCGATTCCCGCTGGCTTGCTGCGACCAGTACTGCCGGTGGAATCATCACGATCATCGATTTGCATGACGACTTCAGTTCTCGCAATGTAAATGTCGGAGAGACCCCCATCGCCATCGAGTACGCGTCCATGTCGGCGAGATTTCTCGTGGCCAGTGCCAACGGAGAAACACTTCACATCGTCGATCCCCAAACAGCTGAAAAGAGCGCTGGAGTGCAGATTCCACGGGGAGTGATCGATATCGAAATTGACCCCACCGGTAGATTCGCATTTCTGGCGAGCCCCAGTGCTGGAGTGGTCGTGATCGTCGACACCGCCCGGGGAGAGATCGCTGGTTCCATCACCACGGCACTGGCTCCGGATGAGGTGGTCTGTTCGAGTTCCTTCGCCTACATCCATGACACGGAGCGTGCAAATATCATCCTGGTCGATCTCAATCGGCTCTCACGGGGTGAACTTGTCGTGACCGAACTCGGCATCGGACGCAAGTCTATGGCAGATGTCGCGGCAGGCAGACAGATCACATCCCTGCTCGCTCTTCCACCGGAGGGGGGGTCGATGTTCGTAGCGAACCCTGGAGACAAATTGGTTTACTACTACGTCGAAGGAATGATGGCTGCGATGGGTAACTTCCAGACATATAGCCGGATTCCCAGGGGCATCCTGGTGCTTGATCGGTCACTGCAGGAGACTGGACCAGGTGAGTATTCCACGGTCGTTCGCTTCGACAAGGTCGGAATTCTCGATGTTCCTTTCCTCATTGATCAGCCCCGTACTGTCACCAGTTTTCAACTGGAGGTGGAAGCGATCGAATCCTCACCTGTAGTGGTGGAACTGGGCCCGGTAGATGTCACCTTCGTGGAACCGGAGGAGGTGATCAGAGCAGGCTCAAGCGTCGATCTGAAACTGGAGGTTACCGATTCCATCTCGGGCCAACCGGTCGATGATCTCGAAGATGTAAAGGTGATGCTCTTTGCCCTCGACGGTTCTTATCAGAACCGCACCATTGCTGAAGGTCTGGGAGATGGGATGTACCAGTTCACCGGCACCTTCAGGGAGCAGGTTCGCTTCGGTTTACTGATAGAGATTCCCAGCCGCGGGCTCACCGCCGAGTCGAGCCGGATCCAGCAGATCGCGGTGTATCCCGCCAAGGCCCACAGATGAATCACTGCCTGCTACTACTATTGCTGTTGTGTAACCCTGCTGACGTCGTCGGTGAAGAGGACCAGCTGAGCATCACCCGGGGGCGCGAAATCTACCTCGCAGGGACCTCCGATGGACCCGAGATCAAGATGGTTCTTGCCAATGCAGACCTGGAGATGCCGGCGACCTCCTTCCCGTGTGCGTCCTGCCACGGGGAAGATGGGAGAGGCACCCGGGAAGGTGGTCTCGTTCCTCCGCCGATCCGCTGGCAGGACTTGAACCAACCTGCACAGGTTGAGCTGACCGGAAGAAAGCGATCTGCCTTCACGCTGGATGCAATTCGAAAAGCGATCAGTGACGGGATTGATCCCGATGGAGTCGCACTCCACCCCGGGATGCCACGATACAAGATGACCTCCAATCAGTTCGATGACCTGGAGGCATACCTCAAGGTTCTCGGTAAGGAAGAGGTCCTCGATGCCGGGGTCAAACCCGACATTTTGAGACTGGGAACCGTGATTCCGCTGACAGGTACGCGCGCTTTCACGGGGGTGAGTATCAAGGAAGCGTTGCAAGCCTGGAGTCAACAGGTGTCGGAACGTGGAATCTACGGGCGATCGATCGAGTGGGTTTTCGAGGATACGGAGTCGACCGCTGCGGGAACACTCGCCGCCCTCGAGCGTGTCATCGATCAGGATGTATTTGCACTGGTGAGTTGTCACATCCCCCCCGATACCAGCGGGGTGGAGGAGTTGCTGGCCAGGAAGCAGATACCGATGGTGGGTCCAGTGATGGCCACACCTCGCCCAGCCGATCCGCCTTTCCCCTGGATCTACTACTTGCTGCCGAGTACCTATCACCAGGCCAGGGCGATGGTGGAATACATCTGCGCAAAAGATCTCTCTAGCACACCGACGATCGCTTTGGTGTCACAGGGGGGACCACACTTCGAAGGTGCTCATGCGGGAATCATCGAGCAACTCGGGGTTTTCGGTGTCAAACCAGTTCTGGAAATCGCCCCAGCGGTGGGCCATTTCGATCCCATCCGAATTTCAAACGCACTACAGGATTCAAATGCTGACCATGTAGTCGTGCTAGCAACTGGATCGAAAACTGTACAGTTGTGCCATCGACTCGATGCCCTCGACTCGAAACTGGAAGTCTTCACCATCGGTAGCGAACTGGGGAGAGATGCCTTTCTGCTGCCAGATTCCATCGGTGCAAGGACATTCATCACCTATCCGAGTGTGGTGGACAGACGAAAATCAGATCTCACCTGGCTCCTGTACCTGGCCAGGGACACCGGATTCAAGATCGAGAACGCAGCGGTACAGGGATCGGCACTGGCTGCCGTTGTATTGATTCAAGACACCATCGAGAGGTGTGGACGTAGGTTGAGTCAGAAGAAGTTCATCGAGGAACTGGAGAAAACACAGGTTTTTCGGACCGGTCTTACCCCTCCTCTGACCTTTAGCCCCGCACGTCATGTCGGATCGATTGGATCTCACGTGATGAAGATCAATATCAAGGAATCAAGATTTGAACCGGTGAGTAGTTGGTTGATTCCGCGGCTGACAGCGAACGGGAGGAAAAAGTGAAAAGTTTGATATCTCTCTGTTGGACATTGGCTGTGTGTCTGCTTCCCGTGGTTGCAGTTCACGCCCAGGATCCGATCTCGGTTGGAGAAGATTGTCCCGTCGATCAGCCGGAAGGAATCGTTGCCGCCATCGGAGAGGAGTTGATTCCCGAACATCAGCTCAGTCAATGGGTTGGCAGCAAGAGAGAGGATCTGAAGATCGAGCGGATCAAGGCCAGGATCAATCTGCTGCAGATCGCCGTGCAGAACCGCCTGTTCCGTCTCGAGGCGAAGTCCCAGGGATTGACCCGAGAGGATTTCATCAGCGCAGCAATCCATGGCCAGGTGGAAGTGCCGACGGAAGAGGATCTGTTTCGTGAGTTCCGGTCCGCACCGGATCTGTACGGAAGTGAACTGGAGCCGGTCAGGGAAGAGGTGAGATCGACAGTTCTCCGCAAAAAGATTGCCGAGAAAGGGCGCAATGTGCTGGAGGAGATCCAGACGCGAATTCCAGTGCAGATGATTCTGGAGCCGCTGCGGAGCGAAGTTCTCGACCTCGGGTTGGAAGACACGCTGGCAGTGGTCGGGGAAGGCAGCATCCGGGTGATCGATATTGAACAATCTCTTGAAGATCTCGAACACGAGTACGACTGGAAACGATACGCGATCGACATCACCGAACTCAACCTCAGGATCAATGACCGGCTGCTGAAGAAAGAATGCCAACAGCGCGAGCTTCAGCCTCAGGAACTACTTCAACTGGAAGTGGTCGACAGATTGCAACCAGTGACTGACGACGATGTGGATCGGTTCTTCGAGATGAACCGCTCGAGGATCGTCGGAGAACTTGAGGAGGTCAGGGAGTCGATTCGACGTCACCTCCTGGATGAGCGTAGATTCGTGATCGAGGCCAGGTTTGCCGAGAGGATGCGAAATGCCGCTGACGTCATCGTCTACCTGAAAGAGCCACAGCCTCCTGTGCACATCATCGAGACGGAGGGAAGAGTCAGTCTCGGTCCTGATTCTGCTCCCATCAAGATCGTCGAATTCGTCGACTTCCAGTGTGAACGCTGTCAGGAGTTGTGGGGTTTCCTGAAGAAGGTACAGGAGTTACACGCCGAAACGGTTCAGATCATCGTCTGCAATCAGCCGCTCGGTTCCATCCACCCCCAGGCGATGAACGCCGCACTTGCCGCCGAGGCGGCCCTCCTGCAGGGTAAGTACTGGCAGATGGCGGACGCTCTCTTCGCCAGTCAGTCCGATCTATCCACGGATGCCATCACCGCCATCGCTGAGGAGGTGGGCCTCGATCCGGAACAGTTCAAAAAGGACCGCCTCTCCCAGCAACTGGTGATGAGAATCACCGCCGATCTGCAAGAGGGACAGCGCCTGGGGATCGACCGTACTCCGGTGATCTACCTGAATGGACGTAAACTGGAGGACAAGAGCTGGGAGGGCATCCTCCAGGGAGTTCAGAAGGAGATTCTGAGGCTCGGTCTCTGATCAGCGATCAGGAGCACCCGAGAGAATCTGCCGTCGGATCGACCCCTGCATCGGGGAAGGGTGCCGGAGGTGGTGACCCCGTCACGAACAGATGCTGAAGCAGCGTCACCGGGTCAGCGATGTTGATGGTACCCGAGTCGTTACAGTCCGCAGCATCTAGACAACTCATGGTGCCCTGAGAAAAGGTGTAATCCAGCATCCGGATCGCGTCAGCGATCGTCAGCGATCCATCTGCATCGGCATCGCATCGCAGGAAAGTGCTGGGGGCTGAGATGACACAGGTCGTCTCCAGCGAGTCCATCCCACTTCTGGTCGCAGTAACCTCGTAGGTTGCTGCAACTCCGACCAGAGGGGAAGTGTCCAGGTACATGGTTTCTGTACCAGAGAGTTGCTGTAGCAGCACACCTTCCCTCAAGATTGAGATGGAATCGTAATCGGGTTCCTGATTATTCCAGGTCACCTCCACCGATGAAGAGACCGGTATACAGGTCAGGTTGGATACGGGTAGAGGGGTAAAGTATGGAAAGTTCACATCCAGAATGGTGTTGGTATCGATCAGGTAATTCTGGAGCAGGTGGTCCGAATAACTGCTTCCGGCAGGAGTCGCGTAGAGGAGGTCGTAGTTACCGGCGAGCAGGCTCACCTGATACTCCCCGAGCAGGTTGGTGGTGAAGGTGCCCCACGGCGGAGAGACTCCGGTGATCGAATCTGTCACCGTGATGACGATCGCTTCGGTCGGGATCCCGTCGATCGTTACGATTCCGCTGAGTTGGACTCCAGGCTGCATCACCAGGTCTCCCAGGTCGAGATCGGAAAAGAGCATCACGTCCGGCTGGAAATGCGGAGCGAGACCGTAAGCCGGGTCTGCTACCAGCAATAGATCGTAGACACCTGGATCGGTGGCAAAGGAGAAGATCCCATCGAGATTGGCGTTCTCATGAATGGTAGGGTGTGGCATCCCCGTCACCGAGTCGAAAATCTCGACATCAACCAGTGGCACGGGAAGTGCCGAGTTGTCGACACACCTTCCCGACAGAAGGACTCCATCCGCGAGTTCGATCAGCCCCAGATCGGTAGCCGGTCCAGCAGCGATATCGAGACTCAAGATTGCCGATTGCCTTGTCGGTCCAGTGGGGGGGGGATTGATCTCCAGCTGGATCGTCCCCTCCGGTAGCAATACGTTGAACGATCCGGTGGGGCCAGTCGAATCGCCACTGACTTCGATGGGAATACCGGACGGAATGAACTCCGCATCGATGTTTGCTCCTTCGATGGGAGCGCCCATCGAGTCCACCACGGTCCCCAGAACATCGTATCCGGGAAACATCTGTGCGGGAGGAAGTGTGAGAGGTCCCGTGACGGTCACCTGACCGTAGGAAAAAGGCGTCCAGTTCGCGGTGGCGAGGGGATCTACCGACCGGAGTGACACATCCCATGTACCTTGAGGGAAGAGTACCGAGAATTCTCCGTTGATATCGCTGTCGTCGTTGATGAGATCTACCGGATTGCCCTGGGCATCAACGGCATTCATGTCGATGGTAGGGATCGGCGCCATGTTTTGATCCACAACGCTCGCAGACACGATGAATCCAGGATCCATCACGACCATTCCAAGATCAGTATCTCCGAACAGAAAAACGTCATTCATCGACAGCGGGAATACGGTGGGTACCAGCGAGTTCATGGCGAAATCGATGCGGTATTCATCGACGAGTGCAGGAAGTGTAACTGCGAAGTTACCCAGAGCGTCGGTGAAGTCTCCGGTGAGGTCTAGCCAACCCGTGTTGGAGCCTCGCATGTCGATATCGATGGGATATTGCGGGTTACCTGAAGTATCGACCACCGTTCCGCTGATGACCCAGCCGCTGCCCAGTGTGATGGTGCCCACATCGAGATTTCCTGTCAGGGAGATGGAAAGAGTGGTCCCCATGAAACCGGGGGGAGGCTCCACCTCTAGCGAGTACGTTCCTGCCGGGATGGCGTCGAGTACCACCAGGGAGAAACTACCATCGAGCAAGGTGGTGTCCCCCGAGATCAAGATGATGGTGCCGGGTTGAAGAGGATTGACGAGATCGAGGTCGACGCCGGCGATGGGGCTCCCCACCGCATCGGTGACGGTTCCTGAGATGACCCAGCCCTGGGAGTAGAGAGTTGCGCAGCTACAGGTGAGTAGCAACGTCAATACCCAGGATTTGAGGACCTTCGTGGTCATGATCATCTCCCCATACGCTGAAAAAAGCGGTGCTTCCAATTTCCACCATCTCAATCAGTTTGTAAACACAGATCTACAGGAGGTGGAGATAAAGTCATAAGAGACAAAGTCCCTATATCTGGACCTGGAAGGCCCTGATAGCCGATTCGTGATTTTGAAGAGGCTGGAGGAGCGGTAGGGTTGTCGGAGACTGTTTGATTCTTGTATTGTGATAGAATAGTCATGTTAGTCCATGCCGAGAAGGCTCTTCAGAGGCCTTCTCATGAGGTAGACTTCAATCAGCCCTAGATCGGACGAAAATGGCCCATTTCCGGACTGATGGACCCGCCATCTTGCCGTTGATCCTATCCATGATGTGGATCCTCGGTGCAGGGAGTCCCGTCCAGGCGGATCCACCCGCTGGATACTACGATGCAGCCAACGGGCTCGCCGGAGAGCCGTTGCGTCTGGCGTTGCATGGCATCGTCGATGACCACCAGAGATTTCCCTATACCAGTTCCGCCACCGATACCTGGGACATCGTTGGAGCCGCCGACGAAGATCCGTCCAATCTCGCAAATGTCATCACCATCTACCGCAACACCTCGGTGCCCTGGTCTTTCCAGAATACCACCGATGGGTGGAACCGAGAGCACACCTGGCCCTCCTCGTACGGGTACACCAATGACAACGGATGCAACTACCCGTACTCCGATGTTCATCAACTCCGTGCATCCAGCCCCTCATACAATTCCGCCAGGAGTAATCGCCCTTTCGACTGGTGCACCTCGACCTGCGATTCCTTCATTGCCGAGGGCACACCCTTCTCTAACCTTTCCAGTGGTTTCGGCAGTGGAGGTTCGTGGCAGGTGTGGGAAGATCGCCGCGGCGACATTGCCCGGGGAATCTTGTACATGGAAACTCGCTATGAGGGTGGAACTCACGGGGTCACCGGTTGTTCCGAGCCGGACCTTCGGGTCACCGATAATCGTGCTCTCATCGTTTCGAATACATCTGCCAACCAGAGTGTCGCCTACATGGGATTGCTCTCCACGTTGCTGGAATGGCATCTTGAAGATCCAGTCAGTCCACAAGAGCAACTACGTAATGATGTGGTCTTTGGTTACCAGCAAAACCGCAATCCATACGTCGATCATCCCGAATTCGTGTGCCTGATCTGGGCGTGTCCTACCACCGATACGACACCGCCTGCCATTCCATCCGGTTTGACTGCGGTGCCCACGCAGTGCCAGGTTGGCCTCGACTGGCTCGACAATGCCGAGAGTGACCTCGCGGGGTATTCCGTCTATCGGGCTACCGATCCGCTCGGTCCCTTCTCGCTACTGACCAGCACCGCGATCTTCAGCCAGTACTTCGATTTCCCGGTCGATGCGGGTACCCAGTATTACTACCAGGTGACTGCAGTCGATATCTCCGGGAATGAGAGCGCCGCCAGCAGCGTCGCCTCTGCAATCCCTCTCTCCGGGGCGGGCTGTAATCCCAATCCTCCCGCCAGAGTGGATCTGATCATCTCGGAGTTGATGCCGAATCCCGCTGTCGTTTCCGATGCGGTGGGGGAGTGGTTCGAGATCTTCAACAGGGGAACGGAGACGGTCGATATCAATGGCTGGACGCTGCGCGATGATGATACCGACTCTCATGTGATCAGTTCACCGGGCGGCCTGACCATCGCTCCCAACCAGTTCCTGGTTCTCGCCAGAGATGGTGACAGCGCTGCAAACGGTGGTGTGATTGCGGATTATGTCTATGGCGGAAACCTCATCCTGGCGAACTCCGTGGATGAAGTGGTGCTCGTCGACCTGTCCGCCGTCGAGCAAGCGCGGGTGATCTATGATTCAAATACCTGGCCTTACTCCAGTGGATTTTCTGCCGAGATCAGCGACCTCCTCACCATCACTCCGGGGAGTCCTGCGCAATGGACCACTGCATCTTCGGTGTACGGCCTCGGTGACTTCGGGAGTCCAGGGGACGAGGGTTCTGCCACGTTGCCACCTCCTCCGGGGCCCCAACTGTTCATCCGGGGAGATAGCAATTTCGATGGCATGGTCGACATCAGTGATCCGATCCTGATCCTCGATCTTCTGTTTGGATCGACCACGCAGTTGCCGTGTGAGGATTCCAGCGATTGTAATGATGATGGAGCGATCGACATCTCGGACGCAGTCAGCGTCCTTCAAGCTCTCTTCAGCGGGACCGGTCCGTTGCCACCGCCGTATCCCGCTGCCGGCGAGGATCCCACCGTGGATGGTCTCGGCTGCTGACCACCAGCAAGGAGATCAACGCCAGCAGGATCGCAGGTGCAGGAGCCGATGACGCCGGCGCAAGTCGTCGAGAACCGAGCATCTGCTGCCACGCCCAGATGGATCCACGTGCGGGGAAGTTGGTCGCGTCCAGTTGAGGTTGCTGACCCCACCAGAATCCCGAAGCCGCTTCCAGATCATCCCTCACCAACAAGTCACTTTGGTACCACTGACCTCCGGGGATCGCCTCCCCAGCGAGGGATCGTCCCGCAGATGACAGTGATCCAGCGGTGATGCTTGCGCTCAGCGGGTCTCCATCGAAGCGCTGCCAGCACAATCGCCACTGACGGTCGTCGCTGACGGTGAGAAATCCCCGTCTTCGTGGTGGTTTCCGTCGATCCGCAGATGCCGCCAGCAACTGGGAGAGGTGGGCGTGAATGTCGTGACCACGCGACGACAGGCTGAAGTTGTCGAGTCCCGAGTACCATGTGGCTGCGACCCCTTCCCCTGTTCGTAGTAGAGTCAGGAGAGGGCCTCCGGTTCCGTCGACCCACAGGACCGTCCCATCAACATCGAGAGTTGTCAGGTCGAATGCAAGTCGCCGTCGGGGTATCGGAGGTGTTCGTGGGCCCGCATCGATGAAGTGGTCGAGACTCGCTGCCAGTACCGGCGGTGATATCGGTTGCCACCCCTCATCCTCGGGTTGAATCGCTTCCCCGAGCAGGGCAGCTGCCTCGGCAGGAGTTGCGGCGACATGCAATTCACCACCGGTAGAGTCGCAGAGGATCTCGACTGCGGACCGATCCACCCGATTGCCGACAAGCACCACATCCAGCTCGACTCGAGCCGCCTTCAGAGACTGTCCCAGGGAGATCCAGTCGTCAGGAGTACTCCTGCCATCGCTGATGATGACCAGCGATCGACCACCGTCTTTTTCCAGCAGGGCATCGCGACAGTGGACGATTGCAGAGCCGAGATCTGTTCCTCCCCCCGAGCGAATCTGCCCCGGAATGCTGGCGATGATCGACTCGTCGATGGGGGTACCCGGTTTGGCGATCCAGTGCATCCGGTCACGAAACCCGGCGATACCCCAGTGGCTGCTGGTAGGAGTTCCTTCGAGAAGTGCTGTCGCTCCCTCGAGCATCGCTGATGCTCCCGAGCCGCTGAGGCTTCCGGAGAGATCGAGCAGCAGGATTCCAAGATCCTGACGCTGGCGATCGGGTGCTTCGGGAATCTCGCCATGGATGAGAGGACCGAGTAACTCTCGAGTGGTCCGATCCTCGCAGAAACTATCGGCAGGCAGTGCCAGAAAGGTACCTCCCTCACCGATCCATTCCTGTAACTGCTCGACATCCTGAGCCGTCAGCGGTACGCCATTCCAGACGATCACCGATCCTGCCGCCGGCAGCGGAAAGGAAGCGGGCCCTCCGGTGATGGCGAAGACAGGATCGGGAAGCAGATCTGCGGCGATGGAGTCTCGATCTGCCCACAGTGATGCGGCAATCGGATCCTCGACGATGAGAACTGAACTACTGCCGTCGAGTGGGAACTGCAGCCGCCACACTCCCGCTCGGGAAGGCTTCCAGGGAAAGTTCACCTCGCGGTGGTCTCCGGCGGGGGATGTGACCCGTGCCGAAAGGTGTTCTCCCGCCGGCACCGATTGCCCCAGTCGAATCCGTTGCGTGGTGGAGAATTGCTCGGCCACCTCGGAGGGGGTCACCTCGATACCGACTCCACGAGATCGCAGGCGAGCGATCAGGTCGGGAGCGGGAGGAGGTGCCGATCCGGGGATCACGATGGGATGTCCGGGATCGGTAGTGCGGCTGATGGCTTCCAGTTGCTCGGTGGTCTCCACTGTGATCGGAGATCGGATCCACTGGCCCGTTGCCACTGCCAGGAGTAACAGCAGCGAGATGAATCTTCCCCGTGCACCCAGTCGCAGGGCGGAGAAGGCCGCCGCAGCGACCGTGATCAGCAATGCCAGCTGGCGAGCCACAGGGTGATACCAGGGTTCCGGGACTGAGGAGTGGTCGGGAGCGAGGGCCTCGATCATGCGGCCGAGCGCCACCGGCCAATCGCCACGTTCCGCCAGATCTCCGCCGGCGGGGAGAAAGCCACAGCGAAATCCGCCCGCGGTTCGAGAGAGCAGAGTCCTGCCCGCTTCATCGAGCAGCAGTGGCTCGCCGGAAACTTCTGCACCACGAAGTATCGTCCAGTATCGAGGGTGCAAGCCTGACAGGATGGGGGATCCAGCGTCGGCACTGGCGAGGCGAGGAAGCAGAAGTGGTCCCTCTTGCCCGGGGAAATCGATGGAGGGCACTCCCGCCGGAGCGTCTCCTCCCCGGGAGATGAAGACGTGGGGATCATCGGTGACGATGAGGACGCGGCCCATCTCCTCCAGCACGGTCAGCACCCGGGAGACCGATGGGAGTCCGCTGCCATCGGTGATCCGTACCGGCGCGGGAGCAGTGGGAACCCGCTGTCGATACGATTGTCCACGGGAAGTCATCACGATGGAGGTCCCGGCAGAGAGATCGGCCTGCAGCAGACTCGCCTCTCCACGGTGGGACAGGGGAATCGTGTTCGCTTCTTCATCGCCGATCTGCAGCTGACATTGTCGGGCGTCCGGAACTCGCAGGTCGATGATCACCGAACTGTCCTGGGTTCTTCGAATCGTCATGGGGTTCGGCTCGAGAAGAAGCAGACGTGGCCCCGCTGCTGCCACCAGGATCACCAGCGAGAGCAGCAACCAGCGAAGCGGCCAGTGAGATCGATCCTGAGGAACCGATCGGTGCCACATCTCGGTCGATGCAACCGGCACGACGGTGGTCACCTCACTTCTCCTGCGCAATCGGAACCACCACAGCAGCAGTAGCAGGGGAGCCAGGAGCAGGTAGCCAGCATCGACCAGTTCCAGGATCATCCTGCCACCACCTCCAGCGGACCACTCCTGTGCAGCAGTGGTCGAAGCAGAGCTTCACCAGCCTCGGCAGCGTCGAGGTGCAGGTGAAGGCCCCCTCGACGGGTCAACCACAGCTGCAGTCGCTTGCTCTGCCGCTCGAATTGCTCTCGATAGCGACGGCATGCAGCGTCGTCGATGGTGCCACTCCAGCCAGGTTCATCGGTGGCCTCGAGACGAACGGTGCCGAGGGGAACGGGGGAGACTTCCTCCTCGAGCCAGGGGCTGATCCAGATCGGCGTCCCCAGTCGAAGAAGTCCCTGCAACTGGTCGTTTGGGTCGTCGATGGAGATGCGGTCGCTGATGACGATCACCCTGCCGGGGCCCGAGTCGGTGCGGTGAACCTCACGCAGAGCCGAGGAGATCGATCCCCTTCGCTGCTGAGAGGGATCCTCGTCAGGGCCGATCCAGCGCGCATTTCCGTCGGTCAGGATCCACTCCCGATACGGATCGTGTTGCGCACGTGCCATCGATCGAAGCAATCGTCTCAAGATCTCCACCGTCGACCCGCGCGGACCAAAACCCATCGATGGACCGCCGTCGATGAGGATCGTCAACGGTTCGGAACTGTCATCTCGATGGGTGCGGGTCCAGCGCTGACGTAGTCGCAGCCACGCCTTCAGGTCGAGCTGACTCAGATCATCCCCTGGGCACCAACGAGCATGCTCTTCGAACTCGCCACTTCCCGAGCGTAGTGGCGCACCTCCCTGTCCAGGTGAGGTTCCTTGCAGCGGGTTTCTCCAGCGTAATCGAGGCACCAACCCCTCGATGAAGCGGAAGCTGGCAGAGGGATCCTTCATCTGGGGGTTCTCCAGAACTCGGTGACTCCCCACGGGCGATCGAGCTGGATGCGGGCGGATCCATCCGGCTGACCGTGGACCCTGGCAGCGGTCTGAACCCAGTGAACCGGGCGATAGACCCCTTCCACCGGTGGCGGTGTGAGAGCGAGGTGTTGCGATGGAGACGATTTCAGACACCACAATCGATCCGCCAGCAGCACGATCTCTTGCCCCCAGCGACCGAGCGAAGCGACCCGCAGATGAGGTCGGTCCCGCTCGTCGGGAAGGGGAGGTGGCGACACTTCACGCACCTCCTCGCCGTCGAAGTGGGCGAGCCATGTCGAGCCATCTTGCTGTCCCAGGATGAAGGTGTTCTCCCCGCTGGAGATGATCTGGTACGCCCCGGGCGTGGCGATGGAATGAAACGCCCCTGCACCATCGATGAGTTGGGTTCCGTCGCCGGTGACCAGGAGCAGACGCCCATCATCGTCGAGGGTGGCACAGGAGGACTGTTCCGTTTCTGGTAGCCGTGAGGTGATCTGCTGTGCGCCGCCAGAATCGATGAGGTGAATCGTGCCTGCCAGCAACAGGAAGCGAGTCGTTCCATCGGCGGAGGGTACAGCCACCAGGCGTGGAGTAACTTCATCGGACCACGGGAGTTGACGTCGATGAGTCGCCTGGGGAAGCGCCGCAAAGCCTCCCACTCCAGCCAGTGGTGGATCGAGCAGAGGCAGCCACCAGGAAGCCCGCGCCGATCCACAACTGAAGTAACCGACAAGCCCTGAATCGGTGACCACGACACGATCATCATCGCCACAGATCGACAACAACTGTTCGCCGTCGGGGAGGAGTGGAACCGGCCCCGTGATCCCCTGCACCAGCGGACGGGAAGCAGTGGGGAGGACTCCATGGGTGCGGCTGCCCAGAAATTCGAGTTCCCCGTCGGGGGGGTCTCCCGGCGGATGAGCTGTAGGGGTGGTGGGAGTGACCGCTGGATACTCCGGAATCCGCAAGATTTCTGCAGTTTCCCGTGCCGAGAATTCGCCGACCACTCCCGCCACCGTCACCCACAACGATCCGTCATCGTGGCGCTGAAAGTCTACCCAACGACGGAGATCGTCACTTCTCTTCCGTTTCACCGCAGCATCGATGAAGGTCTCGATCGGTTCCACGAACCGAGGAGGAGTGCTGGCGATGCGTGGCAACTGTTCATCTGTCTCGAAGTGAAAGAGGCGGGTCAAGATCTCCGCAGTGGGAAGTCCGTCCTTCACCACAGGTGGACTGCTGGCATCGGTGGGCACGATCGACAGTACCGTTCTCGATCGTGCAACTTCCTCGACCACCAGGTCAAGGCGGGAGTGGTCCCCGATCAGGAGATGGTGACGACCGAGGCTCAGACGAAGAGGCGAAGAACTCCCCTCCCCGGCGGCAGTGGAATCGATCGACCATCGCTTCAGTTGAATTCCATCCTCGACAACGAGGGGCACGGGGCTTCGGATCGGCTGACCCCAGGAGACTCCCAGCAGGCGACCCGGCCCCATCGGCTCGAAGTGCGGGATCGACTCCGCGATGTCGAGGGGGGGAGAGGCGGTCAGCAACTGCTGTACCGTCACCCCCGCGATCGGCTCGGTGGCCACCACGATTCCGTCCGCGATCCGTGCGGCACGATCGACCAGTTGTTGTTGTTTCGAGAGGCGGCCCGCCTGATACCACAGTCTCGCTTCTGCTGGAGATCCGGGGGGGGTACGCAGCAGTGCTGCGATGGCCCTGCTGGTATCGGCGACCGAGCGGCTGCTGCGCAATCGCTTCTCGATGTCATCGGGCAACTGATCGATCCCCAGCCACTCCGGGTGTATTGCGTCGAGGATTCGACGGGTGGAATAGTCCTCCAGAGTAGGACCACCCCCGGCTAGCCTCCACAGCGCAACGTGTCTTCGAGCTTTGGCACTCTCGCCCGCTTCGAGGAGGGCCAGCACTGGCATCAGTGGAGGAAGTGCTGGGTCCCTGAAGGGAGTTCCGATGATCCACGGTTCGATCCCCATCGAGGCATTCCAGCGCGCTTCTTCCTCACCCCCTTCGGTGAAGAGCGGGACTCCCGCGTATTCGCGGATCCCCAGCATTCGAGCGATTCTCCGCCGCAGATCGGCACGTTCCGGCAAGATACCCTCGCCCAGCAAGGTGCGAACCAGCGAAGCATGACCGCCAGCGATGGCCAGTTCGATGGCGAGTGCATCTTCTCCCTGGTCGTGGCACCACTGCGAAGCTTCTTCAGTTCTTTGCGACAGCTGCGCCCACGCTGCCAGTTCCTGCCTGTCGATGTGGTCGTCGGGGGAGGTCCACCGGTGAGACTGGAGCAGTTCGATGCCGAACTGGAACTGGGAGTGAGATCGATCCTCCAGCAACTCTCCCAGTACCTGCTTCGCCGCTTCAGGATGATCTCCCCGTAACCACAATCGCGCCAGCGAGGTACGGGTACTGGTCTGATCTGCGACCTGCAGGCTTCTTTCCAGCAATGGGACGGCGGTTGCCGGAAGACCCTCCTCGAGTGCCAGCCGTGCTGCGCAGTCGAGAAGTGGTGCGGAACTGGATTCGCTTCCACGGAGCGCGACAGCTTCGATCAGTTCGATAACCACACCACCGTCGCGAGCCCACCTCATTGCACTGTCGAGGATCGCCTCGTCGGCGGGAGCGGAGGCGATCAGATCAACGATGACGCGAAGGCCGGAAGACTCGCTCTCCTGAGCCGTCACCACGGTTCCAAGTCCCAGCAGGAGCGTTGCAAGCAGAGTGGCGGGCAGGAGAAGTCGCTTCATCGATTCTGGACCACGGAGCGATCAACTGCGGCG
>CBFIET010000049.1:0-1948 GCA_965661685.1 Planctomycetota bacterium
CTCGATGTTGAAGGAAGCCGGCTATGCCACCGGCGGCTTCGGCAAGTGGGGCTGTGGTGGTCGCGATTCCACCGGGGTCCCGGAGGATCACGGTTTCGATCTCTTCTTCGGATACTACGACCAGGTCCACGCCCACAGTTACTACCCTCCGTACCTGATTCGAAACAGTGAAGAGGTGCCGCTGCCGGGCAACAATGGTGGACGCAAGGGGCAGACCTACTCCCACTACAAGATCGTCGATGCCGCACGACAGTTCATCCGCGACAACGCCGATGGGCCCTTCTTCTGCTACATGCCGGTCACTCCCCCTCACGGGCTCTTCGATCTCCCCGAGGATGATCCGTCGTGGGCGCTGTTTCGAGATCGGGATTGGCCGAGGGAAGCGCGTCGCTACGCCGCCATGGTGCACATGCTCGACCGTCAGGTCGGCGAGTTGTTCGATCTACTGGAAGAGCTGGACCTCGATGACAACACCATCGTCATCTTCTGCGGCGACAATGGCGGCCAGGATTACTTCCGCAGCAAGAGTACCCCCAGGGGATTCCATGGTCCCAACGTGAATCCCCTCGACGGTGTGCAGTTTCGCGGACAGAAGGGCACCCTCTACGACGGCGGCTTGCGGATTCCGGCGGTGGTTCGCTGGCCAGGTCACATCACGGCGGGCCAGATCAGCGATCACCACTGGTACTTCCCCGATGTGATGCCAACGATTGCGGAACTCGCCTCTGTCGAGGCTCCCGGCGACACCGATGGCATCTCCTTCATCCCCGAGTTGCTCGGTGATCCACAGCAACAGGTCGATCACGAGTTCATGTACTGGGAACTGGGAGCCAGGCGTGCGGTACGGATGCAGAACTGGAAAGCGATCCGACCCGCCCGGAACAAACCGTGGGCACTGTACGATCTGACCACCGATCCCTCCGAAAGAAACGATCTCTCCCAGCAGGAGCCGGAGTTGTTGGAACGATTACAGGCGTATGCGCAGCAAGCTCATCAACCGGCGCTGGAAGGTACCTTCACCGATCGCACCCGCCACGAGAGAGATCGCCAGGCGAAGCAGGGTTTCAAGAAGTAGCGAATCAAGAGGTTGAAGCGGCGAGGGAGATGATCGTTAGCGATCCTTCTTCTTGCGCTTGAAGAGGTCGTCGATGCCCTTCTTCAACGCCTTGTCGAGGAGCTTCTTTCCCTGCTTCGGGTCGATTCCCGATTCCTTCAGGCCGCCCCCGAAGACCTTCAACAGGTCCTTGGCATCGCCGAGCACCTTCAGATTGTTGGAGCCATCGACTTCGATCGCCTCGATGGCTTTGACGAGGATGGCATCGAGCACGATCACCATCACCTCCGCCAGCAGTACGCCCTTGTTCTTCTTGCCGATCTCCTCGATCTCGAAGGTGGGCACATCGAGATCGATGGGCCAGGAACCGCCGCCCGGGATCGTCAGCACGCCAACTACCTTCATCCCCTCCACCGTCAACTTCTCGATGACGAACTTCTTGCCACTCTTCCCGGCGGAAGAGTTCTCTCCTTCGCCGCGTGAGGGAAGATTGTTGCGAATCGTCAGCAGGTTGAGTCGGGGACCGTCCTTGTCGATGATCGATTCCGCCAGCAGTTCCACCCCATCGAGTTTGACCGAGGGGATCACCACCCGATCCTCCAGCAACGACGGCATCGAAAGCGCTGCATCGAACCGTTTCATCTGAAAGAAGTGCGGCTGCTGGTAGCCCTCGGGGTTCTTCAGGCTCAGCCCGATCAGCGCCAGGTTTCCCTTGAATACATCGACAATGGCGCCACCGAGATCGGTACTGCCCGCCCCCAGCGCCACATCTCCGCCGGCGATGACCCCCGCCCGTACCGCAGCATTCTTGTAGAGGTAAAGCCCCCCCGCCGCCAACACCAGCAGGGTCATCAACACCGCAAAGATCTTCTTGAATCGATTCATCGCTCCCTC
>CBFIET010000050.1:0-3650 GCA_965661685.1 Planctomycetota bacterium
CGATCTCCAGAGTTGCTGGATTGCTTCTGACATCATCCGCAAGTTGCCCTTCGAGCCGTACGTCTTCGCAGTTCATCCAGATGATCTACGCATCAGCTTACTCCTTGCCGGATCTGATCGTGCAGTCGAAGAGCGAGTGAAATTGATTGCTGCAGCAACTACAGTTTCCAGCAGTGAAGAACTGCAGATGGATGCGGTGGTCGAACAGATCAACTCGTGGAGATCCCCACGGGGAGAGTGCCTGCGGGTTCGACTTCCCTGGCACTACTGGCGTCAGGTCAACCTCGATGAGATCGGTTGCTGGCAGGCGATCTTCCCCTCGGCGGGTTACGGACTGGTTCATCGGTGGTCACCGTCGGATGATCTGGATCGATGGGTACAGGAGATCGATCAGCATGGCGGATCCGTGACCTCGGAGGACTACATCGCAGCGAAAAGATCGAAGATTCCGTTGGTACACCGATCGGAGTCAGATCCTCTGACTCGGAGATTGCGAGCTCTCTGGGATGCCGATGGAAGATGTCGGTGGGAAGGATCACCTTGAAGGCCATCGATTCAAAGTTGATCCCTGCGCTGAAGGACTGCGTTCACTGCGGTCTGTGTCTTCCCGAGTGTCCTACCTACAGGGCCACCGGTCGCGAAGCGGAATCCCCAAGGGGTCGAATTGCAGCACTGCGAGCGGTTGCCGAGGATCGATCGGGGATCAGCGATGCGATCCACGATGGGCTGGAGAGTTGTCTCGTCTGTCGTGCCTGCGAGAGTGCCTGCCCCTCGGGGATATCGATGGAAAACCTGATGGCGAGTTATCGACAGGAAGCACGCAAGGACCGTTCCGATCTGCCTGCTCGAATCGAGTCCTTCATGCTGGAAGAGGTGATCTCTTCACCGCAGCGACTCGATCTGTTACTGGGAGCGCTGGGTCTGGTTGCTCCCCTGATGAGATGGATTCCCCAGGCTTCAGATCTTCCCTCCCGTCATCGATTGCGCAGAGGTCCGCAACTACCTCCCGTCATCGAGGCAAAGGGATCCCGCAGGGGAACCGTATCGATTCTCAGGGGCTGTGTGGCCGATCGTCTGTTTCGAGAGGAGACGCTGCTCTCGGCACGATTGCTTGCTCTCCACGGCTGGCGAGTCTTGATCCCCGCAGCGGGTTGCTGTGGCGCACTTCATCATCACGCAGGGAAGATCGAAGAATCGCATCGGTTGTCGGATGAGAGATGGCGTGAACTCTCTTCAGGGAATGTCGACCATGTGATCGTTGATTCTGCCGGTTGTGCTGCACACCTGCACGCCAGGTATGATTCTTCCGGACCGGAAGTTCTCGACACTGCAACGTTGCTGGCGAGAACGGGTAACTTCGAGACGACGCAGAAACTCCCGGGAAAGAGCGTTGTGTCGAGCCCGTGCCATCAGCAGCACTCAGCGATCAGTTATCAGGATGGAGCATCGCTCATCGAGAAGTGCCTCGACCAGCGAGTTGAATTGCCGGCTCCTGACCATTGCTGTGGTGCAGCTGGAATGTACCTGCTCAGAAGAAGAAAGATGTCGCAGGAGATCGGAAAGGAATCTCGAGAGAGATTCGAACTCAGTGGGGCGGATCAACTGGTCTCCGGTAATCCTGGCTGCCTTCTTCGCTGGGAAGCGATGCTCGACATCGGTGCCGTTCTCCATCCAGTACGTGTTCTGGCACATGCTTGTGGCCTGGAGCAGCTTCCCGGCAAGAGGAAGACAAATATCGCTTGATATGGCATGATCGTCATCGTGCATGGAAGCGGCTGTCAGCACACAACTTGCATATCCTGGATCGGTTCTGATTCAGGTCTCAGGAGTCGAGTTCGAAAACCTACTAGTGAGGGTTGTGCTTCATGACCATCTTATCGAGAACTTCCGCTGTTCTCTTTGCGGTATTTCTCTTCTTTCTCGCATTCACCGTGGTTGATAGAGAGATCATCCAGCCTCTGTGGAATGAAACGTTGAATGAGACAAATCCGATACAGTTCTTCGGTTGGTTTTTCGGTGCCGTGTTGTTGTGCGCCCTCGGGGTCAGGACCCTTCAGCACTTCGATGTGCTTCTGAATGGCGAACGGACTCAAGACGGTTCTTCTTCTACCACTCCAGGCGAGTTCTCGTCGTATGGCGAAACCGATGACACCGAGGTAGATGAAGAGAATCCGCAGGTATACACGGTGAATGGCGTCGGCATCGGTGTCGAGATGATCAAGGAGTTGGCCGATCAAGAACTCTCCGACTCGCAACTGATAGCACTCGCAAACGATTATCATAACCATGTTGAGGCCGGGGCAGCGATGTATCTGCTGGCGGATCCGGATCGACCTACCAGCGTTCTGGAAGATCTGAAAATCACCCAGGAGACACCCGTCGAGTGGGATCGACTTGTAGCAAGAGTTCTCATGAGAAGAGATCCGAGATACGGCCTCGCACGATGCTTGATGGAATTTCCGTGGGCGACCGATCAAGAGATCAAGAATATTTTCGAAGAACACATGGATCATATTCTCGCCAAACACGGTCGAGAACAGGAACTCGAGACCATCGTCGACTGGATCGGTCAGTGGCAAGGCGATCCAGACCATGGACTCAGCCATCTGGAGTCCTTTGTTGATCCTCACTTCATGAATGAGGTGAAGAAACTTGTAAGCGAGAAGAAAGATGCAGAGGCCTTCGAGAGCGTTGCGAAGGTGTGGACCTGGGATGATCTCCAGCTCAACTCATCGGATACGGTGGATCTGTCTGGTTTCTCCAGTTACCGGGAGGAGATTCTCAAGGGACTGGAATCGAATGAGCCGCGCTCGCTGCTGATTCATGGCGTCAACGGGGTAGGAAAGGAAACCCTGATCCGTAGTATTCTTGCGGATCTCGTGAGAATCGGCTGGAGGGTGGTCGAGGCATCTGCACAGGATCTCGTGGCAGGGATGATGTATGTAGGTCAGATGGAAGAGCGCTGGAAATCCATCATCGGAAATCTCTCCGCCAGCAAGACGATCCTGTTCATTCCGGAATTCGTGGATATGGATTCTGCTGGCCGTCACCAGAACAATCCGATCAGTCTCCTCGATCGCTTGATCGTCGAGCTCAGAAGAAAGAAGTTGATCACCGTCGGGATCGCAGAAGAGCATGAGCTCGAGTTGCTGCTCAGGGGGAATCGATCTCTTCGAGCGGTATTCGATCTGATCCCCATTCAATCTCCCGGTGAAGATGTGACTCTGAGGGCACTCCAATCGTGGCTCGATCGGGAGGTGAATTCCACTGCTCCTGCCCTTGAAGTGTCGGATGAAGTGCTCCGCAAGGTTGTGACCCTGTCACAGCAGTACCTCACCTATCAGGATGTGTTCGGATCTTCCTTCGATCTGCTGAAGGAGATCGTCAAGAGCAAGAAAGAAGCCTCTGAATCGGTGCTCACAGCAGCCGATGTCGTGAAGGCCATCTCGAAGAGATCTGGCATGCCGACCGTCATCGTTGATGACGAGGAACATCTCGATCCAGAAAATGTGAAGGCATTCTTCCGGGAGCGGCTCATCGGCCAGGAAGAGGCGCTCAATTGCATGGTCGACAGGATTACATTGCTCAAGGCAGGGCTTACCGATCCGGGAAGACCGTTGGGAGTCTTCTTCTTTGCTGGTCCAACCGGA
>CBFIET010000051.1:0-7731 GCA_965661685.1 Planctomycetota bacterium
TACCCGGCACTTCGGATTGCTTCGGCAGTGGATGGACCTACGGCGACCCAGGTCATCGAGCGCAGGAATGACTCCCGATCACTGATCATTCCCTGGAAGTGGCTGACGGTGGTCGCGCTGGTGAACAGTAACAAACTGCCAGCTGGAAGAGCGTCGAGCTCTTTCTCGATATCAGTTGTCTGAACTTTCACCAGTCGAATCGCTGGAGCAACCAGCACTTCAGCACCCTGCTCCGTGAGTGCATCTTTCCAGGTGGCAGATCTCTCTCGCGGCCTCGTCAAGATCCAGCGGGATCCGAGCAAGCTGTTGAGAGTCATCCCGTTTCCGCCTGGTCGTCGAGAATCTGGAGAATCTCATCGCCTCCAGCCTTGCGAACCATCGCCGCAAGTTCCTGTCCCAGTTGTGCCGCTCCGGTAACAGGCCCCTCGATTCCGAGTCGAATCAGGCGCGATCCATCCGGCAGTCCCAGCACGCCGCACAGGGTCATCTGATCTCCCGATTGAACCGCGTGCCCACCCACGGGAAGGTGGCAACCGCCTCCCAGGGCCGCCAGGAACTCACGCTCCGCAGCGACGCAATTGCGCGTCGCCGCATCGTCAAGGCGTGAAACCACGGCTGCGAGTTCGGTATCTTCCGAGCGAATTTCTACTGCCAGTGCTCCTTGTCCCGGTGCAGGAGTCACCTCAGTAGGTGATAGAACTCCTCGAATCCTGTCTGCGAAACCGAGGCGATGAAGACCTGCGCAGGCGAGCATCAATCCGGCATCCCCGCGCTCTTCATGAACCTTCAGCCTGGTTCCTACATTTCCACGGATGCCCTCCACCCGCAGGTGCGGATACCGATGCAGGATCTGACAACTTCGTCGCAGGGAACCGGTGGCCACCACTGAACCGGCAGGGGCATCCACCATTCCGGGATACTGACGGGAGATCCATGCGTCTCGTGCATCCTCCCGGGGCGGAATCGCTGCGATGACCAGACCAGGTGGCTGCTCCACCGGCATATCCTTGAGAGAGTGCACCGCGAGATCGACCTTCCCGCTGGAAAGAGCCCGTTCCACCTCGTGGGTGAACACTCCTGGTGAGCCGACCTCATGCAGTGGAGTCACCTGATCCTGATCACCAACTGTCTCGATGATCACCATCTCGATGTCGAGTTCTGCATTCAGTGCCCGAAGTTGGTCTGCGACCCAGCCCGACTGAGTCGTGGCCAGTTCGCTTCCCCTGGTTCCCAGCCTGATCTTCAACCTTTGACCTCATCTTCCCGATCTTCACCCTGAAACATCTCCTCGAAACGAGCCAACATCGACCCACTCAGTTCACCTCCTGAGGATCTCAGTTCTTTTGTCGGGCGATGGAGGACTCGATGAATCAACTTCGTCAGCAAACGCGTCAGTTTCTGGTGCATCTCATCATCTACCTCATCTTTGAGTAGATCGAGTTCCTTCTCGCTCTCCTGTTCAAGTGCCCTGCGTAGCGATCGGATCGCTGGACCCAGTTGCTGATGCCCCAGCCAGTTCTCGAACTGTCGAGTCTCGTGCTGAACTACCTCTTCTGCAGCAGGGATCGCGGATTTTCTGTTACTGAGGTTTTCCTCGATGAGTCGAGCGAGATCATCCAGGTTGTACAGGAACACGTTTGAAAGGATTTTCACCGAGGGATCGATGTCACGTGGGACGCCCAGATCGACAAGGAGAAGACCTGTGGATTTCCCGGATGTTGCGGACGAAACCAGTTTCCGATCGATGATCGGAAGTTGTGAACTGGTTGAACTGATCACCACATCCGCAGCAGCAATCTCACTTTCAAGGTTTTCGAAGGGAGCGACAGCTGCTCCGTAGACCTTTCCAAGATGCTCTGCGTGTTCGGCACTCCTGTTGAGAATGGTGATCTGGGCCCGCTCGATTCCCTGGAGGTTCTTGAGCACCAGTTCGGATACCTCACCCGCTCCCACGAGGCAATAGCTCAGACCTGCGACGTCGCCGTGAATCTTTTTCGCCACGCGCAGTGCGCCGTAAGCCAGCGACAGCGCTCCATCTCCGATGGAGGTCTCCGATCGGACCCTCTTGCCACATCGAAGTGCCTTCTCCCACAATTTCCTGATCACCGGCCCGGCAACGCCAGCTTCTTCCGACAGTTCGATGCTGTCACGAACTTGACCGAGGATTTCACTCTCTCCGAGAAGTTGACTCTCCAGACCTGCAGAAACCCTGAGCAGCCTCCCGACCGAATCGAGATGGCCATGGATCAAGTTCGTGGCCTCCACCGGTATCTCGAAATTACGCTCGTGAGACCACCTCTTGAGAATCTCATCCAGAATACACTTCCCACGCTCCTCATTTTCCAGCACCAGAAAGAACTCGGTCCGGTTACAGGTAGAGAGCAGCAGGGCTTCCTCGATGTCGAGGTTTTCCTTCAGTTCCTTGAGGAATTGAACGCCTTGATCCTTCGAGAAGACAATCTTCTCCCTGGTCTCGATGGGAAACACGACATGGCTAAGATTGAGGCTTGAAATCTTCATGCAGGATGCGGCCCGAAACGAATCACCCATGTGATGATGAAGATTACCCCACACAGCCCAACCACGGAAATCCATGCTCTCCAGGCAGTGACCGTTCCCGTTGATCGAGGAACAAGTGCAAATCCACCGACCAAGATGAGGCACAGAGCACTGAAGATGACAGGTTCTGTCAGTTTGAACGATTCCATCCCGAGAAAGAGCGCAGATCCGCAGGTAATCGCCAGGGAGATTGCTGCAACGATGTTGGAACCACGGATCAACCGAGAGAGCGCCTCAAGTGATGAAAGCCGTCGAAACAACGTGCCGAAGTTGCTGGTCTGAATCGATCTCCTCAGGAGTAACCACAGAACTCCATGCTCTCCCGCAATGGTGACTCCAGCGACACCGATCCATGCGGTGAATGCATGAAGCGATGACATAGAATCGATGACCTGATCCTGAGAGGTCGATTCTCCCAGAGTGAAGCTGGCACTCCCGAGCTGTAACAGGAACGTGATTCCGATGCCGAAGACCAGGGTCGATCGATCTCCTGAAATCCTGAGCAGGATCAGATGCATCAGGATGATGAGAAGGGCGAGCAGGGAGAGCGTTTCCCAGCGACTGGCCACGGGACAGAAACCCAGCCAGATGCCCCTCATGACCAGGGCTACCAGGTGTATCGAGACAGTCGCCCAGATCCACCGCAGATCACTGGAATTCGGCAACCCCTGGTCTTTTCTACGGAACTCTCCAGAGAACAGAACTCCGTAGAAAACAGTCAGGATGATCGCAACGCCGTTGGTGACGATCTCCAAGAAACTCTCCCTAGCTGTTTAGTCGCCGAGTGCACCCACGATCTTCTCATCAAGACCCGGGAAGGAACTCAGGTACTCGATACGCTCCTTGCGGATCCGATCGATATGAGACTGATACTCCTCTGCCCGACGCTGTACTTGATACAGGATGCGCGGTTGCAGGATTGCCTTGTCACTTGCGTCAATTCCAGGGACCTCTGATGCAACCTGATAGCCGAAGTCGGGGTCCAGCTCCCAGGAGATGCTGGATTCAGCGATCCCCTTCACGATGGCGCTGGAATGGCCGATCTTCACCTTCATCGAACGGTCGTCAGCATCCGGGCCTCCGACCCTTCCGGTATTCAAGAGGTAGACCTCCATCGGATGCGCCTTCAGTAGTTCAAGGAAGCGGTTGCCCTGCTGCGCATGGAGCAGAGGGAAGAATGGATTGGTTCCGGGTACGCGAAGGAACTTACCCGCTTCATCACTTCCGCCCGCACTGGTTCCCTGCGTCTCACCAAGCATGAAGTAGGCGGCAGCCTGGTCCGCGTCGAGCTTGCAGACACCTGGAATGATGTTTTCGTTGCGATTGAGAATCAGGAGGAAATCGGCGTTCGGTACTTCACGCGCATCGATCGCTCCATCGATATCATCCATTCGGATGACGGCACGACCGTTCTGGGTGTAACTCTCATCGAAGAAATCGAGGGAAGAGTCGGGGTTCTGAGCGACATTTTCCAGGTACGAGACATTTCGACACACCGCAGCGTGGATGGTCGGCTCATCCTTGATCGAGAGGCCGAAGGTCTTGGCAAAACAGCCATTTTCCGTCGCCTGGATCGAGCCATCGGGCATCAGAGCGACGAAGTCATCCTGGACAGGCCCTGATCCATTCTGGCGTGTGAAGGTAGTGGTGGTCTTACCGGTGCCACTCAATCCAACGATGAGGGCAGTCTTCTTCTGTTCGCCCACCGGGATCACCTTGCAGCCTGCGTGCAAGGCCAGGCCTCCCTTTTTGTAGACCAGGGAGTTCCACATCCTCAATCCGCCCTTTTTTGATTCTCCGAAGTAGTCGGAGTTCATCACTCGCGTAACTCCCGCTTCGAGATCGACCGAGATACACCGGCTATCGGGGTACCCTTCCGCCACCACACTGGGTGTGTAGATGACGGTCAATTCCGGCTCCCAGTCATCGGTCTCGGTTCCATCGAGCGGGTAGTAAAGGAGGTTTTGCATCGCTGCGATGTTGGCGTAGGACTTTTCCATCCAGAGCCGTGCCGGCGTTCTGTATTTGGGATCATTTCCGATGTAACCGTCGACACAGATCATCTCCGAGTTTTTGATGAACTCATTTTGCATCTGAGCCAGTCGTTCACCTTCGCTACGTGTAATGCACTGATCACTGTGCAGCGTCGGGTCGTCATCGATGATGTAAGTCGACTTCTTCGATCGAGAGTCCACCTGTGTTTGAATATTCAAGTTATTGAAACAGGTGACCTCGGAACTGGTCATCTGTTCACTCAACTCTCTCAACATGGATGCACTGGGTCGAAAAATCGTCTCACCCGGTTCAATCCTGAAGCGATTCAAGGTAGTCATACCTCTCCTTTTTCTTCATCAAAACCGCTCGAGGAAATCACTGCCCCCTGAGAAGTCCTGATAGACCAGATCGCAAGCATGCTATCAGGCTACCATCGGTCCCCGGCAAGGCACACCAAAGTGGAGCGATTCGCCCTAACACGGCAATTCATGTGCAATTAGACGGGGTCAGGAAGTGCCCAGATGGCACGAAGAGACTCCTCCAGGAGACGCTCAGAGCGCTAGCCTTCGAGCCCTGATTCCCATGCCACGTCGGGGCAGCGGGAATCGGCCAGTTCTGCGGTGATCTCATCGACCGAATCTCGACTGGAAACTCGCTTGAGAACCTCCAGGACTTCTTCCATCGAGTCCCATTCGCCTCGGAGTCGAGGATCCTTGCGGCACACCGGTGGAAAATCCACCTTCCAGGAGACACGTCCCTTCCCCAGCGAAACGGAAGTCACCTTGAGACCTCCTTCGGCATGGCTCGTCATATGAAATCCTCCTTCACCGACAGGATCAATACGGGCTCAATTCCACCCGATCGTCGTGCCGATTGTAGACATAGTCGTGCTCTTCAGGAACCATTTCTGGAAGGGTGCTTGCCCCTCCATGCAGCGACCTTCACCATCATCGCTGGATCGACTCCCCTGCCCCTCTGAAATGAGTTACCGATGTCTCGCTATGAAGCGCTCATCCTGGATCTTGATGGAACCCTGGTCGAGGATGGAGGAGGGATCCGGCCACGAACTCGAGAGGCACTACACAGGATCTCGAACGATGGTGTTCATGTCATGATCGCTACCGGCAGGTCGGAGCAATCAGCGGCACCGGTGATCGACGATCTTGGCATTTTCAATCCGACAGTGATCTACAACGGTGCTGCCATCTGGTGCCCTCGCGATCGTAGACTCATCGAGGAGAGAAATCTGGACGGGGAGCACCTCGACCTCCTCCTGAAATATGCGGAGAAAAATCACCTGTTGCCGGTCGTCATGTGCGCCGGTACCAAGCGAGCTCTCTCTCCACGAAGTGAGGCTCTCGACTACGCTCTTCATGACATGAGTAACGTGCAGATCGTGTCCCCTCCGGAGATGCGCATCGATCGTCCCATCCGACTATCGCTCTTCTCCGATCGGCATCAGGACACCCTGAAATTTGCAGAGGAGATCAGTTCGGTGCACGAATCCGATGCCTATCTGACCTGGTTCCCTCTCAATCTACTGCCATCCCACAGAGATAGTCCATTGCAGGTGGTCGATGTTCAGCCCCGATGCCAGGGGAAACGGGAAGCTCTGCGCTACCTGCAACAACAACTGGGAATCCCTGAGAACAGATGTGTCGCCGTCGGCGACGCCACCAATGATAGCCCGATGGTGATGGCTGCCGGACTGGGTGTTGCCATGGGTAACGGCATGGAAGAACTGAAGGCAGTCGCAGATCGAATCATCGGGCCCAATGACAGCGACACCATTGCTGATCTCATCGATGATCTGTGGCCGATTCAGGATTGATCGCTACGGGGACTCAGATCGCTACGTAGACTCAGATCGCTACGTAGACTCAGATCGCTACGTAGACTCAGTGCTCTCCACCCTTGTAGAGGCTGGCAACCTGCTCCGCATAACCGTTGTAGAGAAGGGTTGCTCTACGCTTTCCGGTTCCTATGTCACGCTCTGCTGCCTGACTCCATCGCGGGTGTGGCTTTGATGGATTGACGTTCGAATAAAATCCATACTCCTTCGGTATCGCCTGGTTCCAGAAGGTACCCGGTTTCTGCTCGGTAAATTCGATTCGAACGATGGACTTGGGCGATTTGTAGCCATACTTCCACGGAACGACCACTCTCCACGGCGCCCCGTGCTGCATCGGCAATCCATGCCCGTAGATTCCAACGCAGACGAGGGCGAGATCGTGACGAGCCTCGTCCAGCCTCAACGCCTCGAAGTAGGGCCAGGGCCATTGCTTGTCCTTCTGACCTGGAAGTCTTTCTTCATCCTGGATCGAGATGAAGCGCATGTACTTCGCCTTACCGAGGGGTTTGCAGCGATCGATCAACTTGCTGAGAGGATATCCGATCCATGGCACCTGCATCGCCCACGTTTCGACGCAGCGGAATCGATAGACGCGCTCCTCGAGGGGGGCCAGTTTCATCAAATCATCGAGGTCGAGGGTAAGTGGTTTTTCTACATCTCCACCGACCTCTATCTTCCACGGATCGACCTTGAAATTTCTGGCCATCTTCCACACCCGATCCTTGATCGTGGTGAACTCGTAGAAGTTGTTGTAGACCGATGAGATCGATTCTGGCGTGAGAGTCCTGGGAGCGATGCTGTACTGGTCGGAACGCTTGGCAGGGAACAGATCGGTGAATCGATCTCCGAGGGCAGGCTTGATCGCTTCCGAGACATCTTGAGGCATCCTCGCTCCGGTAGACCCCTGCAGCAACTCGGTGAGGCTGAGAGTCGACAAGCCTGCCAGGCCCATACCCATGCCCCGGAGGATGGTGCGACGATCTAGGTACTGGTCCTCGGGTGTCACCGGCAACTTCTTCATCGACATCTGGTCGCCTCTTTCGTGGGTCCGCTGGTAATCGATCGCAGATCGTTCTCACACCCAGAGTACTGATCCCTCGATTTCACTCAAGTCCGTCATCTGCCGGCGGGGATCTCACTGCTAACAACAGTGGAGAATCTCCACTACTTCTCCTCAGCAGCGGTCTCCTTGTAGATCTCGGGAAGGCGCACCGTCCTCACCGTTGTGCCCCCTTCCACTCCTGTTTCTGTCCATGCGACCACTGCTGAACTCGATCCAGCAGCGATGATGCGAGGGAATCCACTTCGCCGACCAGGTGAAGTGG
>CBFIET010000052.1:0-22129 GCA_965661685.1 Planctomycetota bacterium
CCCGCATCACCGCCCCCATCCTCGGCAAGGTTCTGTTCGACGAGACCCGTCGCATGAAGGTGTGTGGAGGCTGGTGGCTACGGGATGGAGAGGAGCAACAGGCTCGAGCGATCGCCCAGGTTGCGACCGAGCAACGAGCACCGTTTCTTCAAATCGAATCCGCGAACCCTTCTGCCCGGGTCGAGATCATCCGCACCATTCGCATCTCCCTCGAGGACGACCGGTTGCTGCTGGTCACACCGCGACAAGAACGGCAGATCCCGGTCTCTTCCATCCGCGCTCTCGACCTGTCCCTCAGTGCAGAAGATGCGGACGATGCTCCGGAGAGAGATCTCGATGCGCGGCGAGCTCAAATCTTACGAGGGCTGGCAGAGGCGATGATGATGGGCACCCCGGCAGGCGATCTCCTCGAGAAGATCTCCGAGAGCCAGTTGGTCAACCCGCAGCCCCGATTACTGCTGCTGGGACCGGACCCACAGGCATGGGCCATCGATCGTAGTACCGTCTTTCCCGACCTGGCGTCCCAGGGTGCAGTTCAATCACTCGCCAATCTGCTCCGATTCAGCGGCATGGTCATCGGCTCCTTGCACCAGGACCGCACCACCCCGGAAACCAGGGCACTGTGGCGACAGCTGGATCTCTCCGGAATTCGTCGTGACTCCCTGGAGGAGCAGCAAGCACGGATCGAGGCGCTTCACATGTGGATCCAACACGGGGGATCTCTGGGAGAGGCTTCCGAGACCCGGTAGGATCTAGCGTTGCAACATGGAGTTGAACCGAGGAGTTGATCCGATGTGTCCAGCACCCGAAGTCGATCGAGCAGCCGATTCCCGAGCCACCGGTAAGCAACTGGTGGTGGGTGTCAGTGGAGCCAGTGGAGCCATCATCGCCGCGCGGCTGGTCCGCTTTCTCCTCGACGACGGTCATCATGTTCACCTGGTCGCATCCAAGACAGGCAAGCTGGTGGCCCACGACGAACTGGAAGTCCCCGAGGGAACCCGAGGCGTGTTCCCCGACATGGAGCACCAGAATCTCACCGAATGGCGAGAGCGCAACTTCTATGCGCCCTTCGCCAGTGGCACGGCACCCATCGATGGCATGGCCATCGTGCCCTGCTCGATGGCGACCGTCGCCTCCATCGCCCACGGGATCTCGGACAATCTACTCAAGCGAGCGGGCGAGGTGATGCTGAAGGAGCAACGGCCTCTCGTCATCGTTCCGCGAGAATCTCCGATGAATCGCATCCATCTGAAAAACCTGCTGACTCTGTCAGAAAGTGGCGCAGTGATCGTTCCTCCGCTGCTGACCTTTTATCAGCACCCCGGCGACTCCGTGATGGCTCAGGTCGATTACGTGGTCAGTCGCATCCTCGATCACCTTGGCATCGAAAATGACATCTTTCAGCGCTGGGGTAGTGAAAGGTGAACCACGCCATCTCCTCCAGCGGAGGGCTGCTGAAAAACCTTCGTGAGTTCATGGAGATGATCAAGGTCGCCCATACGCTGTTTGCCATGCCCTTCGCCATCGGTGCCGTATTCCTGGCACTGCGCCAGTTCCCTGCCAGCGGCACCACCCTGGCCCTGCTGCTGGTCAAGGTGGTGGTGGCGGTGGCACTGGCAAGAACCGCTGCCATGTCCTTCAATCGCTGGGCAGATCGACGAATCGATCTCCTCAACCCACGAACCAGCGACCGATCGATTCCAGCAGGTCGCCTCTCTGCGGGTGCCGTTCTTGCCTGGACCCTCGCCAGTGCAACCGGTTTCGTGCTGATCGCCTCATCCATCAACACGCTGGCACTCCAGCTCTCTCCGGTGGTACTGGTGGTCATCCTCGGTTACTCGTGGACGAAACGCTTCACCAGCTTGTGTCATCTGGTGCTGGGGATCGGTCTGGGACTCGCTCCCGTCGGTGCCTGGGTGGCGATCAGTGGCACGCTGACCGACAGCGGAGGATTCATCCTGTGGGAACCGTGGATCCTCGGGGCAGTGGTGATGACCTGGACGGCAGGCTTCGACATCCTCTACGCCTGTCAGGATGTGGATTTCGATCGTCGCCAGCAACTGCACAGTATTCCTGCGAGACTTGGAATCGCCACAGCACTACAGATTTCACGAGCACTCCACTTGCTGATGGTGGTGGCCCTCCTCTCCCTGTGGAAGATCGCTGCCCTGGGAGCCCCCTTGCTTGTGGCCATCATCCTCGTCAGCGGGCTTCTGGTGCTGGAACACCGCCTGGTTCGAGTAGATGACCTGTCGCGAATCCAGAGGGCTTTCTTCACCCTCAATGTCATCATCAGTGCCATCATCATGGTTGCCCTGATGCTGGAGGGCTGGCCAGCATGATCCTCGACCGGCATGAACGAAAGCTGCTGGTCGATACCACCAGCTGGCGGGAGGGGGCACTGCCGGCGCGACGAGGAGCACGATTGCGCGGCCTCGTCGCAGCGATCTTGACGATGGTATTGCTCTATCCGCTGCTTCCCTTCGGCCCGGAGACCGCGGGAAACTGTCAGATCCTGCTGGAACCGCGAGGCTCCGACTCGACCGTTTCACCGGTTCTTTCCGCGAACCGCTCCCTGCACATGTTGGCGATGGAGTGGCTGTCGCCCTCGAGCGCCGTCGCCGTGCTCACGATGCTGATGATGGGAACTTGCTGCGGATTCGCAGTCTGCTGGTTACGTCAACTCGATGCATCTCGATCGCTGGTGATTCCCGTCGTTCTGATGATGGGGGTCGGGCAGGGGTTCACCGACATTGCACGCAGTGGCGGCGCCGTACCCTCCTTGATGATGCTGGGTTTGATACTGCTGGTGGTGACGGAACAACTTCGTGCTCACGCAGGACGCGGTGTGCCGCTGTGGGGGGCGATGGTGGGACTGTGCCTCGCCGCCGGACCGGTGACCCTTCCGGCACTGACCTACTCGTTCCTGAGTTTGATCTTTGACCGGGGAAATCGCGCGAGCTCGCTACGATTCCTGCCCTCCGCAGTCATCGGTACGTTGGTCGGTGCCTGTGCACTCTGGTCACTGGCATCCATCTCCGATTCCGGTGGATTCCTCGCTGCGATCTTCGGTTCTGTGGAGTCGTGGACCCCCGTGATGAATCCCGATTTCTCCGCCTCATTTCAAGATCTCGCAGCGCTCGCCTCTGGAAATGGCTGGGTCATCGCACTGCTTGCGATCCCCGGCATCTTCGTCGCAGCGAGACGTCGTCCAGGAGATCTGGCACTGATCCTCACCCTCGCATCTTGTGGACCACTACTGGGCCCCCTGTTCCTGCTCCCCACCATCACCGACCCCAATCAGCTGGCCCCTTCCCATGGCACCATCATCTACACCCATGCCACGATGGTGCTGCTGGGAGCATGGAGCCTCACGGCGTTGCATCGAAGCATCGGAAGGAACTCGCAGCGGTCTCGAACGTTGCTGATGATCACCCTGGTTCTGGCGGCGATTGCGGTCCTGTGGGGTCGCCAACCGGGACTCGACCGACCGAGGGCGAACATCGTTACCCAGTGGGCTCGTTCCGTCCTCCACAGCGTCCCCCCCGACACCATGGTGGTGACCGCTGGCTCACCTCTCGGTACTGCTCTCACGGTGATCCAGCGGCAGGAAAGCCTACGACCGGATGTGACGATTCTCGACCGCTCGGGCAAGATCGATCCGACCAGTCTAGGACTGCCTCGGGACACGACGACGGCGCAAACATCTACCGCAATCCACGCTCTGGTCCAGGCAGGAAGACCACTGCTGGCTCTCCCGCTGGCGCTTCAATCTCCCATCCTGCGAGGTGAATTGCTGGAGCCCTGGGGCATCTTACTGAAGGTCTCGAAGCAAAGATTTGCCGAGGGCGATTCGCTCCCCGGAGAGATCAGAGACGATGCCGCAGCATGGCGGCAACTGTCGATCCCGGACCTTCCCGTCGACCCCCAGCAGGCCTGGTCATGGATACGTGGCGAAGGAACAGGCCCCTACTCATCCGGTCGGCTGGCTGCACAGATCGCTGCCGCCTACTGGAATGGTGCCCGACGACATCGACAGGAGATGGTCAAAGACCGTCGTTGGGATCCGGTGATGGCACTGCTCGGATTACTCATCAACGATCCACAAGCAGCACGGAGATGGGCACTCAGCCAACCGCGAGATCTCCCCGGCATTGCGCCGAAGCCACGCTGATCAGCCGCTGCGATCCTCGAATCGCTCACTCGATCGATCGAGGAATCTCTTCTCCTCCGCTGTCAAAGAATCGATGCCGCTGGTGGAGACCTTTTTCAGCAGCGCATCCACTCTCGATCGCATCTCTGCATCCCTTCGCTGCTTCTGCATCATCTTGCGAATCCGGTAGTTGTCCTTCTGTCGCTGCCACCAACCCGGTCCACCGGATGCGCCTCCGCGCCACGACCCGCCCCCCCCCGAGCCCATCGATTCACCCAACGCCTTCTGCATCTGGATGCTCTGGATGAGGATCAGGACTGCCAGTGCCAGGACCAATCCGCTCATCGAATCGGCGATGAACCAGAGCAGTGCCATCCCCCCAGCAACCACCTTGCCACTGAATACCAGCGATCGATTGGCAGCCAGTTCCCCCCGCTGCTTCCACCGATAGGCGTGCAGGATTCGCCCCCCATCCAGCGGTAACGCCGGCAGCAGATTGAAGATCAGCAGATCGAGATTCACCGCTGCTGCCAGGGCGATGGGGTCGTCGATGACGGTTCCCGCTGGCAGCCGAAGGAAGATCGATCCGATCGGCTCACCGGAGTAGATCACCAGCGGAAGTAACAGCAGCCACAGCACAAGGTTGACCACTGGCCCACCGGAGGCCACCGCCAGGTGGGAGAGTGGCTTGTCGGGAATGTTGACCGAGGCGAGCCCCCCCAGAGGCCATAGCAGCACCTCATCGGCGGTACCACCGACCCTGCGTGCGGATCGACAATGCCCCAGTTCGTGCAGAAAGACCGATCCAAACAGGAACCCGAGATACATCGCCGCAGATCCTGCACCACCGAAGCGATGACTTTCGAGCAGTTCGAATATTGCCCAGACCAGGAAGATCCAGTGCAATCGCACCGTCACCCCGGCGACCTGTCCTACCCTCAGTCCGCCCCGCTCGAACAATCTTCCCCCGCTCCCGCTACGACTAACCGCCGAACTGAATCCCCTGCGCCAGTGGCAACTCCTTCGAGTAATTGATCGTGCAGGTCTGGCGCCTCATGTAGGTCTTCCACGCATCCGATCCCGATTCTCTTCCACCACCGGTGTCCTTCTCTCCTCCGAAAGCTCCGCCGATCTCTGCACCGCTGGTCCCGATGTTGACATTGGCGATGCCACAGTCCGATCCCGCGGCAGAGAGGAACCGTTCCGATTCCTGCAGGTCCCGGGTGAAGATGGCACTGGAGAGTCCCTGGGGTACCTCGTTATGCCACTCGATGACCTCGTCGAGGTCGCGATATCTCATCAGATAGAGGATCGGTGCGAAGGTCTCTTCGTGCACGATCTTCATGTCGTGTCGAGCGCGGACCAGTGTCGGTTGCACGTAGTGCCCCCCCGCTGGCACTCCTTCAGCGACCTTCTCGCCACCATAAACGATCTCACCACCCTCCGCCTGCACCGCCTCGAGAGCCTGCATCATGTCGCTGACGGCACCCTCCTGAACCAGCGGTCCCATCAGCGTCCCCTCCTCGAGGGGGTCGCCCACCTTGACCTGTTGGTAGGCGGAGATGAGTTGCGACTCCATCTGGTCGGCGATCGATTCGTGAAGGAAGAGGCGTCTGGTCGAGGTACATCTCTGCCCCGCCGTTCCGCAGGCACCGAACACCACGGCCCTGGTGGCGAGGTCGAGATCCGCCTGGTCGGAGACGACGATGGCGTTATTTCCACCCAGTTCGAGTAGTGTCCTGCCGAGTCGGGTTCCCACCACCTCTGCAACCCTGCGTCCCATCCGGCACGATCCAGTGGCACTGATCAGCGGTAGTTTCCGATCGGCCAGCATCGCCTCCCCGACCGGATCGCGATCGGCGACCACCAGGCCAAAGATCGGTGGCGCTTGCATCTCGTCGAGCACCTTCTGGGCGATTCGATGCACGGCAACGGCACACAGTGGGGTCGATGAGGATGGCTTCCAGATGACCGCATCTCCACACACCGCTGCCACCAGCGCATTCCATGACCACACGGCGACGGGAAAGTTGAATGCGGTGATACAGCCGACCGTTCCCAGTGGATGCCATTGCTCGTACATCCTGTGACCAGGACGCTCCGAATGCATCGAGAGACCGTACAGCTGCCGGGAAAGACCGACGGAGAAGTCGGCGATGTCGATCATCTCCTGGACCTCACCGATGCCTTCCGGAAGGATCTTGCCCATCTCGGCAGCGACGAGGCGCCCGAGTGGATCGAGGTTTTCCCGCAACGCCTCGCCGATGAGCCTGACCACCTCTCCCCGTCTGGGAGCTGGCCAGGTTCGCCACTCCTTGAAAGCGGCCTCGGTCGATTTCACCGTCTCCTGGTAATCCTCGAGGGTCGCCAGCGAGACCTTTCCAAGCACCGAACCATCGACGGGCGAGGTGCTCTCGAGCCAGTTGTCAGTGGGGCTTCTCCAGCCGGCGGCAAAGACGCCGGGGTTTTCCTGTTGTATTCCCAGGGTTTCGAGGAAGGCGAGGTCCATGCGGCAGTCCCTTTCCTGAAGGGTGTATCGGTTCACCCCGGATCCTCCGAGGTGTGAGTTTCGACACGGTAGCGGTGCTGGACGATTCCGTCGAGGCTTCCCGAAAAACCCGCCGATCCCCGGATGTCCAGAGGGGCAGTCTTCCATTGCTCATCCAGGAACAGAGGGAAGCAGGAAGACGGTTCAAGGATTTCGCACATCGGCAAACATAACCCCTTTATTCGGCGTGTATTAGTGCTGCCTCATGAAGTTCCAGGTGGAAATTTCAGCCGGTGCGCCGAAGCAAACCGGTAGTTCCGGCAACAAGTACCGACTTCCAGCGTCAAACAAGGCGGTTTTGCGACTTCAGCCGAATTTTCTGCACAAATTCTCCATCTATCTACTTCGCCCAGAAACAAACTACCGCTAAGATTGGAGGTGAGTGTGCCGTATAAACAGGTCTCTTTGATGACCTATTTGCTCGGTTTGACATGAAATCCGCGTTGACTCGTGTGAAGCAGTTTCTGCGTCGAGATCGGTCTTCTGACCGGCCTTATCGGGCTGAAACTGGTTCGGTGTGTCGAGGCCTGTCGGATTCTACTTGGGTTGATTGATAAATAATTTGGAGTGGGCGATTACCGTTCCGACTTGCCATGTTGTGGCAGGTTCGGTCAGACATGACGGTGGTCAACTGCATAGAACCTCATTAATGAAAGAGGGCTTTTTCATGCGTTCAGTGAAATTGCTGGCGATTCTGTTCAGCGTCATCTGTGTCTTCGGGTTCGGTACTGCCGGAGCACAACCAGCGAATGACGACTGCGCCAATGCAGAGATCATCGGGGATGGCTCCTTCCCGTATGACGGAACCGGAGCCACCCTGGACGGACCGATCGATGCGGATGCGAACATGGCGGGGGACTTCTGGTTCCTCTACACCGCAACCTGCGATGGTCTTGCCAATATCGGAACCTGCGCCCAGACGGGAACCAGTGATGACACCGTCATCATCGTGTACCCCGGCGCTGGTGGTTGTCCTCCTGCGGCGGGCACCTTCCTCGCCTCTGCCGACGACAGCTGTGGTGCTTCCGCATTCATGTCGGAAATTCCCAACTTGCCAGTCATCGCCGGCGAATCGTACCTGATTCAGGTTGGCGGCTGGAATGGCCCCACCGGCACAGGAACCCTGGATGTCACCTGTTTCGTTCCAGGCGTGGAAATCTGTGACGATGGAATCGACAACGACGCAGACGGCTTCATCGACTGCTTCGATGCAGACTGTGTCGGAAATCCCTCCTGCTTCGAGGGCGACGACCTGACCTGCTCCGATGGAGTTGATAACGACGGCGACGGAACCATCGACTGCGCCGATATCGATTGCATCGGCGTCGGTGTCTGTGGCGCCGAGATCTGCGACGACCTGATCGACAACGACGGTGACGGTCTCATCGACTGCGCCGACACGGTCGATTGCCCCTTCGGAGTTCCACCGTGCCTCGCCGCCGCCAATGACGAGTGCGATGGTGCCTTCGTCGTCGGTCCCGCTGCAGGATACGGAATCTACACCGCTTTCATCGACTCGACTCTGGCCAGTGATTCTGCATATCCGCTGCCGACGATTCCATGCGACGTCATGGGAGCTTTCAGCAACGATGTGTGGTTCAACTTCACCCCAGACGCAGACGGAGCCATCACCGTTCACACCTGTGACCCGGCGGGCTACGACACCGATCTCGCCGTTTACGAGGGATTCGACTGTACTGCACTGACCGAGGTCGGCTGCAACGGTGATGCGACGCTGCTGACCGGCTGCCAGGACTTCTACAGCCATATATCAGGAATCGCCGTCACCGGTGGTAACACCTACTGGATCCGTAACGGATCCTGGGCTGCTGGATCGACAGGAACTGGCAACCTCACCATCGATTTCTTCTCCATCTCCGCTGAGATCTGTGACGACGGAGTCGACAATGATGGTGACGGACTCATCGACTGTGCAGATGAAATTGACTGCCCGTTCGGAACACCGCCCTGCGATGCGGCATCCAACGACGAGTGCGATGGCGCCATTGCCATCGACGTCTCCGCTGGAGCAGGTGTCTACACACAGTTCATGGATTCGACCCTTGCCTCCGATAGTGCATATCCTCTTCCGACGATTCCCTGCAATGTCATGGGAGCCTTCAGTAACGATGTGTGGTTCCAGTTCACACCAAGCGTGGACGCGGTTGCCGACATCCACACCTGCGATCCCGCCGGATGGGATACCGACCTCGCGATCTACGAAGGTGTCGACTGCACCTCGCTCACCGAGGTCGGATGCGACGGGGATTCCGGAGTCCTTGCCGGCTGCCAGGGCTTCTACAGCCATGTCCAGTTCCTCGCAGTGAGCGCAGGAAACACCTACTGGGTACGTACCGGATCCTGGGCTGCTGGAGACACCGGAACTGGCAACCTGACCATCGAAATGGTCATCCCAGCTGTTGAGGATTGCACCAACGGCGTGGACGACGACCTCGACGGTTCCATCGATTGCCTCGACCCGGACTGCTTTGCAGATCCGAGTTGTGTCATCGCCGATGGAGATGAGTGCATCACGGCGATTCCAGTGTTCGACGGAGTGAACCCCATCGACACCACCACCTACACCACCAGTGCACTTGCCCCCGATTACGGCCTGTGCCCAGGTACCTTCGGTGGAAACATGGATACGGACGGGTGGTACAGTTGGACCGCAGCGGCGGATGCTGACTACTGGATCCACACCTGTGATCCCACCGGCTTCGACTCCGATTTGATCATCTACGAGGGTGATTGCTCGGCACTGACTCCGGTCGCTTGTAACGGTGACGACACCCTCGGGCTGGTCACTGGCTGCCAGGGGTTCTTCTCCTTCGTGGAGTTCACCGCCTTTGCAGGTACCACTTACACCATCCGGATCGGTAACTGGGGAACAGGTGGTGCCCCTGGCACGCTGAACATCGTTCCACTGCTGTGTCCGCCGATGGATGGCCTCTCGACTTCTTCCGATTGTGTCACCGGTGATGTAACCGTCTCGTGGACTGGAAACGCGTACGACCAGATCGAAATCCTTCGGGATACCGTTCTGATCGACACTGTTGACGGAGCGGATACCTCCTATGTCGATCCTGGCCTTGCTGCAGGGGTCTACAACTACACGGTGCAAGGAGTTTGTGCTGGTAACGTCGGTGGTGGCCAGACCGCCGCAGCCAATGTCGCCAGTTACGGTGGAGAGCCAGACGTCATCTTCGCCCTGGAGGGACTTGACGACATCGACAGCGTCGCTGCACTTCAGGCCGCGCTCGATGCCAATGGAATCCTCTACGTGACCACCACCCTCGGCCCTGCCGAGTGGGGCTGCCTCGGCAGCAGTGGTATCCAGCGCGCCTGGATGATGAACGGTACCTACCCCAACGATTACCGCATCACCGACCAGGACGGAATCGCCCTGACAACCGCTGTCCAGGCTGGCACCGCGGTCTACATGGAGGCTGGAGACCACTGGGGCTTCGCCCACCTGGTCACCCCCTATGACGGTTATGACGGAGTCGACCAGGGCGCCGTGACAGACGGAGATGATTCCTTCGTGGCAATGAACGGTGCCGATACTGGTTTCGGACTCGACACATCTGACCTGAGTGGAACCGCCTACAATCAGGCGAATGCAGGTAACGACTGGACCGACCAGATCTTGCCGCTTCCCGGAGCTGGCGGCCCCAACGTCGCACAACTGTGGAGCGATGCGGCTGCTGGTTACGGCACGGGCATCTTCTACTCGACCGACGATCCTACCGGTAACACCATCTCCCAGTCGTGGGAGTTCGGTGGATTCGGTGGAGACCAGACCGATCTTGCAGCACGTTACATCGCTGCCCTTGGCGGCGGTGGTTCGCCGATAGGAGACGAGTTCCTGCGAGGTGACTGCAATGCAGACTCTGGCTTCAACATCGCCGACTGCATCTTCACTCTTGCGGCTCTCTTCTCGGGTGGCCCTCCGGGTACATGCCTCGACGCATGTGATTCAAACGACGACGGAAGTATCAACATTGCGGATGGAATCTACTCCCTTGCGGCCCTGTTCAGTGGAGGAGCTCCTCCGCCAGCACCAGGACCCACCATCTGCGGGGTCGATCCGACCGATACCGATCCGCTCGATTGTGCGGTCTTTGCACCCTGCCCCTAGTCTCTTCGGAGTCTAGTTTCAGGGCCTGACAGGATCAGGGGGCTCTTTCCTCACGGAAAGAGCCCCCTGTTTTCTTTCCCGCTTCTGGAACTGCACAAGTGAGTGCCGCTGCTCGTATCGCTCCCATCGTTGAGACACCAACTCCCCACCTGGAATCGCCGCTGCCACGGCAATCACGCCGCGTTTCTTCTATTCAAGCCCCTGAACTGGACAACCGAAGTCTCGGGACAATCATGACTCCCATGTCAGCAATCCCAACACGATTCGCTTTGTGCACGGTTCGGAGGTAGATTGATGGAATCAAATGTTCGGATTGCTGAGATATCTATATCTGCTTGAGATCGTCGTTCTGACTCCCTATTCAGTCTTTCAGGAACTTCGACCTGCTATCCCCTGAAGAACGCCGGAGACCTTATGCGTTCGTTTTCGATACGGAGATTCACCCTCGTAGTGGTGATGGTACTTTTCGCTGTTTCGGATGGTTCACTCCTGTGTGGTCAGGGACTTCCCGCAAATGTGAGGGCACTCTTGACCGGTGGGAATCCGGGAACCGCCTACAGCCTCCTTCCTCCCGGAGATTTACTGGCAGGGCCACAACCCCTACAAGGATCCTCTGCCCTGGGAGTTTGCCTGGTACCAGAGCCCAATCCGTGGGGAACCGCCGCGGTGATCGTCGTCGACATCTTCACACCTCAGAGCTGGGTATACGACGCAGTAACCCTGGCTCCTGTGGCTACCATCGCAAATCCGGCGGGACCGGGATCGACAACCACCGGAATCACCACCGATGGCACCCAGCTCTTCTGGGGAGTCTTCTCTGCCACCAGTGGTAGCCAGTTGTGGCAAAGTGATCTCGATGGAAACAATCCACAACTGATCGCAAACATGGCACTCCAGGGAGGTGGCTTTGTCGGAGGTCTCGCCTGGAATGGAGCCGATGCGATCTGGGCGGTGGACATCACCGGAGATCGGTACGACCTCATCTCGATGGCAGACGGAAGTTATCTGGGGGAAAGTACTACCCATCCCGACGGAACCGGTCCCGGCAACGGAGTCGCATGGCGATCGGACTGTAACCGACTGGAAATCCCTCATGGGCCGGTCACCTCCAGTCGCGTGACCTCCATCTCCTGTATCGATCCAACAGATATGCTGCCCCTTGCCCCCATCGAGGTGGCTTCCAGTGGCTTCTTCATCAACGGCATCGAGAGTTCTGCGAGCCCCGCCGCCCAGGGAATCGATCTGTTCGGAATCGATGCCGTGTGGCTAGTGGACAACTCCTCCAACTCGATCTCCGTCGTCGAGGGGAGGAACTCCTGTCCCGGTCTCTTGCCGCCACTCGACGGGGTGAACTGTACTACCACCGTTGACGGCAATGTGGAGGTTTCCTGGATCGCCACCGACTCCGTCGAGATCGTCGAAATCCGTATCGACGGGATCCTGGTGGGATCGATCAGCGGATCTTCGGGCCAGTGGAGTGGCACCGCCCTGCAGATGCCGGATGTCATCACCGTGCAGATCTGTGGACACAGCGGCGACTCGTGGACGCCGACCCAGTCTTTTTCCCTGGTGGTTCCTGGGTGCTCGAGTGGCCCCTTGCACCTCTCGCACCTTGCAGAGCCCGACCTCATCAACTCGACGACACCTGTATGTGGCACCGGATCAGCACATGAACAGCAGTCCTACTGGCGTACCTTCGATGTCTGTGACACTCCCTTCTCCCTGTCGACCGGCTTGATCCTCGAATCGATTCGATTGGCAGTGGAGTACTCCGACCCCGGCCCCGGGATGTTGTCGCAGCCGTTGATCTTCCGCATCCATGTCGATCCCGATGGGGGCGACATCGCCCCCGCCTCTCAACTGATACTCCTCCATGAGCAAGAGGTGCTGGTTCCCCCGCTGGTCCAGCAGCACCTGTGTCTCAACCTGGATGTTCCCCTGGAAGTCGATTGCCAGACCCCATTGGTTGTAGAAATTGAACTGCCCGACGGAACCCTCGATGAAAACCTGTTCATTCTCGGATCCAACTCATCGGGGGAAAGCTCCGATGGCTGGTTCTCCTCTGCTGCCTGCAACCTGTCGACACCCAGTACCCTCACCTCCCTCGGATACCCGGACACTCATATCGCCATCGATCTGATCGGCTCCGCCAATTCTTCCCCCTTCATCCGTGGAGATGCCAACGGCGATGGCTCGAGCAACTTGACCGACTCCATCACCATCCTGGGCAGTTTATTCAGCCCCGGAGGCCCTCCCCTGCTGTGCAGGGATGCCGCCGACTGCAATGACGACGGAGGTGTAAACCTGGCAGATGCGATCTACCTGCTCTCCTACCTGTTCATCCCCGGGTTCCCGGCACCCCCACCTCCCACCGTCTGCGGGGCGGATCCGACTCCACTCGACCCCCTCGGTTGCCAATCTGACCCCAGTTGTCCGTGATTCTTCCCCAGAACCGCCTATTTACTACCTTGTGACGGAACCCGGTCCTTGACCCGGCCGAATGGGCCAGTAAATTTGAGGTATTGGGCTGAAATGTCTGCTGAGTGAGTTTTGAGCCAATTATTCATTAGTTCTCTGGCTTCACTGCTGCACGACATACCGATAAGTAATTGTGACTTTGCTGTTTTTTTTTTGAGGTCAATGTGAAGTCTTTAGATCTTGAGTAATACCCCTGCGACTTCACCAGGAAGGGATTGGGATTCGATGCGTTTTCTTCTTCTTTTGAGCCTGTGTCTGGCATTCATGGTGCCTTCAGTTGGCTATAGCCAACCTGCTAATGATGAGTGTGCCGGTGCTGAGGTGATCCCGTTTGCCGTGGGCGTCACTCTTCAGCCTCTCGATAACACCACCGCGACAACCAGTGCAAATCCAGTGACCGGTGCTCCATGCGCAGGCTCTGCCATCGGCACCTGCGAAGCGGATGTCTGGTACAGCTGGACTCCCGCCACCGACGGCCTGGTCGAGATGTCCACGTGCAATATCGTGACCTTCGACTCCGACCTGCTGATTTATACCGGTGGCTGTGGACTTCTCGATGAAGTCGCCTGCAACGGAGACGGTGCAGGCTGCGCCGGATTCAGTTCGCTCGTCGCTGGCTTCCCGGTACTCGGTGGAACCGAATACCTCATCCGCGTCGGCGGCTGGGACGCAGCTTCGACCGGAACCGGCGACCTGCAGATCACCTTCAGTTCTCTGCTTCCCCCTTCCAACCTCACATGCACTCCAGACCAATCGACAGGAGTCAATGAGGTTGCGATGACCTGGGACGAGGACGTGTTCTACGACAACGTCAACATCTACCTCGACACCGTCGATCCAGCGAATCTGATCGGAACCGTCGCAGGTGGAGGTGCTGGCGCAACGGGGACCTTCCTCTACTCTCCCGCGGCAGATGGTGGACACAACATCATCGTCGAGGCGGAGTCCGGTGGAAATATTGCTCCGACCGTGACCTGCTCCTACTTCTTCGCTGCAGCGTGCCCTGCCACCAACGGTGCCACCATGGTACCTGTCGCAACCAACTTGCCCCTCGGCGGAGCGGTCTCGTGTAATGCAGGCGGCCTCCATGCGGACAACTCCTACTACCGTGCCTACGATCTCTGTAACAACTACTCCGTTTCCGACAACATCAACGTGAGATGTGTGACCACTGCCTTCGACTCCAATCCCGCAGCTGGAGCAACTCAGCCGGTACGGGTTCGATTGAGCATCGACGGCAATGGCGGAGCAGTTGGACCTCTGAGCGCACTGACTCTCGTCTACGAGGAAGAGTTCCAGGTTCCCACGGTACCCAATGACGTCTTCAACTTCGTCCTCGGTACGGGCATTGTCGACCCGGACGGCGTCCTCGCTGGAGCCGCCTCGACAGTCATCGGTTGTCTCGACGGAGAAACCCTGGTCGTGGAGATCTTCACTCCCGATGGCCAGACCGACGGCCACAGCCTCTTCATGGCACTTCCCGATCCTGCCCAGACCAATCCTGCCACCGATCAGATCGGTGCCAGTTACATCTCGGCTCCTGCTTGCGGGCTCACCGAGCCCCTCGACATGGTTGCTCTCGGATTCCCCACCAACATCTGGGTGATGGATATCGCCTGGGATGATGCGGGAGATTGCATCTGTGGCGGCGGAGTCGCCAACCTGCTCTGTGAGCAGAGCGCAGGAACGACCCAGTGGGACATGTCCTGGGACTCCGTTGGACCCATCGGATCCTACGAAATCGAGGTGGATGGAAACATCGAAGCTGTCCTCGACGGCTCTGCGACCTCCTATCAGACCCCTGCTCAGGCTCCCTACGAGGTGCAGCAGGTCTTCATCACCGCCTACGATGGACCCGGTGCCACCGGCAGCGTGATCAACTTCGCAGGGTGTGACACCAATACTGCTCCTGCCAACAGCTGGTTCGAAGGTGCCGAGACGATTGCCATCGGCAACACCGACTTCAGCATCACCAACGCAGTGCTGACCACCGGCCCTGATCTGGATCCGGCTGTTTGCGCCATGAACATCGGTAACGACGGCATCTTCAATGACCTGTTCTACTGCTTCACTGCAGGTAGTACCGGCGAAGTTCTCGTCTCGACTTGTGGCGGAAACACCTTTGACACTCGTCTTGCGGTCTACACTGGTTGTGCCAGTGACGATCCCGCAGGAGTGATCATGTGTAACGACGATGCCGCAACTGGTGCCACGGTACCCACCGGAACAGCACCGGGCAGCGCCAATGGACAGTGCACCAACTTCGCAGCAGAACTGACCTTTGAAGCGACCGCTGGATCTACCTACATGATTCGCGTCGGAACCTTCAACCAGGCCGGTCTCGGAGATGGAACCCTCACCGTCAATGACTGCATTCCGCCGACCAATGTGGCGGCAGCGGTCGACTGCGCCTCGGGAGATGTCACTCTCAGCTGGGATTCCAACCCGAACTTCGTCTCGATGGAGATCACCCGTGACGGTGTCAGCATTGCCAGCCCAGATCCCGCCGACACATCCTTCGTGGATATTGGACTTGCGGATGGCGATTACCTGTACGAGGTGATCGGTGACTGTGGAAGCGGTGCCAATCCTGCACCCCTCGACGTCTCAGTGCTGACCTATGCGGGTCAAACCGACATCGTGCTTTCGATGGAAGGACTGCAGTCGCAGGGCAACCTCGGAGACATCGATAGTGGTACTGCGCTCCTTGCAGCACTGACCGCCGCTGGCAGGAATGCTGGTATGATCAGGGCGTCCATCACGGACTTCCCCTGCGCAACCGACGCTGGTGTCGAAAACATCTGGGTCATGACTGGAACCGTTCCGTTCGATTACAGGATCACCCAGGCAGAAGGAGACATCCTCGGACAGGCCAGCATCGACGGAAAGAACATCTACTTCGAAGGTGGCGACCACTTCGGATTTGTCCACGTCGCGTCCCTCTTCGACTCTCGTGACGGGGTCGACGATTCGACCTACGACACCGGCGACGGAGATGACTCCTTCACCTCGATGAATGGTCTCGACAGCGGACAGGGTGTCGATCTCAGCGGCTACACTGCTGTGGCCTACAACCAGGATCTGCCCCTCGACAACGAGTGGACCGACCAGTTGACCCCGGCAACCAGTGACGGCAGTGGCCCCAACGCCGCAGCCATCTGGCAAAACGATGACGATGGCCTGTTGGGTGGCAACGTGCCTTCTCCAGGTCCCGAAGGTAACTACACCACGGCAGTCTTCTACAACACTGACGAGGGTGGAAACACCATCAGTAGTGGCTGGGAGTTTGGCGGATTCTCCGGTGACCAGACGATTCTGGTCCAGGATTACCTGACCGGCTTCGCCACCGTCACGGGAACTCAATTCAAGCGTGGAGACACCAACCAGGACGGCGGTTTCAACATCGCTGACCAGGTCTTCCAGCTGGCAGCACTCTTCTCCGGCGGAACTCCCTGTGCTTGTGACGATGCTTGTGACCAGAACGATGATGGAAATACCAACATCGCCGATTCCGTTTACGGTCTTGCCGCACTCTTCTCGGGTGGAGCAGCGCCTCCAGCTCCGGGACCTTCGGCCTGCGGACTGGATCCGACAGACGACGCTCTCGAGTGTGACACTTACAACGGCTGCTAGGATCTGACTACGACTTCGGTCTTGACGGATCTCTTGCACCGAGAGGCGGTGGGATTGCCCACCGCCTCTCGGTCTTTTGTTACCTGACTACAGTGCCCCTGAAAGAATGCCCCTGAAAGAATGCCCCTGAAAGAATGCCCCTGAAGAATGCTCTTGAGAGTGCTCCCGGAGGCACCGAATCGGGGGGTTCAGTTCGATTTTTCCGGCCCTCGTTCGATTGCGGGCCAGTGCACCTCCCCTTACGATGGCAGTATGGGTTCGAGTCTCTTTTTCTGTTGAATGTCCCACGACGGTTTTCTGAACGAACTGTCAGTGCAGGAGGTTTTGTGATGAGGTTTTCGATCTGGACGACCCTGGTCTGTCTATCAATTTTCATGATCGTTCCTTCCATTTCTCACGCTCAAATCGTCATCAACGAGGTCAGAGTCGACCAATCCAGTACCGACACTGACGAGTACTTCGAACTCGCCGGAACGCCCGGTGCTTCGTTGGCGGGATTGTTCTACATCGTTCTAGGTGACAGTTCCGCAGGGAGCGGATCGGTGGAAGCGGTGGTCAACCTGTTTGGCCAGTCGATTCCTGCAAGCGGCTTCTTCGTCGCCGCAGAAGGATCCTTCACCATCGGCACGGCAGATTTCACCACCGACTTGAATTTTGAAAACAGCGATAATGTCACCCACATGCTCGTCGAGAGTTTCACCGGAGATGTTGGTGACGACCTGGACACCGATGACGATGGGATTCTCGACTCGACTCCTTGGACCTCGATTCTTGATGACTTCGCGCTACTGGAGAACCCGATCGATCCAGCAACAGGAAACACCTCTGCCGGTGAACTCGTCTACAGTTCCAACACCATCGGACCTGACGGCACCTTTACTCCGGCTCATGTGGTCCGCTGCCCCGACCTCACTGGCGACTGGGAAATTCTTCCATTCGCAGATCTCGGCCCCCCATTCGATACTCCTGGTGGCAGCAACACCTGCCCCGAAGTCTGCGATAACGGAGCCGACGATGACGGTGATGGAGATGTTGACTGTGCCGATACCGATTGCGCAGGGGATCCGAGTTGCGCCCCTCCACCGGTCAATGACGATTGTTCCGCCGCTTCGGTACTGATCGAGGGTTCTTACACCTTCACGACCCTCGGCTCCACCAGCGACGGGCCCAACGACTGCGGCGGCAGCCTCCTCAATGACGTGTGGTTCCAGTACGACGCGACTTGCAGTGGAATCGTCACCCTGTCGACCTGTGGAACCGCGAACTTCAACCCACAGATGGCGATCTACCCGGCAGGAGGGGCCTGTCCTCCCACATCGACAGCTGCCATCGCCTGTGATGCCGGTAGTTGTACAGGATCAGGAGAACCGGAGATCTTCCTCGACGCCATCGCTGGTGAGAGTTATCTGGTCCAGATCGGCGGATTCAATGGAGAGCGTGGCGATGCGGCCCTCACCATCAGTTGTCCCCCAGCCGATTGCCATCAGTTCCCTAACCCGAACCTGACCCTTGATGGTTTCGTCGGAACCATTGCCGGGAACTCTCCGGCGGCACCGATCACCGATGTTGCTTCGACCTTTGACCTGATAGACGTTACCGCAGCGGGTAACATCGGCGACCTCGATGTGTCCGTGGAGATTACACATGGCTTCATCGGGAACCTGAACATCGATGTGGTAGCTCCATCACAATCTCAGATCCGCCTCTACCAGAGCGAGTCCAACTCCGATGATGACATGTCTCTCACCTTCGATGACGAGGGGGAGCCTTACGGAAGCGTGACCACCTGGAGTGGTGCAAATATGCAGCCTTACGACCTCGACCTGGGAGTGGGAAGCCTCGCTGATTTTGATGGCGAGCCTGCCGCTGGAGTCTGGGGATTGATCGTCGAGGACATCTTTGATGGCTCTGCCGGTGGAACCCTCGATTCATGGGCACTCCTCATCAGTCAACCGATAGAGATCCCTGACGGCACCTCCTTCATCGAAAACCAGATCATCGTCGATCCTTCGATCACTGACGGGATTCTCGACCTCGATCTCGACATCGACCTGACACACCCTTCCACCTCTGATGTGGAGATCGATCTCAGTTCACCGCTGGGCACGACCATCCGCCTCCACGACCACGGTGCCGGCACCGACCTCCTGGGTCGGTATGACGACGCCTCAGGAACTAACGATGGATTCGGCAACCTGATCCCCTCCGGGCCTGGCACCCTCGCAGACTTCGACGGGGAGACCGTGGGCGGAAACTGGACGCTGACGGTCGCCGATACCATCGCAGGAGGAAGCGGCACCCTCAACGGCTGGGCGATCCAGGTCTGCCCTGCAGACTGCTCACCACCGAGCGATCTTCAGGTCACCAGTGACTGTGCCAGCGGTACCGTCAACCTCAGTTGGCTGTCGAACTCCCCCTACGACAGCATCGAAATCGATCGGGATGGAATCGCACTGGCAACTCTTGCAGGGACCGCCACCGACTACACCGACACCACTGCTGGCGATGGGTTCCTGACCTATACCGTTCGTGGAGTGTGCCCCGTGGGATCCGCAGCCACCGATGGATTCGTTGACCACTTCTCCTACAACGGTGAAGACACCATCGTGCTGGCCCTCGAAGGACTCTTCGACGGCGGTGACACCGGAGCCAACGATTCGGGTCAGGCGATTCTCGACTCCCTGAGCGCAGCCGGAGTCAACGCCCGACTGGTTCGCACCCAGATCGACGAATACGCCTGCATCAACTCCCCGGAAGTGAACCAGGTGTGGATCGCCTGTGGTACCTACCCCACCGATTTCAATCTCACATCGGAAGAGGCAAGCCTCATCGCAGACCTTGCTGCCGCCGGTGTTGCGATCTACTTCGAGAGTGCAGACCACTGGAGTTTCAACCATCCGATCTCCTCCTTCGATGACCGGGATGGAGTCGCCGAACCATACGCTCAGGACGAGAATGATTCGCTCACCTCGCTCGACGGTGTCGATTCGGGACTGGGGATTGACATGACTGCCAGCCAGAATGTCAGTTACAACCAGGACGCCGGTGGCAACGATTACAACAACTACCTGATCCCCGCCACCGCAGAACTCGCGGGAGGAAATGCTGGGCTGGTCTGGCAGTACGACGACGCCATCGGTAACCCCGATCCGAATCTGGGCGTGACCACCGCCTATCTTCCTGCAACCGGTGCTCCGGTGATCTGCTCCTCCTTTGAGCTGGGGGGGCTGGGAACAGCGTCTGATCGTGATGCAACCGTGGCTGCCTATCTCGCTTTCTTCGGTGGAGGGCCTCCTCCACCCGGAGGTGGCTTCCAGCGCGCAGACTGCAACTCGGATGGTGCATTCAACATCGCAGATGCGGTCTTCCTGCTGGCCAACCTCTTCTCGGGGGGCCCGGAAAGTACCTGCGTCGATGGCTGTGACTCGAACGACGACGGCAGCATCAACATCGCCGACGCCGTTTACGCACTCGCCACTCTCTTCAGTGGTGGACCCAATCCTCCTGCGCCCTTCGGTGATTGCGATGAGGATCCCACCAGTGATGCGCTCGACTGTCAGGAGTACAACAACTGCCCCTGATCGCTGCAGTTCAGATCGATACGGAATTACACTGGCGGGTGAGATCGACCGATCTCACCCGCCATTTTTCTGATACCATGCGGTGCTCGATTCGATCAACTCACGGCAACCGGGGAAGGGCCGTCCATGACAGCAGTGGACCGTTCCGCAACCAGGGATAGCAGCAGCCGTGCCGGATCGGTAACTGGAGTACTGATGATCTCCCGACTGCTCGGTCTCGGTCGAGACATCGTCCTCAACATGTTGCTGGGAGCAGGTCCCACCGCAGATGCCCTCAGGGCCGCACTCAAAATCCCGTCGATGTTCCGTGACCTGGTCGCCGAAGGGAGTGTATCCGCTGCATTTCTACCATCCTTCGAGGAACAAAAGGTCTCGGGGGGAATCGAGGCGGCGCTCCGGTTTTCCCGAACCGCTCTGACGCTGCTGCTGCTCGGCTCCACCGTCACCGCCGCACTGCTCTGGTGGTTCGCGCCGAACTGGATGCAACAGCTGGCTCCAGGGCTCGAGGAACCGCAACTCGCCGTCGAATTGTTCCACGGCCTGCTGCCCTTCCTGCTGCTGGTTCCGTTCCTGGCCATCCTCCGGGGACTGCTGCTGGCAGCCGATCGTAATCGCTCTGCCATGGTCGCCCAGGCGTTCCAGAATGCGGTCCTGATCGGTGCCGGGCTGTGGTTGGTGTCTGGTGCCCAGACCGCCGCAGAGTCCGCCTCCGGCTGGATCTGGGCGTTCCTGATCGGTGCTATCGGAAGCGTCGCAGTACTGGCTCTTTCCTACCGGACCGTTCGACCGATTCCCCTCCCTACCATCTCGATCAAGACCCCCGGTGCGGGTCGATTCTGCCGCGATCTGCTCATCCAGCTGGTCGCCAGTTCCGTCATCTACATCAACTCGTTGATGGCGATCCACTTCGCCACGCTCATCGGAACCGGTGCCGTCACCTACCTCGACAATGCATTCCGCTTTCACTTCCTGCCGGTGGCTCTCATCGGGGTGGCCCTTGGTACCATCGCCGGAGTCGATGCCGCCAGGCTCGTTGCCCGCAAACAATCACGAGCGCTGGCGATGAACATCGGACGGAATCTAAGGAATGCACTCTTCATCTCGATTCCTGCCGCGGTCGGGCTAGCGTTGCTCGCCGATCCTCTGATCCGCATCCTCTTGCAGCATGGACAGTTCACCGCAACCGACAGTCGAGAGACGGTGCAGGTTCTCATCGTCTTCTGTCTGGCGATCCCCTTCGCATGCCTCTGTCCTGCACTGATTCGTACCGCCATGGCGATGGGCCTGCGCCGGCTGTTGATTCAATCCGCACTTGCGGCGCTGCTGGTCAACTGGGCCATCCTGTCGTGGCTGGAAGGACGGTGGGGAATTCCAGCGCTTGCCGGAGCATCCGTTCTCTCCACCATGACCAGCTGGATCATCCTCGAGGTGGGGATTCGCAGGCACCTTGCGCTGCCGAGGCCCCGGATCGCCGCCAGCGCACGAAATGCGCTGGTGCTGTGCGCCGTCGCCTCGGTGACGATCCTCGTCCTGCGACTCTCCGCTGCAGTTCCTGGACCTCAAGTTGTAGGGGATCTCTGTTCCATCATCGTGGC
>CBFIET010000053.1:0-11014 GCA_965661685.1 Planctomycetota bacterium
CCGCCATCTTGGCGTTGAGCAGGTTCGGAATCGCGATTGCGGCGATGATGGCGATGATCGCCACGACGATCATCAGTTCGATGAGGGTGAATCCCTCGTTCTTCTTCAAGTTGTTCATGGTTTTTTCCTCCCATGACTGTCCCGGAGCGAGCCTAAGTAAGTGATGAAATGAAGGACCAAACTGGTCCTGCCCGCAGTAGCAAGTTCTCGCTCCGACACTCACGACTACGATGCAGGAGACACATGGCAAGTGACGGACCCAACCGGCCAGATCGGTCGATTTTCTTCTCAACTTACTGGTTCACTGGGACTTACAGGAGGAGGCTGGAATCGTCCCCGAAAGCGGAGGTCGCCCTGATGTGTGAATTGATGACAATCTGCGTCACTTCAACCCGCTCAAGATGTGTGAATGTGACCAGATTGGTCACCGGTTGGCGGGCTCCACGTCGACGATCTGCAGCTGCATATGGCGGCCACGATAGTGATTGATCCCGAGGTGGGCGAGAACGGTCAGTTCTCCACCGCCTGTCAGATCCTTGGCGCGTCCAGCGGCGCGGAACCAGATGGCAGGAATCCTCACATCCTTGCCCTGGAATGTCGCCTGTACATGCTCCTCGCCCGCCCCCACCAATCGCGGCCGGCCGTCGAGGCGCAAGCCACGGATGCGAAGGATCGGGTCCCTGTTCCCCTCACCGAAGGGCGCCATCGACTGCACCGATTCTGCCAGCGACAGGTCGAGTTGTTGCGGAGTCACGTCGAGATCGTAGTGACGAGGAGGTACCTCGTCGGAGACCTCCGGGCGCGCCTGATGGGCGGCAAGGGTCTGGCGCAGTGGCTCGAGATGATCGGTCTTCAGGGTGACGCCTCCGGCAGCAGTGTGCCCCCCGATCCGCATCACCAACGGCTTCATCACCTCGTAGAGATCGGAGAGTGGTACTCCGGGGACACTGCGACCGGATCCCCTGGTGATCTCCCCCTCGATGGAGAGGATCCACACCGGTCGCTGGACCTGTTCGGCAATGCGAGCGGCGACGATTCCCACCACTCCAGGATGCCAGCCTTCCCTGGCGAAGACGAGCGCCCCCTGAGCGGGGTGCTGCCCATCATCCAGTTCCTTCCGACACTCCTCGGTGACCTTGTTCTCGATCTCCTTGCGCTGTCGATTGAGGGTAGCGAGATGCTGTGCCAGTTCACGGCCCCGCTCCCGATCGTCGGTGAGGAGTAACTCGAGCGAATCATCCGCTTCGCCGATGCGCCCGGCAGCATTGATGTGCGGCGCAAGTTTGAAGCCGATATCGACGGCGTCGAGGTGGCTGCGCTTGACCCGGGTCGTTTCGATGAGGGCTTCCAGCCCCGGTCGGCGAGTCGCCGCAAGTGCCCTCAACCCGTAGCGCACGATGATGCGATTTTCTCCCACCAGCGGTACCACATCCGCCACCGTTCCCACCGATGCGAAGGCGAGTAACTCCAGCAGAAGATCGCGCGTCTTCTCATCGACCTTGTCGCCGCCAGCCTCTTCCCGAGCCAGCGCCCAGCACAACTTGTAGGCGACTCCCGCTCCGCACAATCCCTTGGAGGCGGAGGGCCGATCGGGACGGTCCGGGTGGACCAGCGGGACTCCCTCCGTCATACGGGAAATCTTATGATGATCGGTGACGATCACCTCGAGGCCCAGTTGCTGCGCCCGCTCCAGCGCTTCTGCATCATTGGACCCGCCGTCGACGGTGACGATGAGGTCGACTTCGTCCTCGGCAAAGGCATCGACGATCGCCGGGTGCATCCCGTATCCATCTTTGACTCGATTGGGAAGCTTGTGGATCGCTTGAGCACCGAGATGCTTCAACATCTCCAGCAGGATCGCCGTCCCGCTGATGCCGTCCGCATCATAATCCCCGAAGACGGCGATCTTGCCCCCCGCATCTCGCACCGCCAGGATCATCTCGACGGCGATTTCGATGTCTGGAATCTCATCGGGAAGCAGCAGGTCCATCATCTTCGGCTGCAAGAATGCAGCGGCATCTTCTGCGGATTGGATGTTTCTCTGAATCAGCATGCAGGCGATGAGCGGGTGGATCTTCGCCTCATCGGCGAGGCGAGTGGCAGCATCCTGGTCGAAAGAGAGCGGTTGCCACGGTCTGCGCTGGGTACCCGTTGACGAGCTCAAATCGATTCCGTTTCACCGACCAGATCACCTTGCTGCGAACGAAGAACCGCCACCGCTCGTCGGAAGATGGAGAGCCCCAGGGGGACTGGCAGATCGGACTCCGAAGGAATCTCGCCATCGGAGCGGATGCGCATCCAGGTCGGATGATGTTCAGGACGCACGAAGCGTTCGGGGTGCGGCATCATCCCGAGCACCCTACCATCCGGTGACAGGATCCCTGCGATGGCTCCATGGGAGCCGTTGGGATCATCGGGATAACTCGCCGCCGAGCCATCGCTACTGCTGTAACGAAATGCCACCTGCGAGTCAGGGAACTCGGCTCCGCTATCGTTGGGAAACCACTCGAAACGCCCCTCTGCATGGGCCACCGGGATGAAGTAGCGTTGTCCCGGTTCAAACCATGGACACTCGCTGTCGCCCGCCTGCAGGTGGACCCAACGGTCCTCGAATCGCCCCGATCGGTTCCACAGCATCGCCGCCTCTCCCTCCCCCGCCGGGAGCAAGCCGAGACGAACCAGTACCTGGAAACCGTTGCAGATGCCGATGACGAGTCCACCGCCCTCGACGAAGTTGTGCAGGTGAGTGCGTAATCGCTTCTCGAGGATGTGTGCCATCACCGCTCCGCTGGCGACATCATCGCCAAAGGTGAAACCACCGGGAAACGCCAGCAATCCCGCCTCTTCCAGGATGGAGGGATCACGGCTCAGTGCGTTGACGTGCACCGACTCGACCCGGGCTCCCGCCAGTTGCAGGGCATGTGCCGTCTCTCGATCACAGTTGGTTCCCGCCGCTCTCAGGACCAGAGCCAGGGGCGCATCGTTCTTCACGGGGTCGGCCATGTTGCCTCCAGGCTACTCTTCCAGATCGACTTCAACTCCTCGACACTCTTCTCGATACAGGTGGTGTCCCCACTGCGAACTCGCAGGATTCCCTCGCAGTTGGTCTCGCCGATGCACCGCACCGGAATGCCGCGGGCGGCCGCCACCTCGACGATCTCATCCACATCGCTGGCCCTGACCTCTGCCAGGAATCGGTGCGGCCCCTCACCGAACAGGGTGCTGTGCAGATCGGCTTCGCCACCTGCGATATCGAGATCGATTCCCAATCCGCCTCCACCGAACGCCATCTCTGCGGCAGCTACCGCAAGGCCGCCGTCGGAGAGGTCGTGGAGGGCGCGCATCTTGCCCTCGACGATCCACTTCCTCATCTGTTCGAGCAACTGTGGTCCCAGCCGTGCATCGAAGGGAGCGGGGATCCCGCCGGAGCCTGCCAGCAGCATCTGCAGGAGGCTGCCTGGGATCGCTCCCTCGGGACCGAACAGCATCATCTTCGAGGAGTCTTCCTTGAGATCGGAGCCCGGGACCCGCAGCGGGCCAGAGGTGATGGAGATCGCAGACACCAGCAGTACCGGCGGGATCGACCGTGATACACCACCGGAACGATAGGTGTTGTGGAGCGAATCCTTGCCGGAGATGAAGGGGGTTCCGTAGGCACGGGCGGCATCGGCAGCACCTCGTGAACAGTCGACGATCTGACCGAGAATTTCAGGGTCCTTCACATCTCCCCAGGCGAAGTTATCGAGCAGTGCGGATCGCTCGAGACTCCCCCCCGAAGCGATGCTGTTGCGCAGCGCTTCGTCGACGGAGTGGCACGCCATCTGGTAGGGATCGACCTCACCCATCCCCAGCGCCAGGCCACAAGAGACCACCACCTGGTAGGAACCATCCCGTAGCGGATCGAGGGCGCAACCGTCCATCGGTGCATCCCGGTCCGCTCCCGCCAGCGGCCGCAACGTCATCCTGCCCTGCACCTCGTGATCGTACTGACGGATCACCGGTTCCTTGGAGGCGACGTTGCCATCGGCGAGGAGTAGTTGCAGAAGATCGTCCGCATCGCGTCCTTGCACTGCAGCGGGCACCTCCGGTCGAGGTTGCGGCGGAATCGACACCCGCGCATTGTCGGGACGGCCTCCGTGCAGGAACTCGACCTCCAGTTCCCCCATCAGTTCTCCGTGATGGAACAGTTTCAAGTTGCCATCGCCACGGAACTCGCCGAGAACAGCGCTCTCCACCTCTTCCTCCGCAAGAATCTCCTCGATCCTCGCCAGCTTGTCAGGATCGACGGCAAACACCATTCGCTCCTGCGCTTCACTGATCCACACCTCGGTGGGACCGAGACCTTCATACTTGATGGGAGCACGGTCGAGGTGAACATCGGCTCCGGTGGTCTCCCCCATCTCGCCGACCGCACTGGAGAAGCCTCCCGCTCCGCAATCGGTGACCGATCGACACAGATTCTCGTCACGGATCCGCATCAGGGCATCGAGGACCTTCTTCTCCTCGAGAGGATTGCCGATCTGTACCGCTCCGGAGGAGACCTCTTCCGAGTCCTCCGTCAGTTCCCTGGAGGAAAAGGTCGCACCGTGGATTCCATCACGGCCGGTACGTCCCCCCACCGCCACCACGAGATCACCAGGGAGCACCTCTTTTTCGACGTGCTCCTTGCGCATCAATCCGACCGATCCGCAGAAGACGAGAGGATTGCCGACGAAGCCAGGGTGGAAATGAATCGCACCGTTGGCGGTCGGAATCCCCATCCGGTTGCCGTAATCCCGAACTCCGGAAACCACACCCTTCAGCAATCTCCTGGGGTGCAGGGTACCGCTGGGGAGTTCCTCTCGAGGGGTATCGGTGGGAGCGAAGCAGAAGACATCGGTATTGAGGATGGGACGGGCACCGACGCCGGTGCCGAGGGTATCACGAATCACACCACCGACCCCGGTGCCCGCTCCCCCGTAGGGTTCCAGGGCACTGGGATGATTGTGAGTCTCGACCTTGAAGGAGACCCCCCACTCGTCATCGATGCCGATGACACCCGCATTGTCGCGGAAGATCGACCAGCACCAGGGGAGGTCCAGTTCTCGGGTGACCCGGAAGATGGTGTCCTTGAGCAGGTTTCCATAGCGCAGGTCACCGTGTTCAATCGCTCCGGTGAGCGTCTTGTGGCAGCAGTGTTCTGACCAGGTCTGCGCGATGGTCTCCAGTTCGATCTCGCTCGGCTCACGACCCTTCTCCCGGTAGTGGTCCCGAATCGCTTTCATCTCTGCAAGGTCGAGACTCAATCCTCCATCGTCACTGATTCGCATCAGTTCCTCATCGGAGACTTCCGTGAGGGAGATCTCAACTCTTCCCTGTCCGTGCGAAGGAAACTCACGAAAGGGATCGGGAACCCGTTCCGCTTCTCCTCCGCCGAAGGAACTCCACTCGTCAACGATTCCATTGCCAAGTCGACTCGCCAGACCATCGAGGAATTGTGGAGTGGTGTCGACACCACCGAGTCGGTAACGGCGGGCAGTGCGAACCTGGCACGAGTCCCGGGTGAAGCCAGACTCTGCCATGGCATGGAGTACACTCTGCGAGACAGGATCCATCACTCCAGGTCTACGCTGGACGACGATCGCTGCCTCCTCCCCCGAGCGTTCGGGGAACTCGACTCCCTCCTCGACCACCGCACGACACGCCGGAGATCCCGCCAGGAATTCCCGTGCCAGGGATTCGACCCGTCCCGCATCTTCCGCTGGCACCCTCAGGTAGAAGACCGGATCGGCAGCGAGCCGATCCCCGCTTCGGGGGGGACGACCGATGGAGGTGAGGGCATCGCACAACTCATGATCAGGACTCGGATTTGGATCCCGATCGTGGATGATGGTGACTGTATAGGTCGAGTTCATCAAAGCTCCTGAGCGGATGGGACCCACGGTGAGGGTCGGTAAGAGGAGATTGTGCAGCCATGGGGCCCGTTGAGCAACCATACCGGAGCACTGGCCCTGCGACCGCATGGACCTTAGGATGCCGCTCCACAACCGACGGGGAAAGGCACCGATGGAGAATGAATCCAGCGCACACGGACTCGACTTCGAGGCTCCCATCGTGGAACTCGAGAATCGTATCGCCGAACTGCGTACCTTCTCGGAAAGCTCTGAGATCGACCTCTCCGGTCAGCTGGAGGAGTTGCAACGGAAGTGCGAGGAGAAGAAACGTGCCATCTATTCACACCTGAATCCGTGGCAACGGGTCCAGATCGCACGCCATCCTCAACGGCCACTGACCAGCGATTACATCAAGGGGTTCGTCACTGACTTCCTCGAATTGCATGGAGATGGCGCCTATCGAGATGATCCCGCCATCGTCACCGGCCTCGGCAGGATTCGGGGTCGCAAGGTGATGATCGTCGGCCATCGCAAGGGCAAGACGAACCCGGAAAAGGTCGCCTGCAACTTCGGCATGCCTCACCCGGAGGGGTACCGCAAGGCGATGAAGAAGATGCGCCTGGCAGAAAAGTACAACATTCCCATCATCTGCTTCATCAACACCGCCGGAGCGTTCCCCGGCATCGAAGCGGAGGAACGGGGCCAGGCATTCGTCATCGCCAAGAACCTGCAGGATATGGCTTCGCTGCGTGTTCCGGTGGTGGCGATAGTGATCGGTGAGGGAGGGAGTGGAGGTGCCATCGGAATCGGTGTCGCCGATCGCATCCTGATGCTGGAGAACTCCTACTACTCCGTCATCTCTCCCGAGGGTTGCGCTGCCATCCTGTGGAAGGATGCCAGCCATGCCTCACGAGCGGCGGAGATCCTCAAGCTGACCAGTGAAGATCTGTCGGCATTTGGCATCATCGACGAGGTGATCACCGAACCACTCGGTGGCGCTCATCGAGAAAGTCACGAGACGATTCAAAAGGTCGAGGAGACGATCCTTCGACACCTCGACCAGATCAGTGACCTCGATGCGGACCAGCGCAAGGAACAGAGATTCCAGAAATACATGGAGATCGGCCGATTCGCCGATCAACAGCAACAGAGCATCGAGGACCGTCAATGATCGAACTGTTCTGGGTCGGCGGCCCCATCTTCATGCTTCCCCTGCTGATCGCCTCGATCCTGGTGGTGACCATCGCCATCGAACGGTTCCGTCGCTTCCGTGCCGCCACCGTCGATTACGACTGGTTCCTCGAGGAGGTTCGAGATGCCGTCAGGAGCGGCGGTGTCGCCTCTGGAACCGAGGTCGCCAGGGATGTTCCCGGACCGATCGCCGCCGCATGGAGTGCCGGTCTCGGGGCGCATCGATTCCCGCTGGCGGTTCTTCGTGAACGGATGGACTCCATCTCCATCGCCGAGGTGCAGAGGCTGGAGAGATTCCTGCCGGTGGTCGGAATGATCGCTCAGGTCGCTCCCCTCATCGGAATCCTCGGTACCGTGTGGGGAATGATCGGCTCCTTTGAAGGGGTCGCAGGCGGACTCGCCAGCGGCTCTGGAATCGACGGAGAGATGCTGGCCAACGGAATCGGTCAGGCGCTGGTCACCACGGCGTTTGGACTGACGGTTGCGATCCCCGCCACCCTTCTCCACCACTGGTTCAGTCACCGTGTCGATGGATTCATCGCACAACTGGAGAGATCCCGTGCCGATGTGGTGGAAATCCTCAGCAGCCAGGCCTCTCGCAAGAAGGGTTCAAGACAGGTTGCAGCGGTCGAGGAGTCCACTGCATGAGTGGTTCTGGAATACCATCTCGGCTGCGTCGACGAAGGATTTCTCCCCGCTGGGGCGACTCCCTCGCCCCGCTGCTCGATGTCATCTTCCTGCTGGTGATTTTCCTGCTCGTGTCGGCCCGATTCGATCGCACCCGAAGTATCGAGGTCGATCTCCCCTCCGCACGGGGGGAAGCGGCACTGCACAACGATGCGGTGGAGCCACTGATCCTGGTGCTGCTCGCCGATGGACAGTTGCGCTGGCGAGGTGAAACGGTCGCCCCGGGGCAACTCACCGCCAGGCTCGATCAGTTGCCCCCAGAGGATCGCCTGAGACCCTTCACCGTCCAGGCAGACCGGACTGTGCCGCTGGAAGCAGGGATCCAGGTGCTGGAACTGCTGCGCATCCTGGGCTGGAGTCAGGTCGAATTCGAAGTATCCGGGACTCCAGAGGGGTCCGGAATCCTTGAGAATCCTCCCTCGGAACCTTAGGATCGATGAAAGAAATGAGTCTCCAGAGACCCCCTACCCCCCCTTTCCACCTCGGGAGGAGTCGCGATGGCCATCGCTACTGATGAAACAAGTGTCAAATCCTACGTCCCAGGACGTTCTCCGATCGGCACGATGTGTCTGATCTTTACCCTCGCCTGCGGACTGATCATCTCCGGCTGCGGAGGGGGCGACTCTTCATCCGATGGAGGTGACGGAGGTTCTGGCAGTTCCGATGAGATCGTCACCCAGGTGGAGGAGATGCTGGTAGAGATCGACAGCCTCATCGCAGATTCGAAGCAGGCCAATGCGGAGAAGTACAAGGCATCCGACATGGAAGCGGCGCTCAAGCTGGTCACCAAGGCGAAGGATTACCTCGCCGATGACAACGCCAAGCGAGCCCGTACCACCGCACGCAGCGCCAAGCGGAAGCTGGAATCGGTCATCGAGGGTGCCCAGAAGATTTCTGCCCAGATGAAATCGGTAGAAGAGAAACTCACCGAATACGACACCAAGCTGAAAGAGATCACCGAAATGGGAGCGGACAAGTTCGCCGCCGCCGAGATGGAGGGTGCTCTGAGATCCTATGACAAGGCTCAGGGTTACATCACATCCGGCAAGGCGAGCAGTGCCAAGAAGTACCTCGGCTATGCCATCTCCGATCTGGACCGGGCCAAGGAAGAGTTCCAGAAGAGCGTGACCTCCCGTAAGTCCGCTGATGACGAAAAGGTACTGATGGCTGAGAAGCGACAGGCAGCCCTCGATGCCGGCGCAGAAGAGAAAGCTCTCCGCGATCTGGAGTACGCAAAGGATGTGGAGCGCCGTGGAGATCAAGCCTACGGCCGAAATGACTTCGATTCCGCAGCTCGTTGTTACCGCGATGCGAAAAATGGTTACATCGGAGCCATCGAGGTGGCGAATCGTCCAGCAAATCCCATCGCCGGCAGCAATGGCAACGGCGGCGATGTCCGCCAGCCGGACCTCACTGGTGGCGGTTCGGGGGATGACGCACCGGGCATCGATGACATCCACATCCCCGACATCGGCAGCGGTGGAGATCTCGATCTGACCAGCGGCCTGGCGGGGCTGTTCCATGGAGCCGCCGAGTACAACGCCAGCAAGGGATCACTGCGACTCAACTGGGCGGATGGCACCGAACTGGAACAGGATATGAAGCAACTGCTGGGTGATCCTGCCAATACCATCTTCGAAGGAGATGAAGGTGTCGGCCAGGGCCAGGATGGCTCCTACGTCATGGCGGGAAACACCAAGGGTTACTGGATCGTCAACTCTTCCTTCGAGGACGGGGTACGAATCCGCGCCAAGGTGCTCTTCCAACTCCTCATCGACAAGCCCAGTTTCGAGATCCTCCTGATGTCGGATGGGGGTCAGGACTTCTACGCCGCTTCCTACGGAGCCCACGCCAAGGTCTACAAGAACGGCCTGCCGGTGGGACAGATGAGTAGCCCGCTCCAGGCCTACAAGAAGAACCCCAAGGACTGGGTCCAGAAACGGGAACCCTACGAGTTCGAGTTCATCTACTACAAGCGTGGTGAAGACAAGGGGATCCTCGAGGCAAAGATCAACGGAGAGACCACCGTCAAGTTGAAGACCGATCGATTCCGCAAGGGTTTCCCGGGGATCCGCTGGAGTGACACCAAGTTCATCATCCAGGAACTGGAGGTCTCCGGCCTGGTCGACGAGGAGTGGGCCAAGGAACGACTCCAGGCGGCGGCGGATGGAACCCTTGATGAGGGCTCCGACAATGACATCGATTTCTAGCCAGCGGAATTCGTGACGGAGGATCCACTCGATGAAGAAGACCGTCCTCAATGATGCGCACCAGCGGCACGGAGCCCGACTCGTGGAGTTTGGTGGATTCGAGATGCCGGTGTGGTACTCGGGTCTCACCGAGGAGCACCATGTCGTGCGCAAGCAGGCGGGTGTCTTTGATCTGTGCCACATGGGACGCTTCGAAATCGTCGGTGCCGATCCCGTCGCCGCCCTCGATAAGGTGGTCACCCAGGATGTCGCCAGCATGAAGAAGGGTCAGGTTCGCTACTCCCTCGTCTGTAACGATGAGGGCGGCGTCCTCGACGACATCCTCATCTATCGCCTACCCGACCGGCTGTGGCTGGTGGTCAATGCCGGAAACCGCACCAAATTGCTCTCCTGGTTCGATCAACGGTTACAGGGTGCAGAGGTCATCGATCATAGCGAGAGTCTCGCCATGGTGGCGTTGCAAGGCCCCCTCGCCTGCTCACTGCTGGTCCCACACATCGAGCGGGCTGGTGGCAGGGAACTTGCCGATCTCGGCTACTACCGCATCGCCAGGGCAAGCGTCAACTTGACCGGTTCAGCCGTCGACGGCTGGATCTCTCGCACCGGCTACACCGGCGAGGACGGTTTCGAGATCTACCTGCCGGCGCAGTACGCCGAGGCAACCTTCGATGCACTGGTGAACCTCTCTGACGATGTGCAGCCGTGTGGACTCGGTTGTCGCGACACCCTGCGGCTGGAGGCGGGAATGCCCCTCTACGGCCATGAACTCGCCGAAAACCTGGACCCCATCGGTGCCGGACTCTCCTTCGGGGTGGCCCTCGATAAGGAGGGTGGATTCATCGGCCAGCAGGCACTGCGCACCATCGCCGCCCGCGGACCATCTCAGAATCTCCGCGGTTTCGTGGTGGAAGGACGGCGACCAGCACGGCAAGGAGCGACCATCCTGCACGGTTCGGAAGCGGTGGGAGTGGTGACCAGCGGTTCCCCTTCCCCGACGCTGGGGGTCTCCATCGCCTGCGGATACATCTCCAGCGAGGTCTCCGAGGAGGCGCT
>CBFIET010000054.1:0-3173 GCA_965661685.1 Planctomycetota bacterium
AAGGTTGGCCGAGACGACCTCGATCTCGATCGCAAAAGACTGCAGGTGATCAGCGAGGCGGCTCCCGGCTGTCGGTTGATTCTCGATGCCAACGGTGGTTATGAGGGGGACGAAGCAGTGGAACTGCTCGACTGGATCACCAGGGAGCAGGTTCCTGTCGATCTACTGGAGCAACCGGTGCCACCGGAAGACGAGGATTCGATGGCGCGCTTGACTGCTCGTGATCAGGTGACGATCTGTGCCGACGAATCGTGTCGCAGCGTCGCCGATGTGCACAGGATTGCCAAGCACCGTCTCGCACACGCCGTCAACATCAAGACGCAGAAGAGCGGATACATCGAATCGCTGCGGATTCACCAGGTCGCCAGTGCCTGCCAGCTGTCCCTGATGATCGGAGGGATGGTGGAATCGGTGCTGTCGATGTCCTTCTCCGCTCACCTGGCACGGGGGCTCGGTGGATTTCGCTGGATCGATCTCGACACCCCGATGTTCATCTCGGACCATCCGTTCCAGGGTGGGATCGAATTTGAAGGTGGTTCCGTTACCATGGATGAATCACGATGGGGTCACGGAGTCGAATACCGGGATCCCAGCGACCGTTGGATTACACTGGCAGAGGAGTGATCGCCATGGCCCCCTGGATACTGATCGTTGGAGTGCTTGGATCCTGTTTGCAGGATCCCCCTGTCGATCCGGTGGTGGAGGTGGAAGCTCGTGTCGAGGCTCTCGTCATCGCGCAGCAAGTCTCCGGTCAACCGGGTCGTCCTGACGACGAACTGGCATATCAGCAGATTGCTCTGACCAGTGATCGGGTTCTGCTGGAGGATCCCAGCCGAGGATTGGTCAGCATACTGCGACTCGATGGAGATTCCCCCCTGCTGTGGGAAATCTCGGCGGACCGCAAGATGTACCGGGAAAATCGTGATCTGGGACGGATTCAGAAGGATCGAACCGTTCAGGAGCAGCAACTGGTGGAGAGGTCGAAGGAACTTCCCGAAAAGCAGCGAGATGAGTTGCTCAAGGCGAGCCACATTCGACTCTCCAGTAGCGGCGAATTGATCCGAGAAATTCGCGTGGAAGAGACCGCCTCGGAAGAGCGACGACTCGGTTTACCGGTACGTCGTGTTCAGGTGTGGGAAAACGATCGTCTGATCGCCGATCTGTGGGTCGCTGCCGTGCAGGTGCCCTTTCCCCTCGCTCGTTTCCACAGGGCCAGTGGAGCCTTCGGCGTCGAGGTACAGGAAGCGCTGGAAAAGATCGAAGGATTGCCGCTGGAAGGGATCATCCACGTGGTAACCGCCACCCTCTCTCATCCCATCAATTTCACCGTCAAGCAGTGGGATCGTCGCTCTGTTCCTGCACATCTCTTTGACATCCCCGAGGGGTGTCAGAAGATCGAGGAGAAGGCGTTCCTGCACTGTCCCATCTGCGGCAATGAGGTGGAGAAGGACGCCTCCGCAGCCCGGGCAAGAACCCGGGATGGGGAGTGGCTCTTCTTTGACAGTCGTGAGTGCTTCAAGCAGTGGCGTACTGCACAGAAACGAAACTAGCCGCGCCTGTTCCTCACTCGAATCAGCCTCCGAGAGCGTCGCTCAGATTGGACAGGTCGACCGGATGTCTTGCCAGCGCATCGCTGGCCACCTTGCCGATGCGAGCCAGCGCGGAAGGATCATTCCCTTCCACTCTCACCGTCAGGTTGGCAGTGGTGTTGGAGGCCCGGATCAGTAACCAGCCGTCGGAGAAGGAGACTCGCACTCCGTCGAGGTCGATCAAATCTCCTCCCAGGGAATCATCCCGGAACTGGGCGAGTAGATCGGAAACGACCTGGAACTTGTGTTCCTCCGAGACGGGGATCTTCACCTCCGGGGTCGATACCATGTCGGGGATGCCATCGAACAGGTCGGAGCAGTTGCCCCCGATGTCTGCGATGATCTCCAGTGTCAGCAGGGCTGCGAAGAACGCATCATCAAATCCATCACCACCGTGGCCGACGCAGATGTGACCGGAGAGTTCGCCGGCGAGGATGGCACCGGTCTCCTTCATCTTCTCCTTGATGATGGAGTGTCCCGTCTTGCTCATGATCGGTTCGCCGCCCACCTGTTTGATCAGATCTGGCAGGTAATCAGAGCACTTGACGTCGTAGATGATCTTTCCGCCAGGCACCTGTTTCAGTAGATGTCGGGCGAAGGCGAGTAGCAGGTGGTCGGCGGATCTCTTGATCCCCATCTCATCGATGACGCCAACCCGGTCGGAATCCCCATCGAACCCGAAACCACAGACGTAGTCGCCGGCGGCAACCTTTTCGCACAGTGCTTTCATGTACTTTGGAACCTCGGGATCGGGGAGATGGTTAGGAAAGGTGCCATCCGGCTCGGGGTAGAGGGCGTCAACTTCGATTCCGAGCGCCTCGAAGAGAGGGATCGCAACGGGACCTGCGGTTCCATTTCCGCAATCGATGGCAACCTTGAGACCTTCAGGAAGCTGGAAGCGTTGGGCCCTGCTCTCGATGTAGGGCTGGATCACTTCCGCTTGCGAGGAATTACCAGAGGCCTCTGCATCGGTGGCGTCGATGGCGATGGAACGTAATTCTTGCAGTTCATCTCCCCAGATCGGCATCACTCCACGTGTAATCTTGAGACCGTTGTATTCGACGGGATTGTGGCTGCCGGTGATCATCACGCCACCATCCGCCTGCAGGTGTTTCACCGCCCAGTAGAGAAGTGGAGTGGGAACCTGGCCCACCTCGATCACATCGATACCGGCCCGGTTCAGGCCCGCTCGTACCCGAGCAGCGAAGGGAGCACTGGAGGCGCGGATATCGTGACCCACTGCGACGCTGCTCTTCCCCTCGGAGGAGAGCAGGGTGCCGAGGCCCAGGCCGATCTGCTCGACGATGTCGTCGGTGAGGTCCTCTCCGACGATGCCACGGATGTCGTAGGTCCTGAAGATTCGTTGTGGGAGATCGATCTGGCTCATCTGCCCCTCCTTCTGCTGCGATGATGCCTTGAATCCCCTGCCGGCTGCAAGTGATCCTGACTGTTCTGTTTCGATTTGATCCGCTATCCTCTATCGGAATCTCCTGACGTTTCAAGAAGAAGAGGTGGCATGCTCCTGCGAACAACACAATTCCTGGTACTGCTGGTGTCACTCTGTTTTGGCCTGTCCGCCGGGGC
>CBFIET010000055.1:0-2910 GCA_965661685.1 Planctomycetota bacterium
GATTCCGATGCAATACAACACCGACATTCCGCAGGAAATGCTCGACGCATTGATCCAGTTTCCTGATTATCCGTCCCTCTTCGAGATGGCTTTTGGCTCTCCGGATATCGACGGAGAGCGGATCGCCTTCGCGCTCGCCACTTACGAACGAACGCTTTTCGCCAATCAGACACCTCTCGATCAGTTCATCGCGGGAAACAACGGCGCGCTCACCCCGGGTCAGGTGAACGGGATGAACGTGTTTCTCAATAACTGCTTACCGTGCCACGGCGGACCGTTCCTCAGTGATGGAGTGTTTCATGACATCGGTGTTCGACCGGAGAATGAAGATGTAGGTAGATTTGCCGTGACCGGTAATCCCGGGGATCTCGGCCGCTTCAAGACTCCGCCGCTACGCAATGTCGAACTACGAGCGCCCTTCTTCCACAACGGTGGCAAGGAGACGCTGCTGGATGTGGTGAACTTCTACAACGATGGTGGAGACTTCCAGAACCCCGATGGGGGACCAGGCACTCCACCGCTGAACCTCCCCCTGGGGGCAAGGCTCGATCTGGTCGCTTTCCTTGAGGCTTTGACCGACGAGCGTGTGCGGAATTCGCTACCACCCTTCGATCATCCGACCCTGCCAAGATATTTCCGCAGGGGAGATTCAAATCGAGATGGAGTTGTCGATATCAGTGATGTGATCCACAGTCTCGAGTACCTCTTCGATGATGCCGTGGTGGGATGTGAAGATGCCACTGACATGAACGATGACGGGCAGCTCAACATTGCGGATCCTGTCAAACTTCTCGACAGACTGTTCGGAGGGGGGCCGGTGCTTCCAGCGCCGAGCGATCTGACACGGGGACCGGACCTCACTGCGGATCCACTGGAGTGTCTCGACTAGGTACAGGCAGCCACTGATTACGGGAAGTGGAAACCTGGCCGCCGGGGAGCGAGTTTTTCATCCCTGTTTCGAGGTGATGATGGGGCTCCCGATGAGATTCCCACGATTGTCATGTCTGGATCACTCCACCAGATCTTGCAGGTTCCCTTTCCTGACAATTCATCAGTCTCCGGCTTCCTGCAGTCGCTTCGGGCTTCCAGGGTAATACCATGGACCAATGGAACCGCTGGAGATCAGTCCAGTGGCGATGTTTCGGCTACCATGACCCAGAAGCAGGGGAACACCTCGAAATGAAGCAGTATTCAGCCCTCATCCTGATTCTCTTCAGTTGTGCCGTGGGATATGGCCAGAGCGCAAGCTTGAAGATCATCGGGGGAACCGGTTCCCCGGGATTGCCCGTGGTGACCAGGGTCTACATCGATCATACGGTCGACTGCGAGGCGTTTTCATTCGGAGTGATCCACGATCCAACCCTTCTCTCAGTGACCAACATCCAGCGGGGCTACTACCTCGAGGGATCCAATCTGGGAGGAATCAACCCCGACTACCTGATGCTGGAATCCGATCCACTCAACGGGCCGGGATTCATCGTAGGTTGTTTGCTCGATATGTCTCCTCCGATCAACGACCTTCTCGCTGGTATTGATCAGGAACTGATCATCACCACCTACACCATCAGCCCCACAGCCCCTCCAGGAGTTGCAGCACTCCAGTTCTCCAGTGGTTTGCATGATCCACCTGTGATGTTGCTGGTAGTGATGGGCGGACTCGAATACACACCTGATGTGGTAAATGGAGACATCACGATCATCGATGACTGCAACGGCAACGGATCGCCTGACGACGGCGACATCGCCAACGGAACCAGTATCGATTGTGATCTCGATGGAGTTCCAGACGAGTGTGGGTACGCACCTGGTCAGGTGGACTGTGACCTGAATGGAATCCCCGATATCTGTCAGGATGATTGCAACCAGGATGGAATTGCAGATACCTGTCAGGCAGCGCTCGACTGTGATCTCGATGGAGTCCTCGATTCCTGTGAGATCGCCGCGGGTACCTCGTCAGATTGCGATGCGGATGGCCTTCCGGATGACTGCGCCATCGTTCAGGGATTGGCAGGCGATTGCGATGGAGACGGAATTCTGGACAACTGCGAAATCGTCAGCGGAACCCAGTTCGACTGTGATCTCGACGCATTACCCGATGATTGCGCCCTCGCTCAGGGATTAGCTTCCGATTGCGATGGGGATGGGGTCCTCGACGGTTGCGAGATCGCCTCGGGAACCGATTCTGATTGCGATGTCGATGGAATCCCCGACTCCTGTGCACTTGCCCAGGGACTGGCCGATGACTGTGACCAGGATGGTCAGATCGATTCGTGCGAGATCGCCCAGGGCCTCGAAGGAGATTGCGATCTCGATGGCCTCCTCGATTCCTGTGAGATTCAACAAGGCCTCCAGGCAGATTGCGATGGCGATGGATTACCCGACGATTGTGCCCTTGCACAGGGGATCGTCTCCGACTGCGATGCCGATGGACTTCTCGATTCGTGCGAGATCGTCTCGGGATCCCAGCTGGACTGTGATTCGAACGGAACACCGGATGATTGCGCCATTGCCTCCGGGTTGGTGGAAGACTGCGACCTGAACGCGATTCCAGATGGGTGTGATATCGCCGCTGGTGGAGATGCCAACAACAACGGTACTCTCGATGTCTGTGAAATTGTCGAATTTCGCCGAGGCGATTGTAATGGTAGCGGGGTGTTCAACATCGCCGATGCCATCATCGTATTGAATTATCTCTTTGGATTGACCACTGCAGGGACCGGTCCTGATGCATGTGATCCCAACGACGATGGAGATGTGAACATCGCAGATGCGGTGTTCCTGTTGTCCAGCTTGTTCGCGGGTGGTCCCCTGCCATCACTTCCATACCCAGACTGCGGTGTGGATGACACGATAGATGCACTGGATTGCGAGTCTTACTCGGGCACTTGCCCTTGAACCTACCGTCCCTGC
>CBFIET010000056.1:0-97116 GCA_965661685.1 Planctomycetota bacterium
CGGGTTATGTTCAACATTCTGGCAGCCAGAGTGTTAATATCAACAGTAACCAAACTGTTTCAATTTATACGGATAGTAGCGACTCGACGTACTACCGGTTCGCAGGGATTGCCAACAGCTACCTCACCATCAAAAAACTCAACTAATCACCGCCCCGTCTCGCTGCTGCCCTGGGCGGCAGCGAGACGGCGGCTGGCTTTGACGCCGGCTTGAAACGCTGAAATGGAAAACACCATGAAGAAGAAAAGAACCGAACCGCAGCGCCTTGGTGACAGCAGATTCGCGGATTGCGCATCCGCTGACGGCGAACGCCGTGACCGTGGGAACCGCGCCAATGGCTTGAGAAACACTGCAGCAAGAAACACTGCAGCGAGAAACACTGCAGCGAGAAACACTGCAGCGAGAAACACTGCAGCGAGAAACACTGCAGCGAGAAACACTGCACAGGCGTCCACCGCTTCCACCCCGCGCCGCGGGGTGATCCGCACCTTGGTGCTGTACTTCACCGTGGCCAGCATCGGAGTGGTGCTCGGTGGCCCTGGCGGTGGGGTGCCGGAGATTCCCGTCTCAACCTTCTCTGCCGGCGGCGGCAGTCATGGAGCGGTGTTGCCTTCCGGGGAGCAGTTGACCATCGATTACAGTTTCGGCCTGACGATGGTCGGTTCTGGCGAAGGCACCGGGGGTTATGCCCTGTTCGGCGGCTTCCAGCAGATGCGCGAGGCAGTGGAGGCTACCAGCGGCCCGGTCGGAACCCCGTTTAGACGTGGCGACGCCAACGGCGACGGTCTCTTCAACATCGCCGATGCCATCGCGACCCTCGGTTTCCTCTTCTCCGGCGGCGCCATGAACTGCGCCGATGCCGGCGACAGCAACGACGACGGCCTGGTGAACATCGCCGATGGCATCACGGTACTCGGCGCCCTCTTCAGTGGCGGCGGCGCACCGCCAGCCCCAGGCCCCAACAGCTGCGGCGTCGATCCGACCGACGATGCTTTGGATTGTGAGACCTATAACAGTTGCGGATAAAGCAAAAGAATCATGACCGGGAGCGGTCCAGCTCAGCCCAGTTACCAAACGGACCCAGGTCTCCCGACCCTTACCCCCTCCAGTGAGAGGGTGAGTCCGGAACCCGATCGACGATCTGGAACTACATTTCGACCCTACTCCGGGGCGGCACTCAGCCCGTGACCCCCCTGAGATCCTCAAAGGTGTGCATACCGTGGCATCCAGCCGGTGTGCACACCTCCTTCCTTTTCAGCACCACGCACAATTTTCACGCCCCTCGCATCTCGCTGATCACGCGCAGTTGTGCAAATTGGCGGTGGCCGTCGCGTCCGGAGTGGAAGCCGTAGCCCGATTGCTTGGCGCCGACCCAGGGGGTGCCGCTGGCACCGCCGCATCCCTTGTTGATGCCGACCATGCCGGCGGTCATCTGACGGGCGATCTGGTGCGCTCGTTCAGAACTACCGAAGATGGATGCGCCGAGTCCGTAGGGGGTGTTGTTGGCGCGGGTCACCGCTTCTGCATCATCATCGACCTGCATCAGGCAGGCGATCGGTCCAAAGGTCTCCTCACGGATGATCTCCATCTCTTCCTGGCAGCCATCGAGAACCGTCAACGGATGGTAGTTGCCACCCAGATCGTCACTCTTGAAGGCGACCTCGGCACCGTCGGCGATGGCACTGGCGAGTTGCTTCTCGACGTGGGCCTTCTGGCCGCCGTCGATCATCGGACCGACCTCGATGCCCTCTTCACAACCGTCGCCGACCTTCACTTCCCTGGCCAGTTCGACGAGGCGGTCACGGAAGGCATCGGCGACCTTGGGCTGCACGTAGATGCGCTCGGTACTGACACAGACCTGACCGGCATTGCGGAAGGAGTTGGCCGCGGCAAACTTCGCCGCCTCGTCGAGATCCGCATCATCGAGGACGATCAGCGGATCCTTGCCGCCCAGTTCGAGGATCACTCGCTTCAAACTGCTGCCAGCACTCTCGAGGATGTGGGCACCGGTGGCGCGGGATCCGGTGAAGGCGATCAGATCGACATCGGCCTGCACCAGCGCCTTGCCCTGCTCCCCATCGCCATGAATCACCTGCAATACACCTTCCGGTAGGTTTGGAATCAGCAGGTCTGCGTAGGCCTGTGCGACCAGCGGGGTCTTCTCCGAAGGCTTGAGGACCACCGGGTTGCCCGCCATCAGTGCCGGGATGACGGTCCAGTGCGGCATCGAGAGGGGAAAGTTCCACGGCGTGATGCCGGCGCAGACCCCGAGCGGGTCGAAGACCAGCGTCGAGGAGACGCTTTCATCCTCCATCGGCTCCGGTGTCAGTGCGTCGATCAGTTCATCGAGGGTCTCGTCGAGGGAAGATCCGCAGTGCTTCGCCTCTCCGATGCCCTGGGGGAGTGGCTTTCCCATCTCCCTGGTCAGCAGTGTGCCCACCTCCTCGGCAGCGGCGACCAGTGCCGGTCCGAAGGGGCGGATCCGATCGGCGCGTTGCTCCAGTGAGAGTTGACTCCATTGCGGGGCTGCCCGTCGAGCAGATTCGACCACGGCGGGAATTTGCGCTGTGGGGGTGATGGCGAGACGTCCAACCTCTTCACCGGTGGCCGGGTTGAGGGAGATGAGGGTGTCACCTTCGATACGATTCATCGGAATCTCCTGATCGCTACTGGTTGGGGGTCTTCTTCGGCGAGGTTTCTATCGACTCTTCCGGTGCCTTCTTCGGGGAGGCTGGCGGGGCTCCCCGATTTCCTGCTGCCCACCAGATGGCTCCGTGCAGGTGCTGGAGAAAGAGCGGCTCCGAGAAGGACTGGTCGGTATGGCCACCGACGGTGTAAAAACCGCGCCCCTTGTCGATGGTGTGGCACCAGACCGCCGGATGTTTCCCCGGCATCGACGAGCCTTGATAACTGTCGGTATCGAGCCACGCAAGGATGCGCACTCCCTCTCCCGGTAGTTTCTTGAAGTTGTACCACTCGTCGGTGCGGGTCCACTTGCGAGGAAGGTGCATCATCGCCGGGTGTTTGGGGTACACCACATCGATGGTGGCCTCCTGGACGGCGGGGTGGCCGGAGAAGTAAGCCCCGACCAGCTTGCCGTAGAAGGGCCACTCGTACTCGGTATCGCTGGCGGCATGGATGCCGACATAGCCGCCTCCCTGGCGGATCCAGTTCTCGAACACCGTTTCTTGCTCGGGCTCCAGAACATCCTGGGTGGTATTGAGAAACACCACCACCTGGTGCGCCTTCAACTGCTCGGCGGTGAAGACCTTGGGATCCTCCGTCACCTTGACGCGGAAGTGCGCCGCCTCACCCATCGCTTGCAGCGCTTGCTGGCCCGGCTCGATACTCGAGTGACGGAAGCCGGCGGTCTTGCTGAAGACGAGAATCGAGCGGAGGGTCTGCTCGGTGGTGTGGGGTTGCGGTACCGTGGCAGTTTCCGCCGCCATCGGGGTGGCGTTGCTGGCGCACAGCATCACCGTGAAGATCAGGGTTAGCATCGGTTGCATCTCCTTCTGGTTTCGAGGGTGGGTGCCGATGGTAATCGCTGGTAAAGGGAAACGCCATCGCTGGTTGCTGCGAAGAGTCGGGGCAGCCGATTCAGCGAGCCAGCCACGATTCCAGCTGCTGGTCGAGACTGGCACTCTGCAGATCCAGATCCCCATCGCCATCGATGTCCACCAGATGAACCGAGTCGTGGAAACTGCTGCTGAGGATGACGGGAGTGGAAAAGGAGCCATCGAGGTTCCACTGGATGTGCAGGCCGGTCACCGTTGCCGTGGCCAGATCGAGGTCTCCATCGAGGTCGAGATCGCCGAGGGCGACGGCGAGGGTCGCATTGCCCTGCGGATCGGGAGACGGCCCCTCGATGAAGTGTCCGCTTCCGTCATTGAACCACATCGTGTCGGAGAAGCCGCTGGGCCCGGAGCCGGTCTGCCCGAGGATCAGGTCCAGATCTCCATCTCCATCGATGTCTCCCGATGCGAACGCTCGCACCTCCATGACACCGAGGATCTGTCCCGAATCGCTGAAGCTACCGCTGCCATCATTGATCCAGTAGCGGTTATGACGACCGGTGGAGTTGCCACTGAGCAGGTCGAGGTCTCCGTCCCCGTCGAAGTCATCGAGGAGTACTGCGTGGGTGACATCGGAGGGGAACAGCTGGGCAAGTTCGACGAAGGAACCGTTCCCGTCGCCGATCCAGATGCGATTGAGTCCGTGACAGCCCGTCACCAGGTCGAGGATCCCGTCTCCGTTGACATCGCCTGTGGTGAGGGCATTGGTGATGTCTCCCGGGACTGCTCCGGGAAACTGCTGCAGTTGAAAGTTCTGCGCTGATTCCTGGATCAGCAGTAGATCGATGCCATCGCGGACACCGAGAACCACATCGAGATCGCCATCGAGATCGGCATCGAGGAGGACACAGGAGCGCACCTCGGGACCGTCCACCAGCAGCATCGAGGTCGTGGGGGAGTTGCCCCGAACCAGCCAGGTGGTGCGGGGGCCCGCAGCGGATCCGGGACTGCTGACGATGCGATCGAGGTGACCACTTCGGGTCACATCTGCAACGGCGAGGATCGAGACGATGTCCTGTCCCGGTCCCGAATACCCGGAGAGTTGCAGCGTCAAGGAACCACGGATGGCATCGAGGCTGTTGATTCCTTCGCGCATTCCGGTTGGACCGGACGCCACGACATCGAGGTCACCATCCCCATCGAGGTCGAGGCTGCAGATGCTGGTGGGATTCTCCATCTCCATCCACAGGGCAGCAGCGGAGGTCACCGCCTCACCATCCACCGGCAACGGCCCTCGGGAACCGTGAAGACGAATTCCATCATCGACCAGCAGAAGAATATCTCGACCTCCATCGGTATCGAGGTCTGCACAGTAGATGGTGGCGGGATCGGCAGTCAGCCCGGTCGTGATGTCGGATTGCAACTGACCATCGATGATGTCGATGCGGTGCAGGTTGGAATCGGTTGTGGACCACAAGATGCTCTTCCAGCCATCGGCAACATCGGCTTCGAGTATCGCAACCGATGTGCAACCGGTGGTGGGCAGTGGTGCATCGATCCAGGGGGTCAGGCCACTGCTGCTACCTCGCAGCAGTGCGGGCTGGGCGGTGGCGACATCGAGTCTTCCGTCGCGATCGAGATCGACCACCTCGATCCCTCCACTGCCGTCGATGGCGATGGATTCCACCAGTGAGAAGTTACCGCTTCCGTCGCCGGCGAAGTGGTCGACGGTGCCGGTGTCCCTGGAGACGAGGAGATCGAGAGCACCGTCGCGGTCGAGGTCAGCGATGGCGATGGCCCCGGCTCCACTTCCATCGAAGGTCTGGAGGGTGAAGACCCCATCCTGGTTGTCGAACCAGACGATGCCTCCGGTGCCGGTGGCGATGAGATCGAGGTCTCCATCCGTATCCACATCGCCGACCGCGACGTCAGTCAGGGCTGATCCGCCGAGGGGATTCGATTGCCAGCTGCCGTCGGAGGCGCGGGTCATGCGCATCAGTTGCCCGCCGGTGATCGCGACCAGTTCCTGTCGACCGTCCCCGTCCACATCGGCGGCGACCATGCGCCCCGTTGCGATATCGTGGATGGGGGAGGTGCGCACCCCTGGAAACAGATCGACGGCAGTGGCAGCGGTGGCCAGCCCGGTGGTGGGATCGATCAGGTCTGTCGGGGTCGAGTGGGTCGGTTCGACATCCTGAGGGGCGGTGCTGCCGCCAACCTGTGTCGACGCGCCCCTGCCATGTAGTAGTGCTCCGTCGCCGAGGTGGATCAGGGTCATCGCTCCATCTCCGGCGCTGGAGATGCTCTCACTGCCCACAGAACTACCTGGCGACAGGGGAAGGGCCACCGCTCCATCGGAAGGTGCGATCACCGGCTCCGAGGTTTCGATGCGGATGACATCACCGATCCCTGCGATTCCATCGCCATCATCCTCGAAGATGAGTGGAGCGAGAACCGTGGGAGAAAACAGGGTGGTGACATCGATGGAGAAGGAAGCGGATCCCACGGCATTGACGCCGATGATGGTGGCGGTGAAATCGGCACCGCCGTACAGGGCAAGAACTCCACTGTCGGTATCGACGATGGCGGAGAGGGGCGGTGCGCCGGGGGTTTCCACCGACCAGCTGGCAATCGCTCCCGATCCAGGGAGCAGCGTCGGTTGCAGGATCACTTCTTCATCTTCACCGAGAGTGACGGAGGTCACCGGGTAGGTGAACGCCGGCGCCAACGGCAGGATGACGATGGCCATCAGGAAGTCCTCGGTGGCGTCGGGGAAGATCGCGGTGATGACGTGCTCGCTGCTGCTGTCACTGACCTCGGGAGTGCCGGAGATGGTTCCGGTAACCTCGTCGAGGAGCAGTCCCTGGGGCAGGGGAGGTGCGACCAGGTAGGCGCTGGGGACGCACGAGATGCCGTCGGGGGGAGAGGGAGTGATCGGTTCCATAGGCACGAAGGGATCGAGTTCGAGGGTCGATTGGGGGTAGCCGGGGGGATAGGAGGGGAGGGGAGAATCGAGACATGGATCCTCGATCACCACCACCGAACCGTTGTCGCTGTAACTGCCACTGCGATGGCAAGCGGGAAGCGCGCTGATGAGGAGCACCAGGATGGCAAGGAGCAAGCGACCGCTCCACATCGACGAGGTGCGATCCGCTGTAGCGGAAGAGATGATGAGACGGACCGTGTTCAGGAGACGCATGCGCATCCCTCCATCCGAGGAAGAACCGGCGCTCGCCAAGACATCCCCCGCCCCGGATCACTCCGAGGTTCCCCCGTGGGAGCCCGTCTGCGCCAACGGGAAAGATCGTAACGCCGGATCGGTCGCTGAGAAACCTAGTCGGGTCGCTCGATGGCGAATGGGTCGGAGGTGCTGCAGTACTCGGAACCACCGAGGCGGCCGAGCGCCTGCAGTTGCCGTGAATCGGGGAGACCGTCGTGGAGCAGATCTTCTCGCAGATGAAAATGCACCACCTCGAGCAGGAACAGGTCGACCGGTCCATTGCCCACCTCCTGGTGCTGAATCACCTTCGACTCCATGGCGATGGCAGCGTCCTGCAATCTCGGTGGGGTGACCTGTTTCGAGGCGATGGTGGCCAGGCCCAGCTTTTCGATCTCGCTCTCCTCCGGTGGGAGGCCCTCGCTGCTGGCGACCATGGTGGCTCCATCGGCGTGGCACGAGATGTGAATGACTCCCTCTCCGCTGTCGATGAGGTTGCTGGCGGTGTCCTTGTGAGATCGGTCGGGGCGTCTTCCGACGCTCAACATCAGCGTCGGAGGGTCGCTGCTGATGGCCCCGAAGAAACTGAAGGGTGCCAGATTTCCCACCCCCGAGGCGCTGCAGGTGGAGATCCAGGCGATCGGTCTGGGGATCACGCAGGCGACCATCAGCAGGTAACGCTCCTTGCGATTCAGTTGCCGTGGATCGACACTTCGGTGGCTCATATCAGGGTCCTTCCCGTGGGCCTGGTGGATCCTGTTGCGCCGATGCCCCCGTTGCAAGTGCGTTCGCTTGATCTTCTCGACCGTGACCACGAACATCCACCGAGAGAGGGGTGTGAGATTCGATGATCTACCTCGACCATGCCGCCACCGCATATCCCCGTCATGAGGGTGTCGCCGAGGCGATGAATGCCGCGTTACAACTGGCGGGAAGCGTCGGCCGCGGAAGCCACGGTGGCGCACACGCCGCCGGCGAGATCGTGGCGAACTGCCGTCGCCGGCTGGCGCAACTGCTGGGGGTCTCCGATCCTCAGCGAATGATGTTGTTTCCATCATCGACGCTGGCGCTGTCGACCATCATCAGCGATCTCTGTGCCAGCGAGGATCCCCACGCAACGCTGTGGATCGGCGCGCTGGAACACAATGCGGTGTGGCGTCCGGCGGTGCGCGCGCTGGGTGAGGAGCGAGTGATGTCGCTTCCGGTCGACGAGGTGGGGCGGGTCGATATCGATGCGCTCTCTCGACTCGACCCCGGTCCGGCAGTAGCAGTGGTGCTACAACACGCCAGCAACGTCACCGGTGTCCTGCAACCCATCGAAGAGGTCGCCGCCTGGTGTCAGAAGAACTCGTTACCACTGGTCGTCGATGGAGCACAGTCGGCGGGGATCGTTCCGTTGCATCTCGACAGGATTCCCGGCGTGGTGGCGTTCACCATGGCAGGACACAAGCACCTGGGAGGTCCGCCGGGCGTGGGACCCTGTTACCTGGCACCGGGGTTCGATCCGCAGCCGCTGTGGATCGGCGGCAATGGTATCGATGGTGCCCATCCGACGATCCCCTCGACGGGACCGGGACGATACGAGTCGGGAACTCCCAACCTGCCCGGCATCGCCGGACTGGAAGCGGCGCTTCACTACTTCGATGACCATCCGGTGGCGGCTCGATTCGAACAACTGAGTCAACTTCGCGAGGTGTGGCGTCGGGCCATCGCCACCGTCGAAGGAGTCGAGATTCGCGGGGAGGGGGATGGAGATCCGCGGACACCAGTGCTGGCGCTCCACATCCCCGGCGTTGCTGCCGAGCAGGCGGCGGCATCGCTGGAGGCGATCAGTGGAGCCCGCTGCCGCGCCGGATTGCAGTGTGCACCGCTGGCTCATCGTCACATCGGCACCCTCGAGGTGGGGGGGACGTTGCGCATCGCTCCCGGCCTGGAGTGTCTCGATCCGCAGCGTGAGGTGGTGATCGAGGCACTGCGAGAGATCGCCAGGGAAGGTGGACGATGAGGAATCGGATGTTGTTGTCCCTCGATGAGATCGCCACCGATGCCATCGAGGTGCGCCGCAGCGTCTCCTGCGAGCCGTTACTTCCTTCGCAAGGGGCGACGCTGACCGAGACCAGCGAGCGCAAGGAGCAACTGGCTCGCCTGATGCTCTGCGCCTATCGAGGGAGCGTCGATGATGAGGGAGAGACCTTTGAAGATGCTGTGGCCGAGGTGGGGCGCACCATCGAAGGGGGCTACGGGACATTGCTCACCAACTGCTCCTTCCTGCACAGGGAGCAGCGCGGCAGTCGCATCATCTCGGCGAGCATCGTCACCCTGTACCGGGGTGCACCGTTGCTGGCATTCTCGATGACGCATCCCGATCACGTTCGTCGTGGACTGGCGGGATCACTCCTCGCCGCCAGCATCGTGGCGCTCCAGGCGGAGGGGCACTCCCTGTTGAACCTGTCGGTCCACCGCGACAACGAGGCGGCGATCGCACTCTATCGGAGTTTCGGCTTCCGCCATGTGGAGACCGATCGCCAGTGATTCACCGCTGCCAAGAGGAATCGGCGAAGGGGAATCGGTGAAGGGGAATGGGCGAGGGGGGACTCGAACCCCCACCCCTCTCGGGACCAGAACCTAAATCTGGCGCGTCTGCCAGTTCCGCCACCCGCCCACCGGGAATTGCTCCCAAGAACCTAATGGCAGCGGTGGCAGGGAGCAACTCGACTCGAATCATCGGTAGCGGGGAGTTGCCGGGAGGGGGCTCTCCTGCACCGATACCCGGCAAATTCCAGGCAAATTGAACCACTTCTCCAGATGTGGCCCGATTGTGCCGAAGAAGAGACAGAGGAAACGCCCGAAATCCCATGGAAACAGGACCGACGATGGACAAATCATGCAGGACAGATCAAATCCGTACCCTGGCTACGGAACTGAGCGAGATCATGAACCGCATTCGACAGCTTCATGAGGAGCAGTCGCAGGTTCTCGTCGATCTGGATGAAGCGGCGATGATGGCGGATTACGATGCCATTCGTGAGTACCGCAAGAAGGATGGCAAGGTCCTCTACAGGCTCATCGACGAGGAGCGCCAGCGCAGCATCGTCAGTGACGAGCTGGCACAGATCATCGGAGTGGTGGGAGACGAGCCGTTTCGGATCATCGATGCCATCGACGAGATTCCCGCCGAAGTTGCCGAGCGTCTCACCGATCTGGGAATGTCCATCGAGGATCAAGCCCATGGACTGAGGGCACAGAATCGCCTGGGTGAACTGCTGATGTTCCAGTCCTTCGATCAGGTCGAGGTGTTCCTGAGTCCGGGAGCACGGCACCTGGTCGAGCAGGAATCGAACACCCCCCACGATTCCGATCCCCCGACACCCTCCACCAGCGACCGCCTCGATCCCAGCATCTGATCGCCATCGACCCGGCGACGATGTCCCTGGATCGACACCTTTAGCCCTTTCCCGCCGTCGTGGCTGGGAAGCGGGTAGCCCCTCAGCGAGCGGCGACCGATCGGTGGGAACCAACCGGAATACCCTTTCGTCCCCCAGTTATGCTCGCCTGGGAGGAAGGAGTGATGGGCTACAGGTTGTATATCTTCGACCTTGACGAAACGCTGTGGAGTACGGATCTGGACAAGGTATGCCCCTTTCAGGGGCCATTCCAGCTGTCGGGCAGTCATCTCGCCTGCTGTGATACCGCCAGCGTTCGTTTGAGAAGGGGTACTCGCAAGTTACTGCGGGCCATCCAGCGTACCGGTGGGATCTGTTCGCTGGCGTGTCGTGCCGATGAAAAGGTCTGTTCCGATCTGCTGGAGACCTTTGGAATTCGAGATCGCTTCTTCCATCCCCGATATGGGCTGATGGAGAAGGGTGAGGCGATCATCGAGGTGATCGACGAGATCCGCCATCGACTGGGGGTCGAGATCTTGCGGGAGGAGGTCCTGTTCGTCGATGACGCACCTTCCAACACGCTGCAGGCCAGGCGGGTGGGAGCGACGACCCTCCTCTACGGCCGTGACATCCGAAATCTGGGGGAATTGCGGTCCCTTGTGCTCAGGAGTCACAAGAACGCTTGATCTCTTTGGCTCATCCGATTCATCCTATCGGGGACACGGTCCTGAACGACCGAGGACTCGCAGTGCTGGAAAGGATGGAGCCAGATGACAGACGATACGCAGGGCGGGACGATGACAGCCCAGCCCGCGGCGACCAGGAGCACCGCTCTCATCGAAGCGACAGGTTTGAGCCGATCGTTCGGCGAAACCAGAGCCGCAGAGAGTGTCGGCTTCGAGGTGCGAAGAGGAGAAATCCTCGGCTTCCTCGGACCCAACGGTGCAGGGAAGAGTACCACTCTCAGGATGATCACCGGATTGCTGGCCCCGGATGAAGGTTCGGCAAAGATCTGCGGCATCGATGTCACGGAGAACCCCATCGATGCGAAGCAGAAGTTCGGATACCTCCCCGAGAGTATCCCCCTCTACGACGAGATGGAGGTGGAGGAATATCTCCGCTTCGTCGGAAGTGCTCGAGGTTTGACAGGAACCGCTCTCGACAAGGGAGTCGACCGCATGGTCGATCGACTCGGTCTGGTCCAGATGCTTCGCCGCCGCTGTGGAACCCTCTCCAAGGGTTTCCGTCAACGAGTCGGTCTTGCCCAGGCACTGATCCACGACCCGGATGTAGTCATCCTCGACGAGCCTACCAACGGTCTCGACCCACGCCAGATCATCGAGGTGCGCGATCTGATCCGGGATCTCGCAAAAGATTGCGCAGTGATCTTCAGCACGCACATCCTTCAGGAGATCGCAGCCATCTGTTCGCGAATCATCGTCATCCATTCAGGGCGACTGATCGCCGATGGGACACCGGACGAACTGACAGGATCATCCTCGGAAAGCTGGCAGATCGTCACCCGGGGAGAAGGAGTTCCCGAGGAGTTGTGCGCAGAGATGCAACTTTCCGAGGGTAATCCAGGCGCCCCAGGCGAGACGATTCACCGCTGGACTGGTGAATCTGCTCCCGATCTGGATGCCCTGGAAAAACGCCTCGAAGAAGCGGGTACAAGCTTGCTGCAGGCGGGGCGTGGCCGCGAGAGCCTCGAGCAGGTCTACCTTCGCTTGACCGCAGGAGAGGAGGCTCAACGATGAAAAACATCCTCATCGTCGCCCGTCGAGAGACGGGAGCATACTTCGGAACGCCCATCGCATGGATCTTCATCGCCTTGCAGGTGGCGATCCTCTCCTTCTTCTTCTTCCTCTACTCGCCCTTCTTCATCATCGAGAGTGCGGATATGCGCGTCTGGTTCGGGTTGACCCCGTTCACCCTGATGGTGTTCGCACCGGCGGTGACGATGCGTTTGTGGTCGGAGGAGTTGAGGACGGGTAGTACAGAGGTGCTGCTATCGCTGCCGGTGAAGGTCTCTGACCTGGTCATCGGTAAGTGGCTCTCCTCGGTGGTGGTGCTGCTGGCCAGCATCGTGTGCAGCTTCGGCATTCCCATGACCATCGGTTGGCTGTCGGCGAGTCCCGTCGACTGGGGACCGATCATCGGCGGCTACATCGGTACCATGCTGGCAGGGATGATGTTCCTGGCGCTGGGGTGCTGGGTCTCGGCAATGTCTCACAATCAGGTGGTCTCATTGCTGGTCGGTGTCACGGCGGGGATCGTCCTGGTCCTGGCACTCAGTCCTGATTTCGCCATGTTCCTCTCCGCATCCAACGAGTCGATGGCGAGAGCGGTGGAAGCGCTTGGTGTCCAGGCACACTTCCGATCGATCGAACGGGGAGTGCTCGCCATCAGCGACGTGATTTACTTCCTCTCTGGAACCTGTTTTTTCCTGGTACTGACGATGTTCCAGGTCGAACTGAAGAAGCAGTAGGGGGCATGATGAACAATCGAAAATCAAACTTCACTACTCGCTGGATCGTGTCCCTTGCACTGCTACTGGCAGTGCTGGTCATCGGCAACATGATTGCCATCCAGTTCGACAAGCGAGTCGATCTGACCAAGGAAAGCATCCATACCGTCAGTCCCGAGACGGGCAGAATCCTCTCCGAACTGGAGGAGGAACTGACCATCGAGTACTGGGTCAGCGAAAAGATGCCTTCCGGGTTACAGAATCTCCGGCGAGACACCGTCGACTACCTCGAGGAGTTCAAGAGATCCGCCTCGGCGGCGGGAGCGAACCTGAAGGTACAGGTGATCAATCCGAACCGGGTCATCGAGGATTACGTCAAGGAGAAGGAAGATGCTGGTGAGGCCCCCGAGCCGTCACCGACCCAGGCAGTGCTGGGAGGAAATGCCTCCTTCGCCTCCGAGATCAAGCAGGAGCTGGCAAAGCAGGGGATCCCGGAGTTACAGGGGCGCTCCTTCAAGGATGACGGCTTCGAGATCGTCCCCTTCTACAGCGCGCTGGTTCTCAAGTACCTCGACCGGGAGGTGGAGGCGATCCCTGTTCACACCACTCTGGAAGGACTCGAGTACGAGTTGATCAGTCGTATCACCAAGCTCGCCAGCGTGTCGAAACCGGTGATCGCATTCTTCCATGGGCGTCCTGAGGATCTCATCACCGAGTCGAACGGGGCTCCGTTACAGCAGCCGATCGGTCACTTCGATCCGTTCATCAAGGATATCCTGATGGAACGATTCGATGTTCGTCGCATCGATATCACCAAGGATTCACCGATCCCCGAGGAAGCTGCGTTACTGATCATCGCCGAGCCCAATGGAACCACGGCACGCCAACGATTTGAGATCGAAAGATCGATCCAGTCGGGGCGTCCTGCGTTCATCATGGCTTCCACATCTTCCGGCACTCTCGACCAGAGACTTCAGTTCACTCCACTGGCTCCTGCGTTGTCTCCGATGATGCGGATGTGGGGAGTCGAGACGGTGGAAAATGTCATCGTGGCCAGCAAGGAGTGTGGCCGTATCGAGGTGGTCCAGCCGGGACCATTCGGGGTCCAGATGCGCCAGGGTGTTCCCTTCAACCTGTGTCCCATCGCTACCGGCAACGGTCTCGATGGAGCATCGCCGTTGACTCGTGGAGTCGGCTCGATCACCTTCCCGTTCGCCACTCCATTCGTGATCAACGAGGATCTTGCGAAGATGGCGGGGCTGGAGATCTCGATCCTCGCCAGCACTTCCAATCGCTCGTGGCTACCCAACTTTGGACCTACCTACTCCGCGACGATGGATGCGGAGCCACTGGATCCTGCGCAGATGGCCACGAGGCACGTGGGATTGCTGGTGGAGGGCACCTTCCCGACCACCTTCCCGAGCGGCTCTCCACTGCCACCGTGGGATCCAACCCAGGAGCAGGACGATCCCGATGCGGCGACGGTGGCACCCATCGAGGTGAGGGCGGGGCGGGTCTTGCTGATCGGTTCTGCCGATATCGCCAAGTACGCGTCGCTGAGTCTCTACCAGCAAAATGTTCGCTTCCTGATCGGAGCGATCGAGGCGCTTGCCCTCGATCCTGACCTGGCCAAGATCCGTTCCAAGATCCAGGTAGCCAGCGCATTGCGAGATACCGACAGGTCCGAGAGAAACATCGCCACCTACGGCAACATGGTCGGTGTTCCAGTGGTTCTGATGCTGATCTACCTGCTCTACTCCGGTAGCAAGCGTGGTTCTTCCAGTGCCTACGAGTCGCGGGTCAAGCAGGAGAGGATGGTCGGATGAACTCGAAAAACTTGCTCATGATCCTGGCCATTGCAATCGGTTCAGCGCTGCTCTTCAACACCTCGAAGGAGGATTACAGCGAGCCGATTGCGGTGCCGGATACGATGGCAGCATTTGCAGATCTGGACATCGACCAGGTCACCCGTATCGAGATGACCCAGGGCGATACCTCGGTGATCCTCGAACGGGATGAGAGCGAGTGGATCGTTCCTTCGGTGTGGAACTACCCCGGGGAGAAGATCGATATCGAAGATCTGCTCGCCGACATCCGCTCCATCACCTCCCCTCAGCAGAGAGCGTCGAAACCGAGCAGTCACTCTACCTTCGAGATCGGTGAGATGGCCGGTCTGAAGATCAGCCTCAGGGACTCCACCGGAGCTGCGCTCATCGACATGGTGGTAGGGAAGCGGGACGGATTTCAGAGGTCGTTCATCCGCCTGGCGGGTTCCGACGAGGTTTTCAGTGTTTCTCCGAATCTGCGCTCCCGGGCGGGGTTTGCAGGATCGACGCTGGAGGCGGGTCGGTGGACCAAGAAGACGCTGTTCGAACTTCCACAGTCCGCCGTGGTGCGGAGGATTCACATCCAGACTCCAGAAGAGAGCAGCTTGCTGACCTGGAAGGTGGAGTCGGTGGAAGTCACCGAGGAGTCGGAGCTGCTCGGTGGTGGCGAGGATCCGCTGTGGATGGTTCAGGCACCTGCCGATAGCGAGGCGGTCCCCGCCGACGAGACCACGGTCAAGGGGATCATCTCCTCGTTGAAGAAGGTGATCGCTGCGGAGCCGGTGGATCCAGGAGATCCGGGTGCCGCAGGCCTCGATCCTGTCACCACCTTCATCGAGGTGGAACTCGCCGATGGAACCAAGCACACCATCCAGTTCGGGCAGGAGAGCAATCTCACGGTGGGTGGCAAGGGAGTCGCCGCCCGGGTGGTGGGGGATTCCAGGGTCGCCATGGTGAGGGAATGGACCTTCTCTTCCCTCGTCAAGTCGGGGGAGACGCTGAAGGCGGTGATTCCCGATCCTCCGGAGGATTCCTCCGAAAACCTACAGCCAGTTCCTGTCCCGGAAAATGTAGAAGGAACCGAGGCGGGCTCCGACCGCTAGCATGGATCCTTCCACCTCGACGGGATATCCTGCAGCGGGGCGAGATGCCCCGCTGCAGGAGGAAACCCGATGGCGAAGCTGTATTTCAGGCACGGAACCGTGGGAAGTGCCAAGACTCTCAACTTGCTCGCGGTGGCACACAACTACGAACGTCAAGGCAAGAAGATCGTGGTCATCAAGCCTGGCTTCGATGATCGTTACGGTGAGAAAGAGGTGGCATCCCGTGCTGGTTTGCACAGAGAAGCCCACGTCGTCCTCACCGCTTCCCAGCGTTTGAATCTTCAACAGTTCACGGGCGCATCCTGCGTGCTGGTGGACGAGGTCCAGTTCCTCACCTCCAGTCACATCGATCAGCTCAGAGATGTCGCCGACATGGTAGGGGTTCCGGTGATCTGCTACGGGCTGCGTTCTGATTTCCGGAGCCACCTGTTCGAGGGCAGTCGTCGTTTGATGGAACTCGCAGATTCCATCGAAGAGGTGAAGACCACCTGTTACCACTGTAATCGCAAGGCGATCTTCAACCTGAAGTGCATCGATGGTGTTGCTCACCTCGATGGGCCCAGTCAGCAGGTAGCCGGCGATGAAACCTTTCAGCCCGTCTGTTCCATCCATTACAACGAAGCTCTCGGGCTGGATGGATTCACCGACGCCTTCAACGATGTCGAGGAAAGCGAGCTGACCACATGAACGAAACGGTCATAACCGAGCTGCGTGAGCGTCTCAGAGGGATCTCCCTCCTGGAGCACTCCATCGCCTTGCTGGAGTGGGATCAGGAGACCTACATGCCTCCTGGTGGTGCCGCATCCCGGGCGTCTGCCCTCGGAGAGATCGTTGGAATCAAGCACAAGCGAGCTCAGGATCCAGCCCTCGGTGATTGCCTTCAGCGCGCCGGGGAGTTCGCCGCAGGTTGCGATGATGAGGATCTCCGGTCGATGGTTCGCGAGGCCCAAATCGATTACGAGAAGGCGGTGCGGATTCCTGCGCAACTCGCCACCGAGATCGCCGAGTCATCTTCGCAGGCGATGTCTGCCTGGAAGTCCGCCCGGGAAGCCGATGATTTCGCCCGCTTCGAGCCGCTTCTGAAGAAGCAGATCGAGTTGCAGTCCCAGTTTGCGGATGCGCTACAGGATGGTGGTTCCCTCCCTTACGACATCCTTCTCGATCAGTACGAACGGGGCATGACTTCGAATCGCTTCGAGCAGATCTGCAAACAGGTGGTTCCCGGTCTCAAGGAAATCATCGGCAGGGCAGCGGATGCCCCTCGTAAACCTACCGATTTCATGAAGGGGCCATGGGACGCGGATCGACAGCTTCAGTTCTCGAAAGAGGTCGCCTCGGAACTGGGCTACGATTTCGAGAGGGGTACTGTCGATCAAACGGCGCATCCATTCTGTACCTCCCCGTCGGCACCTCACGATGTTCGAATCACGACGCGGATCTCCACCGATGACTTCTGTAGCAACCTGTACGGAGTGATTCACGAGTCGGGACACGCCATGTATGAACAGGGACTTGACCCGGCATGGGAACACACTCCCCTGTGCGACAGCATCTCCCTGGGAATTCATGAGTCACAGAGTCTCTTCTGGGAGAACGACATCGCCAGGCAAGAAGCGTTCTGGTGCCACTTCCTGCCCAAGATGCAGAAGTACTTCCCTTCCAGGCTGGACGATGTGAGCCCGCTGGAGATGGCTGCAGGTGTCAATCCGGTAACCCCTTCCCTGATCAGGGTAGAGGCGGACGAGGTCACTTACGGCCTGCACATCGTCCTGCGCTTTGAACTGGAGAAGGGGCTCTTCGATGGTTCCATCTCCACCGCAGATTTACCGGGATTGTGGCGAGAGAAGATGCAGGAGTATCTTGGAATCGAGGTGCCCGACGACAGGGATGGGGTACTGCAGGATATTCACTGGAGTTTTGGCCTGTTCGGGTACTTCCCGACCTACCTGCTCGGAGCTCTCTACGCCGCCCAGTTCTACCAGGCGATGGAGAAGGATATCGACATCGAAACGGAGGTGGCTGCCGGTCGCTTCGGCGGAATCCTCGAGTGGCTCAGGAGCCGGGTGCATCGCTCGGGAAGACGTCGACTTCCCCTCGACCTCTTGCAGGATGCCACAGGTGGTCCCCTCGACCCGTCAGTTCTGCTGACCAGTCTCGCCCGCAAGGTCGAGTTGGTTCACGGAGCCTAGGCGATCGTGCGCAAGGGACTCACCTCGTTTGCGCGCTGGCTTCACCTTCAGTGGCCAGCGGGACGGGTAGAAGCCCTTCCCCAGGTGGCGTCCGATTTCTCCACCTCGATCCCTGGACTCTCCATCGTCGGAGATCTGACGGGGACACCTCTTCTCAAGTTTGCCCTCGATTCGGGAACCAAGGTCGTGCGCGACATCGTCGTGGAACCGGCCGCTGCTGAATCGGATGTGGTTCCACTCGTGATCATCGGTGCCGGTGTCTCTGGTTGTGCCGCTGCGGTCGAGGCGAAGCGCCGCGGCATCGACTTCCGGTGGCTGGAGAGATCTCGTCTCCTCGACACTCTCGAGAATTTTCCCGTCGGCAAGCCGATCTTCACCGAACCGGATTCGATGCAACCCGCAGGTGAGTTGCAACTGTCGGGAGATTCCATCGATCGAGAAGGCCTTCTCGATCAATTGAAGGAGCAGGTCGCCGCTCACGGTCTCGACCCGATCCAGCGAACCGTCCAATCGGTCGATCGTGTCAGAGGAAAATTGCAGGTGAAGTGCGAGGAGGGTGATTCCATCGTCGCCGACAGGGTGGTGGTTGCGGTGGGGCGTGGGGGTGAGCATCGAAGGCTCGATGTTGCTGGAGAAGAGCTTGGCCACGTCTCCAATCGACTTCATGATCCCGCACAGTTCAGCGGCCAGCCGGTAGTGGTCGTTGGAGGTGGTGATTCCGCTTGTGAGGCAGCGTTGGCGCTGGCAACTGCCGGTGCCGAGGTGACGCTGGTCCACAGGGGCGAGGATCTGGTGGCCCCGAAGCAGGGCAACCAAGATGAAGTGCGCCGGCGTTCGCAACGACCGGGGCTGTCGCTGCAGTATCGATCGACGGTGAGTCACATCGGAACCGAATCGATCACCGTCGAGACTCCGAGTGGCCCCATCGACATCGCTGCCAGGGGAGTATTCGTCCTCATCGGTCGCGAGGCTCCCGTCGATTTCCTCCGCCGCAGCGGGGTTGCTATCCGCGGGGAATGGACCTGGCGTAGTTGGTGGAGTCTCGCCTTCGTGATGGTGTTCTTCACCCTTCTGTACCACTGGAAGCGCACCGGAGTCTCGCCTCGCATCGGCGAGTGGTGGGCGGAGCGGGGCGGATTTCCGGCCGGGGTCGATGTCTGGTGGCAATCGCTCGGTGGGCACTTCTCCGATGGCACGACGTTGCCGGGGGCGTTGACCACCAGTGTCTCTCAGGCGGGATTCTGGTACAGCCTCCTGTACACCTTGCTGGTGGTGATCTTTGGCCTGCGACGGATCCAGCGCAGGCCCACTCCCTACATCCGTCGGCAGACCTGGTGCCTGGTGGCGATCCAGGCCTTCCCACTGTTCCTGTTGCCCTACCTGATCTTGCCGTGGTTGGGCAACCTCGGTTTCTTCGATGGTGGCTGGGGAAAGACGGTGGCAGATTCGCTGTTTCCGCTGCAGGAAGGATACGCACCCGGTCGAGAGTACTGGCGCGCCTTCGGCTTGATCCTCGCCTGGCCCCTCTTCTTCTGGAATCTCTTCACCGAGCAGCCGTTGATGGCGTGGCTCATCATCTCTGTACTGCAGACCTTCGTCCTGTTACCGCTGGCCATCCGTCGCTGGGGGAAGGGCGTCTACTGCGGTTGGATCTGCTCCTGTGGTGCTCTCGCCGAGACGCTGGGAGATCATCACAGGCACAAGATGCCGCGGGGAAGATGGACTCAATATCTCAATTTCGTCGGACAGTTTCTGCTGCTGCTGTGTTTGATCATGCTGCTGGCGAGGCTGTGGTCGTGGAGCGCACCGACCACAGCAACTGGAATCTGGTGTCACTCCCTCTACCGGGGGATCTTGCACGGGATCCCGCTGCTGAGCTACGAATGGACTGCGGACCTGTTCCTGTCGGGAATTCTCGGGGTAGGACTGTACTGGCACTTTTCGGGAAGAGTCTGGTGTCGATTTGCCTGCCCACTGGCAGCTTTGATGAACATCTATGCCCGCTTCTCTCGATTTCGCATCATCTCCGACAAGAAACGATGCATCTCTTGCAATGTATGTACTGAGATTTGCCATCAGGGAATCGACGTGATGGGATTCGCACGGCGCGGAATTCCGATGGAGGATCCCCAGTGCGTTCGATGCGGCGCTTGCGTCCATGATTGCCCGACCAAGGTACTGCGCTTCGGGGAGGTGGATGGTGACGGGCGAGTGGTGAGATTCGATTCGCTGGAGGCGACGATCTGATCGATCAGTTGTGCTCTTCAGGAGAGAGTTGTGCTCCCACGAAGGGAACAGGCAAACCGTCATCTCCGATGCCCCAGCCTGCCATCGGGTCGACCCGCCCGCTGCGAGTCATGCGCCTGTGCTTTTTCAGATCATGTTCTTCGACCTTGGCGGAGATCTCCGAGAATGCCTGTTGTCGATCGCCCAGGATCTCGCCCTTGTCCCCCTCGAAAAATGCCGCCAGTGCCCTGAATCGCATCGTAGAGGAGATGGTCGGAGGCAGGTGACCTACCTGCCCGAGAATCTCGATGATCCGTTCTCGCGATGGGCTGGGCCTGATCTCCGCATCGTCGAGGTCGACGATGCCAAAGTTCCATGGTCCACGGGGGGATCCGCTGACGAGAACATTGTGTGGAGCGAGATCGCCGGTGGTGAATCCGCTCGAGAGCACCTCGTGGAGGCGAGTCCCGAACCAGCGGGCGAAGCGATACCGATCTGCCAGCTCCCAACCACCGATGTCGCTGCGGGCGTACCAGTGGTGGACCGGCTCCCCCTCCATCCAGGAACTGATGAGAACCGCATCCCGACCGGAGGTGTCGAGGATCAGCGGGGCTGGAAGGGGCAGTCCCATCTCGACACCCCGTGCCATCGCCTGCCACGAGCGGAAGGCACGATCCCAGCGAAGTCGCCGGGGCATTCGCCGCGTCAGCCACTGCAATCGTCTGGGAGATGTCGGGTGGTAGACCTTGCGGGCGAAGTGGACGCCATCCCACTCGATCTTCTCGAGGCGTCCTCGTCTGCCACTGGCGATGATGGAATGCGCAGGCACCTGCAGCAGCGCCTGCCCCAGTTGAGCAGAGCAATTGCGGGCACGGCGAACAGCACCGTGGATGGTATCGGAATCCCGTGGCACCCTGTCTCCTTCCGGTGCTGGCCTCGGCGGCATCGATGGCTACCCCGGGGATGTTATCCCCCCCACGCCATTCGACAAGGGTAGCCTGGTACCGTGAGGAAGAGTGCAGGTGGGAAAGGGGATCGGTTGTTCATCGAAAAGGAACCGCATCCGTTGCTCGATGCCGTGGCGCTGCAAATCGAATTGCCGGCGCCACAGGGGGAGGAGAGTCCTGAGTGGTTGCAGCAACTGCTGCTTCCCGAGGCAGGTCCAGAGGAGGTGGATCCGCAGCGACGCCAGGCGATCCGCACTCTTCTCCGCCACGGCGGGTACCGCCCCGCAGGGAGGGGAAAGCCTTCCAGCGAGTGGTTGGTGCGTGCCGCAGCGAGCGGGAAACTGGCCTCCATCTTACCCCTGGTCGATGCGGGGAATGCCGCTTCCCGGGTGGAGGGGATCCCCCTCAGCGTCGTCGACCTGGACCGGGCGAGTGCGCCCTTCCGCATCGCTCTGGGCAAGCCGGGGGCAAATACATCTTCAACCGATCTCAGCAGGAGATCGACATCGAAGGGCTGCTGTGCCTCATCGACGGGGCGGTGGCGTTGCTCTTCTGCGGGTACATCGGCTACGACTGGGCGCGGGCCAATCAGATCCCAAAAACCGTCGACAATGCCATCGACAGCGCGGCGGCGCTCTACATGGATATCATCAACCTGTTTCTGCGGATTCTTCGGATCATGGGCAGATCGAGAAGGAGTTGATGGCAGGAGTTGGCCAGCGGCGGTAACGGTCAGTTTCTTGTTCTATTCATCCAGGTAGTTGCAACCGTTGTTGCAGGTCTCCTCGACGGTCACCTCTTGAAGTCCGCATGATTGCTGAGTTGGGCCAGATTAATCTGGAGGAAAAAGCCTCAGCCGGGAAAAGCGCCCCGGGCGTGTGTGGCGCTTTGCAACCAGAAGTCGATTTCGGCGGTGTTTTTGGCCTGTTGAGCCGGGGTATATCTTCAGGTAGGCTGCAAAGAGGATCGATTTGAGTGGTCCTTTGGTGTGTTTGAAAGTTGAAAGAGTCATGAATTTGGGAAAGCGTAGATAATGACGCCTATGACCTACTCCTCGTTATTGTTGGTGGAGACATGCGCTGTTGTCGTCGTCTCATCGATAGCAGTGAATACGTGATACCTCTTCTTCACTGCTGCTTCCGGGGATTTCTTCAACCAACTAAAGCATCACCAGTCACACTTCGAATCTGCTCTGCGTTGCCAGGTATCGCACCGGAAGGATACGGATCATGGAAGAGTGGTTTGCAGGTTTAACGGGCCTCGCCAAGGCCTATTGGGCAGTTGCCATCGCCGGAACCACCTTGACGATGGTGATGCTGGTGATGAGCCTCGTCCATCTCGATGGCGACGGCGACATGGACATGGACGGACCCGATGGTCACCCATCGGGCCTGGGTCTGCTCTCAACCCGTGCCATCAGCGCTTTTCTGCTCGGCTTCGGCTGGGCGGGCATCATCGCCAACAACGAAGGCGCCTCCTACCTGGTGTCGCTGCTGATCGCCTCAACTTTTGGTGTCTTCTGGCTGTGGGTCATCCTCAAGTTGATGCGTTTCCTTTACAGCCTTCGGCAAGACGGAACGGTGCACTACGACAACGCTATCGGCTCCACCGCTCAGGTCTACATTCCAATTCCCGCCGCCATGGAGGGCAATGGTCAGGTAGCCCTGAACGTGCAGGGTCGCTTTCGGGTGGTCGATGCGGTCACTCGCCACAGAGATGCCATCGAGAAGAACCATAGAGTACGCGTCACCGAAGTCCTCGATCCCAGCACCCTGGTCGTAGAACCCGACACTAGCGAAGAAAAGGAAGGTGAATGATGCCGATTCTGATGCAATCTAGCACCGAAGGTCTTCAAAATATCATTGGCATTGTAGTTCTTGTTGTCTCGCTTTTCGGCTTATTGATCGCTTTCGCCAAGCGTTACCGCCGCTGTCCATCCGACAAGATCCTGGTGATCTACGGAAAATGGATCGGTAGCGGCGCGGTAGGTGCCTCGGCGAAGTGCATCCACGGCGGAGCCGCGTTCATCTTCCCCATCCTCCAGGATTACCAGTACCTCGATCTGACTCCGATTCCCATCGACATCAACCTGCAGGGAGCGCTCTCCCAGCAGAACATCCGCGTGAACACACCTTCGACCTTTACTGTCGGTATCTCTACCGAATCAGGCGTCATGGAAAATGCTGCCGAACGCCTGCTCGGGCAGTCGCCGATGGAAGTGCAGGAACTGGCCAGGGACATCATCTTCGGTCAGATGCGTGTGGTCATCGCCACCATGCCGATCGAAGAGATCAACGCCGACCGTGACAAACTGATCGACAACATCTCCAACGGCGTTGAGGTCGAACTGAAGAAGGTCGGCCTCAGGCTGATCAACGTCAATGTCCAGGACATCACCGATGAATCGGGCTATATCGACGCCCTCGGCAAGGAAGCTGTGGCGCGGGCGATCAACGACGCCAAGATCAAGGTCGCAGAACAGACCCGCTCTGGTGAGATCGGAAAAGCCAATGCCGAACGGGACCAGCGCATCAGTGTCGCCGCTGCCACGGCGACAGCGGTCGAAGGCGAGAACACCGCCCAGATTACCATCGCAAAATCGGACGCCCTCCGACGGGAAGCGCAGGCGGAAGCAGAACGTGTAGCGATAGCAGCCGAGAAGGTCAAGTCTGCCCAGGCGCTTCAAGAAGCCTACGCCTCCGAGCGCACCGCCGAGACGGAACGCGCCAACCGCGAGCAGGCCACCCAGTACGCCGACATCGTCGTCCCTGCCGAGATCGAGAAGCAACGCATCGTGACCCTGGCAGAGGCCGAGGCAGAGAACATCCGTCGCGTCAAGAAGGGCGAAGCCGATGGCCTGAAGTTGATGCTGGTCGCCGAGGCTGATGGTACACGTGCCATCCTCACTCAGAAGGCGGAAGGCTTCCGTGACCTGGTCGCCTCTGCCGACAACAATCCCGAGTACGCTTCGATGCTGATGATCACCGAGAAACTGCCGGAACTGATCGCTGAACAGGTCAAGGCGATCCAGGGCATCCAGATCGACAAGGTCACCGTCTGGGACAACGGCTCCGGATCGAAGGCGAACGGCAAGACCGCGACCGCTGATTTCCTGAGCGGCATGGTCGGCTCGTTGCCGCCCCTCCACGCGGTCGCCAAGAGTGCCGGCCTCGAATTGCCCGGTTACCTCGGCAGCACCTCGAGCAGTGGCAACAGCGAGACTCCGAACAGCGAGACCCCGAGCGAGCCCCCGGAGGAATAACCCCCCGCCGCTCGATGTAAGTCTCTCTACTGCACCGCCAACCGAGTTTGTCCAGCGTCATTTTCCGCTGATCCCGATGCCGGGGACTCATCGGCTTCGTTGGCTCGATGGGACAAGGCAACCGAGTTACCGCTGGGGCAGGAGCACGATGATCATCGAGGTGGAATCTCATCCTCTGCTCGATCCGCTGGCGATCGGTGCGGAACTTGCCGGGCCACAGGGAGAGCAGAGTCCCGAGTGGTTAGAGCCACTGCTGACCGCCGCTGCTGGCCCTGAATCGGTCGATGAACAGTGTAAGAAGCATATTCGAGCTCTGTAGAGGCATGGTGGGTACCGTCCTGCGGGTCGTGGCAAACCCTCCAGCGAGTGGCTGGTGGCGGCGGCCGCGCGGGGGGCGTTGCCTTCGATCTTGCCGCTGGTCGATGTGGGGAATGCGGTCTCTCGCAGCGCGGGAATCCCACTCAGCGTGGTCGACCTCGATCGGCTGGAGGGGCCGCTGAAGATCTCGCTGGGAAGTGCCGGAGAGAGTTACATCTTCAACCGTTCCGATCAGCAGATCGATCTGGCCGGCCTGCTGTGCCTCATCGACGGGGAGGGGCCCTGTGCCAATGCGGTCAAGGATTCGCAGAGGACCAAGACCGATGAAAGCACCTCCAGGGTGCTGATCGTGGTGTGGGGGAGCCTCGAACTCCCCGGGGTCGCCGAGCAGCTGGCTGCCAGGGCCCGTGAGGTGATCGAGAGGCTGGGAGGGGCAGTCACCGGGGTGCAAATCCGCCCAGAGGAGGATCCGGAATCACTGCAAACCGGTTGAAAGAGGCACTAGAATAGTACCTTGCCATTCGGTGACCGCTCACCGGATTCGCGGATCAGAGAAAGTCAGGAGGCTCCGTTGCCCTTCGCCACACCTCAGGAACTGATCGATGAGATCGCCCGTGGTGGGATGGTCATCCTCATCGACGATGAGAATCGTGAGAACGAGGGTGATCTCGTCGTGGCTGCGGAGTTGATCACCCCGGAGCAGGTGAACTTTCTCGCCACCCATGCCAGGGGATTGATCTGTGCGCCATTGGGGAGCGAAATCGTCGACCGACTCGATTTACCGCAGATGCTGGAAGAGCCGAGTGAGCCGGATGAGTGCGCCTTCACCATGTCGGTGGATGGTCGCGATGGGAACTCCACGGGGATCAGTGTCTTCGATCGTGCCAGGACACTTCGACTTCTTGCCGATCCAGGATCGGTTCCTGCAGATTTCAATCGACCGGGACACATCTTTCCACTCAAGGCGCATCCACAGGGGCTTGCCAGTCGCCAGGGGCATACCGAAGCATCGGTTCACCTGATGCGGTGTGCCGGCCTACAGCCGGCTGCGGTCATCTGCGAAGTGATGAATGAAGACGGATCGATGGCACGATCCCCCGATCTACTGCGATTTGCCGACGAGCACGGCCTGCTCATCGGCACCATCGAGAGCCTGATCGAGGAGCACCGGGGTGGAGAGGTGATCGCCTCCCCGTCCACCGTTGAAAAGACGCTCGCGGCCTGCGAGGTGAGATCTCTTTCCAGCGCTCAACTTCCCACTCCCTTCGGGATCTTCGAGATCGAGAGCTGGAGTGCCGGGAGTGGAGAACCGATCACCGTGTTGAGACAGGGCAACCTGGGTCACGTGGAGGGGGAAGAAGCTCCGCTGGTACGAGTTCACTCCGCGTGCTTTACCGGCGATGTACTCGGTTCTCTTCGGTGCGATTGTGGTGCGCAACTTCACATGGCGCTGGAGGCGATCGGTTCCCGGGAGCGAGGAGCCTTGCTGTACCTTCCACAGGAAGGTCGTGGAATCGGCCTGGCCAGCAAGATCGAGGCGTATCATCTGCAGCAGATGGAGGGTCTCGATACGGTGGAAGCGAATGAACGACTGGGATTCCCTCCCGACCTGCGGGAGTACCTGGAAGCGTCTCAGGTCCTGCTCAAGATGGGGGGAAGTCGCATCCGCCTGCTCACCAACAATCCAGCCAAGGTCGAAGGACTGGTGGCAGGAGGAGTGGAAGTGGTGGAACGCATTCCCATCGAACCGAAGCCAGGACCGGTGAATCTGTCGTACCTCCGGGCCAAGAAGGACAAGCTGGGACACCTCTTCGAGGCGATTTGATTCGAGACGATCTGGAGTCCACTCCGATGGAGTGTTGCCTCGGGATGGAAAACGGGCCCGCAGGGAAGATCCCTGCGGGCCCGTATTTCTTTCTGAAGTCGTATGCCTAGTTACAACCTGCGGTGTCGTATCCCGGGCAGTCGAGGGTGTCGTCGGTCGGGTCGATGCCACATGTGCTGGGACCCGGCGCTGGAGGCTCGGTGCCACCGGCGAAGATGTAGTTGAGGACCGAGATCGCATCGGAGATGTCCACGCCACCGTCGTCATTGGTGTCGACGGCGTCGAGGCAGTCGGACGGAACTGCCTGGAACAGGTAGCTCAGGGTTCCGATGGCGTCGGAGATGTCCACCATGGTGTCGCCGTTGACATCGCCACGCTTGAAGCGCTCTGGCAGGCACATGCTGGTGCAACTGGCAGGGGCGAGGGCCTCACCACAGCCACCGGTTCCACCGATTTCCATCGTGTAGTTGACGAGTTCGGCGGGGAGAACGTAGGTGGTGGTGGTGGCGGTTCCGGGCATCGATGAGATCAGAGCGCCGTCGACGCTGAGGCTCAATCCCTGGTAGCCAGGATCGTTATTGGTCCAGCTGAGGGTGACGGTGCAGGTCTCGTGATCGATGGTGCAAGTCAGGTCAGAGGGTCCAGCGGAATCAGGAGTCTGCGAACAGGTTCCACTCCCGGAGGCAGTTGCTGAAGCCTGTCCGTTGCGAATCCCCACCACATCATAGCTGGCGGCAACTCCGTCGGAGAGGGAGATGGGCATGCTGCTATCGGTGCCGGCAAGGACAACGGTGGAACCGTTGTGGGTCACCTCGAGGCTGTCGTAGGCGTCTCCGTTGGTCCAGGAAAGGGTGCCCGCACAGGTGCAAGCGTCATCGACGGTCACCGTGACACCGGTCGGCGCAGGCGTTTCGATGGTGAGAGATCCGTGGTCGAGGATCGGCTGCTGGGAGATTCCACCCACCGAGATCACACAGTTGACCGTGGGGCTGCCAAGGCTGTTGACGAAGGTGAGACCAGTCGTGGTTCCGGGACTCGCGGTACCGGCGAGGCTGTACTGAATCTGCGCCACTTCACTGGTTCCGACAGGAATCGATTCCAGGGGAGGAGCGAGACTGACGATGGCACCGACCACCACGCCGATTCCACCGGTCGGGGTGAGTTCGAAGTGGAAGTAGTCCGCTCCACTGCCGGCGTTGCTGGAGGCGAGACCGCTTCCTTCCGACACGAGAACTGCCGTCAGCAGTGTCGAGTCGTGTGACAGACCCAGTTGGAATCCCTGCGCTGGGCTGGGAGTCTCTAACTGGACGGAAACGGTGACAGAGGAGCCTGGCAGTCCTGCAGTAGCAGGAGCATGGAGGGCATAATTTTGTCCCTGAAGTGTGTTAACTGTGCAAAGGAGACAAAATGCTCCCAACAATATCTTCCAGTTCAGCATCTGAAACTTTCCTTCCTCGCTGTGATTTCGGGATGTGCAGAGACCCGAGGTCCATCGATCACCGGAACGGCGACCTTGGTTATTGACCATTCTATTGTCAACGGGTGCATTTACTAGCGTCTGCAATGTAAATAAAAAAGGACTTACAGGCACTATTGACAGCCGTGGCGGTCAGGTCCGACAGAGGAAGATATCCGTCAGTGATGATCGGTGTCGTTGGACCGGTGAGTCGGAAAAATTTACCGGTAGAAGAGATGCGCAAGAGGAAGAGCAGGGGAGAAGCAGCTGGGGAGGATCATTCGAGGGGCCCCGAGGGGCCCCTCTCCACATCAATTCGGGATCTGAATCGTCGAACCGACAGGCATCGCATTGATGTTGCCGATGGTTCCCTCGTTGGCGGAAGCGATGTCGCGCCAGCGTTGCCCGGTGCCATAGAAGCGCTCCGACAGGGACCACAGCGTGTCGCCCTGGCGCAGTCGATAGGTATTGGCCCCGGCATCGAGGGCGGACAAGGTCTCGATGGGATCGGCGGCAGGAGGAATCGAAGTCACCTCGGCATCATCGATCTCATCCCACCCGGACATCTCGTCGATGGATGCGGTCTCCGGTGCGATCGCCTCCAGTTGTGCATACTCCGACGGGTCCGCTCCACCCAGTGGGATAGGAATCACCATCAACGGGTACAGGGTTCGTTCTCCGTTGACCTCTTCGTAACGCCAGAAGGGAAAGAACCAGTTGCCATGACTCTCTTCTCCGGCGCTGGTGAGGGCGCGACTCTCGGTCGTGCCGGCGATCCACAGGGGACCGGCACTGACTCGCTCACGAGCGACGGCAACCCCTTCGACCTGCTGGGTGGTGGTCATGTCGTAGGCGAGTAATCCGCCGAGTACTGCCATCCCTTGCTGATCCTCGCCTCGCGATTGCCAGGTTCCCGCTGCCATCGCTGCGATGTCGGCGGGACCCACTGCCGAGTCGATCGGTTGATTGCGATCGGAGGGTGCGGTGGCGCAGCCGACGACACTGATCAGCACCGCAGCGATGAGCAGCGGCAGTGGCCACCTTCTCGAGGATGTCGAAGGAAGAATTCGGGATGAGCCACGGCAGAAGTCCGCCGTGGACCGGTGATGAAGTTGCTGTTTTCTGTGCACGAAGCGCCCCTTCCGGGGGGAGGAATCGCGCGGCGTACCCGGATGCTATGGAATTCGGACTTTTCTGGCAAGGCCAGCTGAGATCAACAGCAGAGGTGCGATCAAAAGAACTGCTGCAGCCCAGTAGGGGGCCGAGGAGCCGATTTTCCAGTAGAGGACCGCAGCCAGCAGCGGGCCCACTGCCCGGGCCAGGCTTCCCAGCGATCGGAAACAGCCGAGCACCTCGCCCTGTTCATCCTCGGGTACGGCCAGGCTGACGATGGTCGACAGCATCGGCATCACCAGCGCGCCTCCCATCGACAGCGGTAGCAGCGAGGCCCACAACTGCCATGTCTCCCGGGTCAGCGCGATGCCGATCAGTCCCGCCATCACCAGCAGGAATCCGATGATCGATGTGAGATGGGCACCCCAGCGACGGGACAGGGGACGCGATAGACCTCCCTGGACCAGCGCCAGCACCAGACCGATGCCCACGAACATCCAGGCGATGTCGATGCTTTGCCAGTCGAATCGCTGGCGCACAAGGAAGGCGAGGGTGAACTCCATGCCGCTGAATCCGATGAGGAAGATCATGTTGGCCAGTTGCACCCTCTTGACCCCCTTGCCCCAGCGTCCGCCGAGGGTGATCTGCAGGCGAACGGGCCGGGGAGGATGACCCTCGGGGCGGGTTTCAGGTAGGCGTAGCCACACCCACAGAACGTTGATGAGCGACAGCAGCGCCACCCCGAAGGCCGCAGCGGAGAAGGAGTGAGTGCGGAACAGATCTCCCGGGGCGCCGGCGGAGAGATCCAGGAAACTGAGGGCCCCGCCGATGGCGGGGCCGATGATGAAGCCGAGACCAAACGCGGCACCGACCATTCCCATGCCCCGGGCGCGCTCCTGTCCCGGGGTCAGATCTGCCACCGCTGCGGTGGCGGCGGAGATGTTACCCCCGGCGATTCCGGCGAGGATTCGCGACAGCACCAGCAGGGTGAAGGAACCGCTGACCGCCCACAGAATTGCCGCAATCAGGTTGCCGCTGATGGTGACCAGCAACACCGGTCGACGACCGATGCGGTCGGAGAGACTTCCCCAGAAGGGGCTCAGCAGGAACTGCAGAAACGAGTACAACGACCCGAGCACTCCGCCGAAGAGGGTGATCATGCGCGGGTCGCTGGCATCCAGTTCGGGGGAAAGAGATCGCAGAATCTCGAGACACCACTCGAGCCCCGGGTCACCCCGATAGGAGTCGAGGATTGCCGGGAACAGCGGAAAGATGACGGAAAAGGCGACCAGGTCGATGAACAGGGTCAGGAGTATCGGTCCGAGTGGTGCACGCGCCGGGGGTTGTCGGGGATCCTCAGGAGCGGAGGATTCGTTTTCCTGGGGTGACAAGTACAACTCGTTTCCGTGGTTCCGTGGTTCTGTTGGTGAGGAGCAGGGTGCAACCACCCGCATCTCGTCGGCGGGTGGCTCGGCAGTTTCCGCACCTCCCGCTGGCGAAGATCCTCGCCAGACAGAGTTCTCCGGTCAAGGGTGGCATGGGGGACTGGTCGAGAACGGTCCTCCCGTCTATCCTCTGAGGGATCACGCCGTCTGCGAGGGAGGACCGGGAATGATGACGTCCCGAAACAAATCTGAAGATGCCGGGGAACCGCGGCAGACCGCTCCGGGGGTCAACGGTCGAGAGGATCGCCTCGGTGACGAGCAGATCCGTCCCCAGCGACTCGAGGAGTTCATCGGCCAGCATGCCGTGGTGGATAATCTCCGGGTCTTCCTCGGCGCGGCCAGGGAGCGGGGCGAGTCCCTCGACCATGTGCTCCTCTCCGGCATGCCGGGTCTCGGCAAGACGACCCTGGCGAGCCTGGTCGCAGGTCACATGGAGGTCGGCTTTCGTGCCACCAGCGGTCCAGTCCTCGAGAAGGCCAAGGATCTGGTCGGGCTGCTGACGGAACTGGAGGAGGGGGACATCCTCTTCATCGATGAGGTGCATCGGATCAGTCGTGTCGTCGAGGAGTATCTCTACACGGCGATGGAAGATTTCCAGATCGACATCATCATCGATTCGGGACCCAATGCCCGATCGATGCGAATCCACCTTCCCCGATTCACCTTGATCGCCGCCACCACCAGGGAGGGCAATCTCACCGCTCCCTTCCGTGCGCGCTTCGGAATCCAGGAGAAACTGGAACCGTACAGCGATGATGAGATCGTCAAGGTGTTGCAGCGCAGTGCCCGCATCTTCAAGCTCGATCTGACCACAACAGGAGCGCAGGTGCTGTCAGGTCGTTGCCGTGGGACACCTCGCATCGCCAACCGCTACCTGCGTCGCATACGAGATTTCGTTCAGGTACAGGGATTGAATCAGATCGATGGGGAAGCTGCGAGTTCCGCTCTCGATCGACTCGGGGTCGATCCCGATGGACTCGATGCTCTCGACCGCAGGATCTTGCAGACGGTTGCTCGCGCCGGAGGACAGGCGGTCGGGATCAAGACCATCGCAGTGACTGTCGGAGAAGAGGAACGGACCATCGAGGATGTCCACGAACCGTACCTGATCCGCGCAGGATTTCTCACCAAGACTCCGCGGGGGCGGGTCCTCGGACCGAGGATGTCATCGGACTCCTCCTCGACGAACCGGGAACAGTCTCACCTCGACCTGGAAAATGCCGGGGGAGATTCACGGTGATCGAGCGGCGCACACTGCTGTGGCTCGGCCTCCTCGGGGCAACGTATCTACTGTCGGTGCCATCGGTGCGAGTTCACTCCGCGTCGGTAGCCAGCGACCTGCTCAAGGAGCCGGTGGTGCGTATCCTGCTCACCGAGGGAAGCTATCGTCTCGAGGTGATCTCCAGCGGGGGCCCGCTACGAATCGAATGGAGAGGTGCCCCGGGAAAACCGGCGGGTGCAGCGACCGTGCCATCCCCGCTGCAGGTGATCGCCGGCGATCAGCGACTACAGGTGGGGGAACACATCTTCGACGTTCCGGTGAGGATTCGATCGCTCGACGGCGAGATGCAGATCGGCGATCGCTATCACGATGGCTGGATCGTCTGGTCCCCCGATACAGAGTCGGGTGGCTGGCGGATGATCGAGTGGGTTCCGATGGAGCGATATCTTCTGGGGGTCGTTTCCCGGGAGATGTCCGCCAGTAGTTTCCCCGCAGCGGCACTGGAAGCACAGGCCATCGCCGCTCGCAGTTATGCCACCTTTCAGATCCAGGCACGGGGACCGAAGAGGGCGTATCACCTGAGGGGAGATCCCCGCAGCCAGGCTTACGGCGGAACCGCTCGCATCCCGCAGGAGATCAAGGATGCGGTGGAACGGACTCGAGGGTCGATCCTCTTCACCGATGGTCTGCTATTCGAAAGCTTCTACCACTCGACCTGTGGAGGGCAGACCTGTTCCGCTGCGGATGGATTCGGCATCGGTGAGATCCGTTCGATGCCGAGCGTCCCCTGCGTCGGATGCAAGAATAGCCGCTTCTATCGCTGGTCCACGGATGTCGCTGCAAACAAGTTGCAAGATGCACTGAAGGATGTCTGTGACGGGATGGGGATTCGCATCGGCGAGATCGAGAAGATGACCGTGGTGCAACCGACCGCCTCGGGATATGTCTCCTACCTGCGTGTCGAGCATCGACTCGGATCGTTCGAGGTCGATGTGGCGAGGCTGCGCTCCGCCCTCGGTCGCCAGGGGATTCACGGACTTCGTTCCCCCAGTTTCGAGGTACAGTCGCTCGGTGACGCTTTTCGATTCAGCGGTCGAGGTTGGGGGCACGGTGTTGGAATGTGTCAGGTGGGTGCCAAGGGCTACGCCAAACTGGGAGCCAACCGCACGTGGATTCTCGAACATTACTATCCGGGGGTGCAGATCCGGAGGGAGTGGTGAACGAGGAGATCAGGGCCACACATCCGATGCAGGAGGGGTTCTCCTTCCAGGTCGAGGAGGGCTCGCAGGGAGGTCCGAGGGCGGCGACCCTCACCACTCCGCGGGGAACCATCTCGACACCCGCCTTCATGCCGGTGGGTACTCAGGGAAGCGTCAAGGGGGTCACCCCCGAGCAATTGCTGGCGGTGGGGTCGCAGATCATCCTCTCCAACACGTACCATCTGGCGGTGCGACCCGGTGCGGACACGGTGCGGGAACTGGGAGGGCTACACCAGTTGATGGGGTGGGATCGACCGATCCTCACCGATTCCGGCGGATTTCAGGTCTTCTCCCTGGGGCATCGCAACCGGATCGATGAACAGGGAGTTCAGTTCCGCAATCACATCGACGGAGATGCGCTGCTGTTGACTCCCGAATCGGTACTCGACATCCAGGCGCGACTGGGCAGCACCATCGCCATGGTCCTGGATGAATGCCCCCCTTCAGGCATCGACCGCGATGCGGTGGCGAAGTCGCTGGCCCGAACCGAACGATGGGCGATGCGATCGGTGGAACACCGTCAACGACTGGAACTGTTCGAGCCGATGGCAATGTTCGGCATCTTGCAGGGAGGGGTCGAGGAGGACCTGCGCATCGAAGGAGCTCAACGATTGCGGGAACTTCCCTTCGACGGATATGCCGTAGGTGGGGTCAGCGTCGGGGAAGAGCGGGAGACGATGCTTGAAACCATCTCGATGGGAGCACGCCATCTCCCCATCGATCGTCCCCGCTACCTGATGGGTGTGGGGGGACTGGAGGAGTTCCTGGTCGCCGTCGAGTCCGGCATCGATCTGTTCGATTGCGTGATCCCGACCCGAAACGCCCGCAATGCCACCCTGTTCCTCTCCGATGGATCGACCCTCAACATGCGCAAGGCGATCCATCGGCGCGATCGCTCGCCGGTGGAAGAGGGTTGCGATTGTCCCGCCTGTGAGCGCTTCAGTCGTGGAACCCTCCATCATCTCTATCAGCGCAAGGAGATGCTGGCCTGCACCCTCGGTTCCCTGCACAACCTACGGGTCTTTCATCGATTCCTCGAAAGGGCTCGTCAGGCGGTGCTGGAGGGGTCCTGGCAGCAGTTTCGTGCCTCCTTTCGGGACCGATTCCGACCCCGGTCCGGTTGAATACTCGGTGACAGTCCACTAAGATTCGCAACTTCGCATGAATTCGCATCTTGTGTGCGATTTCGGGATTTATCTGGTGTTCCAGGGCGTTTCTCGTGGCAACGATCGAAACCGCCTCGGCGCATCGAACGGAACCGCATCGAACGGAACCGCATCGAACGGAACCGCATCGGAAAGGGATCGAAATGAAGGCAGCGTTGTTGATGCTCCTGCAGGCGGGGGAAGTCCCGGCAGTGGCAGGCGAGTCATCGGGCCAATCGCCGGGATTCATCGATATGTTGCCGATGTTTCTGATGATGGGCCTGGTCTTCTACTTCATGTTGATCCGCCCTCAGAAGCGTCAGGCGAAGGAACAAGAGCAGATGCTGGCCGGGATCAGCAAGCACGATCAGGTCAGAACCGCAGGAGGCATCATCGGCAAGGTTGCCCAGGTCGACACCGACAAGCAGATCGTGGTGCTGACCATCGATGATTCGAAAAATGTACGGATGCGAGTGGCGATACAGTCGATCGCAGCGGTACTCACCAAAGAAGAGAGCCTTTCCACGATGAAGGAAGAGGACGCGATCAAATGAGGATGTACTTTTTTACAAGATTCACACTTCTTGCACTGCTGGTGGCAGGCTGTCTCTTCTCGTTGCGAGATTATCAGTCCGACATCAAGAAGGGCATCGATCTGGAGGGGGGAACAGAACTCCTCTACGAGATTCCCCTGGAAGATGTTCCATCGGCTCAGAGATCGAGCGTCGCTGCCGATGTGAAGGACGTGATCGCCCGTCGATTTGATAGCTACGGTCTCAAGGAGATCAGCGTCGCCATCGCCGGATCCAATCGGTTGCAGATCCAGTTGCCCGGATTCGACAACGAGGAACTGGAGCGACTGAAGGGGCAGATCGAGAAGGCTGGAGAACTCAACATCCACCTCGTCTCGGCGGCGGAGTACTCCACGCAGGTGGTGATCACCGAGATCGAGGCTGCCATGGTTACCCGCCAGCAGGCGGTGGTTGCCTACAACTCGTTACCCGCCGATCAGCAGGACCCCGAGGCGTTCCCGAAGGAACTCGATCGACTCGTCGTCTACAGGTCTGCCGGTGTCGACGGGGTTCGAGGTCAACCGGTGGTGGTGGAGAATGGCAAGGGACTGAAGGTCTCCGGCTCGTACATCCAGTCCGCTCAGAGCACCTTCGATCAACAGGGTGGCCCGGCGGTGGGCTTCACCTTTGGCGGAGCAGGCAGCACCCTGTTCGGGAACCTGACCGGTGAGAACATCAACAGCAGTCTCGCCATCGTACTCGATGGAGTTGCCGTGAGCGTGGCGACCATCAATGACGCCATCTACAGCACGGGAATCATCAGCGGTAGTTTTACCAATGATGAAGTCGCTGACATCGTCACCATGCTGCGTGCCGGATCGTTGCCGACGAAGCCGGTACTCAAGAGCCAGCAGACGGTGGGATCGGTCCTCGGTAAGGAATCGATCGATCGAGGAACACAGTCGATGGTGGTCGGTTTCTTGCTGGTGGTCGTGTTCATGTTGATCTTCTACCGTGCCGCAGGCCTGGTGGCGAACCTGTCTCTGATGCTGAACCTGCTACTGGTCCTCACCTTGCTGGTGATCTTCCGCAACACCCTGACCTTCCCCGGAATGGCAGGATTGCTGTTGACGGTGGGTATGGCGGTCGATGCCAACATCCTCATCTTCGAGCGAATTCGTGAGGAACGAGATCGAGGCAAGGAATTGCCAGCGGCGTTCAAGGCCGGCTTCCAGAGGGCTTTCTGGACCATCTTCGACGCCAACCTGACCACACTGATCACGGCATTCATGCTGTTCCAGTTCGGTACCGGTGCGGTCAAGGGCTTCGCCATCGTCCTCTCCATCGGAATCTTTACCTCCTTCTTCTGCTCCATCTTTGTCAGTCGTCTTCTGATCTCGATGTTGATCCACTCCGGTGCGGTCAAAGAACTGTCGATGACACGACTGATCTCCAAGACCCGCATCGATTTCATGTCGAGGAGAGGGATCGCTCGAACCGCCTCCATCGTGCTGGTACTGGCGGGTATGACCTTCCTGGTCTGGCGTGGTGGACAGGCGATGGGAATCGACTTCACCGGTGGAACCAAGCTGGCAGTGAACCTGTCACAACCGACCTCCGAGGCGCTGCTTCGCGAGAAGATGGACATACTCGCCAACGAATCGAGTTCGCTGCGCTTCGAGGATTTACAGATCCAGGTTCTCGGAACCGCCGCTGAGGCTGGGGCCACTCGCTACTCGTTGAAGACGAAGACCCTCGGTTCTGGAACAGAGGAGACCGAGGCGTTCAAGGATGCCGTGGAGGCACTGCTCCGATCGGAAGGCCTGCTGGCGCCCAACGGCATCAGCGAGGTTCGCATCGAGAAGATCGCAGGGGTGGACGGTGCGGCCGACACCCATCAGATGGTGGCGACCCTCAACGCAGTGCGGGGAGTGGGGGATGCGGCGCAGGCCGGTCTCACTGCCAGCAAGGTGGAGCAGGACATTCTCGCCAGTGGTTTCCCGGTGGCAGGAGTCACCGAGATCAGTGAGAGTGCCGGCATCGTCAGCTTCGAACTGCGCAGTGAGGCGCAGGCCGATAGCACCAGTGCCCTGGCGCTGCAGGGAGAGTTGACCCGCAAGTTGAGCACCTTCGAGGAGATCGATTTTTCCGAGCCATTCCCCGAGTTCAGCAGCATCGGCGGCAAGGTCGCTCAGGATATGCAGGGCAAGACCTTCGTGGCCCTGATGATCAGTTTCTTCGCCATCGTCTTCTACATCAGCATCCGCTTCGAACTGATCTTTGGTCTGGCGGCAATCGTCGCGCTCTTGCACGACATCCTCTTCACGCTCGGTGCCCTGGCGGTGGGAGATTTCCTCCTCGGGGACATGTTGAGCCTGAAGATCAACCTGCCGGTGGTGGCGGCACTGCTGACCGTGGTGGGATACTCCCTCAACGACACCATCGTGATCTTCGACCGGATCCGTGAAAATCTGGTGGATGCGCGACGAGATGTTAACTATCCCGATATTGTCAACCAATCGATCAATCAGACCCTCGCAAGGACCCTGCTGACCTCGATGACCACCTTCCTGGTGGTGGCCATCCTGCTTTCATACGGCGGGGAAGGGCTTCACGCCTTCGCCTTCGCCCTTTGCGTCGGGGTGCTGGTGGGAACCTATTCATCGATCTTCGTGGCGAGCCCGACACTGATCCACTTGCAGGAGAAGGCACGGATTCGCAAGGAACAGGTGATCGCCGAGGCTGCGATCAAGAAGTGATAGGACCTCCGAGGTTGTCCGGGAGAGGGGGGGCGGTTGCCAGCAACCGCCCCCCCTCTCTTGCATCCAGCAGAGAACCGACGGAAGGTCGCTAGATCCTGCTCTCCGTTCAGGTTATCTTCGCCCCCGACGGTGGGGAGTTGATCCCCGCGGACAAACATCATCCCACCTCGGGGAAGCGAGAACCGCACTGGATCTCGCGAGGGAATGGGGGTCTCCATGGGTACGGGAACGAAAATCGGCATCATCCTCATCTTGGTGCTGGTCGTTGTAGTCATCGCCAAGTTACTCGATAGCGAGGTTCAGAGCGGTCCCACCGCTGCGGAGCAGGTGACCGGTGTGTCCGGATCCAGTTCCGTGGGCAACCGAGTTGGTGAGACGGGACGTACCACCAACGTGGGGGAGAGGTCTACACCGATCCGTAGACCGGTCGTGGTAAAGACCCCCGATCCCGACAGAAAGCTCCCGGCGGTTGGCTCCCAGTCTCCTCTTGCCGGTCCCAGAAATGCACCACAAGTCGATCAGGCAGCTACCCGTAACGCCGTCGCCAAGGTCGACGAGGCGGAAGTGACCACGGCGACCGGCGTGATTCGATCTGCAAGTGGCATCGAGCCGGTGGCGGTTGCCGTCAAGCCGGAACCGGAGCCAGTGGTTCCCGTCGTCCAGCAGAAGCCGAAGACCCGCGAGGTCACCGTCGCCAGCGGCGATAGTTTGTGGGTGATCGCCAGTCGTGAACTGGGATCGGGATTGGAGTGGCCCCGTCTTCTCGAGGTCAATCCGGGCCTGACGGAGGGATCGACTCTGAGGGTGGGACGCAAGATCAAGATTCCAGGAGATTTCGCCAGGGCGGTCGCCAGCAGTAATGTCAGTCGATCCGATCGAGTTGCGGCTCCCTCCGCTGGAAATCGTCAGGTGACGGTTCGTGAGGGAGACACCCTCTACAACATCGCCAGGGATGAACTGGGTAACGGGGGCCGCTGGCTAGAGATCAAGAAGTTGAATGCGGGACTCGATGAAAGTGCTCTGCCAGTGGGTAAAAAGATCTGGCTTCCTCGCTAGCAGCACACGGATTCGCAAATCCCTGGATCTCTTCAGCGGATGCGGTGCATCGGTTCCCCGATCGACGCTCATCTCTCATCTCTCATCTCCCATCTCTCATCTCTCATCTCCCATCTCTCATCTCCCATCTCTGAGATCAGGATGTGAATTCCACCATTGAGATCCTCAATCGAGATCAGGGAGTGGGGGCGCCGCCGCTGGAGTCCTGCAACAGATCTCGCAGGGGAACCTCGCCACGCAATCTCTGGCCGGTGATCTTGATCAGCGACTCCTTGCGGTAGAAGGGGTCCTTCTCGAGGGCATCTCGCTGCACCTGCACCTCGCTGATGCGCTCCTTCAGCAACTGCCCCTGGGCCTGCAGGGTGCCGAGGGAAGAGCGTAGATCGACGATCTCAGCCCTCCTCGACATATGCACACGGGAAACGATGCATAGAGACACTCCCAGCAGCAGCACCAGGAACTGTGGCGTACTGAGCCGACAGAACTCGGTGACCGTTGAGGTGACACGGATCACGGTTCTCCCCACGGGAGAAGAGGAGGTCAGAAGTTGCAGAGCCAGGTCGTCACTCCATTCCGAGAGGAGGAGATGAGCCACGCGGCGGGGTGTGGATCGGTACCCGCGGCGAACGGGTGGCACGATTGAAACAATTTTGGCTCAGAACTGCAAGGGTCCGATGCGAGCGTTCTCACCCAACTCGGCGTGAATGCGCAGGAGACGATTGTACTTGGCGTTTCGCTCCGATCTGCACGGAGCCCCGGTTTTGATCCAGCCGGCTCCGGTGGCCACGGCGAGGTCGGCGATGAAGTCGTCTTCCGTCTCCCCGGAGCGATGAGAGATGATGATCCTGAAGCCCGCTTCCGAGGCGACCCGAATCGCCTGGAGGGTCTCGGAGACGGTGCCGATCTGGTTCAACTTCACCAGCAGAGCATTGGCCGATGCTTCCTCGACGCCCCTGGAGATTCGCTCCGGATTGGTGGCGAAGAGGTCATCGCCGACGAGCCTGATGCCGGCAAGCCGAGCGGTCATCTTCTTCCAGCCGTCCCAGTCCTCTTCGTCGAGACCATCCTCGATGCTGGTGAAGGGATAGCGATTTCCCAGCTGCTCCCAGTGGTCGATCATCTGATCGGAACTGAGAGGCTCCGGATGGGATCCGAGATGGTAACTGCCATCTCGGAACAGTTCACTGGCAGCGACATCGAGTGCAAAACTGAACTGCTGGTCGTGACCGACGGTGTATCCAGATTGCTCGACCGCCTCGACCAGCTCTTTCAAAACGAGATCATCACTGGCGAAGTTCGGTGCAAATCCACCTTCATCTCCGACGGCGGTGACCAGGCCTTTCGACTTCAATCTTTTCTTGAGATGATGATAAACCTCGACCCCGGCCCTCAGAGCTGTGGGAAAGTCAGCGAAACCGATCGGTGCCAGCATGAACTCCTGAACATCCACATCGTTGTCGGCATGAGCTCCACCATTGATCACGTTCATCAGAGGGATCGGCAGACGCATCGAGTCCGGTCCTCCGATGTATCGGTAGAGGGGTAGTCCGCACGATTGAGCAGCCGCGCGGCACACTGCCATCGAAACCGCCAGGATCGCATTGGCCCCCAGCCTCGACTTGTTGGGGGTGCCGTCCGCTTCGCAGAGACGACGATCGATCTCTTCCTGATCTCGTGCATCGCAACCCGCCATCAGATCGGCGATCTCACCGTTGAGGTTTGCGATGGCTCGATCGACCCCTTTACCCCCCCAGTCGGCGTCGCCATCCCTCATTTCGAGTGCTTCTGCCTCGCCGGTGGATGCCCCCGAGGGGACCATCGCAGTGCCAGTACTGCCGTCCTCGAGCACGCATTGCCCCTCGATGGTGGGAAATCCACGGGAATCCAGCACCATTCGTCCCTGAATCTGTCGGATTGCTGTCATCGGAACTCCTTCGGGAGACCTTACTTTCGGGGCACATTGCTCCCGGGAGACGTTGCCTCTTGCTGCCTGATCGATCACGATGTGGCCATTCACGATGTGGCCATGTGCCGATTGTCCGGCGCAGCGGTAGCATCTGTCAACCGATCGAGAGGCTGACTGACCCAGATGACGACTTCCACGACTCCGTCTGCAGATTCCGGATTGATGGGAAATCTCCTGACTCGACATGGAACTCCGGTGATCCTGTGGTCGACTGCTCTGGCAGTCGTCTGCGCCTTGGGGATCGGTTTCGGGATCGAGCAGCCGATCCTGCGGTGGGGACTGATGCACGTGCCCCTGCTGCTATGGTTCTTCGTCCTCTCCTTCTTCAGGAACCCCCAGCGGATCCCCCCCGCGGGCGAGATGCTGATCTCCCCTGCGGACGGCAAGGTGATCGCCGTGGAAGAGGTCTCCGATGAGGTCTACATCGATGGCCCTGCAGTCCGGATCCAGATCTTCCTGTCGGTATTCAACGTTCATGTGAATCGGGTTCCGGCGGAGGGAGTCGTGGAGCATCTACGGCACATCGATGGGGAGTACAGGAATGCCATCGGTGCCAGTTCCAGGGAGGTCAACGAGCGCCAGGAGATCGGTATTCGGACTCCCCAAGGCGTCCCCCTGCTGATCCGACAGATTGCAGGCCTGATTGCACGGCGCATCGTCTGTCCCCTGCAGGTCGGAGAAGAGGTAGAGCGAGGATTTGACTTCGGGATGATTCGATTCGGTTCACAGACCGAGATCGTCATCCCTCCCCGAGATGGCGTTCCATTTCAGGTTTCCGTGGCGGTCGGGCAAAAGGTACAGGGTGGCAAGACGATCCTGGGAGACTGGAAGTAACGATATGCCGAGACACATCGCAGTGATTCCCAACATCATCACGCTCTGTAATGCGGTCTGTGGCTTCGTGGCCCTGACCCTCATCGCAGGCAGCCTGGAGGGGGGCGATACCCAGCTGCTGGACAGGCTGCATAAAGCGGCCTGGTTCATCCTGGCAGGGATGCTCTTCGATGTCTTCGATGGAAAGGTCGCCAGGGCCACCGGCGGCGGCACGACTCTGGGGGCGCAACTCGATTCCCTCTCCGATCTGGTGACCTTCGGCCTGGCTCCTGCTGGTCTGACCCTGGCTCTCTATCATCATGGAGCGGAGGGAGAGCATCCCCTTCGCCATCTGATGTGGGTCTTCTGTCTCGCATACTTCCTCGGTGCATTGCTGCGGCTGGCCCGCTTCAACTCCGTAAGGGATGGCCACGAATCGGAGGAACACCTCGCATTCGACGGTCTACCGACCCCGGGTGCGGCGGGAGTGGTCGCCAGCCTGGTGCTGATCTACTTCACACTCGGTGACTGGAACGTCTGGTACCTGGAGTACTTCTCGAAGACGCGACCGGAAGGGGTCGAGCAGGCCATCGGTATGATCCCGGAGTTTCTTCCGGTGTGTTGCTTCATCCTCGGATATCTGATGGTTTCAAACCGCATCGTATATCCTCATGTCGCTTCGCAGATGTTCTCCGATGGGATGCACTTCGACCGATTTGCCAGTTTCGTCTTCGGCTGCACCCTGGTGGTGTTTTTCAAGGAACCGATGCTGTGCATCGTCTTCTTCACGTATGGGCTGTGGCCCGCCATCCGTCTGATTCTGAAGCCATTTCGCGGTTCACGAGATGAACCGAAATCGGGGATCGAACAGGAGTGACGATGCAACCGGAGGTCAGACTGGCACTCGGTTCGAATCTGGGAGACCGACACGATCACCTCGCTCGTGCCCGGGAGTCGCTGATGATGCACTGCCTGCGAGATATGCATGTATCGCCGATCCTCGAGACGGTTGCGATCGGCCCGGTCCAGGGAGCCTACTTGAATCAGGTGGTACGTGGCTGGTGCCGCTTCGATGATGCACGGACCCTGCTGGAACGCTGCCTCGCCATCGAGAAGGAACTGGGTAGGGTGCGAGGGGAAAGATGGGGACCGAGAACCATCGACATCGATCTTCTCACCTTCGGTGAAGAGGTGATCGAGGAAGAGGGCCTGATCGTTCCTCATCCACGGATCGGCGAGAGAGAGTTCGTACTTGCGCCGTGGGCGCAACTGGAACCGGGATACATGATTCCTCCCGGTACCGCCACCGTGCTGCAACAACTGGACCAGTTGCGCTCCCACAGCGGTCATGGGGGAGTCGTATGAGAATCATCTCCAGTTCCAGTGCGGAGCAGAAGGGAATCGACTCCATCGAGGAGGTGCGCCGCTGGCGTCGTGCCCTCTCTCCCGATGAGACGGTGGGTCTGGTTCCGACGATGGGTGCTCTTCACGAGGGACACCGCAGTCTGATTCGCATCGCTCGCCGCCAGTGTCAGCAGGTGATCCTCACCATCTTCGTCAACCCGACTCAATTTGCCGAGGGTGAAGATCTCGATACCTACCCGAGAACCCTTCAGCAGGACCTGGATGTCGCGAGGGAGGAGGGGGTCGATCTGGTTTCGATCGGAGACGCGCAGGAACTGTACCCGGAGGGTTTTGCGACGCAGATCGAACTGCCATCGCTTGCGCAACGGCTGTGTGGAGCCTCTCGTCCGCAGTTTTTCGGGGGAGTCTGCCTCATCGTTCTCAAACTGTTTCACATCTTCACACCGCATCGCTCCTATTTCGGCGAAAAGGACTACCAGCAGCTGACCATCATCCGTCGCATGGTAGCGGACCTGGATCTCGATCTTGAGGTGGTGCCCTGCCCACTGATCCGCGAAGCGGATGGTCTGGCTCTCTCCAGTCGAAATGTTCGACTCGACGATGCCGCTCGAAGGAAGGCACTTTCTCTGTCGGCCGCACTGTTCCGGGCGCGAGATGCCTGGACGGCAGGGGAGCTCTCGGTAGAGAGCTTGAAGGCTGAGGCGAGCAGGTGGATCGCTGACGATGTCGAGGTGGATTACCTGGAAGTGCTCGACCGATCGGACCTCTCGTCACTGTCGACCGTCAGCGCGGCGAGAGGTGCCGTGATGTGCGTGGCAGCGACCGTCGATGGGGTGAGACTGATCGACAACATCCAGCTGGAGTCCCGTTGACACGATATCCCCTCATCCAGCGAAGTATCACGACCGACGGAGCGGTGGCCAGTGCACCTGCCAAGCTCAACCTGTGGCTAGAAGTTCTTCATCGTCGAGCCGATGCGTTCCATGAGATCGAGACGCTGATGGTTCCCGTCGGCCTCTTCGATCGCCTCGAGATCAGGGTTCGCGGCGATCGCGATCACCTGCAAGTGGTCGGAGGAGATGCTCCCAGCGACGGTGACAATCTGGTGATGAAAGCGCTCGCTCAGGCTCGTACCACACGGTCGATCCCACCCCTCGAGATCGTCCTGGGAAAGGTGATCCCATCGCGGGCCGGCCTGGGCGGAGGCAGCAGCGATGCCGCTGCCATGCTGGTGCTTCTCGATCAGTTGTTCAGTGCCCCAGGAGGGGGGGCAGAACTGGTCGATCACGCAGCGGTTCTCGGCTCCGATGTGCCCTTCTTTCTGGGCTCGGGAGCGGCACTGGCGAGGGGCCGGGGAGAACTTTTGAGCCCCGCACCGGAACCACTTCTGGGAGGAGATCGGGCCCATTTCAATCTGCTTCTCCCCGACATCGGTGTGGACACCGCCGTTGCATACGCATCTCTGAGTGACTACTTGACTTCCGCCGATTCCCATCGCAATTTCCAGGGGTGCGATTTCATCGAGAAGTCTGCTTGGACCGGATCGATGTACAATCGGCTTCTCGATGGGGTTCGGCAGATCGAGCCCTCTCTCGATGAGATCGCCAATCTTCTGAACCGGGTATTCCCTGGTCGCTGGACGATGACAGGCAGTGGGTCTTGCTTCGTCGTGGCCGCACCCGATCAGGCGATGGCGAGACGGGATTCGGCTCTTCTGCGCGCAAATTTAGGTGATTCGGGGAAGGGTTCCTCAGGACCCTGTCCGCTGGAAATCCTGGAAGTCCCTCTGTGGAGCGGCCCCGCAGTTGGAGCAGGTGAGTAGATCAGTTCCTCGAGTGTTGCGCTCGAGGGCTGGGCAGGGCCGGCGGCGAGTTGGCCACAGCGGCAGGCAAGAGAAGAGTTCTTCTATCGAACAGAATGGTGCGACGGAAGTGGAGCGTTGAGATGGACATCACTGAAGTTCGGATCAGTCCAGTTGGCGGCAGGGACGATAAGTTGCGTGCCTTCTGTAGCGTGACTTTTGACGACTGCTTTGTCGTGAGGGACATCCGTCTCATCGAGGGGAACAAGGGGCTCTTCATCGCAATGCCGAGCCGCAAGTTGACGATTCGCTGTCCCCGCTGCCATTTCAAGAACGCCGTTCGAAGCCAGTACTGCAATGAATGTGGAAATTCGATCCCCCGTGCCCTTTCCGATGACGTCGAGCAGGGTAGGACCAAGCTCCATGCCGACATCGCCCATCCCATCCTCACTTCCTTCCGTGAAGAGATCCAGGATCGGGTACTCGATGCCTATGAAGAGCACCACGACGGGGAGAGTGAGCAGAGATCTGCGCGCAGGGAGGCGGTTCCCGTAGGAGCAGAGGAGGAAGAGGAATCTCCACCTCGCAATCAGTACAGGGCTCGTGGGCCGGCAGAAGAGCCACAAGAGGTTGCGTCGATTCCAGCTGAAGAACCTGAATCGCCGGGAACAGAATCTGCGGAAGCGGAATTCCTGGGAAAGAACCAGGTCGAAGCGGATGAGTGGGAAGAAGAAGATGAAGAAGAAGATTCGGTGGACATTCCGCCTCCGGATGACAATTTCAGTTCGGGCCTTTTCTAGGGGTACTGAGAACTTCACGGACATACATCGAGCCTCCACGGCTCCGGGGATTTGGTCGGGGATTACAGATATGCGGGGTCGTTCAGTTCAGGGGCTAGCGTCAGCGAGCGAGATGGGTCTTGTCGAAGATCATCATCTTCTCCAGCCCGTTTGTGATTCCAACTCGACCTCAGCTCTGTTGCAGATTCTTGCTCCCCCGAGATTTGCCATCGTCACCACCTGCTCGCTACTGGTGAGTTTGTTCCTGCTGGTCCCGGTATCGGGGTTGGCACAGGAGGTTGCTCCCGAAGCGGCTCTGATTGGTGAGGCGGACGACAACACGCTTTCACAGGATGTTGATCCTGAACAGGATCCTGAGGATCCGCCGGCGAAGCCACACCCCGATGAACAGTTGCGGCAAGACGTCAATCGCTACTTCAACTCCAGTGACTCCGCCGACTGGGTCAGGGCCTTGACCTTGCTCGGAGCAAGAATCGATACGGGCACTCCTCCGCAGTGGAGTGCTCCTCTGCTCCTCGATCTCCTCACCGAGAGGGCGGAGCAGTTTCCTCAGCGCACCCGCATCATCTTGCAGGATCGATTGATGCGACGCAGCGTGACAGGGATTCCGGTTCTACTGGTGCTACTGCGCCTCGATGGTAACTGGCCCTTTCTCGCCGAGGTGGAGGATAACTTCCGCGCCTGGTCCGCGGACGACGAGATCCGAGCGCGCCTGCTCACCGATCTGTCCGCCGAGAAGGATCCACTGCTGATCTCCAGATTGCTTCCGATCGTGGCGGAAAGAGATCCCCGAGGCACCATCGACGTGGCAGTGGGGCGCCTCTCCTCCGAGCAGGAGGTCGCATCCGATGCGCTGATGGCGGCGTTGTCCGGATTCCTGGAACAGGAACTGACCCGTCCGCAGTGGATCCGCTGGTGGGGTGAGAATCGAGACAAGCCGATCCTGACCGGGATCCTGGAGCGCAAGGAGATCTCCTCCCTCACCCAGCAACTGCGGATCTGGGAGCGGGCCAATCGTCTACTCCGAGAAGTTCCACCGCTGCGTTTCCGCGCATGGCTCCTCGAATCTCTCGCCGATTCGGAACCGTTCACCCTGCGACGAGCGACCCTCGAGGAGAGCAGTCGATTCGCAAGGGAGATGCAGGCGGAAGGTGTCGAGTTGACGATGCAGGAGCAAGAAGATCTGCTGGCACCGCTGCGAATCCGCTGCGTCGATCTGGTCTCTGCCTACGATGATGACTCGGGAAGCGGGTCTCGTAGCGAGAGGCAGGAACTGGCCATCGGAGCGATGGGGGTACTCTCGCAGATGATCATCTTCCGTGAGGATGAATCGCTGGTGAATTTGTTGCAGCGAAGGATCAGCACCCTGGTGCCCGGCCTTTCCAATGGAGATCGACGGATCGCCCGTGAGTCCTTGAAGATGGCCACTGCACTTCGCGCTCCCGTCGCCAGTGCCATCGACGATGCCATCGACAGATTCATGCCGGTGCTGGGCTCGGAGGCGGACGTCCCGGAACTGAAGAGATTGATCGCCGCATCTCGAGCGGTGGGGAGCACCCTTCGAACGGTGGAACTGTTGAAGGCTCTCTCCTTGACGGTGCCGGAACTCCAGGAGGATATCCTGGAAGCGATGGTGTTTGGAGAAGTCCCCGCCGCCGGGGTTCCGGTGGTGCTGGAGTACTACGGCGATCTTCTCGACTCCTCATCCGATGCGAACATCCGAGCCCTTGCCATCAACGGGATCGGGCGTCTCGGTGTGGAAGAGGCGATTCCGCTGCTGATACCGCTGGTACTCCGGGGAGAAAGTGGAGCCGAGATGGAGCGTCGCTCCTCGTTGCAGATGATCCGCACCATCGGCGGCATCGGCTCCCTCGATGGCATGATCGAGATTCTCGGCAAGATGCCGACTTCGGATGGACTGTACCAGGCGTGCCTGACGGAGGCGCAGCAGGTCGCTTCTTCCGATGCGTCCCTCGGCTTCCTCTCGAAACTGATGCTCGACGAGGATCAGCAGCAACGCCCCTGGTTCGATCAATTGATCGCCATGGATGAAGTTGTGGGGATGCTCAAGGCAGAGTTCCAGCCGACCGATCTGAGGACCAGGATACCCGGACGATTTGAGCAGTGGATTCGATTGCAGCGGCTGCGCTTTCAGTCGCAAGTCGTGGTGCTGGAGAAGGACGGAGTTCTCGAACCTGGAGCTCGCAGGGAGCAGTTGCTGACCGAGGTGCAGAGGACGATTCTGCTCTTCGGCGACCAACCGTTGCCAGTCTCCATCGAGGGGGTCGGTCGACAGATCCGTGGGGTGGAGGCGGAGATCCAGGGGATCTCTGCGGTGGAACTCGCCCTGGAAAAGGATGCGGAAGAGGTGATCCAGACCTTTACCGAGCACCTCGATCAGATCGCAAGGTACTCCGGAGGGGATGCGGATGATCAGCGTATCTTCTCGATAGATCCCTGGGACTGGCTTCTGGGCAACCTCGAGGGCAGAACCGCCCGGTCGGAGGATCTGGCCCTGATTCGTGCGATGAGAACACTAGCGGAGGGCCGGTTTACACGGGACGATGTAAGGGAACGCCTCGATCGACTCGAGGCGCGAGTAGATGTACCAGAGAAGGAACGATCCCCGGCACCACCCCCTTCCGATTCCCCGGAGGAGGCTGACGGCAGGGGCTAGCCCTTGACCGGAGGCCGCCTTGAGCGGGTCATTTATCGAATCTCTCAAGACCAGTATCGGTAGGGGATCCCACGAGGAATCCCACCATCTCGCCGTGGCAGTTGCTGCGCCGCTGGAGGGGCCGAGGATCCAGTTCGGCCAGGAGGATCCTGGAACTTACATGAGATCGGTGGCGAAGCCGTTCCAGGCGCTGGCGATGCTCCGTGAGGGGATCGCCGAGACCTTCTCCCTGACCCCGAGGGAGCTGGCGGTGATCTGCTCCAGCCATGCCGGGGAAAGGACTCATCGCGATCTGGTCAGGGGGCTGCTTGCCAGGGGAGGACTCTCGAAATCTCATCTCGACTGCGGCATTCACCCTCCCTTCTCTCGCAGTGCTCGACATCGGTTGATCGCCAGCGGTGAACTGCCCGATGAGACCTGTAGCAACTGTTCGGGAAAGCACTCGGCGATGCTGTTGACCTGTGTCGCTCGCGGCTATCCGGTCGAGGGCTACCTCGAACCGGATCATCCGCTGCAGAAGTCGATCCGCGCGCTGCTGGAACTTTTCTCGGGGGAGTCGCTCGACCAGTCAAGTACTGGAATCGATGGCTGCGGTGCGCCTACCTACTTCATGCCCCTGGCATCGATCGCGCGTGCCTTTCAGCGCCTACACGACTCCGAATTCTTGCAACGAAGTGGACTCGATGATCGAGTCTCCCAGATTCACGATGCCATCGATAGCCATCCGAAAGCGTTCAGCGGTGAGGGACGTCTGCCGCTGCGGTGGAGTCGCTTCTTTCGTGGCAGGATGCGTGCCAAGGAGGGCGCGGAAGGAGTCATGTCGATCTGGGGTTCCCAGGGATCGCTCATCATCAAATCCTTCGATGGAGATGATCGTGGGCTGGTCCACACCATCCCACAGTTACTTCACCGATTGCACTGGATCGATGATTCGACCCTCGAGCAATGGAAATTGGATCAGCCCGCACTGGTGAGAAATGTCGCAGGAAGAATCGTTGGCAAGATCCGCGTCGAGATTCCCGAGCCGGTGATCGTGTCACAGGACTACATCTCGCGGGAACGCCCGGGGAGCGGTGTTTCGAGGTACAACTTCTGACACGGAGGGCACAGGTCAAAGTTGAACTCGCGATGGACCTGATCCTGAGCCTCTTTTTCCGAGAGGTGTTCGACCTTCTTGAGGAGATCGGACCATTCTCCGTCCCCCGACCGCTTCAGATCATCCCGTGAAATCTCCATCGGGTCGTAGGCCGCCTGTACCACGATCTTGACGGTGTAGCGGACCTCCTCGTCGATGAGAAGACTCTTGCTGCAGCGATCGCACGAGATTCCATCCAACGATCTACCCCTTTTCGTGCTGGCAGCATGACGGATGTTTGGTAGCGCGTCGAGATCCGAGCAGTCCTTCGAAAAGGATGATCGACATGATCTTGTAGCCTGCTCGAATCGAACCGATGAGGGTGCCGGAGATCTTCGAACGCCCGATGCGTCGCCGGTAGGGTACGGCGATCTCGTGGACCGGCCAGCCCAGTCGTGCCGCCTTGACCTGCATCTCCACCGTCCAGCCGAAATCGGGATCCTGCATCTGCAGCGCCTTCAGCTGGTCGCGACGGATGGCACGGAAGGGGCCCAGATCCCGATAGCGGACCCCGAAGAGCCAGCGGATCAGGGTGGTGGCGATGGCGTTTCCGATCCGCTGCTGCACAGTCAGCGCTCCCCGTTCTCGATCCCCATCGACGCGACTCCCCAGGACCAGGGGGGTCTCTCCTCGCACGATGGGATCGATCAGTCGTGGCAGTTGAGATGGATCGTCGGAGGCATCCCCATCGAGAAAGACGATGATCTGTCGATCTTCAGTGGAATCGAACGATTCTTCCGAATCGAGCTCATCGATGTCTGCCAGGGCAGCGAGACAGGCGGAGCCGTATCCTCGACGGGGAGCATCGACGACCCGGGCTCCCCGCAGTCGCGCGATCTGTGCGGTGCGGTCGACGGAGCCATTGTCGCCGACATGGATCGAGTCGACCCATCGGGCTGGAATGGTATCGAGGACGGTACCGATCGCCTGCTCCTCATCGAGGGCAGGGATCACCACCCTCACCTTCCAGGAGGGAACCTCCTGAGGGCTCAAAGATCGAGTTCCGGAATCTCCCGGACGCAGCGGATCAGCGGCAGCAGGTGCTCGATGAAATCCTCGAGGCGGTTCAGTGGTAGGGCGTTGGGTCCATCGCAGAGAGCGTTGTCCGGATCGGGGTGAACTTCCAGGAAGAAACCGTCGGCACCGGCAGCAGCCGCAGCTCTGGCCAGGACCGGGATGAAGTGTCGCTCACCGCCGGAAACTCCTTCCGGTCCACCGGGGGTCTGGACGCTGTGGGTGGCATCGAAGATCAATGCAGCTCCCGTCGCCTGGCTCTGGGGGATGGCTCTGAAGTCGTTGACGAGACGGTGATATCCGAAGGAGGATCCTCGTTCGGTGACCCACACATCGGAGGCCCCTGCATCTTGCAGTACCTGGACGCGGGCGGCGATGTCCCAGGGTGACAGGAACTGTCCCTTCTTCAGATTGATCACCTTGCCGGTGGCGGCAGCGACCTCCAGCAGCGAGTTCTGACGGCACAGAAACGCCGGAATCTGGATCACATCCACCACTTCGCCAGCGATCCGTGCCTGTTCCTCGCTGTGAACATCGGTGGTCAGGGGAAGACCGGTTTCCTCGGCGATTCTCGCCAGCGTCTCGAGTCCCTTTTCCAGGCCGGGACCACGAAATGAGGAGGAACTCGATCGATTCGCCTTCTCGTAACTCGCCTTGTAGATCACCGACAGGTTGCGGGCATCGGCGACGCTTGCGATGGTCTGGGCGACCTCCATGGCGAATCCAGCATCCTCGATCACGTCCGGTCCGAGGATCCAGACCGGTGCATCGACGCTTCCATCCGCCACGGAGAAGTGATCCCGGAGAAGTTGCACGACTACCACCCTTCCGTGGTCTGACCCGGGGAACTCCTCAGGTCGTCAGATCGTAGGATATCCGTCAGGGGAGCCTGCATCCAAGCAAGGCGTGTCGCACCCCCGATTCTGTCATGATAAGATTTCGCCGCAGGAGGGCCAGATGTCCGAAAAGCCGTCGATATTGCTGTACAGTGCCACCTGGTGCCCCGATTGCACCCGGGCGATTCGATTTCTCGAGGAGCACTCCGTCCACTTCCAGAAGGTCGATATCTCCGAGGATCCGCAGGCCGCTCAACTTCTCGAGGAGAAGACGGGCAAGCGTGGGATACCGTTCCTGGTGGCGGGGGATCAGTGGGTTCGAGCGTACACCCCAGGTGGGGGCCCCTTCCCCGCCGATGAAATTCTAGAAGCGGTTCGCTCCTACCAGGAGGACTGAGCCGATGAGGAGCCCGTCGATGCACAGGATGTTCGCCCTCTTCTCGCTGATTCTGTTGCTCAGCGCGTTTCCGTTCGTGACCGGCACCTCGACGGTGTTCAGTCAGGATCCCTTCGATTTTGATGCGATCGGCTTCGATGATGATGCTCCCGTTACTTTTTCCGCCGAGGAGGTGAAGGGAGCAACCGCAGGTTCCGATGTGGTGGTCAAACTGGTCGCCACCATCGAACGTGGGTGGCACATCTTCTCCTTCGACAGCGATCCGGAACTGGGGATTCCCACATCGGTGGTGCTGGTCGGTGCCGGAGATCTCCAGGCTCTCGAGCCGATTCGCGAGCCGAAACCTCACGAGCGTGAGGATCCTCTCGTCGGTGGTTCCATCCTGGAACATGTCGGTCGTGCCCAGTTCGAGATTCCACTCAAGGTTCCTGCCGATGCGAAAGAGGGGCCGAGGAAGATCCTCATCGACATCACTTACCAGGCGTGTGATGCCAAGCAGTGTCTTGCGCCCACCGTCGCCACGGTGGAAACCACCGTCACCGTCGGAGCGATGGTAGAGGAGCCACAACAACCGGCGGTGAAGACGCTGGTGGTCAGTACCACTGCAGAAGGTTCACCGGTGAAGTGGACGGCAACCGGAGTGTCGGAGATCGAAGCGGGGCAGACTGTCGAGGTAGAGATCGTGGCTGCCATAGAACGTGGCTGGCACATCTACGGTGTCGATCTCGATCCGCAGGTGTCGGGGGATCCCACCACCTTCTCGATTCCGCAGGACCACCCCTTCACCATCGGCAAGGTGGTGGAGGTGACCCCCGCCAGACCGAGGAACGACCCTGTCGCCGGGGGCCTGATCGTCGAACACATTCGCAAGGCGGTTTTCCGCCTGCCCGTGACGATTCCGGCGACGATCCCCGAAGGGATCGAGCGACTGCCGGTGACGGTGGCGTACAACGTGTGTGATGCGCAGATCTGTCTTCCTCCCGAACGGGTGACGCTGGAGATTCCACTGCTACAGGAATCGCTGACCGATTCAACTCCCACGGCGCACCAGGGAGCGGTCGAGGTCTCGCTGATGCAGGAGGTGGATGATGGAGATCTCCGCATCGAGGCGGGATTCACCGCCCTCAAGGTGCGGGCAGGGGATCCGATCGGCTTCTCGCTACAGGGATCGGTGCAGGAGGGGAAGAGAATCCCCGCCATCCGCAACGACACCCGCGGTGCCGCCGAGCAGGCGGGACTGCTCGGAATCATCGTGCTCTCCTTCGGTGGCGCACTGGTGGCACTGCTGACCCCCTGTGTCTATCCGATGATCCCCATCACCGTCAGTGTCTTCACCAAGCAGGCCCACGAGAGCCGTTCGAGGGTGCTGTGGCTGGCGGGATTGTTTGGCGGAGGGATCGTCGCATCGTTCACGGCACTGGGCTTCCTCCTGTCCGCCTTGCTGGGGGAAGAGGGGGCCAACTTCATGGCCACCAACGGATACGTGAACCTGGCCATCGGTCTCCTCTTCGTCATCTTCGGATTCAGTCTCTTCGGCTACTACGACATCCAGTTGCCGGCGTGGCTGCGCAACCGGGTCGGTGGTGGCGGAGGTGGTGGAGCCGCCAGCGTGCTGGTGATGGGACTCGTCTTCAGCGTTACCACCTTCACCTGTGTCGGCCCCATCGTCGCCTTCCTGCTGGCACTGGCAGCGGGGGAGGGCCCCGGCTTTGCTGCGGTGGGAATGCTCGCATTCAGTACCACCCTGGCGATTCCGTTCGTGATGCTGGCTCTCTTCCCCAAGGCGTTGACCGGTTTACCACGATCCGGTGGCTGGCTGTCGACGGTGAAGGTGATCCTCGGATTCATCGAACTGCTGGCGGCCTGGAAGTTCTTCAGTGCGGTGGCCACCTACTGGAAGTTCGGAGAAGTGGTCAACCGCGAGGTGATCATGGCGATCTGGGGTCTGACGCTGGTCGCACTGGCACTGAACCTCGTCGGGAAATTACGATTCCCGCACGATTCCCCGGTCACGTCGATCTCCTTCGGCCGTGGATTTCTGCTGGCACTGACGGTGACCAGCGCATTCAGTTGCTTCTATGCCACCACCGGCTGGCGTCTCAACGAGAACCTGGAGGCGCAGCTGCTGGTCCCGAGTGTCCATGCAAAACAACACCTTCCGTGGACGATTCTGGATCGGGATCATCCCCTCGACTTCCGCGAGCAACTGACCTTGCTGAAGGAAAAATCGCAGGAGGGGAGCAGTACCCCGAGACCGATCTTTCTCAACTTCACCGGCCACACCTGACAGAACTGCAGGCTGATGGAAAATGGAATTTTCCTGGAGCCGGAAGTCGAGCAGTTGCTCGGCCAGTTCGAACTACTCGAGATTTACAGTGACGATGCCACCAGTGAGGTGGAGGAGAAGTACCGTGCTCATCAGATCGAGTACTCCGGCTATTACGCAAACCCCACCTACATCGTGCTGGACAGTGCTGACCATCTGGAAGTGGCGAGAGGATCGTTCACCAACAGTTCCACCGAGTTCGCCGACTTCCTGAAGGAGGGACTCCTCGATCGTCCCGCCTTCGAGAGTCGTATCCAGCTCGATGGGCTCACCTTCGAGGAAGAGGGTCATGAGGTGGAGGTGCTGTCCCGGATCAAACCGTGGTCCTTCGCTGGACAGGTCGATAGTCGCTACCGCGACGAGGAGGTGAAGGAACTCGCCTCTACCTTCGAGGCCTCTACCACGTTCCGCGTCGGTGACGAACTGGAGGCGGGGGATTACTTCATCCGTCTCCGTTTCGTCGGTGGACTGTACCGGGGAGACGAGCGGATTCGCACCTTCTCCCTCCCCCTCAAGTTGAAGCTGCAGGTCGAGGCACCACCGAAGATCTGATCACTCGACTTCGGGGTGCCGATCGATCGTTGCCAGGTCCGCATCATCTGGCATCTTCCTCCCATCCTGTCCGTAGTCGGTCGCCGTGAACCACCTCTCGATGGCAATCGCTCTCCAACTGCCGACACTATCCGCGGCGAGGCGCGCGGAGAGGAGTGCAGATGCGAGAGATGGAGATCGATGGAGAGGGTTGCCGGGGGAGCGAGCGACAACCACGAAACAGAAGATGGCCCTGGCAACGGATGACGATGGTGCTGCTCCTGGGAGGGGCATTACTGATCAGTGTCACGATGCGGGAGATGTTGCACGGCCAGGCGGGCGGCGGCGGGGTCCCGGCGGACCTCGGTTGCGAAGCGGAATGTCCCGGGGTCGGAACCGATGTGAGGGGGATGCGACAGACCCTCTCTCCGGTGTCGAACTCCTGTGAAGGAACGGCGCTGCAACTGCTGCTCGACCAGCTTGATATCGAGGTGGATCTGCCAGCGGATTCATGTCCCGCCTGGGTTGTCATCGAGCCGGAGCGACGGCTCCCGACACAGATCGATGGTTGCTGTCTGATCTCCCGCGAGGACCTTCCGGTGTTTCAGCAGAAGATGCGGTGTCGCTGCACCCGTCGCTTCCTCGTCTGCTGGGATCAGGATTGCCTCCCCGATGGAGAAGCGGTGCAGTTGACGTCGCTGGCCAGCTGGGTCGCATCCCCCTGTGCCGGTGGTCAGGGCATCCTTCCCTGCAACCGGGGGAGGTAACATGACGATGGAAAAGCTACATCCTGAGAGGGTGTCGTGGCGCACCAGCGGGCGGTGGAGGTGGCTGCTGCCGCTGTTCCTGGTGGCGACACTGCTGAGTGGGCTGATACTGAGTGGGCTGATGCTGAGTGGGGTGCTGCTGAATCGATGGTCACCTCCCCCGGAAAGGCTCACTGCGGGGGATTCGATCACCGCTGATCGCGGCGAAGAGGAGATCGATCAACCATCGACAGTGAGGCCGATGGCCTCAGCGCTGCTCTTCCCTCCCGATCGGTCTCCGGTGGTGGCGCCGACTGCATCCGGCGACGGGGAAGCGGTGGGCGAACCGTGGCGACCGCCCCTCGATGCTCTGGTGGCGGCGGGCTACAGCGGGCACGATCCCTCGGCGGCCATCATCGATCTGCTCACGGCGCAGCCGGGGATGGGAGATCTTCTTCTGACACTGCTCCTCGAATCGACAGCGGATCAGGATGAGCTGGATGCACTCACCGTGGCTCTGGCCAGTGCATTGAATCCGCGATTGTCGGGGGGTGTCGCCTCCGACACCGACGTGCTGTTGCCTGCACAGCTGCAATCGCTGTGGGTCGATCGAGATGGCACCATGATGCTGATGGCGGAGTTGTACATCCTCGGGGAGGAGCGTGCCCGTTACTTTCCCCGGTTGCTGGCGGGAGAAGGGATTCTCACGCCGTGGCACGCCATCGACCTGGCCGCATTGATGGAGCCGGGCTATTTTCGCGAGGCACTGGTCCCCGATCAAAGGCAGCGTTGGTTGCAACTACTGCAACTGTGCCTCGATGAGACCAGTGCCGAGGCGGTGGCGGTGGCAGCGGCCTGGACCGACTCTCAGCTCCCTCCCCTGAGGGAACTCGCATTGCAGACAACGGTCGCCTCCATGGCAGATCGGCCACGGATGGCGTGGGATCGAATCGGGCAAGCTCCCCAGCAGCATCGGATGGCGATGGTGGAATCGGTGTGGCAGCACATCGACTCGCAACGGTTCGTCGAGTGGCTCGATCTTTCAGCGGATCTGATGCTGGCGCAGGAGTACAGGGGAACTGCACTGCTCGGTGGATTCTCCCGGGTTCCTCAGCTCGATCTGGAGGATCTGGTTTACTCCCGGGGAGATGAAGGGGATTCGGAGGAGTTTCGAAATCTCGTCATCGAGGCCAGTCAGGGTGCGCTCGGTGTCGGCGACACCTTTCCTCAGCGGTGGAGAGGGGCCCTGGAATGGATCGCAGTTTCCGACCCGGCCCGGTCGGTCCGGGGACACGCCCTGCGAGTCTGTGCCCTCAGCTGGCCGGTACACGATCGGGTGCAGTTTGAAAATCTGATCCAGCGCAGTGATGTTGATCTTCGTAGTGCACAAATCGCAGCTTCGATACTCGATGCCCGGGGATCGACAGGTTGGAGTCGCGGTGATTGAGAGCAGGACGAATCAAGACCCGATCTCTCGCTGGAGATGGCGATCACCTGTCATTCGCTCTCGCGCGGCCTCTTGGTCACATTCACGTAGTAGAGGTCGGTCGCCACCGCGAAGCGTTCCTGACCCAGCTCGGTCGCCAATGTTTGCCACTCGGTGGTGGGGGAGAGCTGCTGCCAGCTCGCTTTCTCTCCCGCCAGGAGCTGCCCATCCAAACCGGGGCCGACCAGGATCGGCATGGCGAAACCGGGTACGTCCGTTTTCCAGCGGTAGGAAACGCTGTTCTTGGCGTCATCGAAAACCAGCTCGAGAAGCGGTAGATTCGCGTGGCGCAGGTACTGATCGAACACCGGTTGGAGGTCCATCCCGAATCGTTTGTTGAAGAGCTTCAGGATGTCGTCGGTCTCGATGCTCTGGTACTTGAAGGTATCGTAGACCTCGCGCACCAGCGCCCACCACTTGTCATCGTCTCTCAAAACGTTGCGCAGGGTGTGTAGAAACAACGCACCCTTGAAGTACTGATCCCCAGGAGGTTCTCGATGCGTCCCCTTTTGCGTGATGATCGGTCGCCGATTGGCAACCTTTCCCTGATAACCGTTGATGTACTTCAGGGCGTCTGAGTATCCGAACAGTTTCTCGACGTACATGCATTCGAGGTAGGTGGTCCATCCCTCGTGAATCCACATGTCGCACACATCGGCAGCGGTAACCGCGTTGCCGAACCACTCATGGCCGCTCTCGTGGATGATGATGAAGTCGAACTTCATGCTCACGCCAACGCCGGTCCAGTCGTTGCCGAGGTAGCCGTTGGTGAATCGGTTGCCGTAGGTCACGGCGGATTGGTGCTCCATCCCCGAATAGGGGACCTGTATCAGCTTGTAGCCATCCTTGATGAAGGGGTACTCGCCGAAGTAGTGCAGGAACGCCTCCATCATCGGCTTTGCCTGGGCGAATTGCTTCTTGGCCTTCTCGAGGTCTTCCGGCAAGGCGTAGTAGTCGAGGGTCAACTCACCGAGTTGATCAGAAAAGTGCTCGTAGGCCGCAATGTTGATGGAAACGTTGTAGGAGTTGATCGGATAATGGACTCGCCACTTCCAGCGTGTGAACCCGTCTCCCAGATCTTCCTTACCGATGAACCGACCATTGGAAACATCGGTCAACCCGTTGGGGACTGCCACGCTGATGTCCATACTCTCGACCTCGTCGCGCCACTGGTCCTTACAGGGCCACCAGTAACTCGATCCTGGTCCTTCGCACGCCGTGTAAATCCACGGGCGACCGGCCGGATCCTCATCGAAACTGATACCGCCGAAGCGACTACTGCTCTTCGGAGCACCCGAGTAGTGGAAGTCGATGCTGTAGTTTTCTCCCGCTTTGAACCCTTCGGGGTTGTCGACGAATACCGCATTGAACTCGCGCTCGAAGGGAAGTTCCCTGGAACCGAGCACGATCTTGTCGACGGCGAGCTCGCTGTTCAGGTCGAGCTGGATACGATCGTCGTCGGACAGCATCCGAAAACCGATGGTCACCTTGCCACCAATCGTCTTGCTCTCCGGTGACACGCGGATGTCGAGGTGGTAATAGGTGAGATCGTTGTTGGCGCGATAGCGCCCGTACTCACCACGCAACTGTCGCTTACGCAATTGCGCTTCCGATTCCGGATCCTGGACCCCGGACAATGGCTCCGATCCAGGGCTGGCAGCGACCCCCATTCCTGGAGATGTACAGAGCAGCATCAGTGCAAGTAGGATCGTGTTCATCGGTTTCCCTTCCTCCGAGGGGTCATTTTAGTCGAAGTCCGCAGTCGCTGCAGGTCTCCGATTCACCCGCGATGGTTCCGCAGGCGGGACAGGCATCTTCGGCGGCGTTGTCGTCCGATGCGTCTGCCGTCGATTCCCACTCCCGTGCCGCCTTCTCCTGCAATAAGGCCATTGCCGCCGGTGCTTCTTCCTTCGCGACCGCGAGGATCAACTTGGTTCCTCAGCCACCCGGTACCGGTGTGACCCGGGGAGAGACCCCGGTAGATTCCAGCAATCGGGCAGCTTCCCGGATGCCGTCGAGAGGTCCCTGGAGGAGGTCGACCCAGTCATCGTCATGATCTTCGTTCATCAGGAAAGTACCTTCTTCTTGCCCAGTTTGCGCAGCAAGGCGAGGTTCTTGCTGTCCATGTCATCTTCCTTGGCGGTTTCCAGCATCTTGGGGATGCCACCGAAGCGATCGTCGTTGATCAGCAATTCGAAGCCCTTTTTGCCGATCAGGCCATCTCCGATGTGCATGTGTCGATCGAGGTGACTGCCGAGATCTCCCTTGCTGTCATTGAGATGCAGTGCGAAGACTCTTGCTGCGCCGATGGTCTTGTCGAGTTGCTTCATCGTCTGCTGGTATCCCTCGGCATCTCGAAGTTCGTACCCGGCGGCAAACATGTGACAGCTATCGAGGCAGGTTCCGGTTCGATCGGGATCATCGATGGCAGCCAGAAGGTCACGGAGTTCCTCGAAGGATCGACCCATCGTCGTTCCACCACCGGCGGTGTTCTCGAGGAGCACTCGCGTCGTGACCTGTGGGACCCTGCGGAAGCACTCCTGCATTCCAGCAGCGATTCGTTCGATGGCGGCGTCGACTCCGCTTCCCACATGAGCCCCTGGATGCATCACCAGGTAGTCGAGACCGAGCATCTCGGCGCGCTGCAGTTCATCGGTGAAAGCATCGATGGACTTTTGAAACAGTTCTTCCTTGGGAGATGCGAGATTGATCAGGTAGGAATCGTGGCTGGTGACCGGATGAGATCCCCACTCCGCCACCGCTTCACGAAAGCGAACAGCTTCCTTCTCCTCGATCGGTCTCTGGATCCAGCGGCTGGCATTCTTGGTGAAGATTTGCAGCGAGCGTAGCTTCAACTGCATCGCTTCCGCCACCGCCTTCCAGCTGCCGCCGGAGACGGACAGGTGGCTACCCAGGCACAGGCGATCGGCATCGTCTTCGAAGGTCTTGCGTACAGTTCGCTTTCCCGGTGCAGCGGGACTCATCGTGCTCCTCGTTTCCTTCAGTCAGCGATCAATTGATCGAGCTGGTCGACCCACAGGTCAGGTTCCGGTGGAGATGCCGTGCCGTAGCCACCGCGTCGCCCGATGGTGCGAACTCCCGCAGCGATTCCGGTCGAAAAATCGACGGCAGAATCTCCCACCATGACAGCATCCCGTGGGGCACATCGTAATCGTTCGAGGATTCCGAGCAATCCGCTCGGATCCGGTTTTGGTATCCCGACGTCCTCGGGTGAGACCACCTCTGCCCAGGGACCGTGTAGATCGAGGCGAGGACGCAGCGTTGCGGTGACGCGGCGAGGCTTGTTGGTGAGGATCGCTACCGGTGTCTGACGATTCCGTAGATGGTCGAGGAGTTCTATCGATCCCGGCAGCCAGCGGATATCCCTGGAGGAATCCTCTGCGATCTGACAGTAGATCGCCATGAACTGCTGGTACTGATGCTCGACACTCTCTCCATCCTCGAGGATGTCGGAGAGGATTCTCTGGCACAGTACCCTGGCACCATCTCCCACCGCAGCCCGCACCGTATCCGTGGAATGTAGCGTGGCGGATCGAGATTCCCGTAGCCGATTGACCGCCTCTGCGATGTCGCCGATGGAGTCAATCAGCGTTCCATCGAGATCAAAAACGATGCAGCCGCTCGGGAGGGGGAGTGGATTGTTCATACTGCGGTAGGTGATTGCCCCGAGGGTCGTGTGTACGAATCCTTGTCGAAGTAACGGTGAAGAAGAGAGATGACGATGATGACCGTCTCCAGCGCATAGAAGATGTAAAGGATGCTCTGAATGCCATCGGTGAAGCCATAACTGTGCAGCCCGACGCCGAGGAGATTTACACCCCACCAGGAAAAGGCCACGATGATGGCATTGATGAGGACCAGGATGTGGAGACCCTGCTCGCGGATGAACCCACTCATGCGGGCGTGAAGGATCACCAGTTCTGCGAGACAGATCATCAGGGCGCCATTCTCCTTTGGATCCCATCCCCAGAATCTGCCCCAGGAGTAGTTGGCCCAGATCCCTCCCAGGATGGTGCCGACGATGCTGAAGAAGAGCCCGAAGCAGATGGTTCCGTAGACCATGCGAGTGATGCTCCGATAGAAATCACCATCGCCTTTGCGGAATCCGGTCAACTTCCCCAGCAGCCACACGTGCGAGATGGCCGCAGCCAGCAAACCTGCGGAGTATCCAAGGGTTACCGAGGTGACGTGGGTGGAGAGCCAGAAGTTTGTGTCGAGTACCGCGACCAGGCTCGGCATGGTGTCTCCCGCGGTGACCGCCTCCTTCATCTCGTACTTGATGGAAAGGAAACAGCCGATCGATCCGAGCACCGTGGCCATCGTCAGGGCGATCTGGCGTCGATCGAAACGCTCGATGAAGAGCGCTGTCAGGACACAGCAGGCGGTGATGAAGAGGATCGTCTCGTAAAGGGTCGTGACCGGGGGACGTCCCTGGATGACACAGCGAATCGTCACTCCGACCACCAACAGGATCAGTCCCAGCAGGCTGAAGGTCCAGCTTCCCCGGCTGGAGAGAGGTGAATCGGGTTTCATCCAGCCGAGACAACTGATCACGAAGGCGAGCATGAAGCAGATCAGTGCCTTGAAGAAGAAGTCCCACCGATAAAAGGTGGTTTCCAGTGAGACGTACTCTCCCTGGCCATGGTTGGTTGCCAGTGCCATCAACATCGATTGAACCTGGATCGCCTTTTCCTTGAAAGCAGGTCGATCGTCACGTAGTGCGACCATCTCTTCGATAGCCTGCAGAGCTTCCGACTGACGTGGCTGGGCATTCATCGTCAGGGCAGATTCGAGAATCCCATCGGTGCGGCTCCAGATGGGGGGAGGCGCATCCTTTCCCGTCTGGACCTGCTCGGGAGCGAACCATGCGATTCCCCTGCGAGCGATCTGCAACTGGACCACCAGTTGGGAGCGAAGGTCATCGAGAATGGCGATCACCTCGGTCTGACGCTCTTCTGGTAACTCCCGTAACTTCTCTGGATCGGTCAGGTTGGCGAGACGATCGACTCCGGCGATCAACGGTGAGAATCCTGGTCGGGGTTCGACCCCGAACACCTCCTGAAACTCGGGTGCCGTGAACAGTGGAAGCTGATTTCGGGCAGAATCGAACCCGTACAGCAACTCCTCCAGACTGCCGAGATTCTGTGCGAGTTGCACCGTCTGTCTTTCGACGACACTCCAGGTCTTTGAATCCTTGCTGTTCTGGATACGACTGGCACTGCTGAAGATCTCATCGAGAACCGGGGCCAGCTGATCGTAACTCCAGCGAGAACTTCTCTTTCGCCCCGAGACATCGAGCCCGACCGAGGTGAGAACTTCTGCGTTGGAAACCAGAATGCACGGGTAGGTACGGGCAATTTCGGGGTACAGCAAGAAATCGAGGGCCCAGGCGGTTGGCCCCAGCTTGTCTCCGGCGATGGTCACCGAACGCTTGCCGTTGATCTTCAGCATGGTGAAGCCGGCGAAGGTGCCGAACGGCTTCACTCGACCCCCGTGTTGAAGGGGCCAGCGAGCGATGCAGTCGAGCGTTTCTGTATCCCAGGAGGCTCGACTCCTGGCAGTGTTTTCTTCGACTGCCGCGTCTTGACCCTCCACCGCAGCAGGGATGACCAGAAGCAGCATGGCGAGAAGAGAAACAAGACACCTCATCGTGCACTCTCCTTCACTTTGCTCGTTTGCTTCTTGCTGTAGGCGAGAAACTTCTGGATGAATGTGATGGCCATACCGACAGCGATGACGATGCATGAATAGAGTGGCCACTGGTCTGATGGATTGCGAACCACCGAGAAGACACTGAACAGTTCATCCTCCGGGGCGGCATTGGATGGTCCCCAGCTAGACTGGAACAGGATGAGCCCCTGATCTCGTAACGGATCGTTCATCTCGATGCGGATCTTGCGCTGGTCCCCATCCTTGACCTGGGTCACATCGCTGCGGAATTCCTTCGCCATGGCGATTCCCGGGTGATCGACCTTTTCGAAGTTGTCGAGGCGGATCGAGTAGGGCATCGAGTAGCGAACTTTCCTCAGTGCTACGGCATAGATCTCGTCGTCGAGGGAGAAGGTCCACGGGAATTTCTCCCCACCCCAGAGAAGTGCAGTTTTCTTGAGTCCAGCATCGTTGGAGACCTCCACCACCATGCCGGGGAGGTTCTGCTCATTTTCAGGATTGAGTTGCGATTCGAGCAGGGCCCACCCATCCACCTCTTCCGAGGAAGGAGTCCATCGAGGTCCGACAGGCTGGGGGGAGCAGTTGATCAGGGGCGTTCTCACCTGCAACTGGAAAGGGGTCTCGGTGGTGGAATCGATGGTCAGTGGAGCACCATTCAACCAGCGAGATTGGTGAACACGATGCTCGTGGATCTCGGCCTGATCGGGATTGGTCTTGAAGACGGCCAGTTCCCAGTGGTGGTGACTGATATATTCCGCCGCCTGCTGAGTTTCCCACAACCTGAGGTAACCCTCATCGGAAGCCTTCAACTTCACAAGGCCCGCCAGCATCATGATGGCGATTCCAACATGGATGATGAAGATGCCGATGGTTCTACGGTTGACCCTCAGCCGCAAGACACCGCCGACCAGCAGGTTGATGGTGAAGCAGACCATGCACAGAAGACCCCCGGGGAGTGGGACCGGAATCTGCAGTGAGAAGACGTTGAAGGTGTGGATCAATCCCCACGATTCGAAGTATGTTTTCTGGACCTTGTAGAGGCCGTGTTGCGCCTGCTCAAGTGTTCCGAGAAAGGTCAGCAGGAGCAGCAAGGCCATCAGCACCGCTGCCACCTTCTGGCTTCCCAGAAACTTCAGGAATCTATCGATCAATCGGGTGAGATCGTCTCTGTCCTTGCTCACCGGACCACCTCCAGCGAAGTGGCCAGTTGCATCATCAACGGTCGTGCGGTTTCCATCTCATCGATGGGGCCGACCATCTTCACGAAGACTGCGCGGTCGGGAAGGATCCGGATGAGACCTATCATCTTCCAGTTCTCCTTCGGTGTACTCCCCATGCTGGAGTAGGGACCGACCCCTTCGATCACCAGGGCGTCGTCACCCAGCATCGGTTCGGTGGCGAGTTGTGCGAGTTGCTCCTCTTCGAGGGGGTCTAGGCTCAACTCCTTTCGCCAGCGGTTGGCGTTGGCCAGTGCCCCGCCTCCATCTCCGCCCAGCACCGTGATCCAGCAACGGGTTTCCTCGCCGGCGACAAAGGTCACTTCGCGCATCGGCTTCGGAGGGTCGATGGTCCAGCCCTCGGGTACCTGCCAGGAGAGGGACGAGGATGGCGTTGGAGATTGCTCTGGTGCCGCCGCTTTTCTTTCGAGCCGGATGGAGGAGGTGAAGTTGGAGAGCGCATCGCTCTGCTCCGTTAGTAGCGATCGGGGACCGATCGCTTTCAGGAACAGGGTGCTCTCTCCAATAGGCAGAAGATGAACTACCATGCGCGCATCTTCGACTCTCCTGCCAGTGAAGGAATCGGTGTAGGTGCCGTCGACCTGGAAGAGAGAGGAGAGTGCCCCCAGAAGTGGAACCTTGGGAAGGGCGGTCAACTCTTCATCGGTCGGTGGAGTCGCTTCCATCTGCTTGCACCAACGATCGATGTTGTCCCGTAGCGAACCTCCCCCGGGAATCACGGTGAGATAGCACTCCGCAGAGCGATCGCCAGCGATCAGCAGATTGATGTGGCGCATCGAGGTGGGTGCGACTTCAACCCAGCCTTCGGGCAGTTGATATTCCAGGGTCGGGGGAGCTTGAGCGGTATCCTGAGACGGTGGCTGTTCACGACCGAATCTGCGGGCGTCGGTGGCTCCTGGAAGAATCGGATGGACAACCTCGGGAATGATCCGGACGTCGTCATAACTTCCGTCTGATTTTCTGGTTCCATCACAGGAGCAGAGACAGAGGCAACTGGTGATGAGCAAGAAGAGGCTGGCGAAGAAATTCTTCGAGCAGTCGATGGAATCACCACCGACTGCCGAGAATCTCCGTGTACTGCGTAGTCCGCAATTCATCGTCTGATCATCCCTCGAGAGAAGTGAGTTTTTCCTCGATGGATGGCTTGGGGTGGGCACCCGATAACTTGTCTACTACTTCGCCATCTTTGAAGAAGAGCAGCGTGGGTACTCCCTGGATGCCGAATTTCACCGCCAGACCCTGCGCCTGATCGATGTCGACCTTGCCAACCTTGATCCCTTTTTCGGCGAATTCGTCTGCCAGTTGCTCCACGACAGGTGCGATCGTCTTGCAGGGTCCACACCAGGTGGCGTAGAAATCGAGCATTGCGGCTCCCTTGCTGATCTCCGAGTCGAAGTTGCTGTCATCGATGGTCAATAAGTTCCCGGTCATCTCAATCTCCTTCTGGTTCCAGGGGCCTCGCGCAATACCAGACCCTTGCAGGCTCAATTTCAATCGATCTCTTCAGTGAACTCTCGGTCTCGATTCCCGCCATCGGAGGAGGGAAGGGTGTGACCGGGCAGAGCGAGACGTTCGCTCTTGTCGCCGTGTAATGGTCTCCAGGCACGGATGATCTGGTCTCCAGGTCGCCACGAGAGCCATGCCATGCAATCGTTGACTTCACAGAGAAACTCGATGGTTGCGGTAGATAGATCCCTGAAATGGCCACCCACCTCGAGAATCTCCACCTGCAGCGAGTCTAACTCCTCCTTGAGTTTCCGGAAGCCCTCTCGCAGCGTCAACTGACTGGCGATCTCTCCACTGGAGTCATCGCGCCGAGTTCCCTGCATCTGAATCAGGTCCTGCTTGCGATCATTGAGTCGCACCAGATCCGCGCCGATCTTCTCGAGAAGTGGAATCCGGTCGTTGACCTCTTGTACGGTGAAGATTGGCGAAGCGTTCGTGGTTGATTCTGGCATGGTGCAACTTTCTCGATCTCTCCGAACGGGATCGGAACGGTATCGGTTTCGCCTCCAGGGGAGTCTTGCTCCCACCGAGAGGTGTATTCCCTGTTCCGGAGGTGGTCCCGAGGGCGGTCGAGAGCTCGCTTCCGGTGTCATTTCCTGGGTCTATACTAGACATCCCATCCTCGTGGTGCAACGAAGGGAGCACTTTTCGTGTTCCCCACCTGGATTTCAAAGTGGCCTCGAATGGGTAGAATTTTCTTGCATGGAGGGAGTGGGGATGGACGGGTCAGTTGATCTGGGTCGTTGGCGTGCCAGGACCATCGACGGGGGCGGTCTACACCTCGATGGGGGATCGATGTTTGGCTCGGTTCCACGGGTCGTTTGGCAACGTTGTATCGCTCCTGACTCCCAGCACCGGATTCCCCTGGCGACCCGGCTGCTACTCCTCGAGGACTCCGAGTCGCAGCGTATCGTCGTCATCGACGCGGGAGTGGGGGACAAGGAAGACGCAGGGTTCCGGGAACGCTTCGATATCCGCTTGCCTGCAGGGAGCGACGAGGCACCACTGAGGCGGTCGATCCGTGCCGCCGGGATCGATCCTGAGCGGGTTACCGATCTCATCCTGACCCATCTTCACTTCGATCATGTCGGGGGAGCCACCCAGCTCGACGGGGCAGGCGACTCGACGGCGGTGTTGCCGGCGGCGAGGCACTGGATCCAGGATTCCAACTGGCTCAACGGCCTCTCGCCGGGGGTACGGGAGAAGGCGTCCTATCTACCCGGAAACATCGAGCCGCTGGAGGGGGCGTCTGCCCTGGAACGGGTCGATGGGGACTGTGAGATTCTCCCCGGCATCTCGGTCGAGAGAGTCGACGGTCACACTGCTGGAATGCAGATCGTGAGGATCGAGGGAGGGGGAAAGGTGCTGCGATACCTCGCAGATCTGGCTCCTACTCGACACCACCTGAGAGTCCCCTGGACGATGGGGTACGACATCTGTGCCCACACGGTGGTGGAGGAGAAGGAGCGCATCTTACGGGCGGCGCTGGAGGAGGAGGCGTTGCTGGTACTGGAACACGATCCCCACTTCGCCTTTGCCGAGGTGGAAGAGGTCAACGGCCGTATAGGACCCCGCGACAGCTGAAATCAACATCTCCACCTCAGAGGCCGAGGCGGGATCCTCCGCTGTAGCAGTTGAGCCCACTGCTTCCGGCAAATCCGCACAGAATCATGCCGGTGGCGCGCGCGGTCTCGATGGCCAGTGAAGAGGGTGCGCCCACCGCGACGAGGGCACTGAAGCCGGCGACCGCTGCCTTCTGTACCAGTTCGAAACTGGCGCGTCCGCTCACGGCACAGACCAGTTCGCTGGCGGGAAGAAGAGTGCGACTGGACAGCCCTCCGATCAACTTGTCGAGGGCGTTGTGGCGTCCCACATCTTCTCGAACCAGTAACGGCTCTCCATCCAGTTGCCAGGCTCCAGCGGCGTGGACACCACCGGTACTTTCGAAGAGACCCTGGGAGGCGCGGAGTTGATCGGGGAGGGAACTGAGCCAGTCGGGATCGATCTGCTGCTCACCGCGGGTTTCGGGAATCTTCCCCACCACATCCTGGATGCGGGTCCGTCCGCAGATTCCACAGGCACTGGTGCCGGCACTACTCCTGGAGTAGGCATCGATGTCGACGACGGCACCTTCCTTGAGGATCACCGTCACGACATTCAGGGGTTCCTCTGCACTTCCATCGGTGCAATGAGTGACACCTGCCGGGGACTCGTCAGAAGCGAGGATTCCCTCCGCCACCAGGAATCCGATGGCGAGGTCGAAATCGTTGCCTGGGGTTCTCATGGTGCTGGTGATCTGTTCGTCGCGACTGGCTCCACCTTCAGTCCAGCGTACCCTCACCTCCAGCGGTTCTTCCACGGCGATCTCGTCGAGACCTCGAGGGGGACGACCGGGACGGGTTCGACGTACCGGTAGCCTCATCGATGGCCGACCAGGCGGCGAAGAGGAAGGTGGTTGTGCGTCAGTCATTCCGGTTCCATCCCGTCGGAGTCGCCAAGCTGACGACTTCCGGCAGGATAACGGTCAGGAGGGCACTCTCCTACTGGACTCCCGGCATCAGTGGCTCGCCTTCATCCCACACAAGTCGGTCGATGCTGACCGCCTGAGGGAAGAGATCGCGCAGGGCACTGGAATCGAGCAGGTCGTCGTCGAAGAGCCAGTTACGAATCGGTGGCCTGTAGACCCCCGATTTCCCCCATCTCTCGGTGGCAACCCGACTCTGGAACAGGTTGATGAAGGCACCGTTGATGTTGGCCTTCTTGTTGGACCACTTCTCGTGAAAGCGAGGGAGGTTTTCCAGTCCACCGGAGTAGTTTCCACCGCCATCGGGAGTTCTCACGTTGCCGGTGATGATCGCCATGTTGTAGGTGGTCTCGGCGGCGGAGGAGATGTCGGAGTAACTGTCACCGGGCTCCCGGTCGTCGTCCCAGTTGTTGGAGAGCAGGTTTACCGCATCGCTGACGACAGCAGCCGTTTTCTTGTCGGTGCTGTTGAAATCCCCCTCGACGTAGATCGGGTCCTCGCTGACAAAGAGCAGATCGTCAGGAAGCAACGATCCATTCTTGAGGCGAATTCCCTCGAGCCATCCACCCAGAAGTCCTGGATCCCAGTTGACCGGTTCAGGGTCGGGGGAGCGATAGGCATACACCTGATGGATGTCATTGGTGGGATCTGCGTCCGAGTTGACTCCTGTGATGTAGTTCTGGAAGTTACTGTCGGAGAGATCGATTTCGGTCATGGGAACGTAGGTTTCTTCCCTCGCATCGTACATGTCGGAACTGCTCTCGCTGATGGCACCCGGCATCTGTGAGGTGACATCGACCTCTACTCCATCCTGGGTGTGGTAGATCCGGTCATTCCGGATGACGAGATCTGCGGTGTTTCGATAGTGGCCGTCGTTCGCGATGGATCCGATGTCGGGGGCATTCTGATTCAGCACTCCGTGGCTTCCCGTCTGAACCGTGCCGCCCCAGCGATCGTCGGCGAAATCGATCCACTGCTGAGGATCGGAGAACGCCTCGAAATCTTCACTGGATCCGAGTGTCTGGAAGTTCCCTTCGGAGTCCTTGATGCTGACCGTTCCGTAGGTGGTGCTGCCGTTGTTCTTTCGTTCCCGGTAGATCTCTCCGGTGCAGCGGAAGTAATCGGAATCGATGGTGAGGGTTTTGGACCCGCCGACGCCGACATAGATGTCGCCATTGGCGTGAACCTTGCCAGCGAAGGTCATGCTCGGCCCGGGGAGAAGTTCCAGGTCGTCGTCATAGAAGATCGCGAAGTCGAAGAGTGGATTCCTCTGTACCTCGATGGTCCGGCGCAGATGGCTGGAGGCGAGATCGAGCACCACTCCCGAATCAGGAGAGGTACCCGGATAGAGTTGAACGACTCTGGTGAAGATCTCCTGGGTGGGGCCGGAGATATCAGTGGAATCGTAGAGGACGCTGATCTTTCTCCAGCCATTGGGCTCCATGCTGTCGGGATATACGGAGGGGGTCAGGTCCACTGCATTCCATGCGTAACTGGTTCCGCCGATCACCACCGATCCGGCGGTGGTTTCGGAGAGAGCGAAGGGATCATCGAAATTTGCGGTTCGGATGAGGATGTCTCGTTGCGCCGCATCGAGGATCGCTTCTGCCAGTGATCTCGCCTTCAAGCGATCGAGCTGGAATCGAGAATCCTTGCTTCGAGTCATCGTCGTGGCGACGGTCGCTGCGGAGAGCATCCCCAGGACCAGGGTCATGAAGACGGCGACAAGCATTGCGGTTCCCGCCTGAGAGGGGTTCCGAATGATCTTGTTGCAGGGAGGTGGATTTTGATCAGCCATGAACATCATCTTCTTTCCGGAGGAGCGATCCAGTGAAGGAGTTGAGGTAGGTGTAGTGGAGGTGGAAATCACTGGGAGTCCTCGAGGTAGTTTCGCCTCTTCACGAGACTACGTACCTTGTAAGGGATATCGGTTTCTTTTCTTTGCAGGTTCAGTTCGACCTGGATCGAGATGCCCTGGAGCTGAAATGTGAGCCCCTGAAGCCTGGTGATCCCGTCGTCGGCGAGTTGATGGGTGCCGATCCGACTTGCCATCAGCCACTCACTCTGGTTACCGATGTCGTCGGCGAGTTCGCAGGTCACATCTCCGAAGTGGTAGTCCTCACTTGAAGGATCGGAGGAGGAGCGGATCCATTCGATGGTACAGGTCACCACCGGAAGGGAAAAACCGTCGGCATCCGTGAAGTAGTAAGATCCTGCTGCCAGATCGTATTCACGTCGCCAGGTGGCTGGATCGACCCGTTGCCAGTTGTCGGCGACCGGATCCCACGAATACCCCAGAACATCCACGGTCAACGATTCTCCGTCAGCGGCGATGATCGGCGTGCTCCAGCCCTGACGCAGAACCGATTCGACCCTGCTGTAGGTCAGGTGAGCATCGAGTTGTGCAGCAGAGTCCGCATCGGCCTCCTGGCCGAACTGGGTGAAACTGGTTGCTACGGCAAGGCTCAATCCCAGCACCACGATCAAGACGATCGTTGCGATTAGAATTTCAAGAAGGGTTGCTCCCTCTTCCCGTCCTCCATACATCGTTTTCTTCATCGTCACTCCTAGCGGGTTCTGACGACCCAGAATTGATGTTCGGAGACATCACCTTCGCGGCTTTGCCAGGTGACGGTCACGAGAATTTCCAGCGGGTCCGCCTCCATGTCGGAGACGGCGACATCGAGGGTCGGGATCGTCAGGTCATTGAGTTCTTCGAAGGTCGGGGATTCTTCGAAGACCTGGCGCCCCTTCTTGGGCCAGTTGGAAGGGAGGAGATATCCATCCTGATCGTTGGTCAGGTCTTCCAGTGTTCTCGAGTACATCTCTTCCAGAACTGCCCTGGTATGGCCGGTGGCCCGGGTCACCTCGCGGGTGTAGTTCTGTTCGTCGAGAACGGGGAGCAGTACCAGTGCGGCACTGAGACTCACCAACAATAGCAGGGCGATGGCGATCATCACTTCCAGCAGGGTCAAGCCCGCCTGCGAGGATCTCGTACCGGTTCCCGAAGACATCTCAGTTCCTATTCCTGGGCGCCGATCCGTATTCATCGAATTGATGAAGAGTGTCCGGGGTCCTGAGAAGAGTACGACGAGAATGTCATCCCCGGCAAATCAGGTCCCACGGATGCTGACCAGGAACGGGTAGAAGAGGGCGTGGATGCCGGAAGGAATGACCGGATCGGTGATTATCCGCCAAATTCCAGCATCAAGCGGATGCTGTTGGCGTCGTCTTCCGGGTAGATCCCCGCCGATTCCTCGGTGGAGATCCAGGCCCCCTCCAGGAGGCAGCGGAGCCACGGTCTGGGGCGGATTCCCAGCCCTACCTTGAGGATCTGGACGGTACCGGAGGCGGAGCCTGCCGCCAGCAACCCCTCATGCTGCAACTGCTCTGCCAGGTTCGCCCGCTCGTACTCCAGGAGCATCTCCACTCCTTGTGCATCGTACTGGCCAGGAGCGTCGTATCTGGCCGGAGGAAGATCGGGTCCGTAACGGGTTTTCAGCGAATGCGTTCCCGGCAGAAGGGTGCGGATTCCAAATCTCCATCCGGTGAACTCACCGGGAAGGTCGATACGGTCGGTACCCATCTCGACACCGTGAAGTCCCTGTCGCATCCACTCATTCTCGAGGTGAAGCCAGTGACGGACTGGCCATCTCCAGCCTGCCTGGACCCACCGAACACTCCTGGCAGACAGATGTTGAGTGTTGAGAAGAGAGGTGTTTCCCGGCGATCGCACCTGGATGCGACCCGCGACGTCATGATCGATTCGTCCCGCCACGAACATCGAGAATCCGCTCCCGGGGGTGTCGGCGGCACCAGGGCCTCCAAACAGCAGTGGACTGAATGGTTCGATGCTCAGCCTGCCAGAGATGCCAGAACCACCGAAGTACTCTCCACCAGGATCTGCCGCACCACCGAAGCGAGCCTGCAGATCGGAGATCACCGCATCTTCAACCCAGCGGCCGCCGGTTCGCAGCGACCAGCTGGAGCCTTCCGAGAGCCAGTCGAGAACTCCCGAACTGAAGGAGAGCCGGTCTTCTCGAGGCAAGCCAGCCTTCAGACCGAAGAAGTTGGGAATCCTACCCCCCGAAAGGTGGAAGAGTCCGGAGACACGCCGGTCCACCCATGCCTCCGAGAAGAGTCCTGGGGAGTCGGTTCCATCCAGATCGAGACGGAATCGGTAGTGATTGTCATCGAGGGCACTCCCTTCCAATCGCAAGTCACTACCCCTGAACTGTGCCGACTGTTGCGACGACTCCGTCTCTGATTGCAAATCGACTTCGACCCGAAGGGTTGCGACCATGCTCAGATTGGGGACGTTGTTGGGACCACTGACGTGGATGCGGCCACCGTGGATCACATCGATGGATGCACCGCTGTTGGAATCGCCGGGAGAGAGAAGATCTTCTGCCGTGTCGAGGATTGAGGTGGATTCTTCGAAGGGGTCTTCGAAGGGATCCTGCGCCTGGATGAGCCGGTTCGAGGAGATTCCGCAGGTGAAAAAACAGGGGATCAGGAGCAACAGGGTGATTCCGTTGAGACGATGTCTTGCCCTCGCCGAGGCACCATTGACCTGGAGCGGCAGGAAGTGATCAGTGACCCCGATGAGGTCTGGATGCTCAGCGATCCAGTTGCGCAATGGTATCTCTCCCCCTGGAGAGATCATCCAGAACTGACGCTATTGGACAAGGAGAATCCCTAAGGCTTCTCCAGGCGGACGTCGTCGATCATGATGAGGCTATCGGGACCGCCGGTGAAGACGATTCGGAACGCCTCGACCATGTCCCAGTCCACCTCACCCTTGCGTGTGAATTTTTTCAGGTCGAGCCGGAGATCCTGCCACCGACCCTTGGGGACCAGGGCTGAATTGTACCCGTTTCGTTGAAACGCTCGGCTGGCACCACGGCGCCCTCCTCCTCGTGGAGGATTGACCTGGCCTCCCTCTGCATCGAAGAGGAACAGCAGTTGCGGTCTTGCCTTGGGATCTTCGCAACGGATGGAGATTCGAAGGTATCGGTAGTCGGTGAGACTGATCCCTTCATCGACCATCTTCCCGAACACTTCATCGCCAATATTCACCCAGCTGAGATTGTCGCCGGTTTGCCAGTGCATGGCGAACTTGCCGTTGCGGACATCTCCATCCTCCCGGCTTCCTCCGATGATCTTGTAGTTTCTACCCTGCTGGCCGCCTCGCCCTCTTCGATCAGGGCCTTCCCCTTCACCCTCGTCATCTTCTTCCGGTTCCTCGGTGGAAGCAGTCGATTTCTCGAAATCTGACAGCAGCAGATAAACATCTTCAAATGCCGTCTGACGCATCTCTGCGACTTCTTCTCCGAGGAGGGAGCCTTCAAATGCAGTACCGGTAGGGTCTTCTTTTTCGATGATGGCGAGTGCTTGCTTCATCCGCCCCTTGTCGAAGTATCGGGTCGCCTTGTCGAGCACGACTCCAGCCTGGGCTTCCTTGAAGCAGCGTTCGAGAACTTCGGAGATGGGGGGCTGTGCCTTCCTCATCTTGCTCTTGAGTCGCTTGATGCTGGCGAGAGCTTTGGAAAACTTGCGCTCTTCGAGTTCTCGATGGAAGCGTTCCAGATCGGAATTGAGGGACTCATCGCCCAGATCTACCGTGGGGACCGGCCCGATGCTGGAGTCCTTCTCCTCGACCTCTTCAGGAGATGGATCCACCTGTGCCTGTGCGGGGGGGGTGCTACTCGTGAGGTGCCAGGCGCAGATCCACATCACGAGGAGTAGGATCTTTCCTGTGGATGGGAAGTTCATATCTCGCCTCTCGCCTTGGGTGTTCATGTAAGCCATTTACTGGAAACATTTTATGTCATTGTCGCGAGGCTGCAACCGGGTACTCTCGCCTCGACGACGCCTCTCCCGGGTGATTGCAACCGATCGAGGAAACAGGTTCTTCAAGGAAAACCCCGCTACCCCTCGATGGGATCACTCCATCCTCAAAATTAGATGATTGAAATTGTCCTGGGATGCCAGGAATTACAGCGGGATTCAGGTGATAATCCGCAACTTCGTGGCTCTTTCAAGGGGGCCTGAATCGGTTTTGCTGCCCGTCATGTCCGGGCAACTCCATGTCGCGGAATGAGGTGACTCGATGGCTCGTGATGTTGTGATCATCGGATCTGGACCTGCTGGATACACGTCGGCGATCTACACCGGTAGGGCACAGTTGAATCCGCTCGTCTTTGCAGGCTCTCTCAGTGGTGGTCAGTTGATGCTCACCACCGATGTTGAAAATTACCCGGGGTTTCCTGAAGGCGTGATGGGGCCAGACCTCATGGAGAACTTCAGGAAGCAGGCGGAGCGATTCGGTGCCGAGGTGGTCTATGAAGACGTGATCGAGGTCGACTTCTCCAGTCACCCCTTCAAGATCAAGAGTACCGCCCAGGAGATCGAGGCGAAAACCGTCATCATCTCCACCGGAGCCAGTGCCAAGATGCTAGGACTTGAATCAGAAAGTCGCTTGATGGGGCATGGGGTCAGCACCTGTGCCACCTGTGACGGGTTCTTCTTCAGGGATCAGGAGATCGCCATCGTCGGTGGCGGGGATTCCGCCATGGAGGAGGCCACATTCCTCACCAGGTTTGCAAGTAAGGTGACGGTGATTCACCGCCGAGATTCCCTGCGAGCTTCCAAGATCATGCAGCAGAAGGCGATGGACAATCCCAAGATCGAGTTCATGTTCGACTCTGCAGTCACGGAAGTCCTCGACAGCGATGACAAGGTGAGTGGTGTCGTCGTCGAGAATTTGAAGTCGGGCGAGAAGAGTACTGTGGACCTCAGTGGCCTGTTTGTTGCCATCGGGCACACCCCCAACACGCAACTGTTCGAGGGAAAGGTAGACCTTCATGACAACGGATACATCCGCTGTCAGGAGGGGGCCAAGACCAGCGTAGAGGGTGTTTTTGCCTGTGGGGACGTGCAGGATTTCACCTATCGTCAGGCGATCACTGCGGCGGGGAGCGGGTGCATGGCGGCGATCGATGCAGAGCGCTGGCTGGAGCATCACCTCTCCTGAAGGACCGATATACCGCAGATTCTGTCCTCATTGACGCCGAAGGCCTCGGGCACTGAACTGGTCCGAGCAGCGGTGGGAGCACTTCCCAAGGCCTGAATTCATGCGGTACCATGTTGAATCAACCCGATTCGATACGTCGCAATCGGAGGAAAGGTATTCGATGCGTATTTTTGATCCACATAGCCACATGATTTCCAGGATCACCGATGACTACGAGAAGATGGCGGTGGCAGGGGTCGTGGCCATCACCGAGCCATCGTTCTGGCTTGGCGAGCCGCGTAAGCACGCCGGAACCTTCTATGACTACTTTGACCACATCACCAATTTCGAGGCGGAACGTGCTGCCCAGTATGGCATCAAGCACTACTGCACCATCGGTGTGAATCCTCGAGAAGCCAATGATCTGACCCTCGCCAATGAAGTCCTGACCCGGATGGAAGAGTGGTTCGAGCGTCCGTCGGTGGTGGCGGTGGGGGAACTCGGATTCGATCTGATCACTGATGATGAAGAAACGATTCTCCGCAAGCAGCTGGAGATGGCGTTCAATGCCGGTCTCCCCGTGATGATCCACACTCCCCATCGAAACAAACTCGAGGGAACCCTGAGGACCATCAAGGTGATTCAGGATATGGATCTCGATCCGTCGAGGATTTTGATGGATCACAACACCGAGGAGACGATCGAGGCGAGCCTCGATAATGGGTTCTGGTGCGGGCATACCGTTTACCCCGTCACCAAGCTCTCTCCCGAACGCGCAGCAGCGATCTTTGAACGACATGGTCCAGAGAGGATGATGGTGAACTCGTCCTGCGACTGGGGGCCGTCAGATCCGCTCAGCGTCCCACGCACGGTGTGGAGGATGCGCAGGGAAGGTTTCTCCGAGGATGTGATTCGCAAGATCGTCTGGGACAATCCGATAGCTTTCTACTCACTTTCCGGTCGAGTGGATCTTCAGCCAGGGTGGGAGTGATTTCTTGCAAGGCAATGGTGATGAATCTCCAGATCAGTTCGACGGAGAAAAAATTCGTGAAGGTGTTCGACTGATTCTCGAAGGAGTCGGTGAGGATCCTCAACGTGAAGGATTGCTGAACACCCCCGATCGAGTGGCACGGATGTACGGAGAAATTTTCTCTGGCTTACACGAGCCCAGTTCTGGCGTACTCAATACCGTGTTTCATGAAAACTACGACGAGATCGTTCTTCTCAAGGACATCGAGTTCTACTCCGTTTGCGAACATCACCTGATGCCATTCACGGGCAAAGCACACGTTGCATACCTTCCAGGTGGCAAGATCGTCGGCCTTTCCAAGCTGGCTCGAGCGGTCGAGCATTTTGCTCGCAGGCCGCAGGTCCAGGAGAGATTGACTGCACAGATCGCAGATCTGATCAGCCAGACACTCGAGCCCAAGGGTGTAGCGGTGGTCCTCGAGGCGAGTCACACCTGCATGACGATGCGAGGGGTCAAGAAGCCAGGGAGCGTGATGACAACTTCGGCGATGCGTGGAGTGATACGAGAAAACCTGGCCACTCGTAACGAGGTTCTCGGTCTCATCTACGGAAGGATGAAGTAGATGAGCGGGCGCCCCGACGGACTCTTCGAGGTCGATTGTCCCTGCTGTGATACCAAATTGACGATTGATCCGCGCGCACGGCGAATCTTTCACGTGGTCACCAAGGGGAAGGACGGACAACAGAAGTCCTTCGAGGAAGCGGTCAAGGACGCCACCAGCGGGGTGGACCGGGCCAAGGAGAAGTTCAAGAAGGCCCTCGATTCTGAAGAGGGCAAGAAGGAACGTCTCGAAGATATGTTCGAGGAAGGTCTCAAGAAGGCAGACGAAGACCCCGACAAGAAACCCCCATCCATCTTCGACTTCGATTAGCAGGTTCCCGTGACGATATGGATCATCGACGGTAATAATCTGATCCACTCCGACCCCCGGTTACGCCAGAGGATGGAGGAGAGCGGCCTCGAATCCGCTCGAAAACTGCTCGATCATGATCTGGGTCGAGTGAAGAGTTCCGGTGAGAAAATTCATGTCGTCTACGACGGCGGAGCCTCATCGGGGGATCGCCATGGCGTCCACACTTCCATCGCAAGACGCGGAACCTCGGCGGATGATCAGATCCTGTCTTTGGCGCGCAAGAAGAGTGCTGATGGCAAGATAAAGATCGTGACGGATGATCACTCCGACATCGGCAGTCGTCTTGGAGGAGCCGGTATCGAATGGGTGTCCTGTGCCGAGTTCAGGCAGCAGGTGTTGAAGGCCGGTTCCGGCAGGAAGATCCAGGGATCAGAGTCTGACAAGCCTGCTCCTCCCCGGAGCAAGAAACAGATCGATCACTGGTTGCGCGAGTTCGGGGTCTCGGGAGAAGAAGAGTGAGCCATCGAGAACGAGAACTGAAACTGGTGCTTGCTGACAAGGGTGACCATACCCGCATGTGTGCAGCACTCTCTGGATTCCAGGAAGAGATCGCTCAGGCAAACATTTACTTCGATCAGCAAAGGATCCTGGCAGATCGAGGGATGATGTTGCGCCTCCGTGTCGAAGCGACCAGGTCTTTACTCACCTTGAAGATCAAGAAATCCAGCGACCGAGGAGTCTTTGACTCGGAGGAGATCGAGCAAGAGATCGATCAGACTCTGGCACGAGACATCGAGGATGACCGGCACGATGTAGGTTCACTCGAAGCGACCCCACTGATCGATGCAAGATCGAGGTGCGGCAATCCTCTGCTCCACCTGCAGGAGTGGGGAAGGGTTCACAACACCAGGCGGGTGTATCTGGTGGCACCGGACTGGCGAATCGAGGTCGATGAAACCGAGTTTCCCGGCGCTGTATATCGCTGGGAGATCGAGGTGGAGTGTGAAGAAGAGGTGGCGGTTCGAAAGTACCTCGAAGAGGTCGCCAGCGATGCAGGGGTGAAGTTACACGATCAAACCGTCACCAAGGCACAGTTCCTCGATCAGATCGTGCGAAGCTGAGAGGTTCAGGAGTCGTTTTCTTGCTTCCATGGCCTGTCCTCGACTCCCATCGCCTGATTCGCTGCTCGCGCCTGAAGAAACAGCAGGTCAGAGAATCGGTTGAGAATCACGATGACATCGACGCCCTCTCCGCAAGTGCGTGAAAATTCAACCACCCGTCGCTCTGCTCGCCGACAGGTAGTTCTCGCTCGGTGCAACTGTGCGCTGATGGCGTCGCCCCCCGGTAGGATGAACTGTTTCAGAGGAGGTAGTTCTCCCTCCCAGGTGTGAATCCAGCCGGTGACGAGATCGACGTGGGCTTGCTCGATTCTGGGCTTGCTGCCACCTTCGAGCCCGCAATCCTGCTGGGCAAGGTCGGCACCGATGGAGAAGAGCATCGATTGCATCTGTTCCAGCTGGGTAGCGATTGATTCGGGAAGTGGAGAACCGGTGTTCGATCGCATCGCCAGGCACACTCCCAGTTCGGAGTTCAGCTCATCGACGCAGCCATAGGCTTCAATTCTCGGATGATGCTTGTCGAGACGGGCAGCCCCGAGGATGCCGGTATCTCCCTGATCACCGTTGCCGGTCGCGATCGAGTCCATCTCGAGTCCTTCCTAGAGAACCACTGCGGCAGCACCGACCAGTTGGTCGTTCGATTCGACCACCGAGTGCTCCAGCAAGAAGCCTCGCTGTCGTCCTCGTTCCACCGCATGAGATGTCGCCAGAACCAGTGGAGTTCCACCAGTGATCTGGTGATTCTCCGTTACCGCGCTTGCCAGGTCTGCAACTGCAGGATCGAGAAGGTACTTGAGGATCGAGGCATCGCCACTGATCCCATCCGATGATGGACCTGATCGATTCTCCCTGGGCAGCAATGTGCAGGCAGCAACGAGGCTGCACCCTACATCGGTGTTCAGCTGACGTCCCAGCTCCTGTCCGACACCGATGGGATCGAAATTCTCCGAATGTACCTCGGGAATCTCTATCGGTACGATTCGGCATCCAGGAATCAACACGTGGGCGATCAGGGGAGTGATGCGATGAAGCCCGGGCAGGGAATCCTCATCTTCGCCCTCGGGGATGATGTCCAGATCGCCAGGCCAGAAGGAGGCAATCCTGGCGGCCAGACGTTCATCGATGGGGGAGTCCCCGAGACTGGTGGAGAGAACACCGACAGCACGAATCCGCGGCACATCGATGGCACTGCTGCTGACGAGGACCAGGGTTCTGGGGCGAGCTCTGAGCACCACGGTATGCAGCGTTCGAGCCAGCAGTCTCACTCCATCGAGGCATTCGGTTCCAGGGACGACAGCGGTGCAGATCCCCTGGGGGATCACCTCGGGAATCGTCCAGCCCGAGACGAGTGCTTCAGTAGCTCGAGCTACTTCCTCACGGTCACGGGTAGGATCGATCAGTGGACCGCTCAAATCGTCTCTCCAGAAGTTGAAGTAGAGGTTGGAACCGGTCGACTCGCCAGTCGCTGGTAGCCGGCGTTGCGCAGAGCCGGAATGAATCCAGCTTCCTCGATGGTATTTCTCAGCAGGTTTTCGGTAGCGGTATGGTTGGCTCCGGCAACGGAGATGACATTTTCTTCCATCATCACGGAACCGAGATCATTGGCCCCGCGCCGAAGACCCTCTCGGCCTTCATCGAGACCCACCGTCAGCCACGAAACCTGAAGATTCTTGATGTTGTCGAGGTAAATTCGGGAAACTGCAAGCCACCGTGCGTACTCCCTGGCGGAGACGCGCTCGGTGATCTTCCGGCCCAGCGGTGTGTTGTCGGGCTGGAAGGTCCAGGGGATGAAGGAGATGAATCCCTCCGTATCATCCTGCACCTCACGAACACGCTGCAGGTGCTCCGCTCTCATCCAATCCGCCTCACCCAGCCCGATCATCATCGTGGCGGTTGTCGGGATTCCCAGCCGGTGAGCGGTAGCACTGATGTCGAGCCAGTCATCGGCTCCACAGGAAGAGCGCCTTCTCTTGCGGATGACGTCGACGAGAATTTCTCCGCCGCCGCCAGGGATCGAATCGAGCCCCGCTTCCTTCAACTGGACGAGTAGAGATTCGTGATCGATTCCGGTGACGCCGGAGAGCGCGTGAATCTCGGTGGGAGAGAAACAGTGCAGGTAGAAATCAGGATGTCGATCTTTGATGCTCCTGAGCATATCGGTGTACCAGGAGAGTGGCAGATCAGGGTGCAGGCCTCCCTGCATCAGGGTTCCACTACCACCATTTGCAATCGTCTCCTCGACCTTGTCGTGGATCTCCTCGAGGCTCAGAAGATAGCCCTCTGCATCTCCAGGTTTCCGGTAAAAAGCACAGAAGGAACAGACTGAGGTGCAGATGTTGCTGTAGTTGATATTTCGATCGACGACGTAGGTGACCGAAGAGTCGGGGTGGAACCTGGCGCGGATCGCATCCGCGGTGGCGAAAAGGGCGTCCTCCTCGGCGTGGAGGGCGAGGGCCAGGGCGTCCGCTGTCGAGATACGAATTCCGTCGCGAGCTCGATCCAGAATCTGCTGGCACTCCGATGCGGAATTGCAGGAGGGGATTACCCTCGCCTCGTCTGAATTATGAGACTCTTCGCTCACGGTGATCCCCTTCTTTCCGGGTTATCAGGGGGGTTCCCTGTCCGGATCGTAAGGTCCGTACCGGTGTCATGCCACCGGTCCCGATCACATCCGGGGAGGATTGATCCCCGTCTGCCCCTGATACTTCCCTCCACGATCACCATAGGAGGTTTCGCACTCCTCATCGCTCTCGAAGAAGAGTACCTGCGCCAGGCCCTCCTTGGCGTACACCCTTGCCGGAAGGGGAGTGGTGTTGGAAATCTCCAGGGTCACGTGTCCCTCCCATTCTGGTTCGAAGGGCGTGACATTTACGATGATCCCGCAGCGCGCATAGGTGGACTTGCCGAGGCACACGGTGATGACATTTCTTGGAATCCGGAAGTACTCGACACTCCTTGCCAGTGCGAAGGAGTTGGGCGGGATGATGCAGCAGTCGGTGGTGATGTCGACAAAGGAGCGGTCGTCAAACGACTTCGGATCGACTACCGAGCCGTGCACATTGGTGAAGACCTTGAACTCATTGGAGACGCGGAGGTCGTAGCCGTAGGAGGAGATTCCGTATGAAATCACCCTCTGGGACTGACCATTCTCATCGGTTTTCTCTCGCACCTGGGTGGGAGAGAACGGTTCGATCATGCCATGCTCGACAGCCATTCTTCGAATCCAGCGATCAGCCTTTACTGCCACCACACACCTCCTCTGTTTCTCTCTTCTTGAATAAGTAAACCAACTGCGACTCGTTCAGGAGCAGCCGGTCGTCGATCCACAGGTGTCACAGCGAAGACAGGTACCATTTCGAACCATCGTCAACGCTCCACACTCCTGACATGGGTCGCCGGTATAACCCTTGGCACGCGATTCTTGCCGGTCCGACAGGGTCGCAACTGACGCAGGCTCGGCTTCGAACTTTCTTCCCGCATCGAAAGACCCCGAGGGAGAAGTGTGGAATCCGCTACTGACGTCGTCACTGGAGACGGAGACCTCTTCCTCATCGGTGAACTCCGGTGGAGGCGAGGATCCAATCGCGCTGGAACGGAGATCGTCTTCTTGCACCTGGGCGAGGTCATTGCGGCCCAGGTAGTTGATGGCGAGCTCCCGGAAGATGTAATCGAGTACGCTGGTCGACATCTTGATCTTCTGATTTCCGGCGACGATCCCGTTCGGTTCGAATCGGGTGAAGGTGAACGCCTCCACGAACTCCTCCAGCGGAACTCCATGCTGCAAGCCCAGGGAGATGCAGATGGCGAAGTTGTTCATCAAGCTACGGAAGGCGGCACCTTCCTTGTGCATGTCGAGGAAGATCTCGCCGAGCGAGCCGTCGTCGTACTCGCCGGTCCTCAGGTAAACCTTGTGTCCGCCGACGATCGCCTTCTGCGTGTAACCACTGCGACGATCGGGGAGGCGTCTCCTGCGAGCGAGGTAACGATAGACTACCTTCTCGACATTCGCTGGCATCGAGGAGGGGATCTCGGGGAGTTCCGATTCTTCCAGTTCCTCGCCCCACGATGAGAGTGGCTGCGACAACTTGCTGCCATCGCGGTACAGCGCCACTGCTTTCAGCATCGATTCCCAGCCGAGGGTGTAGGACTGGGCGACCTCCTCCACCGAAGCTTCGGTAGGCATATTGATGGTCTTCGAGATGGCTCCCGAGATGAAGGGCTGCGCCGCAGCCATCATCAAGATGTGCGCATCCGATCGGATGAAACGCTTGCCGAGACGGCCGCACCGATTGGCGCAATCGAAGATTGCCAGGTGCTTATCCGCCAGATGTGGAGCGCCCTCGATGGTCATGGTTCCACACACGTACAGGTTTGCCGCCTCGATCTGCTGCTTGGTGAAGCCGAGGGCCTGGAGCGGATTCACCGCCCACATCGCCAGCTTGTCGCCGGTCAATCCCAGGGTGTTCTCGGCGTATCCCTCTCCGAGGAGATAATCATTGAAGGCATAACTGAGGTCGAATGCGCTCTCGAGTGTGGTCTCGATCTTCGCGATGGCCGCTTCGTCGAATCCGGCCACCCGCAGTGCAGCGTGATCGATCTCCGCTGCCCCTCGGAGACTCCTGTGCCCGGTGGCATGGTGAATGATGTCTTCGACCTGTTCCCTCGTGTAGCCAAGGATCTCCAGTGCTGGAGGCAAACTCTGGTTGATGATCTTGAAGTAGCCACCACCAGCGAGTTTCTTGAACTTGACCAGCGCAAAGTCCGGCTCGATTCCGGTGGTGTCGCAATCCATCACCAATCCGATGGTTCCGGTAGGAGCGATCACGGTGGCCTGGGCGTTACGGAATCCGTACTTCTCGCCCATATCGAGGGCGCGGGTCCAGCATTCCCGAGCCGCCTCGGTGAGGGTCGTCGGGCAGTGGGCCGTGTCGAGAGCCCTGGGGAAGACTGTCAGTCCCTCGTATTCCGCCACCGGAACATCGAAGGCAGCATTCTTGTGATTGCGAATCACCCTCAGCATCCCCTCGCGATTGCGTTCGAATGCCGGGAACGGACCGAGTTCCTTCGCCATCTCCGCACTGGCGGCATAGGACTCTCCGGTCAGGATGGCGGTGATCGCTCCGCAGATGCTGCGACCCTCGTCGCTATCGTAGGGGATCCCCATGCGCATCAGGACGGTGCCCAGATTGGCGTATCCGAGGCCAAGTGTGCGGTACTCGTAGGAGCGTCTTGCGATCTCTTCACTGGGGAAGGATGCCATCAAGACACTGATCTCCAGAACGATCGTCCAGATCCGGGTGGCGTGCTGGAACGAATCGATGTCGAAGTTGCCGTCTTCGTCGATGAACTTGACGAGGTTCAAGGAGGCGAGGTTGCAAGCGGTGTCGTCGAGGAACATGTATTCGGAGCAAGGATTGGAGGCATTGATCCGCCCATCCTGAGGGCAGGTGTGCCACTCGTTGATGGTGGTGTCGTACTGCACTCCCGGGTCGGCGCAGGACCATGCCGAGTTGGCGATGTCATTCCACAACTTACGAGCGGGAATCGAGCGGAAGACCTCTCCATCGGTGCGCTTGAGGAGGTCCCAGTCGGCGTCATTATTCAATGCTTCGAAGAAGGCATTCGGTACCCGGATGCTGTTGTTGGCATTCTGGCCGCTGACCGTCTGGTATGCCTTTGACTCCCACCCCGTATCGAACTCCTCGAACTCGATGGAGACGATTCCCTGCTTGGCAAGCTGCAGGATGCGCTGAATCGATGGCTCCGGTACCGAGTGTGCACGCGCTTCGCGGATGGCGGCGGTCAGTCCGTTGTTGCTGGCAGGATCGACGTCGGTGGTGCGTTCCTCTCCGCTACCTTGATGGCAACTGGCGAGGACCTTGGTCAGGTAGCGGGCACAGATCCTGGAACCCGCGACCAGGGCGGCGACCTTCTGCTCCTCTTTCATCTTCCAGGTGACGAACTCCTCGATGTCCGGGTGGTCGAGATCGAGGCTGACCATCTTCGCAGCCCTGCGGGTCGTTCCTCCCGATTTGATCGCTCCCGCAGCGGCATCGCCGATCTTCAGGAACGACATCAGGCCCGAGGACTTTCCTCCTCCTGACAGCGGTTCACCTTCTCCTCGCAGGGAGGAGAAGTTGGAGCCGGTTCCCGATCCGTACTTGAAGAGCCTCGCTTCTCGGGTCCACAGGTCCATGATCCCGCCATCCCCGACGAGGTCGTCGCGGATACTCTGGATGAAACAGGCATGAGGTTGCGGACGCTGGTAAGCGCTGGTGGCCTGGGTGACCTCGCCACTGCTGGGGTCGACAAAGTGGTGACCTTGTGGTGGCCCATCGATTCCGTAGGCCCAGTGCAGTCCGGTGTTGAACCACTGGGGAGAATTGGGAGCGCACATCTGCGCCGCAAGCATGTAGCAAAGTTCATCATGGAATGCGCGGGCGTCTTCGGATGAATCGAAGTAGCCATTCTCGTATCCCCAGTGCGTCCAGCATCCTGCCAGGCGCCCAAAGGTCTGACGGCAATCGTTTTCACCGCCGAGGATCGGATCGCCCGACTCGTCGAGCAAGGGTTCACCTTGCTCGTCTACCTGAGGAACTCCCGCCTTGCGGAAGTACTTCTGGGCCAGCACGTCGGTGGCGACCTGTGACCACCCCTTCGGGACCGAGATGTCGTCCTGCTGGAACACCGTGGTTCCATCCGGATTTCGAATCTCCGATGCCCTCTTCGACATCTCGAAACTGCTGTATGGACCCTGATCTTTAACTGTGTAGCGGCGTTCAATTTTCAACTCGATGTCCTCTTTCCCCGTGCGATAGCTCCGCGGTTTCCGTGGAGTCTCATGATCCTGCGCAATTTCTCAGCGCACATCCCAGTAACGAACAACACGGAAACTACTCCTCATCAACGATTCCGACGTTCAAGTCGTTCCGTCAGTGGTCCGTTTCCGATCCCTCTGATCCAGCCGTTCAGGGATTGGCTACGCATCGTTTCGAGCAGTGTGGGGGAGAGAGTGAAGTGGATCTTCCCACGAGAGGAGCCCCATCCCGACCCCTCCCGAGGTGGTTTTTCGCCACGCGACTGGCGCGATGAAACCACTCCGCGAGAAGCCTGGATCGCAGGCTTCAGAACCAGGTAGTCGACTCTTCTTGTCACTGACCGTGCACTGACAGAAGGGTCTGGATCGGTCGGGAACTCATCGCAATCGGATGACTCATCGCAATCGGATGATTGTGTTCCAGCTCCGGTCCCATTCTCCGAGGTTCAAAGGTGTTCGTCATCGACCAACACCGGGAAGATCAAATCCAATCTCAAGGACTTCAATTCGTGCAAGGGACCGCATCGTTGCCAGGTTCCCTCTCGATGAATCGAGGTCTCGTTCCTCACGCTGCCTGACGACGAATCGCCCGACTCCCCACATGCTGGAAGCATGCTCCTCTAACCCTGACCACTTCCCCTTCAAGATCAGTTGCGAAGTGGTGTATTCCCCTCAGTTCGCCGTCGCTTCAGAGCCATGACGATCATGGCAGAATCGGCGTCGAACCCCCTTTACTGACCACCGTGTAGCATCGGTGATGCTGCCCCCGATGGAAACCAAATCGAATCGAAGTTGAGAAAGTCATCTCGATCCGCATCACTGCGATTCGCAGCACTGCGGAAGTCACCTGTCGATTGCAGTGGTCAGGAACGATGTGACGTCCCGCACTGCGACCCACGCGGTGGCTTCTTCCGAGGAATATCTCAACTCCATCGAGCCCTTACCCGGGCTTCCTGTCTCCTCGCTCCGTCGAGCAGGGGACCGAATTTCTCCGGGTGTGGGCCGCACCATATCTAGGGGTGGGCTCCCCATCAACGCCCAACTTGTGGGCATCTTGAAGAAGGCTAGGAAATCCAGATATGAGCCGCTTCACGACGCAGATGTTCAAAATCTGGGGACAACAAAAGAGCCGAAAGATTTGCTCCCGGAGTGACCAGATCGGCCCCCAGGGAGGGTGCTTTCGTGGATTGGTGAGGGAAGGGGACCCGACCAGGATCCGGGGTGAGTTTGGAGAGTACCTCGGAGCGGGGGAGGCCTGGGAGCCTGGTCGGGATCGGGGGTTCCGGTATTCCTGTCGGACTATCTGTTGCAGTCCAGCCCATCCGCGGTCGGATCGGGACCCGCTGCGGGATAGGGCGCCGGAGGGGGATTGGAGCCCTGGTAAAGGAAGTCGAAGAGTTCGATGGGGTCGGACAGATTGACCACCCCATCGTCATTCACATCTGCGGCGTCGAGACAGTCGGGGATGGTGCCGACACCGGTGACCCACAGCTGCAACTGACTGCCGTCAGTCAGATTGACGCTGCCGTCGCCGTTGACGTCGCCGCGCAGGAAGGTGGGCTCCTCCTCGGAAGGAGGATCTCCATCGTCTGTCGCTGGCGATGCATTGACGGTGATGGTTCCCAGTACCAGTTCTGGATACACGCTCTGGCCAGCGACGACGAAGGCGTTGTCGGTGGGCGGCGAGGCGTTGGCACTGTGACCGTCGGAGGGACCGTACAGATGATCACCCGCCGGTGCACTGTTCTCGATGTCGGCGTCGGCGATGACGATCTCGTAATCGGTACCGGCAGCAAGCACCTGGGTGCCAAAACCATCGAAGTCGACGATCACTCCGACGATGCCGACGCCAGCAGTGTTGTCGATGCTGACATTGCTGAAGTCGACCTGATCGAGAGCAGTACCGGGAGAGTCGAGATCATTGACCTTCATCACACTCGGCTCCCACTTGAGGACCAGTGTCCAGCCCTGAAGATCTTGCTCGCAGTCGAGCAGGACCGGGAAGGAGATGCCAAGTTCACCGGGGGCCACGGTCATATCGGCAACCTCGAAGCGGTTTGCTGGTGGCAGGTTGATCGGCTCTGATCGTGTGATCTGCCAGTTTCCTGCGCTTTCGTGCAGGGCGATGTCGAGGGCGCCGTCGCCGTCCGCATCTCCGAGATTGAAGGAAGTGATCGGAGTGCCGTGGGTGAGTGACGTTGGTTGGGCGAAGTTGCCGTCGCCGATTCCGGCGGAGAAGTTCAACGAAGAACTCCCTGCAACGGGTGTCAGGCAGTCGAGGAGACCATCTCCATCCCAATCGACCAGTTGTGCTCCCGGATGAGCGACTCCATTGAAGAGCACCCTGAGGGAGAAGTTCATGTCCCCATCGCAGAGCAGCGACGAGGGTGTGTCGCTGCCACCTGGAATCACCAGCAGATCGCGAAGACCATCTCCATCGAGATTCCCGGCGAGTACTCCCACTGCTGCGGAGTAGCCACTGATGGTTCCCTCGTTGGTGAAGTTACCTCCACCATCGCCGGCCAGGATCAACAGAGATCCATCGGTCTGGGCTGCGATGAGATCGATCAGATCGTCGCCGTCGACATCGGAAGCTGCAGGGGGACCGATCACCTCGGAGGCATCGATCAATGCCTGCTGGGTGAGGGGGTTGGCACTGGATCCCCAGGCGACCGACAGACCGTTGCTTCCGCTCAACAGAAGATCGGCGATGCCATCCTCGTCGGCATGGGCAACGGTGAGGCGTGTGGCAACGGTGGCGAGGGAGATCTCCACCGGGTCTTCCAGGGGAAGTGCGATGCTGAAAGATCCACGGAGCAGGTGAAGTCTCTCTCCGGTGGCTCCGAGGCATACCAGATCGGTACGTCCATCGCCGTCGAAGTCGCCCACTGCGGCGTCCGACACCAGTTCAGAAAGGGTCCAGCTGTCACTGCTTCCGAGACCGGAAGGGGTGGCGTCCTGTAGCACTACGCTGCCACTTTCAGCAACGATCGCCCACTCGTCGATGCCGTCCGCATCGGAATCGAGGAACACCACGCGACCGCTGCCGAGAGCGGTTCCTGCATCGAGCTGGGTTCCTGGCCACTCCGATCCGAGGTTACGGATGGTGACTCCGACGATGGTCGGGTCGAGGGGAGTGTCATCGAGACCGAAGAGACCGTCCTGAAGAGACAGGGTGACGCGTTCTCCCGCCAGGAAATCGCGATCGGTGGCGATGTGAAGGGTATCGATCCCGATCAACACATCCTGAAGGGTGGTGACATGGGTTCCCGAGCGAGATCCTTCCACCACCACGGTAGCACCGGAGGCGAGGAACGGGTTGTACGGGCTGGAGAATTTCGGTTGCAGGATTGCCGACGGGGAAGTGCTGAGACTCTCGATGGAGGGAGTCATCGAATCGAGGACAAAGCCAGTTCCGGGAGGGATCACATCCCCATCGATGGTGAAATTCCACGAGTAGGGCTCGAGAAATTTACCCGACTGCGATTGGATCGAGCCGGTCAACTGCACCGAGATGGTTTCGTCCACCAGCAGCGGAACCAGCGGAGTGAAGACCACCCGCCGATTTTCACCGACACCGGCGAAGGTGCCCGTGATGTCACCACTGGAACTTCCCGTGACGAGGAAACTCTCGGAGTTGAGAGTCTCCATGTTCATGCGGTGATCGAAGAGAACCTCGATGGTGGTGACGGTGGTGAGATCGTCGACGTTGACGATGGCCCCGGCTAAGGGGGACACCGATTCCACCTGAGTCTTGATGGGGGCACAGCCGGCGAGGGTGATCACCAGCAGGCTCGACAGTAGTGTGTACAGGTTGTTTCGCATCGCCTTGGGCTCCAATCCAAATCCAGCAAAACAGTAGCAAGGAATGGGCCTGGTTCGTGACGGAATCCGTGTTGGAGCCGTAAGTCTATGTATTATTGGCACTTCCACGAGGTCCGGATGATTGGCCTCAGCGCCACCGGCACCGTAACATCGGCCTCCAGGGTTCGAAGAAGGGAAGTGATGTCATAGGTCTGGACGATTCTGGATCGAAGGAGATGGCGACGGGAGGACGCAACGGGGAGTGGAATCTCCCCGGCAACGGTCCCCACGTGGTCGTCATCGATCATCACGATTCCTTCACCTACAACCTGGTGCAGGCGCTGTCGCGGCTGGGAGCAAGGGTGTCAGTCCGGCTCTGTGACCAGATCACTGCGCAACAACTGCAGCAGCTCGACCCCCAGCGGCTATTGCTGTCACCCGGTCCCGGGGCTCCATCCGATGCCGCCCTGGCGGCCCGTGCCCTGCAGATGTACCGGGGGCGGATTCCCATCCTGGGCGTCTGCCTGGGGCATCAGGTCATCGCCGAACAACTCGGTGCACGGGTTTCAGCCACCGGACTTCCCTGCCATGGCAAGCCGGAGCAGATCTTTCATGATGGTTACGGCATCTTTGCGGCCCTACCGAGCCCCTTCAAGGCAGCGAGATATCACTCGCTGGCGGTGGAAAGGGACGACTTGCCCGCAGATCTACACATCACCGCCTGGAATGAGGAGGGGATGGTGATGGGGCTGGGAATTCCCGGCGAGGCGACCTGGGGAGTGCAATTTCATCCGGAGTCCTTTCTCACACCGCACGGGGACCTCATCCTGGAGTCCTTCATCTCAGGTGCTCGCTGCCCGCAAGTGGGGGGCGAGGAGGAGCCGGGGATTCAACAGGAAAGGGCGGGAAGTGCTCGCTGATACCCAGGGATCACTGGTGTGGAGAGTGGTCGAGCGATTCTATCGGTCGCGTCGAGCGTTCTTATTGCTGCATGACCGCTACGAAGAGGTGGTGCAGGGGTATGTCGAGAAACTCGATCAGCCCCGTGGTGAGATCCGACTGTCTCCGAGGGAACTGGTCGAGTTGCTCTCCAACCAGGACATGGAAGAACTTCGAGACGAATACCTGGTTCCCCTCAAGGAGGTGTGTCACCGCCTCTTCAGGACCGAGGATAGCACCGACTTCATCGATCGCCTCGTCAACGACATCTATCATGAACTGAGCATCCTCAAGGAGGAGCACTACAACGTGCTGACCTACGGCACCGATTCTCTGGGAGGATCGGTTCCTGGTCGAGATCTTCAACTGGAACAGAAAGCGGTACTCGATGAGGTGCACGACATGTTTCCTCAGAAGGTACACCGCATCGCTCACCTCTACGATGTCGCCACCACCGCACTGGAAGCCCTGCTCCACCGGTGGAAGGAGGACCCGGTTCTGGTTCGCTCACTCTTCATGCATCGCAATCGATTCGTGGAGCAGGTGAATGAAGATGGAATCGAACACTTCTATCGACTGATGTACGGTGTCGACGAATCGTGGCTCGGTTATCTGGTGGTGGGAGATTCCTTCAACGAAGCGGGCTTTCCGTCCCCTGCTCTCGAGGCCTACAGTGAGGGGCAGTTGGTGCTGGAGGGGCTGGACAAGGTGATTCCCGAAGCGCGGGAGCGATTCGAGAAAGGTAGTAAGCGGGCCCGACTTGCACTGGAAGCTTCCGGGGTCGATGACGGTGAAGATGGAGCGGACCAATGACGATGGATGGAAACTTCGCAGACAGGATGGCAACCCGGATCCACAGCATCGAGAGTCGTTTGGTGGTTGGAATCGATCCTCGCCTCGATCGCTTGCCAGCGTCCATCGATGGCGCAGATCCGGAAGACGCTCTCACTCGCCTCGGCTGTGGTGTGGTGGAAGCAGTTGCGGAAGTGGCCGCGGCGGTCAAGCCACAGATCGCATTCTTCGAGCGATGGGGTTGGCGTGGTTGGAGAGCACTGGAAGTGGTGTGTCGCTGCGCCTCAGAGAACGGGGTTCCCGTCATCCTCGATGCCAAACGAGGTGACATCGGATCGACAGCTACCGCCTATGCCGAGGCATTACTCGGAGATGAGCCGGGGACTCCTGGTCCTCATGTCGATGCACTGACGGTCAATCCGTACCTGGGAAGCGATTCCCTGCAGCCATTCCTCGACAGGGTTCGAGATGGGGGGCGCGGAATCTTCGTGCTGGCGAGAACCTCCAATCCTGGGGGTGGTGAATTTCAGAAGCGTGACAACGATCCCGTTCCCATCTTCGAACAGGTCGCAAGATCTGCCGAGAAGTGGGGGGATCAATCGATGGGAGAGTGCGGCTTCCACGGAGTGGGACTGGTGGTCGGGGCAACCTATCCCGAGGAGATCACCACGGTGCGGCAGGCGTCCCCCGGCTCCTTCCTGTTGATTCCGGGAATCGGAGCTCAGGGGGGCAGCGTCGAGGAACTGGCTCCCGCCTTCGATGCGCAGGGGCTCGGCGCCCTCGTCAACTCGAGCAGGGGCATCGTTCAGGCTTTCGAGAAACAGCCCCAGCGGCAATGGCAAGAGGTGGTGCAGGAAGCGGCCCAGCAGTCACGAGAAGCACTTCAGGGGGTCCTCTCCCCGTAGATTTCCAGACGATGGTATCCTTCTCGGGGTGGACGGTGATCGTTGCCGTGGACCCCACTTCGATCTCGAAATGATCGACGAGGAGGAAACGTGGACCGCCCGCACCACAACTTCCGGCGCGCCGATGGCGCCGGTCTTCCGCGTACAGATGATTCCAGTTTCACCGGCTCCGGTGAAGTTGAGATGATCCTTGAACCGATTCCCCTCACCTCCTTCATCCATTCGGCAGTCTCTCCGGTGACTCTCTACCTGCGCCTCGATTCGCACACGGTAGTGTGCCGCAGAGAAGGGGAGATCATCGACCTGGAGTTGCGTCGACAGTTACTGGAGGCGGGGACCGATCTGGTCTGGATGGACCGTGTAGACCGCGGCAGATTTCAACGCTACCTGCAGGAGTCGGTGCTGGAGAGGTGGAATCACCCCCTCGATGAAGAGGCTCCCGATCGTTTCCTTGAATACTCCATGGAGTTTCGTCGAGAGGATCCGATGCCAGCCATCATCGACATCCTGGATTCGATTCGAGTCGATCGGCCCGAGTTCCACGCGCGCTGCTGGAGAGTCGCTTATTACGGGACACAACTGGCGGAAGCGATGGGGAGGGTGGGGACTGCAGGAATCCACGACATCATCGCCGGTCTTCTGTTGCACGAGGTGGCCGATGCTCGCCCTGAAGTCCCGTTGCCGACGACCCTCACCGGGGGAACACATCAAATCATCGAAGGATGGCGCGAGCGTATCGATGGGACTGGACCCCTCGGCTGGAGTCCTGACAAGATGAAGTTGCCGTTGCGGATCGCCTGCGCTGCCATCGCTTTCGATCACCGCACATCGGGAGACGGTGGGCGGCCTCGACAACCTGCCTTCGACGTCCTGAGGGAGTTCATCATCCGAGAGCACGGTGTCATCGATCCCGCCGTCATCGCGGCGTTCATCCGTCTTCTCGATCGTTAGTGGTGAGGGTTACCTGCACCGGGGAGCCCACCTCGATGTTGCCACCTCGAAGCACCTCGCAGTAGATGCCACCTCGCCAGCTCACTTCCAGTGCTGATTCCAGGCCGGCAACCTGCTCCTCCATCCGGTAGCAAGGCACCAGTTCACCATGGATCAGGAGTGTGGTGTCTCCGATCTTCAATCGAGTACCTTCCAGTTCGGAGGTGAACTCGAGGTCTTCCACCAGGATATTCGCCCGGCGTACCGTCCACGGGTGCTCGGCGCCGACCTGAGCGCACGCCTCAGCCCACTGGCTACTGGAGAGGATGGTGACCTGGCGTTTTTGCCGGTCTCCGTGATCTCCGATGACACCCTGTTGCACATCGAGTTCGATCTGCGATCGAAGTTCTGGAACCTGTCGAGTTGCAGGTCGAACCGCAAGGGCCAGTACCCGTCCCATCTGTTCGGTCATCGATCTCCATCCTGCTACGCCGGTCGGTCGATCACCCCAGCAACTCGTTGATGTCGAGGATTCCGATCTTCTGGGCCAGTACCACCAGAACCAGAGCCGGGGCCACGTACCGGATCAGCAGTAACCACCCCTTCACCAGTGCCGGTGCCATGTCAGCGACTTCGGCGTCGCGCAGGCGACCGGGCATGATCCAGCCGGCGTAGATGGCGATGAGAAGTCCTCCCAGTGGCAGCAGCCAGTTGGAAGCAAGGTGGTCCATCGTGTCGAAGAAGTTCTTTCCGTAGCCACCCTCCCAGCTCTCCAGCAAGAACCCGGGATCCATGGCGAATGCAGAGGGAATACCGAAGGCGAGGCATGCGAGGCCGACCACGGCTGCCGCTTTCTTGCGGGGCCATCCCTTCTCATCGATGAAGTAGGAGCAAACGACTTCCAGTAGCGAGACCGAAGAGGTGAGGGCGGCAAACACCAGCAACCCGAAGAAGATGATGGCGAGCAGTAGCCCCCCCGTGCCGATCTCCGCAAAGGCCAGTGGCATGCTGATGAAGACGAGACCTGGTCCTGCACTCGGTTCCTGCCCGTAAGAAAAGATGATGGGGAAGATCATCATGCAGGCGAGCAAGGCGATGACGGTATCGAAGAGGGCGATCATCAGGGAGGTCCGTCCGATCCCTTCCTTCTTCTGCTGATAGGAGCCGTAGGTGATCATCGCACCCATACCCAGCGACAGGGTGAAGAAGGCGTGGCCGAGTGCTTCGAGAACGCCACTGGCTCGTAACTTGGATGCATCCGGCTCGAAGACGAATCGAACCGCAGCTTCGAAGCCGGGCTGGAACATCCCGTACACCACCATCACCAGGATGAGGGAGATCAGTATCGGCATCAAAACCTTGCAGGCCCGTTCGATCCCCTTCGATATTCCTCCTGCGACGATCATCACCGTCAGCGCCATGAACAGCGTCGCCCAGAAGCTACTGGTCCATCCATCCGTTGCGGTCGCCCCGAATATTGCACCCACCTTGCTGGCGATGATCTCCCGTCGCTTGGTGGCTTCTGCCGCGGCGGAGACCTCCTCGATCGACATCGCATCGAAGTGCGCCCGGGCATCTTTGAGCGCACGATCGCGGACTTCCTGTTTCTCGATCATCTTGATGGTGGCGAGAGGGATCGCCTCGGCAAGTTCAGGGTCTTCGCTGTAACTTCGCCGCGGGTTCTTGAGTTTTACCTTTTCCCAGATCTCGTGAGCTTCCCACACGGAAGGTTTGACCGACCGGTGAATGGCGTTGACTCCATCTCGGGCTTGTTGCTCTGCTCGGATCTCGGCGAGGTACTCACGCAGTCCCTCGTCGGTCGACTGGGAACGGAACACCTTTGCCTCGACGGTGGCTACCCTTTCGACCGGTTCGGTGAAGTTGAGCACCGACTTCAGTGCAAAGTCCATCGACCAACCGGCGACGACGATGTAGTAGGAGAGGATCACGAATCCAGCAACCAGGCCGAACCAGCCGACCACCGACCACGGTGAGTCTTTTCCCTGTATCTTCTTGAAGGCTCCCACCGGTTGTTTCTGGGCAGAGCGACCGATCATGATCTCGGCGAGCATGATGGGGAGACCCACGAATGCGATGCAGGCGAGGTAAATCAGGACGAACAATCCACCACCATTTTCACCGGTGATGTAGGGGAACTTCCAGATGTTGCCGAGCCCGACTGCGCTTCCAGCTGCGGCCAGGATGAATCCCCAGCGACTGCCCCAGTGGCCTCTTTCCGGGTTGCTATCCGGCTGCTCATTCATCGGTTTGCCTCCTTCATGTCGTGCATGTCGTCGAGATCGGTGCGATTGAATCGACAGATCTTACATCAACTTGCGATCTCCATCAGGATTCACTTCCATCACCGAGGCGTTGACGCAGCTGATCCTCATCGATCACCTCGACGCCGAGATCTTCGGCCTTTTTCAACTTCGAGCCCGCTTTTTCACCGGCCAGTAGTAGATCGGTGCTTCGGGAGACCGATCCGGTGACCTTGCCACCGGCGGCGCTGATCATCGCCTTTGCTTCGTCTCGACTGAGAGCAGGTAAGGTGCCGGTGATCACCACCGTCAGGCCAGCGAAGGGTCCTTCGCTACTGCTGCTGGAGTCGCTACCTTGCGATTTCAGCGTCAATCCGGCTGCGCGCAGTGATTCGATCTCCTGCCGCACCGGGTCTCTCGAGAAGAAGTCCGCCACCGATGCAGCGATGGCAGGACCGATCTCGTCGATCTCCTCCAGCACCTCGCTGCTCGCCCCCATCAGGGAGTCGATATCGCCCTGCGATTCGACGATCAATTCGGCGACCCGTTCACCGACATGACGGATTCCAAGAGCGTGGAGCAGCCGGGAGAAGGATCGCTGCTTCGCCGTCTCCAGCGATGCGATCAGATTATCCGCCGATTTGTGCGCCATGCGATCGAGTTCGGCCACCGCATCGATTTCCAGCCGGAACAGATCGGAGGGTGTCCTCACCAGTCCTTCTGTGACCAGCTGGTCGATCAACTTTTCACCGAGCCCATCGATATCGAGTGCCCTGCGCGAGGCGAAGTGCTCGATTCGCCCACGGATCTGATCGGGGCACTGCAGATTCTGGCAGTGGGGGATCACTTCTCCCTCGGGACACCACACCGATTCCTGGCAAGCGGGACAACTGTCGGGAAAACTGTAGGGAGTCTCGCTACCATCGCGCAGCGATTCCACCGGCTTCACCACCTGTGGGATGACATCTCCTGCGCGCTGGATGATCACCGTGTCGCCGATCCTCAGATCCTTGTGGGCAATTTCCTTCGGATTGTGGAGGCTCGCCCTCGACACCGTCACACCGCCGACCTGTACCGGTTCGAGGTGGGCGACGGGGGTCAGCGCTCCGCTTCTTCCCACCTGCACCTGGATGTCGATGAGTTGCGTGGTTTCCTGTCGTGGCGGGAACTTGAGGGCGACCGCCCAGCGCGGCGATCTGGCGCGCATCCCCAGCTGCTCTCTTCGATCGTCCCCCTCGACCTTGATGACGAGACCATCGATGTCGAAGGGCAGATCTTCGCGTCCATCCAGAACCTCCTGATAGATCGATTGCAACTGCTGGAAGTCGTCGACCGAGCGCAGGAATGGACAGGGCAGAAATCCCCAGTGGGGTAGTTTTTCGACCAGCTGTTGCTGGGTGTCGAGGTCACTGCCCTCCTGAAGACCGACACCGTAGATGAAGACATCGAGGGGGCGGGTGGCGGCGATGCGCGGATCCAGTTGCCGGAGGGCGCCCGCTGCGGCATTGCGAGGATTGGCGAAGAGACCCTCCTCTGCACTTCTGGATCGGTTGAGTTCCGCAAAGTCTGCGTGGGTGATGATCGCCTCGCCACGCAGTTCGATTCTTGCCGGAGGGCGATCATCGACCAGTTGCTTCGGTACTGATCGAATCGTCTGCACGGTGCCGGTGACCTCCTCACCGGTGAGACCGTCACCCCTGGTTGCGCCTCGTATCAGCACGCCATCTTCGTAGAGCAGAGAGAGGGCGACCCCATCGAATTTGTACTCCACCGTCATCGGTGGATCGGCATCGTCTTCGCCGAGGGACAGGCCCTTGCGGACCCGTTCCAGCCACTGCTTCGCCTCGTCCGGTCCCATTGCATTTTCCAGCGACAGCATCGGAGATTCGTGATCTACAGGTGGTAATCGATCGGCAACGAAATCTTCGGGGACCCAGGTGGCTCCCACCTTCTGGCTTGGTGACTGTGGATCGACGGCGGCGGGATATCTTTTCTCCAGTTCGAGCAGTTCCGTCATCAGGCGGTCGTACTCGGCATCGGAGATCTGCGGATCATCGAGGAGGTAGTAGCGGAAGTTGTGCTGATGCAGTTGAGCACCGAGTGCCCGGATCCGCCTGAGATCGTCCTTCTCGCTGGTCATCGCACTCCCGTGATCAAGCGGGCAGATCTGGCCTAACCTTTCGGCACCCTGATCGCTCCTGGTCGGTTATCCTCTGAAGACCTCCCCGTCACCAGGGGAGCCCCAGGAGGAGAACTCACGACGATGACCGGATCAACCCCCAACGAAGGAGCCGCCGACAAGTTGGCGATCCCCGAGCACGTATTGCGGGTCCATCGGCGTCTTGTCGAGGCTGGACATCGCTCCTTGCTGGCGGGGGGGGCGGTGAGGGATCACCTGCTGGGCAAGGAACCGAAGGACTTCGATCTCGCCACCTCCGCCCTGCCCGATGCAGTGGACGCTCTGTTCGAGAAGACGGTGCTGGTCGGAGCCCAGTTCGGTGTGGTTCGCATCATCGAGGCAGAGGGAGAGATCGAGGTGGCGACCTTCCGTGCGGACATCGGAATCTCCGATGGTCGCCATCCTGCTTCGGTTCGATTCACCGACGAGAAAGAAGATGCTCTACGGCGCGATTTCACCATCAATGGTCTCTTCTGGGATATCGATGAGGAACAGGTGGTCGACCATGTCGGTGGAGTGGCTGACCTCGAATCGGGGGTGATCCGTGCCATCGGAGAAGCGAAAGATCGATTCAAGGAAGATCGCCTGCGCATGATGAGAGCGGTTCGCTTCGCCACGGTACTCGACTTCCCGTTGGATGATGAGACGTGGACTGCGCTGGTCGAAGAATCGAATTACATCGACGATGTCAGTCCCGAACGAATTCGAGATGAACTGGAGCGGATTCTCGTCTCTCCCCACAGACTGAAGGGGTACAACCTGCTCTCCGAGAGCGGATTGATGCAGCACATCTTGCCAGAGATCGAGGAGATGCGGGATGTGCAGCAGCCACCTCAGTTTCATCCGGAAGGGGATGTCTTCGTTCACACCGGTCTGGTGCTCTCTCACCTCGAGGATCCATCCTTTGAACTGGCGATGGGAGCCCTGCTGCACGATGTGGGGAAACCGGGCACCTTCGAGGAGGCAGCGGATCGAATTCGTTTTCACGGCCATGATGAACTGGGAGCGACGATCACCGAGGGGATCTGCGACCGATTACGTCTCTCCAACGCACAGTCGGAGCGAATCGTATACCTGGTCAGGAGACATCTGGTCTTCATGAACATCCCGCAGATGCGCCTGGCACGTCGCTATCGGGTCTTCGAGGAGCCCGGATTCGAGGAGTTGCTTGAGTTGTGTCGCGTCGACTGCCTGGGGAGTCATGCCGACATGGAGTTGTACCGGACCTGTCACGACATGTGGACGGAGTGGAAGGCGATAGGACCTCCCACCGAGCCGCTTCTTCATGGCCGAGACCTGCTGGCACTGGGTATCGAATCAGGACCGGGGATGGGGCAGATGCTGGAAGCGCTGCAGGACGCCCAGCGAGAAGG
>CBFIET010000057.1:0-3332 GCA_965661685.1 Planctomycetota bacterium
CACGGATCGGTCCGCGACCCACCTCGTGGCCCTTGACGATCCACCGACCTTCCAGCGGCACCTCGCGCTTCTCCTGGTTCCAGTTGCGCCACTCCTCGCTGAACAGCCCCTGCTCCTCGGCGAGTTTTGCCAGGACCTGATCCGCGCGATCCTGTCCCCGGCTGGAACGGGAGGGAGCCCCCCCTTCCGACGAGGATCCCGATCCGCTCTCCCCGCCTCGGCCTCTTCCACCGGAACTGCTGCGGCCACGGAAGGACTGAAAACCGACCAGGGGATAGAGCGCCAGGTGAGTGGCCTTGAGCAACTTCCACTCCTCCTCGTCGCGTCGCTCCGAGAAGACCCGTCCAAGGGTGTGGCAATCGGCACAGGTCTCACGCAACGCCTCTTCCTGATCCTCTTCGGACCAGTGGACTCTCCGCTCACTCTCGTACATCGCCAATTTCGCCTCGTCGCGGGACAGACCATGTTCCTCGGAGAGGTAGCGAACCACTTCCTTCGCTTCCTCGGGGGTCAGAGAGACGAAGTAGAGACGCGCCATCCGCTTGACGGAGATCTCCCACGCTTCCGGTGTCTTTCTCATGTAGGAGATGCGTGACATCTTTCCCTCGTCGTCGCGGACATGACAGACGACGCAACGCTCCTCGATCAGAGGATGCTCGACGGGAATTCCCTCCCGCGGCTTCTTCTTCCTGGCGGCATCCGATCGCTCTCCGCGGGAACGGCCACCGCGTCCTTGCTGTGACTCCTCGCCAGAGTCTTCCTCTTCAGCAGAGCCGTCCTCGGCGTCGCCCTCGACGAGCTGCGCCTCTTCACCATCTTGCGGAGGCGATTCCCCCTCCTGAGCAGCGGCTCGCCCCCGTCGCCCCTGGCGATTGCCACGTCTCCCCTGTCCCTCTCCCGGGCCACGTCGTCCTCGACGAGCGCGCGGTTGTTCATCGGAAGGATCCTGGGGATCGGCGGCCGGGGTCTCTCCGGGAGTCGGGGTCGGGGGATCCTGCTCCCCGGCAGCGGGGGTCGCTGGATCCTGAGTCGCTGGATCTTGTGAGGGTGAATCCTGCAGCGTCTGCTTCTTCGACCGTGCCAGCTCCTGGTAGTACATTGCTGCGGCGGAGGGCAATCGAGGTGCCCTGTCCTCGGCGCTCGCCACCTCGGTTCCCGTCACCACCTCGGTTCCCGCCGACCGGTCTCCACTGTCAGAGGAACTGACTGGCGCATCGGTTCGCTGGGGAGCGGTGACCGGTTGCGGCTGCCAGAGCTGGTATGCCGCCCCGCTGACGAGGATGGCGAGGAGCAGTGACTTCAGGATGAAGGACCCGTTACCGGGGGAGGCTGATCGCATCCGCAAACTCCGATCCGTGGACTCGAATGAGCACATCTGAATGGGCACATCTGGACGTTCGATACCGCTGTCACTGGAGATACAGAACCGAACCCGGATCGGGGTAAACCCGTGAATCACTCGAGAATCGTGGCTAACACCTCCGAGAACCACTATGGAGTATCCCAGAACCTGGAAGTGAGCAACCCCCGACCAGTCTCCCCCCTCGCATCGGAGCCGCCGGGACCTTCTGATAGGGGTCCGATCCATCTCGAGGAGAGAACCGATGAAGCCCGCTCAACCACCTCAGCCCGTCGCCAGATACGGCCTGCTACCGTTCCTCGCACCGTACGGGGCACGTCTTGCACTTCTGCTGGGGATCCTCGGTCTCACCACCTGCTTCGGGTTGTTGCAACCGTTCCTGATCCAGCAACTGATCGACAGGGTTCTCACCGAGGGGCGAGAAGATCTGATCTGGATCTTCCCCGTCGCCATCATCAGCGTCGCCACCATCCGATTCGGTCTCGGAGTGGTTCATGCCACCATGTACGCCGCCGTCACCGCCAGGGTCCTCCTCGACATGCGTGTCGACTTCGTCGAGCACCTGCAAAAGATGTCTCCCCGCTTCTTCTCCGGAACCCGCTTCGGAGAGGTGATCATCCGGCTCAACCGTGATCTCACCCAGTTACAGGAGTTGTCGACCGGCGCCCTGCTCGGTTTCGTGACCCATGTCCTGACACTGATCGGAGTGGTGATCGCAGCCCTTCTCTACCAGCCGAAGTTGTTCCTCATCTGCGCCATCCCGTTTCCGCTGGCGCTGGCCATCGGTTTCGCCTACCGCGGAACGATTCGACGGCTCACCGAGAGCCTCCGGCAACTGGCGGCAGACCTCGCCTCCCAGGTGATGGAAACGCTGTCGGGGATTCGCACCGTCAAGACCCACGGCCGCGAACGGGGCGAGTTGGCTCGCTTTCTTCACATCGGCCACCGGATGATCCGCAAGATCCTCACCTTTCAGCGCACCCGTGCCTTTGCATCGGGATTGCCACGACTGTGTCTCGTCTTCTCCAGCGCCATCCTGTACGGCTACGGCGGCATGATGGTGGTGCGCGGCGAGATGCCTCTCGGTGTGCTGGTCGCCCTCGGACTGTACCTCGGCATGGCTTTCGCACCGCTGCACGCTCTCGTCGAGTTGTACCTGCAACTGGTGCAGGGCAAGGTCGCTCTCGAGCGAGTGCGTGAGATCCGTGAGCAGTTACCGGAGATCCAGGACATCGATGGTGCCATCCCCTGCGACACGCTGAATGCACCGATCGAGATGATCGATGTGCAGTTCCGGTACCAGCCGGATGTGCCCCTGCTGGAGGGGATCAGCGTGCGCCTGGAACCGGGCGAAACGGTGGCACTGGTCGGATCCAGTGGTGCCGGCAAATCAACCATCGCCGACCTGTTATTGAGATTCCTCGCTCCCCGGCAGGGACAGATTCGTGTCGGCAACCTCGATCTCGACCAGATCCAGGCGGACAGTTACCGACGTCGGGTCGCCCACGTTCCCGCCGAGACCTTTCTCTTCCACGGCACCATCCGCGAGAACATTCACTTCGGCAGACCTTCCGCCTCGGCAGAAGAGGTGCGTCAAGCAGCGGTGGCAGTGGGCCTACCGGCGGCCCTCGGCTCGACGACGAGTAAGGAAACGTCTGCTGCAGGGCTGGAAACGATTGTGGGCGAACGGGGCGAACAGTTGTCGGCGGGCCAGCGTCAACGGGTGGGGATCGCCAGGGCAATAGTTCGCAATCCACAGCTGCTGATCCTCGACGAAGGGATGGCTCATCTCGATCTCGCATCCGATCGGCAGATCCGTGACACCCTGGCAAGACTGATGGAAGATCGCACCACCCTGGTCATCACCCACCGCGTCTCCACCATCACCGATGTCGATCGCATCATCGTCCTCGACCGTGGAACCATCGTCGAGGAGGGAACTCCGGAGCAACTGATGGCTTCCGGATCCGCC
>CBFIET010000058.1:0-4012 GCA_965661685.1 Planctomycetota bacterium
GTGGATCGATGCGCAGGATCTGTCCGGCGGGGGCCTTGTATCCCACCGCGTGACCGTTGGGATCCCAGATGCGAGGCAGGATCAGATCCTCCTGCCAGTTGCGGTCGCGATCGCGAGTCAGCAACTCCTGGGGAACGTGGATGTGATTGCCGACCACCGTCCATACATCTCCTTCGGGCCCACGCACCAGGGCATGGACGCCGTGTTCTCCGCCGGGCCCCATCGCCGACAGTCGCTTCTCCTCATCGAAGAAACCATCTCCATCCGGGTCAGAGAGGATCCACAATCCGCCCCGATCCTTGCGGTGACCGGCGACGTGGACCCACAGGTCGCCGTCGACCAGCAACAAGCCCTGGGCATCTCCGAAGTTTGCACAATCGGTGACGGTGACCTCGTCATCGTCGATGACGACCCGTTTGAGGGATCCTCGCTGGGGGGATGTGATGAACCGCCCCGGTCCCTCGACGGCGATGCACACCCACGAGCCATCCTTCGGATCGACCTGGTGAATCACCTCCGCTGCGAACCCTTCGGGCAGGCTCCAGTGAGAGGATGAACCCTCGGAGGTGAGGCCGATGTCTCCCCACGGGGAGGTTGCCACTCCCACCGGACCCTTGACCACCACATCGACCAGCTCGGTGCCATCGAGGATCTTCCAGCGATCGTCGGTGATCAGGTGACCGTTACTTCCATCGCTGCCGGTCCAGGTGACGATGCCTGCGGCCGCTGCCGGACCTCCATCATTGAGACATTGCAGCAGCAACCGGTGCTTTCCTGCGGCGAGTTCATCCATCACCGTGCGACTCGGTCGCGCCCAGTCGTCACCGCGCAGGATCTCCTTGCCGTCGAGGAGGGCGACGAAGTGGTTGTCGCCACTGAAGGCGAAGGAGACATCTACCGCTTCCTCCAGGGTGAACTCTCGCACCAGTTCGATACGCTGGTCGGAGTGGGGATTTCCCTGCGCCCAGATCCACTGCGGCACCGGTGTAGAGTTCGGATCGGTGAGCGGGGCCCTGGCGCAATCGTTCAGCGGATCGCCATCGATGGGATGCCAGGGGCGGATGCGAATCGAACTCCACTCCACCCGCATCGGACCGCCGGCATGGATCTGCAAGCCGATTTGCCCGAAACTGGCGGCCTGCTCTGCCACATCGGTAAAGGCGCAGACGGGAATCCCGTCGATTTCGTGCCGCGACGAGTTGCCGTGGGCGATGATCCTCATCTGATGGAACTCACCGTCGGAGAGGTTTTTCACCGCCTTCTCTGCATCGGGATGGGCTCCCAGGGTGGTGCGGGAGCCATCCGCCGCCAGGGACGCCAGTTCGCCACGGGGCACGGCGATTCCCCGCCCTCGAGATTCGTAGAGCATGCCGCTGTAGCGATTCTCTGCATCGAGGTCTGCCTGGTAACCGATCGCCTCTCCATCGTCGGCGCGGCGGCTGCGGTACTGGATCCCGGAGTTGCCTCCGGTGATGCGGAAACTCGCCTCCAGCACGAAGTCGCTCCATCGGGAAGCGTGCCACAGATAATCGTTGGCGGGCACCGATCCTCCGTCGGGGCCTTCCCCGATGATGACGCCACCCTCGACACGCCACAGGACCTCGTCGCCACTCCACCCTTGCAGGTCCTCTCCGTTGAAGAGGGGAAGCCATCCCTCTCCGGGGATCGTTTCCTGACCGTGAAGCGGGGAGGCGAGGATCAGTGACGTGATCAGAGCCGAAAGAAGCAAGATCGGGGAGTTCTTCATACCATCTCCTGTCCGGGGTCGTTGTTCTGTACCCGCGGATCGGCGATCACCCGCTGAATCGAACGGTCTTCAGCGATGTCGGCGACAAAATCTGCGCGCGGGGGAAGGGATTCGATGGCCCAGCGAGTGAGCCGTTCGTAATGATCCAGAAATCTCTGTAGAGCAGCGTCGTCCATCGAATGAGTGGCGTCATCACCGCGGTCTACCCGCAGTTTTGCCTCCTGCTGACCACGCCAGAGGGAAACCGTTTCCCACGAGGGAACCTTGAGCAGTGCCAGGTGGTCGAAGAGCTGGAACAGTTGCTGGTACGGCCCCTGCAATTCGTCACGAATCCGATCTCGCCAGAGCATCTTATCGTCTTCGTTGCGTTCGAGATCGTTGATGGGGGCTTGCCAGTCGCGATCGAGACAGGGACCGAGGCCGGTACACCAGCCCTCGAAGATCACCACGTCGAAGGGCCCCTGTAACTGCTGGTTGGCGGAGGAGGGGAGGCGGTCATCAGTGCCTTTGTCGAAGGTGGGGATCGTCACGATACTGGAATCTCCCCGGGAGAGGGTCTCGACGATTTCGATGGCCAGTTCGACATCGTGGGTGCCGGGAACTCCCCGGGTGATCCATAACGGATGTTGCTCCCGTGCCAGTTGTTGTCTCGCCGCGAGGGGCAGGTAGACATCATCGAGGGCGACGATGGCGACCCGTAACTGAAACAGATCGAGGGCGAGGGGGACGATCAGGTCACAGAGGGTACTCTTGCCCGCTCCCTGACAGCCCTGCAGCCCGACCACCACGGTGGATCCCTTGTTCCGGGACCACCTGTTGAGTGCTTCGACGAAGGGAAGATGCAGATCTTCCAGCAGCGATTCGGCAGTCTCGGGAAGTCCCAGGGCGATGCGACCCTGACTCCACCGTTTGTGCGCAGAACTCTGGCAATTCGTCATCGGACCATCCTCCCCGGCCCGAGGATACAGCACGTGAGTGGAGTTGGAACGGGACACCTCTCTACAGCGACCGTTCGGTGATCAGGATGGTCACAGTTAGAGGTCTGTGTGATTGATGTATTGCGACCAGGCCTGAGTCGGGGCACCATCCACGACAGGGGTGCGGTCGCCGGCGAGGTGAACCTGCCCGCCCACGGAAGGATGTCGAGATGAGACGGCACGGTCAGATCTCCAGTTCCCTCGTACTCACCGCATCGTTACTGGTGGGGATGTTGTGCTTACACGGTTGCGCCGTGCTTCCCGTTACGGGGGGGGAACAGGCGGGTGTATTCCAGGTCTTCGAACCAGGAGCCAAGATGAAGGACACCGGCGTCGGTTTCGCCGGATACTGGTTCCGGGACCAACAGCCCGGGGTCTTCCTGCACCTGCAGACATCCTTCAGCGGAGCTGTTTCCGGGATCGGGGTGGGCAATCTACCGGTAGCAGGAGAGGCGGATCCTGTCACCTCTCAGGAGGTGCACGGTGTGTCGATTGCAGTGGGGCCGACGTGGCGGGTCAACGACCAGCTGTCGGTTTACGGTGGACTGGGGGTCGGTAGTATCTCCGTCTGGGAAGAGCGATTCGATGTGGATCTGGAAGTGAGTCCGACCGGCTACTATCACTACGACAGGGGAACCGAGAGTGGACTTCATGCAACCATCGGTTCGCTGATCCATCTCGGTGACGACTGGATTCTCGATGTGGGGTATGGTTCGTACGGAGAATCGATCCATGTCGGACTCGGATACTCTTACTGATCATCGGCGGGAATCGACATGTCTGAAACTTCCAACAGGGGATTGCTCCTGGTCAATCTCGGCTCACCGGATGAACCCACCGTGCCGGCGGTTCGCCGCTACCTCGATCAGTTTCTGATGGACGAACGCGTCATCGATCTGCCCTACCTGCAGCGTGCGCTGCTGGTCAAGGGAATCATTCTCAACACCCGGCCCAGGAAGTCCGCTGCGGCGTACCAAAAGGTGTGGACCGACGAGGGCTCGCCGTTGATCGTCACCTCGCAGAAGTTGACGCAACAGGTGGATGCCCTGTGGGACGGTCCGGTGGCACTTGGAATGCGTTACGGAAATCCTTCCACCGCCAGCGCGCTGGCTCAGCTGCGCCAGGCGGGAGCGGACGAAGCCATCGTGGTACCGCTCTATCCGCACTACTCGATGAGTTCCTACGAGACGGTTGTGGAAAAGGTCCTCGCCGATGTGCAGTCGATGGAAGCTCCGATCGCGGTGCGCTTCCTGTCACCTTTCTACGATCACCCCGTCTATCGCAAGGT
>CBFIET010000059.1:0-14197 GCA_965661685.1 Planctomycetota bacterium
CAGGGGCGGGCCCGAGCGATGGCGGTGGAGTTGACGGTGGAGGTGCCGGAAGCACTGATCGGCCGCTACCCCGAGATCGAGGAGCAGATCGTCGCCGATGTGCTGTCGCTGGAGGAGGTGGAAAGTGGCGTTCACCACGTCAAGATCGCCTTCGATTCGACCTTGGCGGGATCGGACCTCAATACCCTTCTCAATCTGATACTGGGAAACTGCTCGATGATGCCGGGAGTTCGCCTGATCGACCTGGCACTCCCCGACCCGTTGCTGCAGGAGTACCGAGGTCCGGCTCATGGAATTGAGGGGGTCAGGAGTATCGTCGAGGTGAAACGGAGACCGCTGGTGGCGACGGCACTGAAGCCTCGAGGGGCTCCCGTCTCCGACCTGGTGGAGGTGTGCAAGAAGTTCACCGAAGCGGGGGGAGATCTGATCAAGGACGATCACAACCTGGTGGAGAAAGACCTCGATCTGTTCAGAGATCGGGTGGAGAGATGCGTCGCTGCCATGCGGGAAGCACAGGGGAGTCGCCACCGGCTGTTCCTGGTCAATCTCATCGCCTGCTCGGAGCAACTCGATCAGCGCATGGAAGTGGCGATGGAGCTGGGAGCGGACGGGGCACTACTCGCTCCGTGGGTGATCGGTCTCGATCGGGTCAGGGCGCTGACCACACGCTGGCCCGGTGTCCATCTGGGGCATCCGTCGCTGAGCGGGCTTCTCACGGTGGGGTCGACGGGGGGAATCGATGGGTCGATCGTCCATGGCACTCTGGCTCGGCTGGCAGGTCTTGACGGTTCGGTATTCGTCAACAGCGGCGGAAGATTTCCGGTGACTCGGGAGGATGGAAGAGCGATCGCTACAGCTCTTCGCCAACCGCTGGCGAAGCTGAAGCCAGCGTGGGCAGTTCCTGCCGGGGGGATGCGGCCCGACCGACTTCCGGAGATGATCGAGGACTTTGGCTGCGACACGATGATGTTGATGGGAGGAGCCTTGCTCTCCGCGAAGGAGGGGATCGAGGCGTGTACACGAGAGATCGTCGACCAGTTGCAAGATCAGATCGAATCGACGGGGGAAAGATAGATTGGGCCCAATATGATAAAGGCGATGTCAGGCGTGTTGTTCCTGCTTCTTGCCGTACTGCTTGTCAGTTCGATGGTGATGATCGTAGCCGACATCAATGGAATGTTTGGAATTGGAAAGGTACTCCGTGAAGACCTCTCGATCTCGAGCAGGATCGCTCTTCGTTTGTTTCAAGACGAGTCGATGGCGACAACCGATGAAGTCGATATCGATCAGTTGATGATCGTGTCCAGTGGGATTGGCAGGTATTGCCTGGTTGCGGCTCTGTTGTCGGCGGGATATGGCATCTTTCTGCTGCTGAGGAGTGGTCAAAAGAATAGCAACGGCGGTCCCAGCAATTGAAATCTGTTGTCGGGAGAAATTGATGAAGGATGGTTTCTGAGGATGTCGTTGCAGCGCTTCAGCGGAATCCTACTTCTGGTTACTGCCATCTTGATGGGTGGGATCGTCTTCCTGATGTATCAGGATTTCTCCGCGAATTTCCTCAAGTTCTGGTCGGCAGACCCGTTGCCCGAAACCCTGTCGATTCCAACTCGTATCGTCTTCCAGATCCCCATCGATGCCACCGAGAGGAAGTGGACCGGGAACTACGATTGGGATCTCCTGCTGAGTGCCACCATCGCCCTGGGAATCTTCACGTTGGCGGTGGCAGCGATGGCGATCCGATTGCTTCTGGCCGCTCCCGGGCAGGAACAGAAGAGTGGTCTGGAATGAGAAAAACTCCGCCGGTGCGAAGTGGTCTCGATCAAATTCGAGATGGAGGCTGGCAGCAGATTCGCCAGCAACGGATCGGAGTCTGTTGCAATCGATCCGCGGTCGACGGGGAAGGGGTGCACCTCGCTGATCTGCTGGCGGCTGAGGGGATCGAGGTGACCCGCTGGTTTGAACCGGAGCATGGCCTCGAAACCACGGCCCAGGATATGGAGCCGATCGACTCCTCATCGCCTGCCGTGGTGAGCCTGTACGGGAAGGACGAGGACTCGTTGCATCCTCGTCGTCAACATCTTGAGGACCTCGATCTACTGCTCTTCGACATCCAGGACATCGGCACTCGCTACTACACCTTTGCCGCGACGCTGCGCTACATCCTGGAAGTGGCAGCCAGTACCGATACCCGCGTCATCGTCCTCGACCGCCCCAACCCGCTGGGGGGAGAGGTGATCGAAGGGGGGACGGTACGACCTGGCTTCGACAGTTTCGTCGGAGCCTCTCCCCTCTCCATCCGCCACGCGATGACGATGGGAGAGATCGCTACCCTGCTGGTGGGCCCCCTCGGGCTGGAGGCGGATCTGCAGGTGATCGGGTGCCAGGGGTGGCAACGAGCGATGCGCTTCGAGGAGTGCAGATTGCCGTGGGTTGCCCCCTCACCCAACATGCCCACCGTCGACACGGCGATGATCTATCCGGGGATGTGCCTGATCGAGGGGACCGACCTGTCGGAGGGGCGGGGTACCGAGCGACCCTTTCATCGGATCGGCGCACCCTGGTTCGATGCAAAGGGACTGGTCAGCGCAATCGAGAAGCGCTGCTTCGAGATGGATCTACACGGGGTTTCCTTCTCCCCGGTCAATTTCACTCCTCGTTTCCAGAAGTTCTCGGGTTGCCGATGCCACGGCATCGATATCGAGATCGCCTCCGGAGGCACCATCGAATCCTTGCTGCTGGGGGTGATCGTCCTGGAGCAGGCGAGACGCTTCGATGTCGAACGGTTTCGCTGGAGAAGCGAGTGCTACGAGTTCGTCTCCGATCGACCTGCCATCGACCTGCTGTGGGGTGGTTCCGATCTGCGTGAGGGACTGGAAGAGGGGCTCTCTCCCCGAGAGATCATCGCCGGACGGGAGTCGGAGCGTCAGCAGTTCATCGAACTTCGCCAGCAGGCGTTACTCTACTGACTGATCTGGTGTTGCTCCTTCTCCTCGGGAAGCCGTGAGACGTTGTGGGCGATGATCGTCACGGCCCCGTACTTCTCCTCGACCTTTCCATCGATCAACAAGGGGCCGGTTCCATCGAGAAGGACCCGACGGGCTGAGGTCCAGACTGACCGAAAGCAGGTGATCTCACAGGTTTCGTGTTCATCTTCCAGCGTGATGAATCCCATCGCCCCGTCGCGGGTAGTGTGGTGTCGGGAAGCGATTCGAAGTCCACAGACCCGAACCCTGGAGCCACTCCTGTTCGGGACCTCAGCGAGGGATATGCACCCGAGGCGCTGACGTAGATCTCGATGGAACTGCATCGGATGAAAAGTGAGACCGGCACCGAGCAGGCGCAGTTCCTGATCGAGGACCTTTCGGGATGACAGTTCAGCCAGCGGTGGCCCTTCATCGACGATCCCCTCGAGGTTTCCCGGGGTGATCTGGTCGCGCGTGCTTCCCTCCTGACGATGTCGGGTTCGGGCACGCCACAGCAATCGGGAACGGGGAATGTCGAAGTGGTCGAGGGCCCCGACGAGGATCCAGTCCTCCAGTTCCGACATCGGGATGCGAGCACGTCGCAGCAGATCCTCCGGTGATTTGAAGGGACGACCGGCCAGTACCGAATCGATGCTGGTTTGTCGTGCTCCCCGGATGATCGACAGCGGCATGCGGATCGATCGATCTCGCTCCAGGATGAAGGTGGGAGCCGATCGTTCGACGCAGGGGAGTCGTAGCGGTACTCCAAGTCGTCTCGCCTCGGAGACGAAGGCGCAGAATGGGTACATGCCGGCGTGATGTCGAAACAGTGCACACAGGAACTGGGCAGGGTGGTGAGTCTTGAGCCAGGCACTGCGCCAGGCGAGCAGGCCGTAGGAGGCTGCATGAGCCTTGTTGAAGGTGTAGCGTCCCAGCCGTAGCAGTTCTTGCCACAGGTCACGAGTCTCGCCAGCTCCGAATCCTTGATCGATGGCGGAAGCGATGAACTGATCTTCCAGCCGTCTCAGATCCTCGCTGGAATCGCTGCGGATGGCCCCCGTCACTTGTCGCCGCAGTTGATCGCCGACAGCGAGGCTCTGCCCGGTGATGAGAGCGATCAGTTCCATCAGGTTTTCCTCGTAGAGGAGCAGGCCCTGCTGATCCTTCAGTAGCGTCGCCAGTGCCGGGTGGGGTGGAGTGGCGGGTTCCAGCCCCCGAGAACGGCGACAAAATGCTTCCTTCAGGCCGCCGGCGGAGGGGCCCGGTCGAATCAGGGCCACCGCCTGCATCGTTTGCCGTGCATCGGTGGCCTGCATCTGGATCAACAGTGATCGCATCGCCGGGCTCTCCAGCTGAAAACAACCGAGGGTGTTTCCCTCCTTCAACAATCGTGCAGTTTTCTGACACCTCTCCGGTATCGAATCGAGATCGAGGGGAGTGCCACAACTCTCCTCGATCAGATCTCGAACCGCACCAAGTTCGGAGACGCAGCGGTTACCGAGCAGATCGATCTTGATCAGTCCAGTTTCCTCTACGGAGTACATGTCGAGTTGTGTGACGATGAGACCCCTCGCCGATCTTTCCACCGAGGTCACCTGCTGGATGGGGCGGTCGGCGATGCAGATTCCGCCCGGATGCACGGAGCGATGATGAGGACGGTTCCGTAACCACTGGGCATCATCCAGTAACTGCCTTCGGGCGGTGGGGGAGATCGCCGTGGATGCGAGTACCGGATCGCTGGACAACCAGTGCTGGATCGGTTCGTCGCTGCGATGAGGGAGCCGTCTGGAGATGGCGTCGACCTCGGCGGGGGAGAGTCCATGAGCCCGTGCTGCCTCCCTGAAGGCGGAACGTAGCTGGAGGGCGGTGCGGGTGCAGATCATGGCGGTTCGATCGGCTCCGTAACGTCGGTAGACATGGTCGATGATGCGGTCGCGACCTTGCCAGCACAGGTCGATGTCGATGTCTGGTAGATCGTTTCGTTGCGGATAGAGGAACCGTTCGAAGCGGAGCGAGTGGGCAAGGGGATCGACCTGGGTGATTCCTAGACTGTAGGAGACGATGGAAGCGGCACCGGATCCGCGACCGGCACACTCGATGCCGAGTCGCCGTGCCTCGGCGACGATGTCTCCCACCACCAGGAAGTAGGGAACGAATCCCATCGAGTCGATGACGCGGAGCTCGGTGGTGAGTCGCTGGAGGGTCGCCTGCGAGATGGAACCGTATCGACGCAGCAGGCCCCGATGACACTGTTCATAGAGGAGGCCAAAGGGCGTCTGCCCCGGGGCCACGGGAAAGGGTGGGAAGATGGTGCGAGTCGATGAGAAATCGATGGGCTGCGCCTCTTTCTCGAGGCGACGAGAAGAGTCGAGGGCTGTCGGCACATCTTGGTGGAGCCGTTGCCAGTGTTGCAGGGAGGGGATCGGTGCCAGGAACGGTGAGTTGTTCCGGTCGTGCTGTTTCTGCCGGTCACGGGCGATCCGTTCGGTGGTCGATGTACACCGCACCGCTTCCAGCAGATCGAGACGGTGCTGTGATACCGGTTCCACGACTCCGATCCGCGAGGAAGCGATCACCGACAGTCCCAGTTGATCGGCGGCGTCGAGAGTTCGGTGCTCCCGGGCGATGGGATCGCGTAGCCGGTCGATCTCCAGCAGGACTCGGCGCCGGCATGAGGGGCCGAGTCGCTCGATCAGTTGTCGGGCCAGCAGCGGATCACGGAGGAGGATCGTCAAGCCGTGGCAGCCACGGCACAGCGCCTCGACCAGATGGAACGGCTGCTCCTGCGATCCTTCGGCGGGGGGGGAGAGGTTGCGACTGCTGACCAGTTGATTCAACTGCTCGCGGCCGGCAGGAGTGCGGGCGATGGCGAGCGCCGAGCGACCTTGCTGATCTTCCACCTCGGCGGCTACCAGCAACCGGACCCCACTGCGGTCGGCAACCCTCGCTGCCTCGACGACGGTCCCCAGGTCGCCGAATTCCGCCACGCAAACCGATCGCCAGCCCTTCTTCGCCGCTTCCTCGATGAGTGTGGAGATCGGTTCCAGGCCACGCATCAGCGAGCCCCACGAACGGAGGGAAAGGAGCAGCGAAGTGGTAGCGGGCACGAATACCTCGGATCGGAGAATGGGTCGTCGCAGGATAGCGAACATCTGTTCGCACGCAAGGGGGTAGCGCATCGCTTGTTCCGGAGGGGTAGATCGATACCCTTCAGGCGTTGGAAGCGGAGTCGCCATCGGGTGGCGGATTCGGCGTGGCCTGGAGGTAGTTCGTTGCAGGATGACGATGACACCGTGAAAGCAGCGACCGGAGAGGCGTGGCGCGAGCCGCATCGTAGGGCACTGGAACAGCGACTGCCGGGCTACACCGATCCCGAACTGGGGTTATGGGTGTGGACCGAGGTCGCTCACCTCGATCGGGGAGAATGCTGCCAGAGTGGCTGCCGTCATTGCCCGTGGAGTGATCGGTTGTCGTAGCGGAAGCGACGACAGCAGAAGGAATCGAACAGCAACAGCGCAAAGAAAAAGGGGCCGGGAAGAAGTGATCTTCCCGGCCCCTCTACATGTACCTGTCTCCAAGAATCAGGGACAGGAGGTGTAAGTGGCGCAGTTGATGGCATCGGCTGTCGGATCGGGGCCACAGGTCGGAGCGGTGGGAGCCGGCATCGCCGGTCCTCCGGAGAACAGGTTGGCCAGTTCGTAGACCGCATCTGCGATGTTGACCGATCCGTCGTCATTGCAGTCCGCTGCATCGTCGCAGTTGATGGCTCCTCCGGTGAAGAGGCCTGCAAGCAACGAAACCGCATCTGCGATGTTGACCATCGAATCGTCATTGATATCTCCGCGGCGGAATCCACCGGTGGACGCCACCAGGGTGACGGTACCGTTGACCAGCGCGGCAGGGTTTGCCTGACCGTCGACCACGATGATGTTCACCACAGGAGGCGCTCCGAGGGAACTGCTCCAGGCGAGAGTTGTCGTGGTTCCGGTGTTATTGCCGATCAATCCTGAAGGTACGGTGTCGTAGGAAACCGTGCCCATCTCGGTGGGAGCGGCGAACTGCAGCGTGGCGGTGTTGGAGAAGCTGTACACGCAGCCCACCGTCATCCCATCGCTGTAGAAGTTGATATCGATGAAGTCGGGTCCACTATTGCTGTTGAGGCCGTCGAGGACTGCACCGGCAGTCCAGGTGCTGGCGGTGGCAAGAGCAGAATCGTTGGCGACGCCAAAGGAGAATCCCTGGGTGTCATTGGGGAATCCCGGTGCGGTGGCATCCTCTTCCACCAGCAGGCTGGCGGTGAAGCTACCGACTCCATTGGCGGGTGAGTAGGAACCGCTGGTATCGGCAATGCTGTAGGTGAATCCGTCGACAGGAACCTGACAGTTGGGAGCTGCGGTGCAGTCCGGATCGTCACAGTCGACCAGGCTATCACCGTCATCGTCAACGCCATTGGAGCAGTTCTCCGGAGGAGTGATGCATGCCGGATCGAGATCGCAATCGGAATCCTCGCAATCGATGAGTCCGTCGCCATCGTCATCGACACCATTGGTGCAGTTCTCGGGGGTGGGTGCACCACCGAGGATGATGTCGAGGGTACCGGTACCGCTATTGCCGATCGCCCAGGCACCCAGTCGGATGTAGTAGCTGTTACCTGCGGTGACTCCCACATCGAGGGTCGATGTGAATCCGCCACAGCCGGTTGCATCGCCGTTGCAGGCGATCTGGGTCAGCGCGCCACAGGCTCCCTCGTAGACCACGAGATCACTATCGAAATCGATGAGGTCACACGTTGAAACGGTGGCTGTACCGGTAGTGGGAGCCGTGAACTGATACCAGGCATCGGAAGCCATGTCTCCGAGGAAACTGCCGACACACTGTGCGTCATCGTACGGGTCGGCACTGGTGGTCATGGCAGTCGTGTTGACCGGGTTTGAACCGACCACCGCAGTGAGGGGGTCGGCACACTCGTCACCGGGTCCTCCACCACCACCGCAGACGGGGTTGGTAAAGCAATCGGGATCGGCACAGTCGATCAGGCCATCGCCGTCATCGTCGGTGCCGTTGGAGCAGTTCTCCGCACCGGGACCGCCACCACCGACGGAGATGTCGAGGGTGCCGGTTCCATCCGATCCTTGCCAGCCACACACCTGAACCATGTAGGTGTTTCCTGCGAACACCGGTACATCGACGGTGGACATGAAGGCACCTGAACCGCAATCATCATCGCCACTGACGATGCACGCAGCTCCAGGTCCTGGACACAGTGCTCCATCGTAGACCGCGATGACGCTGTCATCGTTGGTGCCGCTCTGGCTGCAGGTGGCGATGGTCGCCGTGCCGTCGACGGTGGCGGTGTACTGGAACCACACATCATTCTGGATGTCGGCGTCACAGGTGTTGGGTCCATCGAGGGTCGATCCGGTCAGGTCGTAGGGGAAGGAACCCTCGCCGACCAGTGTCGCGTCGATGCAGTTGTCATTGCCTCCACCACCTGGGCCACCACCTCCGAGGGTGATGTCGAGGGTGCCGGTTCCTTCCGATGCATTCCAGCCGCACACCTGCACCATGTAACTGTTGCCTGCGAAGACGGGAATGTTGACGGTCGACATGAATGCGCCAGCTCCGCAATCATCATCGCTACTGACGATGCACGCAGCTCCAGGTCCTGGACACAGCGCTCCATCGTAGACGGCGAGGACGCTGTCATCGTTGGTACCACTCTGGCTGCAGGTGGCGATGGTCGCCGTGCCGTCTGCTGTGGCGGTGTACTGGAACCACACATCATTGAGAATGTTGGAATCACAGGTGTTGGGTCCATCGAGGGTCGATCCGGTCAGGTCATAGGGGAAGGAACCCTCGCCGACCAGTGTCGCGTCGATGCAGTTGTCATTACCACCACCGCCGCCACCGCAGACGGGGTTGGCGAAGCAGTCGGGGTCGGCACAGTCGATGAGGCCATCGCCGTCATCGTCGGTGCCATTGGTGCAGTCCTCCGCACCGGGACCGCCACCACCGACCGAGACGTCGAGGGTGCCGGTTCCATCCGATCCTTGCCAGCCTGCAACCTGAATCATGTAACTGTTGCCGGCAAAAACGGGAATGTCGACGGTCGACATGAACGCGCCAGCTCCGCACGCATCATCGCTACTGACGATGCACGCGGCTCCAGGTCCTGGGCACAGCCCTCCGTCGTAGACCGCGATGACGCTGTCATCGTTGGTACCACTCTGGCCACAGGTGGCGATGGTCGCCGTGCCATCCACGGTGGCGGTGTACTGGAACCACACATCATTCTGGATGTCGGCGTCACAGGTGTTGGGTCCATCGAGGGTCGATCCGGTCAGGTCGTAGGGGAAGGAACCCTCGCCGACCAGTGTCGCGTCGATGCAGTTGTCATTACCACCACCGCCGCCACCGCAGACGGGGTTGGCGAAGCAGTCGGGGTCGGCACAGTCGATGAGGCCATCGCCGTCATCGTCGGTGCCGTTGGTGCAGTCCTCCGCACCGGGACCGCCACCACCGACAGTGATGTTGAGGGTGCCAGTGCCGCTGGCCGTGCTATCCCAGCCCGCCACGCGGATCCAGTACTCGGTTCCGCCGGTGACAGCGATTCCAAGGATCTGGGAGCTGAAGTCGGGGCAACCGGTGGCATCGCCGTTGCATGCGATCTGGTTGAGGGCATTGCAACTACCGTTGTAAACCGCCAGGTCCGTATCGAAGTTGACGCTACCGCAGGTGCTGACACTCATGGTGCCATCGGCGGCAGGCGTGAAGGAGTACCAGCCGTCCTGGCTGAAATCACCCAGGAAGGTTCCGGCGCACTGAGCATCACTGATGGGGTCAGTGCCGGTGGTCATCGTCGTGGTGTCGATGGGGTTGGCTCCCTCGACGACGACGATGGCGGAATCACACTCATCGCCGGCAGACGGGGGGAGACAGGCGGGACTGCTGAAGCAATCGGGGTCGTCGCAGTCTGCCAGCCCGTCGCCGTCATCGTCGACTCCATTGGAGCAGAGCTCGACATTACCACCGCCTCCAGCGGGCAGGGTGTCGACGAACAACTGACCGGTGTTGGCAGAGTCGAGCCAGGTGCCGAGGCCCAGCGTCCAGGAGCGAGAGAAGCGACCGTAGTCATCGGAGAAGTTGTTTCCGCATGCGGCGCTTCCACAGCACAACTGACCGATGACCCTGTGATCCTGATCGAAGAGAGGAGATCCGGAAGAGCCGGGTTCGGTGGTTCCCAGATCCCAGTCGTTGACGGTCACGAAGTTGGTCGAAAGGCTAGGAGGCTGGTTCTCGAAGGAGATACGCTTCTCCTCGGTATTCGGGTGGTGGATGCCGACGGCACTGCTGGGGGATGCGCTGGTGGCATTCCATCCGCAGAAGGAGACGCCGTAGGCGGGGTTCGGAGGGCTCGCCAGTTCCACCAGCGTGAAGTCCGAGGTGGCAGATCCTGCCCGGAAGATCGATCCGGTACTGAACTGGTTGAGGACGCCGTTTCCTGGTCCTCCACTGGAGGCGGATCCGGGAGGACGACAGGTCGAGTTCTCGTAGTTCCAGTACACCACCAGCGATCCGGCATTTCCTGCGGTCACTCCGCAGTGGTCTGCGGTCATGAAGTAGGGGGTGCCATCCTGTGCGGTGTTGTTCACCATGAAGCCGGTGCAGAAGAGGAAACCGCCGGAGGAGATCACGCCGACGCAGTCGATCTCGTTCTCCCAGCCCGCCGACTCGGGGCACACCACGTCAACATTGCACGACCCTGACATCGAGGGACCATTGTTGTTGGATGATGGAACTCCGAAGAACTCGTGGAATCCACGGTAGCCTGGGTTGATGGAGGAGAGTTCTACCTCTTCCTCGACGAGCCAGCGATCTTGCAGTGCGCAGATGATCTCGATGACCACTTCATTCCCTGCCACGGCAGGAGTCCACAGTTCACCACTGTCCTGGATGTCATCGACGGTGAAGGCGCGGATGCGATGGGTCAGGTCGGTGTTGTAAATCCGCATCTCACCATCGACCGGCAACATCCAGCGGCTGAACCCGAAGTTCATACTGATGGAATTCTTGCAGTGGGTCCTGAGTCTCCACACAGCGGTCTGGTCGTCGAGCTTGGTCCAGAGACCATGGGTCAACGGAGTCACGGTGACCGGCTGGGGAACTGCGAATCGTGGTGCCATGCCCGATCTTTCGCGATCGAGGTCCTCCAGTGCCAGTGTCTCGAGATCGAGAGATGGAACATTGATGACCGGAACCTCCTTCAGGGAGATGTCGTTCATCGCTGAAACCGTTGGCGAGGCCAGAAGAACCAGCATCAAACTGGCAACGAAAGTAAAGAGATGTCGAGACAACATCACAATCCTCCTCAGGATAATTATCGAGCCCCCCTTATTGAGGGTTCGAATGCATGTAGCGGGCTGCTACAAAAATTGTTCATCTGTGTGAAAGAGAGCCACCTCTATTGTCGTAACTCACCGGATTCACGCAAGTTCCTTTTTTTTACAGAAGTTCCCTCGGCACCGGTCAGGAACGCCCAGAGGTCTCGAACCTGTCCTTCATCCAGGGTGTCGGCCAATCCGGGGGGCATCGGAGAATCTGGAGAGGGTTCTATCGACACCCTCGGGCCATGGAGAGTGATGGGTTGGTACCCGAAGGGGTCGGTGTTGAGGACGGTGAAATCACCATCCAGACGTAGAATTCTACCCACTGCGAGATCATCCGCCGTCGAGACGATGTTCCACTGGTATTGATCGGAAATGTCCCTCGAAGGGTCCAGAATTGACCGGACCAGGTCGGTATCGCTGAATCGCGCGCGGATCCCGGTCAGGTCGGGACCGGCTCCTCCTCCCACCTGGTCGAATCGGTGACAGCGGCTGCACAGCGCCCGGTCATAGGCGAGGCGACCACGTTCGGCATCTCCTTCACCGCTCCTCAGCGCCTTCAGCATGGCGGACTCGGTCCAGCGGGTGACCGGATCGGCAAGGACCGGAGGGTCCTCCTCGGGAACCGACAGGATCTCGGAACCGTCCGACAGCTCCCGAACGATGTGATCGGCGAAGCCACGCAGGCTATTTCCTCCCTTGCGATTGCGAACCGCCGTGAGGGCGTCGGCGATGCGTTTCTCATCATCTTCAGACAGGGGAACGAATCGCAACAACCTCAGTGCCGCCAACCCCTCGCTGCGTTGCGGGTTTTCCAGCAACCACGAGATGACCTTCTGGGAGAGGGCGGGGGTGCCGAGACGGGCGAGAAGATCTCCACACAGCCGATCGACGGCGAGATCGTGGGCGGGAAAGGTCGAATCGAATCGAGCGATCAACCGTTGCCGGGTGGCGCCGGAGGGGGATCCACGTCGAGCGATGGCGACGGTGGCGATGCGAAGCTCTTCCAGCAGATGTTTTCGAGATGGGGCAGCGGGGAGATCACACATCCTCTCCAGCAGAGGATCTCGATCCGATTCGATCCCTACCCGGGCCAGAGCAAGCAGGCCGATGCGAGTTCCCGGGGTGGTTTCTGCCAGGACCAGCTCCCTCCACGACTCGGCAGGAATCGCCTCGATGGCCACACGTGCCGCATGGGAGATGGCCGCATCGTTCGATCCCAGATTCCTCCAGGCGAGACCCAGCATCTGGTCGTCGCCAGCGACGAGGTGTCCCTCCTCTAACTTGCGACGCAGCGCCCTCGCCCGGGTCCCCGCCTCGGTGGTGGGGGCGTCGATGGCTTCGGCATCGCGATCGCTACGGATACGGAACAGGGTACTGCGGGTACCGCGACCTCCGGTGACCCCGTACATCGCCCCGTCGGGTGCGAAGACGATGTCTGCCACGTTGAAGGCACTGGCGGCGGCGAACGGTTCCGCCTGACCGCGCCAGCCGGCCCCCTCCTCCCTGGGGAAGTAGGCGAGGATTCTTCCGTAGGCCCAGTCGGCGATGTAGATGGCGTGTCGCCAGCGACCGGGGAAATTGCTGTCGAGTCCGGAGGAGACTCCGGTCGGAGAGGAGAGATCGGTCTCCACCGAGGGCATCACCGCATCGGGGATTCCGTCGGGCCACTTGGCATCGCCACCACGCCAGCCGGCATCTCCTCCCGAGACCACTTCGACCACCCTCGGGGATCGGTACCACGGGGTGCCGATATCCCATTCCATGTCGGCGTCGTAGGTGAAGAGGGAACCATCATGATGAAACGCCAGGTCGTAGGAGTTGCGGAATCCGCCGGCGACCCGTTCCCACTCCAGGGTCCGTGGATCGATGCGCAGGATCTGTCCGGCGGGGGCCTTGTATCCCACCGCGTGACCGTTGGGATCCCAGATGCGAGGCAGGATCAGATCCTCCTGCCAGTTGCGGTAGCGATCGCGAGTCAGCAACTCCTGGGGAACGTGGATGTGATTGCCGACCACCGTCCATACGTGTCCATCGGGGCCGCGCACCAGGGCATGAACGCCATGTTCTCCACCGGGGCCCATCGCCGACAGTCGCTTCTCCTCGTCGAAGAAGCCGTCTCCATCCGGGTCAGAGAGGATCCACAACCCGCCCCGATCGTTGCGGTGACCGGCGACGTGCACCCACAGATCGCCGTCGACCATCAGTAGGCCCTGGGCATCTCCGAAGTTCGCACAATCGGTGACGGTGACCTCGTCCTCATCGATGACGACGCGCTTGAGGGGTCCTCGCTGCGGGGAGGTGATGAATCGTCCCGGTCCCTCGACGGCGATGCACACCCACGAGCCATCCTTCGGATCGACCTGGTGAATCACCTCCGCTGAGAACCCATCGGGCAGGCTCCAGTGAGAGGATGAGCCCTCCGAGGTGAGGCCGATGTCTCCCCACGGTGAGGTTGCCACTCCCACCGGACCCTTGACCACCACATCGACCAGGTCGGTGCCATCGAGGATCTTCCAGCGATCGTCGGTGATCAGGTGACCGTTACTTCCATCGCTGCCGGTCCAGGTGACGATGCCTGCTGCAGCTGCCGGACCTCCATCATTGAGACATTGCAGCAGCAACCGGTGCTTTCCTGCGGCGAGATTGCCAATCATCGTGCGACTCGGTCGCGCCCAGTCGTCTCCGCGCAGGATCTCCTTGCCGTCGAGGAGGGCGACGAAGTGGTTGTCGCCACTGAAGGCGAAGGAGACGTCGACCGCGTCCTCAAGGGTGAACTCTCGCATCATTTCGATGCGCTGGTCGGCGTGGGGATTTCCCTGCGCCCAGATCCACTGCGGCGCCGGCGTG
>CBFIET010000060.1:0-49354 GCA_965661685.1 Planctomycetota bacterium
CAGATCTGCTGCGGAAACTGGCATCTCCGGATCTCGCATTCCAAAGCGTTGTAACCTGCGTTCGCTCGGTTCCAGCAACGCACAGACCTTGGACTTCTCATCGTAGGCAACGGCGACCGGGTAATGGAGACGACCGCGAGCTTCCCTCGGCAACATCGAGTGGATTCCCCAGTGATGCATCGAGATCCCCCGGGAACTGAAGAGCTGTACCCTGTGGTTGTCTCGATCCGCCACCAGCAGGAATCGAGATCCCGCTCGACACATTCCCATCGGAGCGGCCAGTAGACCCGGTGCTGCACCGTGATCGCCGATTCCATCCTCCACCTGAGGAGTGGTCTGCTGCTGATCCCAACGAATCAGCCGGTGGATTCCCGCATCACTGACCCAGATCTCATCGCCGAGGGTTGCGATGCCGACCGGTTCGGTGAATCCAGACCAGCTCCTCAACACCTCGCCGTCGGCATCGAGATGATGGACTTCTCCCCTCAGTAGATCGGTCACCAGATAGCCGGTTCCCGTCCAGTCGTGAGAGAGTGCGCCTGCCCGCCACGGCGCCGGGGGACCTGGCAAGGTACGAATCAGACGTCCCTTGCCGTCGATCTCCCCGATGGCTCCGTCGTGGTCGACCACCAGGAAGTGGCCTCGCAGGAGTGGCAAGATGCCGCGGGGACGGGGGAACAGCGCGGGCAACCGCTGAGGATCGCCGAGAAAGGCCCCGTCGCCGCCGATCCTGCGGATCATCGAGGGACGCTCGGTCACCACCAGGAATCCCTCTTCACCCTCCCCTGCGCTACAGATCGCCACCGGCAACGCCGGTGCAAAGGAGATCGCACCGAGCGGCTGCCCCAGTGCCAGTAGATCCTGCGGATCGACATCGCGGTTAGAAGTTCCTGCGGAGACACCGCAAGAGATCGCAAGTAGCAGCACCGTCAGCGTGGAACTCATCGATTCTCCCTCTGCCACAGCATCACCTCGACTGCGCCCAGCGGCAAGCGATCACTCGATGCGAGGGAAGTCGCCGATTACCCTGCCCGTAGAAAAGAGGACAGAGCCGGTGGAATCACCCGACGGAACCCGAGGACTGAACTGGCGAGTGGGGAGGTGGATCCCCTGGTCCGAGATCGACATCACCCAGCAGACCCGAGGCGGACCTGGCGGGCAGCACTCCAACCGTTCCGCAACCGCCATCGACCTGCGCTGGTCCCCCGCATCCTCTCGAGCCTTTTCGGAGCAGGAATCGGAGTACCTGGTCCAGAGGCTCTCTTCGAAACTCGATGGAAAGGGGCGACTGCGACTGGTCGCCAGCGACGAACGATCGGCAGCACGCAATCGCGAACTGGCACTGAGTCGCCTGGCAAACCTCGTCCGCGAGGCGATGCGACGAGCAGCGCCACGAAAGGCGACCCGCCCGACACGAGCGAGCAAGGAGCGTCGACTCACCCAGAAGAAGCAAAAATCGCAGCTGAAACGCAACCGATCCCGGCGTCACGACCTCGACAGCTGACCCCACACGGGGTTCTCAAATTGGAATCGAACGGTACCATCGGGGAACGATCACACGACCGCTGGTTTCCCCCCAAATCACCCCAGCGGATCACCATTTTCATTCCAAGAGACCGGTAAACCTGCCTACGGCAAGGAGTTCCGGAACTCGATCCTCGACTGCCAGATGGTGGTCAATTATTTCCCACATCGTGCCGATGAAGACTACTGGGGGGAGTCTGGTCAATTCGTGTTCGATGACCTTCCGCTCCCGACCTGGAAGTGAGCCATCGATGAACCCTGCCCTCGGAATCTGGTGGATGCTCACCGCCCTATGGATGCCGACCTCACCTCCCGAGATCGATCTGAGTCGATCGATGCTGGAGACGAGTGCCCCTGGAAAATGGACCACCACCCTCTCCCGGTCCGATCTCGGCTCTCACGAAGGTTCACGGGATACTTCCATCGCTGGGGATGACCATCCGGTTCTCTTCGGCATGGGAGATCGGGAACAACCCCCTCAGTGGAATCCACCTGTGGCTCCCGGCTTCATCTCAGAAGCGGTGCGCGGGGTGCTCCGCGATCACCTGCTCAACGATCCGGAGTACACCACCAGCGGATACGGAACCGATCTCGGCCGCATCTCCGTGCATGGACCGGCTCAGCAGGAGCACCAGTGGAAGTTGAATCCCGTCTCCTACGGTGGCCTCGACCTCGGATTCGATAATCCTCTGCTCGACAGTTCAGTCCCCGATTACTCGAGAATTCTCTCGGCGCTGGAGGAGACACGGCTCGATTCCTCCGAAATCGTCCAGAATCGCTTCGAAATCATGCCTTGGCCCCGCTGGGAATCGTCGCAGGAAGGTGACACCTTCCCGACCCTGGGAGGGATCCGGGCGACGCTGGGAGTCGATTCGATCTCTCCCCTGAAGTGCAGCTGCCTCTCCTTCCAGGTCACCGCCAATTTCGAGCGTGGAGGAGATACCGGCCTACTTTTTCAGATCTGCTGGCAGGGGAATCCCGGGACTCCTTGACACCTACTCACACCTTCGCCAACATCAATTCAACTCGGTGACCCCTCGGGCACCGGTTCGATTCGATTCCTGTGGTGGGTGTAGCTCAGTTGGTTAGAGCGCCAGTTTGTGGTATTGGAGGTCGAGGGTTCGAACCCCTTCACTCACCCCATTAAAATGCAGGGGGTTCCGGTCTTCTCCGGGACCCCCTTTCTCATCGCCATCTCATCGCCATCTCATCGCCATCTCATCGACATCTCATCGACATCGCATCGACATCGCATGAGAATTTATAACGGGAGAAATTCTGCAGCGAGGAGAGTTGGCTACCGTCCTCGGCTCGCCAGTCGCACGAGATCCTCGGCATTGGCAGGGTTCGGGTGATCGACCAGCACCTTTCGAACTCGCTCCTGAGCATCGGTCAGGTGGAAACCTAGAACCTGTAACGCCCTGACCGCATCCGCTGCTGGTCCTTCGGGAACTCCGACCGTCGCGGCAGAACCCGCCTTTGACATCAGTTCCTCTTTTTCCAGGGCACCTCGAAGATCCAGCACGATACGCTGCGCTGTCTTCTTGCCGATCCCTTTCACCTTTTCCAGTGGTGTGGTGTCTCCATCGAGAACCGTGGACCGGAGATCATCGGGGTCGACATGAGAAAGGATGGCAAGAGCGCTGGCGGGTCCGACACCGGAGACTCCACAGACTCGCTCGAAGAAATCTCGTTCCTCCGGCTGAGCGAATCCGAACAGCACCAGCTGTTCATCGCGGATCCTGTGTGAAACGAACAGTCGGGCGCTGGAACCTTCGCGCAATTTTCGAAGTGTACCGGCCGGGGACCTCAGCCTGTGTCCAACCCCGGCTACCTCCAGAACGGCGTGGCCTTCTGCGATCCGGACCACCTCACCAGTGAGGTATTCGTACAAGTGGACCCCTCTACCCGCTCGCCAGGTTCAACCCACGATCGGAGAGTTTTCTCTTCACCTCGTTGAGAGAGGTGACACCGAAGTTCTTCTGACTTACCAGTTCCAGTTCATTGCGCTGGAGAAGATCTGCAATCGTCTCGATGCCGAGACGATCCATGCACCGCTGACTCCTGCTGGAAAGTTCCAGGAGGCTGACCGGTTCTCCAAGCAGCGAGGCGCCTTCCCCCTCCACCGTCAACAGGAAGGAATCATCGCCGCGGGTATTTTCACCGAGACGCAATTTCTTCTGATTGAGGATCTTGCGGATCTCCTGGAGGCTTGTTTCGCCAAAGTTCTTGTAGGAGAGCAACTCTGCCTCGGTCTTGATGACGAGATCACCGAGTGTGTGAATTCCCATCTTCTGGAGGCAGTTGCGACTACGAACCGACAGTTCAAATTCCGTGACTGGAATCTGGAGAACCTGCAACTTGCGGACATTCTCCTTCTCCTTGTCCCGGTCGTAGTACATCGACTGGGAGTTCTCCGCATCCCTGAGGTAGAGCCTCGCCCGACCGTGGTGCGGGTTGGAGAGAAGAACCATTCGATAGCAGGTGATCGCTTCCTCGAATCGCTCGGCATCCTCGTAGAGGAGGCCGAGATTGATCATGGCATGGGCGTACAACGGAGTACTCCGCTGGCACATCCGATACGCTTCGATGGCGCGATCTTCATCTCCGTAGAGGGAATGCATGTAGCCGAGGCGAAACTGGAAACGAGTCTCCTCCGGTGCTCCCTCCGCTGCGGTGGTGTAGCAATCGAGCGCATTCTGGTACTCCCCCTCATGCTGATGCAGCAATCCCTGGAGGTAGCAGATTCTCGGATGGTCGCGATTCTGAGGCAGGTTTTCTAGCAGGGAATTGGCCTCATCGATCTGGTCCTGAAGAATGTTTGCCTCGCACAGCAACATGCCGATTCTCGACTCCGACTTGTTACAACGATTCCAGCCATCGGTCAGCACCTCGAGTGCTCTCTTCGAGTTCCCCTCCTCGAGCAACCATTTCCCCTGCAGGTGAACACACAGGATGCTCTCCATGCAGGAGTCCAGCATCTCACGAGCCTTGGAGCGCTCCCCGAGCAAATCGAGAACCACCGCCCTGCGGAAAGGATCCTCGATCTCCTCGAGCATCACCTCGAGTTCATCGATGGCACTTCGACGCGACGTGACCGCCTGTCGAGCCTCGTGATAAAAATCCACCGAGGTCTCCCCGTTGAGGATCAGATCACGCAATGAATTGTCAATCATCGATTCCACGATAGCCTCCTAGTGACAGATCTGGCGCTGGAGTCCGTGACATCAGGGGGATCGCTCTCACCCTGGATACACGGAATTGAGTCCAGGATCATAAGTACTGCTGCGGTTTCCGTCAATGCGAACAGGATTCCAGGAAGATCATCGCTGTTCTTGCAGAATCGCTTCATCGAGGAGACCATGCTTCCAACACGACCCTCCGTGACGATGGCGTGTCAGATCGGGATCGGGGAGGAATCCTCGAATTCCCCAGGAATCCCCGGATCAGACGAGATGAGAAGCGGTTGAGCCAGGACCTGAATCCCGCCCAGCAACGAGCCGTGGCTGCCCATCAGGGGCCACTTGCTGTCATCGCCGGTCCTGGCAGTGGCAAGACCAGGGTGATGACCCACCGCATCGCGGAGCTGGTTGCCTCGGGGGCCTCCCCCGGCAGCATCCTCGCCATCACCTTCACCAACAAGGCGGCAGACGAGATGCTGCGCCGAACCAACCTGTTGCTGGGGCAGGGCCAGCACCCTTACCTCCCCACCTCCGGCTTCCTCGGCCCTTCCTCTCTCGAACTCGATGCACACACCCCGGTACTGCGCACATTTCACTCCTTCTGCGCACGGGTGCTGAGACGACACCTTCACCGCATCGAACCGTACTCGGGACGCTTTTCCATCTACGATTCTGCCGACCAGAAGCAGCTGATCACCACCATCCTCAAGGAGTTGCAACTCGATCGAACCTCTTTCCCCGCTCGCGGTACACTCTCGCGCATCAGCCACTGGAAAAATCACATGACCTCCCCGGAACAAGCGGTCGAGGAGTCCGGCACTTTCCGGGAGAGAGAGCTGGCGAGGATTTATCTCCGCTACCAGGAGTTACTGGAAGAACGGGATGCTACCGATTTCGACGACCTGTTGATTCTCGTCGTCAGATTGATGCAAGAACATCCCGATGTTCTGGAGCGACTGCGAAGCCGGTTTCAGTACATCATGATCGATGAGTTCCAGGACACCAATCGCCCCCAGTACCTGATCGCCAGTCTTCTCGCAGATAAACATCGAAACCTGTGCGTCACAGGCGACCCCGACCAATCGATTTATTCGTGGCGTGGCGCCAACCCCGAAAACTTCCTGCGATTCCGTGAGGACTTTCCGGAGCATCAGGTCATCACCCTCGATCAGAACTACCGCTCGACCCCACAGATCATCGAGGTCGCTGGCCGACTGGCGGGCAGCGAGTTCGGAGAACGAAAACTGTTCACCGAGAATGAAGACGGGGCGGACGTTCGAGTACAGCAGATTCGAGACGAGCGAAAGGAAGCGGCGACCATCGCGGACCACGTCGAGGCGTGGCAAGCGGATGGCTGCTCCGCATCGGAGATCGCAATCCTCTATCGGGTCAACTCGCTGTCACGAACTCTGGAAGAGGAGTTCGTACGCAGACGAATCATGTACTCCGTCATCGGCGGGATGTCCTTCTACGAGCGTAAGGAAGTGAAGGACATCCTCGCCTACCTGCGAGTGGCTCGTTCACACCGTGACGATGTTGCATTGCAGCGAATCATCAACATTCCAGCGCGCGGCATCGGCAAGGTCAGCATCGAACGCTTCGAGGACGCATCTCGGCTGGCAGGCCGATCCCTTGGCGAACACCTTCGCTCCGATGATCTGCTCGAGGGTGTCCGTGGAAAAGCACGCAAGGGCCTCGAAAACCTCAGCGAGGTGGTCAAGGCCCTGGAAGAGAAAGCAGCAGCGACTCTTCCGGAACAGGTAGAACTCGCCATCGAGATGAGTGGCTATCTCGCCCACCTGGAACGAACCGAACCGGAATCGTGGCAGGAGAGGGAGCGCAACCTCGAGGAACTGGTGGCCGCCGCAGCGGAAACCTCGGAAATCCTGGCCACGGTCAACGCAGCGTCCGCTGCCGACCCCGAGTTCGAGGAGATCGATCCGATGTCGCTCTTCCTCGAACGAATCGCACTGGTATCGGATGCCGAGATGAAGGAGGACGAGGAGGGACAGGTTTCCCTGATGAGCCTGCACGCAGCGAAGGGCCTCGAGTTCGACAAGGTCATCATCGCAGGGGTCGAGGAAACCCTGATCCCCCACTCTCGACAGGGAGAAGCGGCAAATGTCGAGGAGGAAAGGCGCCTCCTCTACGTCGGTGTCACCCGGGCTCGGGAAGAGCTGTTGATGACACACACATCCTGGCGCCGGCGCTTCCAGGAACGGGAGCCCCGACTCCCTTCCTCCTTCTTCACCGAACTGGAAGGGACCTCCATCGCCTTCGAGCGTGAACAGGTCGCACAGTTTTCCAGCGGAGGGTGGTCGACAGGCTCCCTCGATCAGGGAAAAGAAAACTATGTTGAAGATGAGGACGACGGTCTCCATCCTGGAGCCTGGGTCCAGCACGAGATTCTCGGTAGAGGTCAGATCACCAGGGCTCAGGGGCACGGCGCTTCGAAACGCATCTCGGTACGTTTCGATCAGTGTGGTGAGAAGCAGTTGGTGGTGGCCTATGCGCCGGTAACTCCGATCTCGCCACCCGATGAAGAATGGGAACCATGTTGATGAGCCGATCGACCAGCTCCAGCCGCCTCCTGGGAAGGTTTCTGCTGCTGTGGATGATTCTCCTCTCCTCGACCGATCCGGTCGGAGGGCACGAACTGGCAGAGGGTGTCGGTACCCAGACCACCTTCACCATCCGCGATGGGCAGGTGACGGTCCTCTTCAACCTGGGGTGGAGTGTCCCCGCCGGTTTCCCTGTACTGGCAGAACTCGACACCAACGGCGATGACAGGGTCGAAGAATCGGAGTGGAGACCCGGTCTTCAGCAGCGAATCGACTCGTTGCTGCCGCTCCTCGATCTTCGCATCAACGGCGAGCCGATCGCTCTCGAGTTGACCCTGATCGAACAGGCTGGAGTGCAGGGCTCGGTCCGAGCACGCCCCTTCGATGCCTACTACACCCTGCGCGGCCGCTTGCCAGCGGCCCTCGCCGATGAACATGCCTGGGGTGGAGGCTGGTGGATCCACTGGCAAGACAACACCTTCCTGCAACAGACATCGAGTCAGTACACCTGGATCCCGCTGGAAGATCACGATGCCGATCTCTCCTTCTACATCCTCGACCCGGGTCCAGAACAGATCGAGGATCAGGGAGCGTTCTTTCGTACCCCGGGTCGAAGTAGCACCATCTACTTCTACCGCCAATCGACCAGTTTCGATCCCTTCACCGACACCCCTCCCACCTCCGCTCAACTGGTAGGCCAGAGCGGTTCCAATCTGCCGGATGACCGGACCTCTCCCCCCTCCGTCAGTCAGGAAACTCCGGTGATTCCAAGGCCCCTGCCGGGCAGCGCCGAAGGGGATCCGCAAGAGGAGAGCGAAGAGGCGCAGATCGGCAACATCGTCGAGACGCTGGTGCTGGGAGAGGCACCCTTCTGGGAGGTGTTGCTGGCGATCCTTCTCGCCCTCGTCTACGGCGCAGGACACGCCCTGGGGCCAGGACACGGCAAGACGATGGTGGCCGCCTACCTGGTGGGAACCCGCGGTAGGATTCGCGACGCAGTGGTCCTGGGATTGGTGGTCACCTTCGCCCACACCATCAGCATCTTCGTGCTCGGACTGTTACTACTCGGCCTGATCGAGGCCAGCACCGACAAGAGTTCCTCCGCCACCTACCAGAACTGGCTCACCACCATCTTCAGTTTCGGTTCGGGGGCGATGCTGGCGTTGTTCGGGATGTTCCTGGCAAGGCGCCGGTGGAAGCAAGGCCACGATCACTCGCACGATCACTCGCACGGCCACTCACACGATCACTCGCACGGCCACTCGCACGATCACTCTCATGTCCCGGAAAACTGGGGGAAAGAAGGTGGAGTGCGCCTTCGCGATCTGATCACCCTCGGCTTCAGTGGTGGGATGGTGCCGTGCCCCGCCGGATTCACCATCATCCTGGTGGCTGCTCACTTTCAGGCACTGCTGCTGGGGCTGGTGGTACTGGGAGTCTTCAGCTTCGGACTGGGACTGATGCTGATCGGCATCGGTTGCGTGCTGGTGGTCGGCAAGGAACGCTGGCTCGACCACATCGGATCGCCGCTGAAATCTCGCTTTCTACGCATCGCACCGGTGGTCTCGGCGATGCTGGTGAGCCTCATCGGGGTGTGGTTCTGCGTCGATAGCGTGCTACGGGGTCAGGACTCCATCGCCCAGATGTTGCGAGCACTGGCACGACAACTCGACGGTTAGTCGCTCAGTTCGATGCCCACTGCGTCGAACATGGCACGCGCCTTGTGGTGCAGTTCCATCCGTTCCGACGTCGGTTGCGAATCCCAGGTCACCGCCCCCCCGAAGGGAACCAGTGCTTGCTGACCGCGTAGCAGTGCTGTGCGGATGGCGATGCTCAGTTCCATGTCTCCGCACGGATCCAACCAGCCGATGGAACCGGTATAGACGGAGCGAGGCCACGGCTCGAGCCTGCGGATCTGCTCGATGGCTGCCAGCTTGGGAGCACCGGTGATCGATCCGCCGGGAAAGGTCGCCCTGAGGATCTCTCCCGGGCCCGGATCTCCTCGCAGTTCCCCCCGGATGGTCGCCACCGTGTGTAGAACCGAGGCGTAGCTCTCCACCACCGCCTCCGACACCACCTCGACGCTGCCCGGACGGCAGATCTTGCCCAGATCGTTGCGTTGCAGGTCGACGATCATCGCCAGTTCCGCTCGTTCCTTCGGATCCGCCAGCAATCGCTCCGCCCCAGCACGGTCCTGCTGCGCATCTCCACTGCGCGGAACGGTTCCCTTGATCGGTCGAGTGGCGATGCGATCGCCCCTGCGCGAGAGAAATTGTTCCGGGGATGCGGAGACCACCGAGAAGGGATCTCCCTGGATCAGGGCACCGTAGGGAACCGGCTGTGCCCGCCTCCAGATTCGATGCAGTTGCAGAGCAGGGGGAACCGGATCGAGGATCCAACCTCGTGCCAGGTTGACCTCGTACACATCGCCCTCTCCGATCCTTCGGCGGATCTCCGACACCGCGGACAGATACTGATCATCGGTGAGAGAGGAATCGATGATGCGAGCATTCATCTTCGCCTGGCTGGGATCGGTGGTAACTGCATCATGACTGAACTCACCGCCCTGAAACCGCAGGAATCGATCTTGCCAGCCGGCTCTCGCCCGGTGGACCAACCAACCTCTGCGCTCCTCCGCATCGATGACGATCACCTCATCGTAAAGACTCCAGCTCAGGTCGGGGACATCTTCGAGTAGTTTTGCAACCGCACCGGCGGGCATCTTTCTGGGTGATGAGACACCCAGGAATCGATCCGCTGCTTCGTAGCCGATCCAACCCACCGCTCCGCCTTGAAAGGGCAGGGAAGGAATCGGCGTATCGTGATGATGAGCCCAGCTTCGCCACCACATCTCGAAGGCGTCGAGGGGATCTGCTTCCCCCGCCACCGTCTCTCCCCCTGGCCGTCGAAGAGTCCAGTGCTGTCCCCGTGCCTCGAAGGTTTCCAGCGGATCGATGCCAAGGATGTGCCAGCGACCGGTACCAGCCACCTGAAGACCGCTCTCGAGGAAGAATCCGGGACGGTCGGGGGGAAACGTCTGGAGCCAGCGATCGGCATCGACCGATTCCAGCTCCTCGAAGTGCGGCTCTCCTTCAAAGGGAGTTGTCGGTGAATCGCCGATCATCCGCACTTCCTCCCGGGGTCAGAGCTGGAACCGACCGGATTCTCCTGCAGAAACCCGGCGATTGTGCCGAAGATAACATCAAGGAGTCGACCGGGGACCCGAAGTCGCCTCCCTGACCGTGGACCCGATCCAGTGACCGATTTTGCCTGGACCAGCGGAGAATCGGTTCCTCCTCATGAATGAAGTTGAACAGTTTCTGTACAGAAAGAGAAGCACCTGATGTCGGATGATTCCCCCATGATCCCCACCGCCGAGCGTTCCTTGATGGTGGTCAGCAAGGAGCAGGAACACTGCGTCCTCTACGACGGAAACGACCTCCCCTCGCTGCTGGAGCATCTCTTGACGATGGGCTGCCCACCCCCCTCAAGCCTCGAGGAAGCGGCAAACCTCGATGAGGAGTCCCTCACCGAAGATCACTTCCGGGCGATCATCCGCGAACTGCTGAGCCGAAAGCACGCATCCCTCGTCTAGTGCGAGGATCGAGTCGATAACGGCAACACTGCGACACTTCTCCTGAAGTTATCCACATCGCCCGGGACCGGGCCGATGGTTTTCCACGAATTTCATCGAGGTCGCCCTGGAACCCGGGATTCTCTTCACATTTTTTTTCGGCCTTCGTAGGATCTTCCCAGGGGAAACGCCGCCCCGCTGGATGGAAGTTGGTGCTGCGTCATGGACTCGTTCCTGACTCACCTCGAAGCCGAGCGGAATCTGAGTCCCGAAACTCTTCGGGCTTACCGTAAGGATCTGGAACAACTCCGCGACTTCTTTGAAGTCGAGGATCTCGAACAGGTCGCCGCCAAGGACAACTCGGAGGTGCGCCGCTGGCTGGCCCACTTCACCGAGGTCGGGTACTCACGCAGTACCGTGGCCAGGAAGCTCGCCTCGATTCGTGGCTACTTCCGATTCCTGATGGGACAGGGGCGCATCCAGGGCCGCTGTGCATTCCTCGAACTGAGTACTCCTCGAGTGCCCCGATCTCTCCCCCACTTCCTCACCGTGCAGGAAGTGCTACGACTTCTCGATCAACCGGAGACCAATACCTACCGCGGCCTGCGCGATCGAGCCATCCTCGAGATCCTCTACAGCACCGGTCTGCGCGTCAGCGAACTGGTCGCCCTCGACTGGCAACACATCGAGGTGGAGGGTCGACTGGTGAGGACCTTTGGTAAGGGGAGCAAGGAACGCATCGTTCCCATCGGAGAACACGCGTTGACGGCTCTCTCTGCCTACCAGGATGCCATCCCAACTCGCTGGAGACCGGAGGATGCCAACTGGAATCCGCTGCCGGTTCTTCTCAATCGCTTCGGTGACCGCATCTCCGATCGCTCGATCCGTAAGATCTTTGACCGCTACATCGGCAAGGCTGGTCTCGACAAGCGCACCAGCCCCCACACTCTCAGACACTCCTACGCAACGCATCTCCTCGACAGGGGGGCGAACCTGCGACAGGTCCAGGAACTTCTGGGACACAAGCACCTCGCCACCACCCAGGTCTACAACCACCTCAGCAGTGAGAAGATCTCGGAGCGACACCGCTCCGACCATCCCCACAGCGAACTACCCGAGGTGGAAAAGACACGCTGATCGCCTGGAGACTCGAGGAGATCTGCGCACACCAGCGGGGGGAGATTGCCGTATCTCCTCGAAGTGGCTATCCTTCTCCCTCTGGACAAACTCGGTAAATCCGGGCTGGCGTAGCTCAGTTGGTAGAGCACAGCTTTCGTAAAGCTGAGGTCACGGGTTCGACTCCCGTCGCCAGCTCCAGTAAATCTCGCTGACCCCACGGACAAACCTGTCTGTGGGGTCCTGATTTCTCTCTCCCCTGCCAATTCCGCTTCCCTTTCATCCTCGAACCGGCCCGAGATCACCTCTACAATGAGGGCAGGGCTGATCCTCGAAAAATACCGTAGCCGGGTTTGGCATGTTTACGTGGAGAAGTCGTGATCCTCTGGTCAGGTTCTTTCCTGCTGTTCGGATCCGATACTTCTCCTCTTCGACTGTCTCGAGGTCGTCAACCCGTTCAACAGAACGCCCGCTCTGTACCAAGCGTCCCGCAATCCTCTGAAAGGGGACCCATGTCTTCGATTCCAATCTCGAGGAGACGACGATCGTTCAGCGCCATGTTGCCGTGGATCTGTTCACTCTTGTTTCTGACGACAACAACCCTGGATGCTCAGTGTGATCCGGGAGGCGGTCTGGGCGGCACCGGTGCCGACGTAATTGTCGGGGAACTGACCGGCACCCAGAGTTACGGTACCGTCAACGGCTACTATGCGTACTCCGTGGGCACTACATCCTGCAACATCGGTACCGAAGAGTTGCTGTGGATCTCCAACACCAACCAGCATCCGGTGATCGGGCAGAACATGTTCCGTCTCAAGGATGGAGTTCTGGAACAGATCGGAATGAGCTGGCTCAAGCACGGCTTCACTGCGCTGCAGGGCAACACCTGCGGCTGCGGCTGCACTTCATCCGGGACCGGCTCGAGACTTGGAGTCGGCTGTTCCGACCCCTACGGGGCATCCCTCAACGGCAGCCAGGGAAGTCTCGGCGCACGCTCCGAGGTCACCGATCCAGCCCACGGCATCTTCACTTACCCCCAGGTGCTCGATCCGGGTAACTCGGACCTGACCTGGAGGCGCCTGCGTGTCCACGGAAATGATCTGAATCCAACTCTCAACAGCGGAGCCCAGTACTTCGTCGAGGGACACTACGTGACTCCCGACGATGCTGCAGCGGGGAATCACCACAACAACACCAGTTACCGGCAGGTGAATGTCTCCTCCAGCACGTCCAATCACGCCATCACCTTCGTCGGGTCGACACAGCGTCAACAGCCCGGCATCCAGGCGTGGCAAGATAACGATCCGAGCGTCACTCTCGTCGACATCTCCGATGGAGACGATGGTCTGCTGATCCTCGGCTACAAGGTCATCCAGATCACTGCGAACCTGTGGCAGTACGAGTACGCTCTCTACAACATGGACTCGACCCGTTCGGTACGTTCTTTCTCACTACCATTGCTCGGAGTCGTTGCCAGTGACATCGGCTTCCGCGATGTCGAATATCACAGTACCGAGGTCTACGACGGAACCGACTGGACAGCGTCCACCAGCTCCGGAGAGATCTCCTGGAGCACATCGACCTTTGCCCAGAATCCCAATGCAAACGCATTGCGCTGGGGAACGATGTACAACTTCCGCTTCACCACCACTTCCGCCCCCACCGCTGCCAATGCCACGCTGGGACTGTTTCAGCCGGGCGCAGGGGACACCCTGCTGGTGCCGACGCTGGCACCGATGGTGGGCAACCTCGACTGCAACAACAACGGGATCCCCGATGCCGATGAAATCGCCAACGGCGCCTCCGATTGCGACGGCAACGGATTGCTCGACGAATGTCAGGACGACTGTGACGGCGATGGCATCGCAGATGCTTGTGAGCTGATCAACGGCGCACTCGATTGTGACGGCGACTTTGTTCCCGACACCTGTCAGATCTCGGCGGGAGCAGCAGACTGCGACTTCGACGGCATTCTCGACAGCTGCGAGATCGTGCAGGGGACCGAAACGGACTGCGATCTCGACGGCACCATCGATGGCTGCCAGATCGCCTCCAATCCTTCCAGCGACTGCGACGGCAATGGAGTTCTCGACGCCTGCGAATCCGCCGGAATCGTCTCCTACACCGACGTCGTCTCGCCACCGGCTCCCATCGCTGACAATCTGCCGACGGTGATCCGGACCATCGAGGTGACCCAGCCGGGTCTGGTTGACGATGTCGACGTGGCCATCGACCTGGTCCACACCTGGATCGGAGACCTCGCCATCTCGGTCAGCAATCCGGTAGGCACCACTTCCAATCTTCACAGCCAGTCCGGTGGCAATAACGACGATCTCAATACCGTCTACGATGACGATGGGAATCCAGGAACCACCGTACCCGCCTCACCCCTCTCCGCCTTCGATGGACAGAGTTCCATCGGAGACTGGACCCTGTCCATCTCCGATCTGGCAGGAGGAGATTCGGGAAGCCTGTTCTCGTGGGGACTCGATATCTCCATCGCCGGTGCCGGGATGCCTGACTGCAACGGCAATGGCGTTCACGATGATTGCGAAATCGTCAGTGCCGGAGATTGCAACGGCAATGGAGTTCTCGACGAATGCGACATCGCCTCCGGAACCAGCAATGACTCCAATGGAGATGGAATCCCAGATGAGTGCAGCAGCGTCACCTATGTCCGGGGCGATGCGAACAGTGACGGAAGCCATGACATCAGTGATGCAGTGATGGCCCTCGGATATCTGTTCGGAGGATCCTCCGTAACCTGTCTCGCTGCCCTCGACAACAACGGAGACAACCAGGTCGACATCTCCGATACGGTCTACCTGCTCGGGTACATGTTTGCTTCCGGGCCTGATCCTGCCGCACCCTTCCCACTCTGTGGGCCGGATGTCGCCGGTGGACTCGGCTGTAACGCATTCAGCAGTTGCCCCTGAGTTAACAACCAGACGGAATCAGTTCCCCCCGCTTCGATGCAGCGGGGGGAACTGGCTCGCTTTCCTGTCACTGACAACCTCTCCAGCAGCGCATCTGCCCCTATTCACCGCCCCTGACGTGTAATGGGTAATACCTCCCGGGTGACGCAAGTTGCTGATTCGAGTCTTGTATCCTGCGATCTGCAGGAGAAAATAGATGTTGGCTCTGACCCTGGAATCTTTCAGAAACCGAACTCACAGGAGGTGTCGTGTCCCGCCATCCACATCGTCTAGCTGTTCTGCTGATCCTGCTCTCTACCACGTTTCTACAAGGTCAGGATCCGGTCATCCTCCACAGTGTCCCCAGCACACTGGATGATCATCACTACGTCCTCATCGACTCGACCAACTGGACCGAGGCAGAGGCGATCGCCAACAGCTGGGGAGCAAACCTGGTGACGGTCGCAGACCAGGCGGAGATGGAGTTCTTGCACGAAAACATGAGCACCTACGGTGGGACCAATCGGCGACTGTGGCTAGGGCTCAATGACATCGCCGTAGAAGGGGTTTTCGAGTGGACCAGCGGTGAACCTTTTGTGTACACCGACTGGAATGCTGGAGAACCCAACAACTCCAACAATGAGGATATGGTCCACACCCTCGAGAACGATCCATTTCTGTGGAACGACATCAATGAGGGGACCAACAACGTCGCCACCTACGGAGTCGTTGAACTGATTCCGTGTGGCATCACTGCTCCGGGCAACTTTTCAGCAACCTCTTCAGGGGATGACATCCTCGTCGAGTTCGACAACAACGGCCCCTACACCGACACCTTTGAGATCTGGCGAGACGGCTACTTTTACGATTCGATCACCGATCCGGCAGCCACCAGCTGGACCGATGTAGGTGTCTGTCAGGGGGCGTACAATTATCTCATCATCGTGTCGGACGGAGCGTGCTTCGCCTTCACCGAACAGGTCGCCGTTTCTCATGGGTTCGATACTTATACCAGCACCGATACACCTCTTGGAATTCCCAACTCCGACCCCAATGGGGTCACATCCGTCATCTCGGTCCTCGACAGTTACACCATCCAGGATGTTGATGTGGAGGTTCACATCTACCACACGTGGACCCGTGAGGTCGGAATCGATATCACTCATCCGTCGGGAACCGTGATCACCTTGAAGCAGTACATCCCCGGATCTCCCAGCGACGTGAATCACATTCATACAGTTTTCGATGATGATGGGATTCCCTTCGACGAGGACCAGATTCCCCTCAACATCCACATGCAGCCGCAGGGCCCCGGCACCATGGGGGATCTCGTCGGTCTTCCCATCGACGGGGAGTGGCGACTTACAGCGGCGGACTACACCGGTGGAGAGGTGGGAATACTGGAAAACTGGTCGCTCCACCACCGATCTGGTCTTCCTTGCCAGTTGACCTCCCCCATCGACTTCAACGCCACCACTACAGGCAGTGATGTTTCCCTCACCTGGGATCTCAACGGAAACACCTTCACCAGCATCGATGTACTGAGAGATGGTCAACTTGCAGCGACCCTACCCGGTGGAGATCAGCAGTGGACCGACGTGCTACCAGGTGGACCTGCTTCCTACAGGTACCAGTTACGCTGCTGGGACAACTCCATCACCCCGTGCTGCGTCATCGATAGCGATGAAACCTATGCCCTGGTCAACGCAGTGGATGTGATCTGGGCAGCGGAATCGCTCGATGGGGACATCGATTCCGTGACCGCCATCGCAGATGCGTTGGTCTTCAACTTGCTTTCCCCCGTGGTCCTCCCCGATCTTCTTTCCTGTGATTGCATCTTCTCCACACCGTCGATCGAAAGGGTGTGGGTCGCCACTGGCACCTACCCAGACCACCACTGCATCACTGCTGCCGAGGGCCAGATGCTGGCCGATCTCATCGTCAACGGAATCGATGTGTACATCGAAGGAGGTGACGTGTGGGGATTCTGTGCCCAGACTCCCTTCGCCGACTACGACGGCATCGGAGAGGGCGTCATCGATGGGGACGACTCGTTCCTGGAGATGGTGGGAGGTTCCTTCGCATCTCTCAGTCTGATCGGAATGGATGCAGCCTATAACCAGGATCAGGGTGCCAACGATTGGACCGATCAACTTGTCGCTGCCGATCCACTCACCCCGGATCTGGCAGGGATCAACAGCGGATCCATCTGGCAACAACTGGGACTGGGATACAGCACCGGAAACTACTACGAAACGGACGACCCGTTCGGTGAGGTGATCGCCCAGTCATGGGAGTTCGGCGGTTACGGAGGAGACCAGGGGGCCCTGATGGGGCTCTACCTCGAAGGATTTGGCGCAACCAGCGGTCCCCCTCTGGAAATCTTCCGCAGAGGTGATGTAAATGGAGACGGTGGCGTCAACATCGCTGATGCAGTACGTCTCCTCAACGCCCTCTTCGTTCCCGGATCTCCTCAACCCGATTGCGACGACAGTGCCGACGTCAACGACGATGGAGGCTCCAACGTGGCGGATGCCGTGTATCTTCTCAATGCACTTTTCACCCCTGGTGCCGATGATCCACCTCCACCGGGCGCCCTCGACTGTGGACCTGATCCAACTGACGACGGATTAGGTTGCGCCACTTCACCAGCCTGTCCATGAAAAGGGTGATCCGATGACCACCAGGAATCGCGGCAACCAGCTCTTCTACTGCATCTCGCTGTGGTTGGCTTCATTGCTACTTCCTGCTCACGGTTCAACCCAGGTGATCCTTCACAGCGATACCATGGCTTCCTCCGGTTCCAACACTGCTCACAACATCGTGCGTGATGGAGCTGGCGACCTGCACTGCGCTTCTCTCGAGAGAAATGCTGCCGGCGAGATGGCACTGATCGTTCAGAGTTCAACGGACGGCGGAGCCACATGGACTCTCCAGCCTCCCATTCTCAACGACGGCGACAGTGGACTGTTCGACCCCAATCCCGCCACCCAGTGCTCGATTGCCATCGATGACCAGGGAATCCTCCATCTACTCTGGGGTTGTTACATCTACCCTTCGTACTACCGGCAGTTTTACAGGCGTTACGATCCCGGTACCGGAGACCGATCCGATATCGTCGAGATCAGCGTTCTCACCGGCGCTCCGCTCACCTCCAGGACAGCAGCGATGGATATCGTCATCGATTCCGAGAACACGGTGTGGATCTGCGGTCATTACCCATCTTCCTGGGTTGAACACCTACTCAGAAGCGATCAGCCATACGCCTCCGACGATGCCTTCACCGATCTTGGATCGATCAGCCCCACCGCCAGTGCCCAGAACACGCGGCTGGCGGTCGATGCCTCCGGTCAGATCCACTGCACCTTCTACAGGAACATCGGCCCGGGCCAGTACGAGCACAGGATCTACGATCCCATCACGGGCTGGCAGCCCGATACCTTCGTACTGGGCGATACCAGCGGCAGTAACGATTACTTCGGCTGGGTCTCCACCGACAATCTCGGACAGTTGCACTGCGCCTATGTCATCGATTCGACAGCGGGATCGCCGCAGTGGAAATTCCGATACCGGAGTTGGGATGAGATCAGCGGGTGGAGTGATGAGACGGTACTCTTCGACGCCAACAGCGACCAGTTCACCGGTATCTCCAGTTACAGGATCTTCAACATCGGCTGCGACGAGGAGACGGGGACGGTCCATGCCGTCTACCGCGATCTGACCGCAGGAGGAGCTCTGGTGCTGGCAACAAAACCATCCGTTTCTCCCGAATTCGAGATCATCGAACAGTTGCAACCGACCACCCTGGGGGAACACGCTTACATCTATCCGACGCTTCGAGGCACCCTCTACCCCGCCTTCAACAACACATCCCTAGGTCTTGATATCACTTATCAACGAAGAGACGTCCCCGGCACCCCCCCCTACTCGTTGGTCTATCACGACGCTTCACAGGGAGCGACGGTTCTCTTCATCCGAGGCGATGGAAACGAGGACGGAAGTTTTAACGTGGCGGACATCGTCTTTGGACTCAACGCCCTGTTCGTTCCCGGGGGCGTGACTCCATCGTGTATCGAAAGCTGCGACCTGAATGACGATGGCGGTTTCAACATCGCAGACATGGTCTACGGGCTCAACTCGCTCTTCATTCCTGGCTCCGCCGCCCCGCCGTTACCCTATCCCGATTGCGGACAAGACCCGATCGGGAACTCCATCGACTGCCCAGCCAGCAGCGCAGCCTGCCCCTGAATCGTCCTACTCGTTGCGGTGCATTCGCAGTGCCTTTTTCAATCCTTCGATGTCTTGGCGATTTTCCCAGTATCGATAGAGCACCCGATCCTTGAAGTCGATGACGAGCAGATCTCCTGCCCAGCTCCCCCCATGCTTCTTGACCATCTCCAGTTGCTTGCGACCGTCGATCTTGATGCGGATGTAATCTTCGGTCAGGTCTGCAATCTCTTCATCGTCGAGGAGATCGAGTACCTCTTGCGTCTGGCTGCAACGTTGCGCTTCGACCAGGATCAATCGAGTCTGCGAGGTCCAATTCGCCACCTCTGTGCCCTTTTTCAGATCGAGCCAGCGAATCGGAACCGGCGGAGGTGTGACCCCTGCCTGCAGCAGTAACTTGTCGAGCCACTGTCTGCGCCAGTCATTGTCGTGATTGCCGCGGGGAAGGATTCCCTGCCAGATCACCTTTCCGGTTGAATCGAGGAAGAACGCGGAGGGAAAACCCTTCACGCCGTGACGCTTCATGTTGGCAGAGGCCTCCGATAGAACCGGGAAGGTCACCTTCTTCTCGGCGAGTAGTTCCTCCACCATCTTCGGTTCGCTGGCGGAGTAGGAGAAGACTGCAAGCACCGAAAGACGATCGGACCCGATCTCCTGTTGCCACCTGACCAGGCTGGGCAATGCCGGAGCGCAACGCTCTCATCCCGGCATGGTATAGCCGATCAATATCGGCTTGCCTCGCAACGACTGGAGAGTGACCCCCTCCCCCGAGTTGAACCAGCGTGCCCCCTCTTCCCTCACCAGTTCGGGAAGTGGCTTCCCCATCTGTGAGAATCGGAAGAAGTCGGGACGTGCATCCTGGCCAGCAATCTCGCCACTGAATAACAACGCGAAGAAGATCGATGCCATGGCTATTCGTCGTCTGTGATTCATCTGGATAGCCCTTCTCCAGCGAGACGAGTTCGATTCTTTCATCGTTCCTCGATTCACAACAAAAAAACGGCCCCGGGAAGCCCCGGGGCCGTCACTCTCACTCGCTATCCGATCTTGATCTAGTAACTGTTCTGGATCTGATTCGACTGGTTATCGGCGGTATCGTCTCTGCTTCCAGCCTGAACAGCAGCGACATTGCCGTACTTCTTGTTGAGGTTGAAGAAGACCAGCGCCAGCGGAATCGCCAGGGCTGCAATCCAGCGGAAAGCCATCTTGCCGGCATACCCACTCGCTGCATTCACCTCCGCAGTGGCAGTGGCACCATCTGTCCCCTGGGCGACCAGACCCGCCTGAATCTGCTCACCGACCGAGGGCGGCGGATTTCCTTCCGCATCCAGGTCACTGACCAGTTCGAAGGGTAGTTCAGCCCAGCCATGTACGCCGTTGATCTGCGCCACCAGGTAATGGTCCTGCACTGCACCGATGGCAGGGGCAGAGATGTATCCCACGACCAGCATGCCCGCTCCACCCATCAGGCACAGACCGAGGGCTCCGCTGTTGGGAATTCTCTCCGAAACGAATCCGAGCATGGTGGGCCAGAAGAAGCACACACCGCAGTAGAAGACGGTAGCGGTCAGGAAGATCGCTCCGAAGTTTTCCGCATAGGTCATGGCGAAGAGGCCAGCGCCACCGAGAACGGCGGATCCCAGCAACAACCCCGTCGGTGAGAACTTGTGTACGAACCCGCCGGCAAAGTAGCGCAGTACCGCCATCAAGCCACTTCCGTAGACGAGAACCAGAATACCAGCACCCTTGGTGGTGGTACCTTCGCCCATGGCGTTCTGGAAGGTCGGTTCCATGATGGAACCCATCCAGCGTCCCGGCCCCAGTTCCAGCGTGGCGGTCAGGCCCATGCAGCACAGTAACAGCAGGAACAGCGGCGAAGCCACTGCAGCGTTGACCTGCTCGGGGGAAACATTGGTCTGAACCCGCTCGGTCTGGGGTATCTCCTGACCGAGAAACAGGTAGCCATAGGCAAGAGTAGGAAGCAACACCAGTGCCATCTTTGCCTGCAGCACTGTCAGTCCAAATAGACTCCAGCTGGTCAGAGCAGTGGCGTGCGCCGCCTTGAAGGCTTCACTCCAACTGGCCTCATTGGCAGCGTTACAGGTGGCATCTGCCGCCAGTCCTGCCGCGATCGCGACCTCGGAGGCAGCGTTGGTCACCCAGAAGCCGAACAGGGCTCCGACGATGATTCCCACCGGCCAGAAGACATGGAACTGATTCAACTTGGTGGTCTTGTTGTTTGAGTAAAGCGTCGCCACCAGTGGATTACAGCCCGCTTCGACGCAGCCATTGCCCAGCGCGATGATCGATGCTCCCGCCATCAACTGTCCAAATCCGCCGGCGTACATCATCAGGATCACCCCGAGGATATGGCACACGAACGCCATCTTCAGGGATATGGCGATACCGACCTTTTCGATCACCGGTCCCAGCATGATGATGGCGATGGCAAATCCACCGAGAGCAGCGCCGCCGACCCACCCTGCCTGGGTCTTGGTCAGGCCGTAGATACTTTCGAAATCCCCCATCGATGAGGTGATCACGCCGAAGGCGACCGATGTCGCAATCAGCGAGATGCAACTGGCCCAGAAGAGTCTCGCCTTGCCGGACTCATCGAGTAATTGAGTCATGTAACCTTCTCCCTCTGCTCAGAGATGCCCTGTGCAGCACGGACGTGCTGCCGAGGCCATAGTTGGACAAAATCTCGCCCTTCTGTCAATCGGGCACCCGGAAACCTGCCATTCCGGTCCCAACGCACCCGAGTTTGTAAACATGTTTGTTAGTCCCTATGATGAGGTTCTGCTACAGCGCTCCACAAGAGTGGCTGGTGTCAGACAACCCTATCAAGGTGACTCTTCATCTATCTTCCTGCGCACGGCCCCGTCCGGCCGTGCGCACACTTTTTTCTCCAGCAGTCGCAACAGTCTCTTCCAGGAGGAGATTTCTACCTCCGGTCGGTGTTGCCTGGCCAGTTTCCTGGAGAGGTTTTGTAGTTTCTGAAGATGCGACCGGTCGGTGGCGCAGTGAAGGATCTTCTCTGCCAGAGCCTTCCCATCGCGTCGTGGAAAGATCCCCGGGTGCCCCTCCCCGAGCAGTCCGACGTTGCCCGGTGCGTCGCTGGCGACGATGGGGATTCCCGCCACCAGTGCTTCACTGATGATGTTGGCACCACCCTCGTCGAGGGACGGATGCACCAGTAGATGGGAGTTCGCCAGGAACGATCGTACCTGGCTCCGGGAGACGGCCCCCAGCCAGCGCCAGCGCCGATCCTTGACCATCGCCTTCCGTGCTCGCTGCTCATGGCGACGGTCGACGATTCCTCCCAGGTGCACCACCTCCACCTTGCGACCATCGGCAAGACGCTGTGGAAGATGTTGCAGTGCCTCCAGCAGCAGAAACGGATCCTTCACACTCCTCAGGTAGCCTACCACCAGCACCCTGAAGCGACTCTTGAGCGGTTTTCGTGCGCCGGCGAGGGGCGTGGCAGATTGGGGTATGAAGTGAATCCAATCGTTCTTCCCTGCGGCTCCCCGCCGGATGATCGCTGGAGGTAACTGATCTCCAATTCCACGGTGCAGTCCGATGATGTGATGGGCACTCTGCAGGCTCTCCATCACCTTGCCTGCGGCAGTTTTTCCCCGGGGCAAATCGATGTAGAGATCGGTACCACTGATGGCCACGACCACCGGCAGTTTCGCATCCCTTTTCTTCCAGGTCTGGATGGCCCGGTGCGAGTGCCGGGCGTGTAACGCCAGCAGGACATCTCCAGCGGGTAGTGTTCCCCGCAAGGGATCCCGCACCGGATAGCGAATCACCTCGACTCCCAGTCCCCTGAGAATTCGAGTCCAGCGGCTTCCGGTACTGTAATTGCCAGCGCGAACCCCTGCAGGGCTCGGATCGGTGAGGACGATGCGCACCTACTGGATCGCCGGATTGGTTCCGGTGGCGGTACCTGCGGCAGAGGCGATGCCGCGAGCACTCTCCTCGATGAAGGTGGCGATTTCCCGCACCTCGGGAAGTTCGCTCGCCATCAGCAACTGCTTCGCCTCGGGCACGGTCCTGCCGCTGCGAAACAACAACCTGTGTGCATCCTGGATGCCCCTGCGGAGATCGGAGTCGATCCCTGCGCGCCGCAATCCCACCACGTTGACCCCGCGCACGGTGGCTCGATCTCCGGTGGAGAGCATGAAGGGAGGAATATCCTGCACCGCCACTGCAGCTCCACCGAGCATCACCAGTCGCCCCACACGACAGAACTGATGAACCAGGGCATTTGCCGACAGAAACGCACCGCTGCCGATGTGGGCATGGCCCGCCAGTGAACAGTGATTGGCCATGATCACTCCGTCCTCCACACAGCAATCGTGGGCGACGTGGGCTCCCACCATCAGGAAGCAGCCGTTGCCGATCTGCGTCTCGCTACCGGGACGTGAAGCACGATGCACCGATACGTATTCGCGCAGGATCGTATCTTCTCCCACCACCACCCTGCTCGGCTCACCATCCCAGGCGATATCCTGGGGTTCGTGCCCGACCACGGCGTGCATGTGAATCTCGGAGCGTGCGCCGATCTGGGTCCCGGGGCCGATGAAGGCGTGGGCGAGGACCTTGCACCCCTCTCCAAGAATCGCACCTTTTTCGATGATGGCATACGGTCCCACGGTCACATCGGAAGCGAGTTGAGCTTCGGGGTGAACCACTGCACTGGTGTGAATCGGCATGGGTACCTCCAGATCACTTGCACCAGATCGATCGGGCCGTCGAGGCTTCCAACGAAGCGGCCAGATCCTCAGCGATACCATGACATCGAAGGCGCACCGGGGGAAGGGTGCGGATCAGTTGGTGGCGGGGACTGAGCCCTGCCGTTTGCTCGACCCGACCCGCAGCGAATCGGGAATCTGCTGGATATCTTCCCACAGCCACTGCCACCCGGTCCTGATCCTCTTGATGTAATCGTCGCTGGCGAGGGGATCGAGACCGCTGTTCCGATCGAGAATCTCCCTCAGCGTCAGATCGACGACATGATACACCTTCAACTCCCCCGCCTTGAGGTCGGGAAAACCTGGATAATCCCCCTCCAGGCGCACGTCACGATCATCCCGCAACGCCTCGAGCAGGTAGGGAACCGCCACCTCGCCGAACTGCGAGATCTCATCGATCACCTGGTTGTAAAAACGCCCGTCGAGAGGATCGGTGAGTGCATCGAGAAGACCGCGCACCTGGCGATTTCCCAGGATCGGACCTCTCAGCATCGTCTCGGAAACGAGGGTTGCTGACCTACGACGGATATCGCGGCGAGCCAGTTCCAGATCGGTCCTGCCATTCATCAGTGGTTCGGGAAAGGTGAGTTCCTGCACCCTTCCATCGGCGACGGAGGTAAGGGTGCCGTCAAACTTGCCATGATACTGGTGTTCCAGGTGCTGAGATGCCCCCTGGAAATCGAAGGTCAGATCCTGCAGGTAATCGCAGGTCAGCGCTCCGGTGACGATGAACTGCGCCTCGGCCCTCGGTACCAGTTCGAATCCGTGCAGACTCAGTCCCCGCTCCAGGATCAGCTGGGAGATGTTGAGATCGGTGGGATCGCCGTCCAGCGTCTCGGTGACGGCGACATGAGCGGTTCCCCGTGCCAGGGCGGGCACCGTCTTCGGTGGTGGAGTCTCCGGTCGTTCACACGAGGCAGACCAGATCCACAGGGGGCAACAGAGCCACATCAACAGGGTAAGCAGTGGTCTTGCTGCAGGCCCACCGGAGTGGTCCTGGAGGTCGGTCCGGGGATCAGATGCGGGACTGGTGGTCTTCATCGAGGTTTTCCATCTCCACTGGAAGTCATGCGGGGATGACTACAGACTGCAACGGTTCGATGGGATGACGTCGGCCGCGGCGCCCATCCCTCGGCAGCACCGAGAACCAAGATACACGGTACGGAGTCCGATGACTGCCCGATCTATCGGTTTCATCAAGGCACATGGCGCCGGAAATGACTTCATCGTCCTGGATGAAGCGCAAGACGCCATTCCCGTCGACCTCGAGGCGCTCGCACCGAGGTTGTGCTGTCGGCGCACCGGAATCGGTGCCGACGGAATCCTCGTGATTCGCCGCAGGACTCTCCCCCACATGGAGTGCTGGAACTCCGATGGTTCCCGGGCCGAGTCGTGCGCCAACGGCCTGCGGGTCATCGGACTGGTTCTCGACGGCGATGAAGATCTCCCCATCGGGACCGATGCCGGCGTGGTTCAGTTGCAACGTCAACGCTTCGATATCGATTCCTTCCGCGCCGAAGCAGCACTGGGAATCGCCGAGATCGAAACCTCTGGATCACTCTCCGGGCATTCACCGGAGACGAAGGTCACCGCAGTTCGCATCGGAAACCCACACCTCGTGGTGGAGATCGACCCGGACGGGGATCCCGACCCTGTCTACACCTTCGGCCCAGCTCTGGAAGTGTCGGTGCCGGGACGCGTCAATGTCGGCTTCGTCCGTGTCGAAGATCGGCGCCGACTGACCCTGAGGGTCTGGGAGCGAGGTTGTGGTGAGACGCAGGCGTGCGGGACCGGTGCGGCCGCCGCCACAGCCGCCCTTCACCGTTCTGGAGTCATAGACGCCGAGGTCGAGGTCTCGATGCCGGGTGGAATTCTGCAGGTGCGCATCGACGGTGCAGGTGCAGTTCATGTCAAGGGAGCGGCCACCATCTGTTATCGCGGTCAGATCGATCTTCAACAGTTCGATCATCGACAGCACCATGGAGGAGCAGTTCTCGATGCGGATCGCTGAGATCACCACTGCTCTCGACAGTCTCGCCGCACAACTAGCACCACGGCTCGCACCGCTGACCCGTGAGTCAGAGATCCAAGCCGTGTTGCGTGAAGCGTTCCACCAGTTACGAGATCACTTCGCCCGTGAGGACGAGTAGTCGTTCACTACTCTGCGATCTTGGGAGAACTCTTTCCCCGATCTTTGTAGGTGCCTCCGTCGCTGTCCTCCTTGTCCAGCTTCTTCTTGGAGTCGCCGTGCCGTATCTCAATGTTGCCAGTACCCCCCGCTACATCTTCCAACTCCTCGTCGGAAACCTTCTTGCGGTCCTTGTCTTCGTGCTTCTTGTCGTCGGTCATATCGACCTCCCTTCTTGAGTTTGTGTCCAGTCCATTATCCGGTTCCTGAGCCGCAGGGGACAGAAGAATATACGGCAACTGCACACCACTCCCCGCTACTCACACAAACATGCCCATGACATGGAATAGAGGGGTTCTGCGACAATAGAGGCGTGGTCAAGGGATCACAGAACGAGAGGGACTGGATGGACGATTCTGCGTGCGATGTATCTCCAGACATTCCCAACTCGGTGCGGGAGCGACTCGATTCACTTCGGTGTGGGTGTACAGCGAGGTCGTTCGATAGGAAGTTAGCGGATCTCGACACCTTCAGAGGTGACCACATCTCCGATGTGCATCGCCACCTCACCGGCACCGGCGAGGGATTCGATGGTGCTGTCGATATCGGTGGCAGCCACTACCACCACCATCCCGATCCCCTGGTTGAAGACTCGATCCATCTCCTCGGTGGCGACACCACCATGCTTCTCGACGAGGGAGAAGATGGGAGGGCGAGACCAGCGGTCTCTCTCGAGCCGCACTCCAAGTTGCGGAGGAAGCACTCGCGGAATATTTTCCAGCAATCCACCGCCAGTGATGTGAGCGATGGCATGGATGCCGTTCCCCACATCTTCGATCAGTTGCAGGATCGGGCGTACGTAGATTCGCGTCGGTTCCAGCAGCGCCTCTCCCAGGGAGCAGCCCAGTTGTCCCGGATCCTCGTCGAGGGGCAGGGCGTGGTCTCCGTCGAGAAGTGCCTTTCTTACCAGCGAAAAACCGTTGGAGTGAACACCGCTGGAGGCGATGCCGATGACGGCATCTCCTGCGGCCACCTTCGAACCATCGATGATCGACTTTCTCTCCACTACCCCGACCGAGAAACCAGCCAGGTCCAGTTCTCCCTCGTCGTAGAAGCCTGGCATCTCGGCGGTCTCACCACCGAGCAGGGCGCACCCCGCCTGCCGACATCCCTCGGCGATCCCTTCCACCACCACGGCGATCGACTCGGGAGCGATCTTGCCGGTGGCAACGTAATCGAGAAAGAAGAGGGGTCGAGCTCCCCCCACCACCAGGTCGTTGACACACATTGCGACCAGGTCGATGCCGACTGTATCGAGAACCCCACACTCGAAGGCGACCTTCAACTTGGTGCCAACTCCATCGGTAGCACCGACCAGGATCGGATCATCGAGATCGTTGCCAAACAACGATCCATTTCCATCGAGCAGTCGAAAGAAACCTCCAAAGGCACCGTGTGATCCCTTGAGAACTCGATCGTCCTGCGTCGAGAGAACGGCGTCACGGATTCGACCCACCACCTCGTTGCCGGCATCGATGTCGACACCTGCATCACGATAGGTCAATCCCCTGGTCGTCGGTTCCACGGGTGTCTCATCCGCCACGGGTAGCCTCCTCACGCTGCACTTCCCAGAGCCATTTCTCATCCAGATCGAATCGTCTCAGCAATCGACGACTGCGTCGAGCTCGCGGCGCATCGCCCAGTTGCCTCGCCACCTGCCAGTCGAGAAAGAGAAGATCGATGTCGTGTTCATCCTGTGCCAGTCCACTATCGAGGGCGACCTGTGCTCTCTGCAGTCGTCCCCTCAGGTAGCAGCGTTGCGCATCATCGAGGGCTCGTTCGACCTTCTTGCGAATCTGCAGTCTACGCTCCTTGGATGTGAGCCGCAGCGTCCAGCGTACACTGATCAGGGTGCAGATCGCTCCGACCAACGCTCCGCTCAACTGCGTCTTCCAGCGGTCGGGCCCGGCCCACACGGTGGTTCCAGCGACACAGAGAACCCACCCTGCACCTCCGGTGAGGAGCAGGATCAATCCACGGTAGAGGCGGCCCAGCAAGATCGGACCGAGTCCGGGAATCAGCGCTGATATCACCAGGATCATTCTCATGAGATCACCACTCCTTCCCACAAACTTCTGCGAGTCCCCGGTTCCCCTGCAGTGTATCGTGCCGATGGGCACGAGGGGAGCCAATGGGATCGCTTGTCTGAAGTCGAGCCAGGGAGGATGCTGAGACCATGAGCCACGACCACGACACTTTTGCCCGGCGCTCCGCCCTGCGGGTTCTGGATGCCTCCTTCAACCGCCTCTGTGAGGCATTGCGGGCGGTGGAGGACCCGATTCGCTTCGGCGACGGAAGCGATTCCACCGCCATCGAGTGGCAACAACTGCGCAGGAGGTGCGGCTTTCTGCGGTCCCAGGTCGAGGAGCAGGTCGGCCCTCTCGCCCTGCACAGAGGGGTCGAGGTCGATCCGCTGTCCCGATCCCCCGGTGGCTCGCCCCATGAAGATCGGAGCCAGTGGCTCGCATCCAACATCTCTCGCGCCAAGGAGGCGGCGAGATCGGTGGAGGAGACGCTTCGCTTCGTCGCCCCGCAACACTTCGCTGCAGTGGAGGAGATCCGCTTCCAGATCTACCGCCTCGAATCCCTCTGTATCGCCCAACAACGGCGCGGATCTCGGCTCGAGGGGAGATCCCTGTACCTGCTTGTCACGGAACAACTGTGCAGGGGAGAGGTGCTGGAGACCACCCGGGCAGCCATCGAAGGCGGTGTTTCCATCGTCCAGTTGCGAGAGAAGACGATGGAGGGTGGACCGCTGCTGCAGCGAGCCCGGCAACTGCGTGAGTTGACCCGGGACAGCGACGTCCTGCTGATCATCAACGACCGCATCGATATCGCCCACCTGTGCGATGCAGACGGTGTCCATCTTGGACAGGATGATCTCTCACCACAGGAGGCTCGCAAGATCCTCGGTCCCGACGCCATCATCGGTCTCTCCACCCACCATCCGGAAGAAGCGGCGGCGGCGGCGTTGCAGGGGGTCGATTACATCGGTGTAGGACCCATCTTCGAGACCAACACCAAGCAGCATCGCCAGGCAGCGGGTCTCGACTACATCGCTGCAGCAAGGTCTGTCTGCTCCCTGCCACACTACGCAATTGGACACGTCGACGAGGAAACGGTCGACGAGGTACTGGCCGCCGGAGCGACCCGCATCGCCGTTTGCACCGGGATCATCGATCATCCTGATCCGACCGGAGCGGCCAGGAATCTTGCCGACAAGTTGAGCCAGTGCCAGACTCGAGAGGTCGCCGATGGCAGCGCAGGGTGATCGACAAGTTCGACCGTCTCTATTACGCAGGCTTTACCAGCGGATCCTCGATGAGGCGGAGACACGTCGCGGTCCCGCGGTGCTCGCCGTCGTCGCCTTCACCGAATCGAGTTTCTTTCCCATCCCTCCCGATCCACTGCTGATCGCTCTCGGCATCGGATCCCCTCGGCGGGCGATACCGCTGGCGTTGCTGACCACTCTGATGTCTGTCCTGGGCGGCCTGCTCGGCTACGCCATAGGAGCCTGGATGTGGGAGTCTGTCGGCATTCCCATCACCCAGTTCCTGGGGATGGAAGAAGCGGTGGAGGAAACGAAGCTACGATTCATCGATGTGGGATTCCTGGCGGTGCTGGCGGCAGCATTGACGCCGATCCCCTACAAGGTGGTCACCATCGCTGCCGGTGCCGCGTTGCTGCCCCTCTCCATCTTCATCCCCGCCAGCGTGGTGGGACGTGGGGTACGCTTCATGGCGGAGGGAATCCTGGTTCGCTGGTACGGTGAGCGGATCGGTGTCTTCATCGATCGCTGGTTCGGTCTGGTCACCACCGTGGCACTGATCGTCGGCGTCCTCGGCTTCTTGTGGATTCGCACCCTTCGTTAGGCTGTTGCAAGAAGAGCTGCAGTCACCGCTGTAGCGCTGCACCGATTCGATCGAGTAGCGCTTCCCTCGCCTCGGTCACCACCTCTACCGTCATCGGCGCACCGCCGGTGGACCGAGTCGACGCCTCTCGCTGCCACGCCTCTGCGTTCTCCTCGGTCACCAGCACTCGAAGCCCCGGACCTGGGTGCGATAACTTGCCCGGGTCGGGAAGACCTTCCATGGCGAACCAACCGGGAGCGGAAGATGTGGAGATGATGACTCGTGACCAGTCTTCATCGCCGATGACCGCCGAAGCGATCAGGTCGCTGGCACTACCCTCTCCGGCCAGCACGATTCGATCCTCCTGCACATGACGCTGCCTCACCAGCAAGCGTCGTAGCCGATGGAGACCGGTGGCGACGGTGGCGACATCTTCATCCCGATGATCTTCGGCGATCCAGTCCCCCCCCGAGCCACTGGAGTAGATCGGCTCGACGACAACGAGACACGGTCGATCTCCCACCGCTTCCCGCAATCGAGACAGCTCCTCCTTCGGATCGGATGTGGAATCGGGCAACCAGATCAACAGCGGAGCGGCGCCACCACTGCGGGGAGGAGCGTCGATGCGATAACGCAGCGGTCGAGGGGTGAATACTGCCAGTCCACCGGCATGAAGCCCCCGCGCCACCGCCCGTGCCGTGACGATCCAGTCACCGCTTCGATCCCCCGCCTCGATGGAGCGAGCCGCATCGGAATGGCTCGGAACCATGTGAACGGTGGCGAAGTTTGCATGGGGCTGACGCAGCTGAAACTGACGGGCTGTTCCATCCCCCTCGAAGGTATGGAATCCGCCATTGATGTGCACTACCACCGCCTCGGGGTGCGCTTCCAGCGCTCTCGAGACCGATTCTCCCATGGTGTTGTCCCACAGACTCTGAACCATCTCGAGGCGATCCTCTGGCCCCTTGCCCGCCGGTGAATGGCCATGGCCCCTGACGGTTCGGTCGTAGCGCTGCCAGTAACGCTCCGAGTTCGGATACAGACGATCTGCGATGGTGGCTCGCTGCTCCGGAGTCAACGCCTCCAGCCCACCACCGAAGGCGGACTTGCGCCACACCGAGGTGGGAACATTGGCAGCGATCACCGGCACCTGGTGGGTACGAGCCCACTCGACGATGGGACGATATCCCGTCTCGTAGTTATTCCACGGATCGGAGTTCTCGAGGAACTGATCCTCATCGATTCGCCCCGCCAGGTAATCATCGACCACCTGCTGACGATCTCTGGCAAACATCTCCAGCGAAACCACCACATCGCGTCCACAACGGCGCAATCTCTCGAGGATCTCAACTTCCATCTGATGGGTGATCTCATCGAGATGGGTTTCTCCCAGAAACACCACCTGCTGGCGGGAGAGGTGCGAGATCATCGTATCGAGATCGACCTGCTCGCCATCGACACTGCGATGGACCTGCACCTGCGATTCGATGGCTGGGCGCCGTGATTGACTGGAAGCGAAGGGAGTTCCCTGGCAGCCGAGGGTCAAGCTCAGGATCAGGATCAAACTACTACGAATCATCGTTCATCACTTTCTGTACTGAGAATCCAGTGGGCTGCTTCTCGCAGGTCTGCGACCTCGGCATCCACTTCCAGGCCTTCGGGTAATGGTGCCTCGCCTCGACCGGTTCGGACACGGATCCGCACCATTCCGAGACGCTGCGCTGCCTCGATGTCACATGGAGAATCCCCGACCATCACTGACCGGTCCAGATCGATGCCATGCTCTGCGGCAGCACGCTCGAACATCCCCCCCTGCGGCTTTCGGCACCTGCATCCCTCATCCGGTTGGTGGGGACAGTACTCCACCGAAGAGATGTTTGCTCCCCACGAGACGGCATCTCGACACAACTTGTGATGGATCGCCTCCACCTCCGATGCTTCGGTCCAGCCCCTGCCGATGGCGGATTGATTGGTCACCACCACGATCGGCCAGCCGAGTTGCCCGAGCAATCCCATCGCCTCCGGTGTGTCATCGTAGTAGTGGAACTGATCGACGCTGCGCACCGCCTCCAGCACGTAGTGATTGATCACCCCGTCACGATCGAGAAATAGACCGCGCTGCCCCTTCAAGATCCCGAGGATCCCGTCGCACCCTGGGCGAGTAGATTGCGGACCGCCACCCTGAAACCGTGGATGATCATGTGAGTCATCACCATGTGAGCGTCCTGCGCAGTCTGCATCTCGTGGACCTCCACGTGCAGCGAATGATCGACAAGACCGCTCAACTTTCCCCCGTCGAATCCTGTCATCGCTGCGGTGACACATCCCAGTGATCGTGCTCGCTCGATGGCGGCGACCAGGTTGGAGGAGTTGCCCGATCCGCTCATCGTCAGGACCAGGTCGCCACTCCTGGCCCACTGCTGGACCTGCTCGGTGAAGACCGCATCAAAATCGAGATCATTGCCGAGGGCAGTGATGATCGAGGGGCTGTCATTGAGACACAGTACCCGCAGTCGTTTCCCTTCCGAGAAGGGGATGGCGTAGGTGGCCAGATCTTCGGCGAGGTGTGTGCAGCTGGCGGCACTGCCTCCGTTGCCAAAGACGAGCAACTGGCGATCGTGCTGCCACGCATCCACCAGAAGTGCGGTGAATGCGATGACTCGCTGTGCATCGACCTGCTGTATTGCCTGCTGACTCCGAGCCAGATATGCGACCATCTCCTCCGCCAGCAACTCGAGGTCTGCCGGTGGATATTCAGAATCAGGGGGTGCCACCTGGGTGCCTCCAGTCTTCAAGTCCGATCCACGAATCCGATCCACGAAGGATACATCTTCTCGACCGTCGAGACAGCCCGAGTGAGACGGGACTTCTGGTCCGCGGGGCGATACGATCCCTCTGACCCCGTCGAGGGGGGAAAGGAAGTTCGATTGCTGAGCCTCTCCACTGCCATGAACCACCGATACCGGGGTTCACTGGACGATCGGATTCGAGCCATCCTCGACTGCGGAATCCCCGGGGTGGTGATCTGTGGCGAAGACGACCTGGTCGAACTTCCCGACTGGAAGCGTGAGATCTCCGGAGCGGGACACACGATCTGCGCAGTGGAGGCGCCCCGTACCCTTTCCACCGGCAGGGAAGATCGCCCTTCGCGGCACACTCCTTCCCTCGTCTCGCTCGATACTACCGAGAGAAAGCAAGCGGTCGCCAACACCATCGAGACGATGGCAGCAGCCCAGGCGATGGAAATTCCCGGGGTGATCCTGATCCCCCCGCGAATCCCCGACGATGGCAGCGCCGAGAAGTGCCGCGTCAAGCTGGCACAGGTGAACGAGAAGATCGCCAGGCTCGGCGCCGACGCCCATCGGGATCCGCGCACGGCCGGTCAGATCGAGACGTGGATCAACGAGCACCGCAACTGGTTGAACAACACCTTGCGAGTCGATGAGGCCACGGGGAAACAGCGCCAGGCGTGGCGTGATGCTCTGCTGAGAAGTCTCGACTCGATCCTCGAGGAAGCCGATCGCCGCGGGATCACGATGACGCTGAGAGAGACGGACCAGCTGGTAGGGCTTCCTCTCCGCAGGCAGTTCCAGGAGATCGGAGACATCTTTCATGGGGCTCCCCTGCAGTGGCTGGCTGATCCTGCCGCTGCCGAGTGCCTGTCGATGCTACGGGGTGACGAGGATGTGGATCCCCTCCCCGGCGATCCCCACGTCATCGCTGGCGTCCTCCTGCGTGATCGTAGCGGCACCGTTCCAGGTGCCCTTCTCGGTCAGGGAGAGATGGATCTACTCGCGGCCTTCAGCTCTTTCCGTGACGATGCGCTCCGCATCGTCGAGGTCGCTGCGGGAACCACCGGTGATCAGATCATCGAGATCTCAGCGCTGTGCCGTCAACTCGGTATCGACGGATCGCCTCCACCGCAGCCGGGAGATCCATTCCCCATCATCGGTGGCAACTAGATTGCTCGAACTGGTGAGATTTGCGACCTACCGAGAGGGAACTCAGTTACAGGGGATCGAAGGTGCGCTCGCCGGTTCCACTGCACCCTCGGTCACTGCGGCCCCCCGCTCGTGCCACCCTTCCCTGCCCATCTTGGCGAACGCCACCGCCTTGCCTGCTTCCACGCCTGGCTGATCGAAGGGATTGACCTCGAGACAGCTGGCAGCCATCAAGGTGGCGACCTCCCAGATCAACATCATGGCACCCAGGTGCTCCCCATCGAGATTTTGCAGGTGCATCTTCGAGACGGGACGCCCTGCCGAAGCCAGCGCTGCCATGGTGCCTTCCAGTTCAGCACACCTCAGTTGACCCAGGCTCTTCTCCCCCAGGTACTGCAACTGCGGATGAAGAGCGGCGGTGTGCCGCTGGATGGGAGGATCCTCCTCCTCCATCGACGCGTCGAGGAACAGGTACTGCTTGTCATCGGGACCCTCGGCGAAGAGTTGAACGAGGGAATGTTGATCGGTCACACCGCGGGCGACCATCGGAGTCGATCCCGCCCACACCTCGCCGCCGGAGAGATCGAGTCGCTTGCCGAGACTCTCCGCCCACAGCTGGGCGAACCAGTCTCCGAAGGTGCGAAGCCGATCCCTGTACGGAAAGAGGACCACCGTCGAGCGTTGTGGATGATGATGTCGCCACCCATCGATCCACCGCACCAGAGCATGGTCCTGCCCCGCCTGTCGCAAGTCTGACAGCGCTGCCAGAGCCCCACTGCGGACCGCATCTACATCGACTCCACAGAGCAGGGCCGGCAACCAGCCGACTGCGGTCAGTACCGAAAAGCGTCCTCCCACCTGGGGAGGAACTTCCAGCGATCTCCAGCCGCGAGCGGAGACCAGTTCTCGAAGCGTACCCCGCTGTGGATCGGTGATGGCGACGATCTTTTCGTCCGCATCGACCCCCGCTGCCGTCAGCCACTGGTGAACCCGTAGCATCTGGGCGGCGGTCTCGGCAGTTCCCCCCGACTTGCTGATGACCAGCACGGTGGTTCTGGTCATGTCGAGCTGGTTCAAGGTTCTGGAAACGCTGTCAGGGTCGATGTTGTCGAGGATTGTCAGCCGCTGGCAAGACTCCGGAACCAGGGCGTCGACCAGGGCTCTGGCACCCAGCGCCGATCCGCCGATTCCGAGGAGCAGGATCGAATCCTCGTCGGGAACGGTGGCTGCCACCTCTTTCACCGCCGGGATCTGCTCACCTTCGATGGCCCCCACGAACCCGGGTTCCGTTGCCAGCACCTGCTGAAGGATCTTCAGGGCGGCACCCGGATCGACCCCGTCCACTGGATTCCAGCCGATCGTCAATCGAATGCCCTCTCCGTGTCGGTTTTCAGGGTCGGACACGCGGTGGCGAGTCGCTCCCACGCAGAAAGCGAGTGACCGACCATTTCCTCCGGCACCGCAAAGGAGAGTCGGAAGTGGCCCGGGCGACCGAAGCCACCTCCGGGCACCACCAGGATCCGCTCCTCCATCGCCAGTTCGATGAACTTGAGATCATCTCCCCCGGGGCTTCGAGGAAAGAGGAAGAACGCCCCCTGCGGGGTCTCAAATTCGAAGCCCAGTTTCTTCAGATGCTGGCACAGGATCTGACGATTCCGTGCGTACTCGGTCAGATCGACCGAGTCATCCTGGCAATCGGCCACCGCAAGTTGAAAGAGACTGGGAGCGTTGACGAAACCGAGAGTACGGTTGCAGAAGGTACATCCGGCGATCACGTCGGCCTGGTCGGTAGCGGCGGGCTGCACTGCCAGATAGCCGATACGATCCCCCGCCAGCCCCAGATCCTTGGAGTGGGACGTGATGATGATGGTGTCGTCGTAATACTGTGAAATCTCGGGACAGACCACACCGTCATAGGTCACCTTGCGATACGGTTCGTCGGAGATGAGGTAGATCGGATTCCCGACACGGCTCGATGCTTCCTTCAGTGCCTGGCAGAAGGCCTGTAGTTCACCCTCGCTGTACACCCGGCCGGTGGGATTGTTGGGACTGTTGATGATGACGGCACGGGTTCGCTCCGTCACCTTCGAGAGCAACTGTTGCGGGTCGGGACAGAAATCCGCCGTGGTCGGGCAGTCGACAGGAACTCCGCCATGATTCTGGATGTAGAAGAGGTACTCCACGAAGTACGGACTCAGGACGATCACTTCATCTCCTGGATTCAGCAGCGTCTTGAGTGCGATGTTGAGGCCACCTCCAGCCCCTACCGTCATCACCACGTGAGACCCGGTCCACGGCAATTGCGTCCTGGCTGCCAGGTGCATGGCGATCTTGTCGCGAACCTCGGGCCAGCCGCTATTGGGCATGTAGCGATGGATTTCTTCCTGGGAACCATTGACCAGTTCACGCAATTTCCGCACGAACGAATCGGGAGGAGGAAGATGCGGGTTACCCAGCGTGAAATCATAAACCTTGTCGTCACCGTGGATGCTCTTGAGGCGATTTCCCTCTTCAAACATCTTTCGAATCCACGACGATCTGGAGAGGGAATCGAGCACTCCTCGAGAGATGGCCAAGAAGATATCCTTTCGGCTGACCGATAATCACGGCCGGCACGGGCCTACCCTTGATGGCCCTTAGTATCGACCAGGCAAGGCTTTGTGGGGTTATTTCCACGATATAGTGATTCGGGGAGGCTTTCAACCGCAGAAAAAAGTCTTCGAGGATTGGTGGCTTTTTTCTTGCCGCCTGTGGAACGAGTGTGGACAATCAGCCATGAATCTCGGGAGACGGGATGATCAGGGGTGTGCATCTTCGCTCGAGAGAATTGCAAGATTCCCCTGCTAGCCTGGCATTCACACGCACGGTGTGAATCGCTCTGGGTTAGCCCTCTACCGTCTCCGAGTCCTGAAAAGATCCTGAAGACCCGGTCCGGAACATTCCCCTAATTTCCCCCTTCTGGGCTGGGTCTCATTTTTTCAGTTTCTTTTCAGCCCCGGGTTCGCCCCCGACCTCCACCACCAGCTTTCCCCAACTGCGGCAGTAGCACCAACACCTGTTGCCATCAGCTCTTCGAGTCAGCGCGCGACGCTGCCAGGCGCAGACGAGCGTTCCACTCATCGATGCTGATGATCCCCTTCTGCACCAGCAGTTCCACGAGGGTCTGCTGAAGGAGCTGAGTATCGACGGTGCTGATGGCCGGATTCTTGATCCCGGCTCCACTCTCTTTTCGCGCAGTGGCGGAAGGGGATTTGCCGGGCTTTCCCTTCCTCCGCCCTGGAGTGGATCTCTTCGCCGATCTGGAGCTGTTCTGGGTCTTCTTGCCAGCAGATTGCCGGGGACCGGTCTCTGCATTCCTGTTCGGTTCGTAGAAAAATTCGAGGGGAAGAGAGAATCGCTTGGCGATGCGGCGAACCAGGGCATTACTCGGAAACGCCTGGCCATCGAGGACATCCTGGATGGTGGTGGGAAGTACACCGATACCCCGTGCGAGTCCCGGGACCGTTTCATGGTGAGCATCGATGAGGAATCTCAGCTTCTTGACCACCTCGGCGGGGTCAAACTTGTGATTCCCATCGATTCCTGAACTGGATCGAGTCGGTTGCGACATGGTTCCTCCGGCGGGACTGGCTGGAAAGGGACAGGGGGACAAGAATCCCCCATCAGCCCTATCGGCTCCCGGAGTCGAATCCTGAAGAAAAAACTCAGGATTCCTCAGCAAGTAGCAACAAACCGTTGAGGAAGATGTCCGCCGTCCCCCTCCAGAAGGATCGGAAGAGGGGATCCCCGGCGAAGAGAACCACCTTTCCCCTGCCAACTCCCTGCTCCACCAGCCATACCCCCCCCGCCAGTGCCTTCTGGTTGCGCTCGGAGATGAAGCCGCTGACCACGGGATCTTTTCCGGCAAGAACACCCACATCCGCCGGGCTTCCCGACAGTTCGAAGATTCGTGCGCTGCCGACGAATCCGTGGATCTCCTGCCGTTGCCCGAAGGCGAGTGGATGATCGGGATCCAGTTCTATCGAGACGATGTTTCCCGGGACCTGTTGCAAGCGACGATCTTCTCTCACATCCGCGGTGGTCTTCCGAACCTTCTTCTCATCCTCTGCTGGAGGGGATTTACGAACGGTATGGGAGACGAGCCCTGCACCGGAATCCCCCATCTGAAAAGCACTGCTCCCCAGTGCCAGCAACACTCCCCCACCCCGCACCCACTCCCTGAGCGCTTTCTTTGAACTTTCACCGAAGATGGAACCACGCACTCCCGACGGGATCACCAGTACATCGAATTGATCGAGAGATCTCCCGAGGCTGGTGGCAGAAACGCTGGTGAAGGCGATTCCCAGATCCTGCTCGAGGAAACTCCACACCGCACCGTAGGAGAGACTCGAGACGGAACCCGATCCCAGCACGGCGATGCGAGCGTGTGCCAGTTCTGGAAAGGTACCGGACCCGAGGTCAGGACCATCGTCGGTCCAGCCGCTGTCGGTTCCGTGGAAGATCGTGCCGGTGGACTCCGCAACCTCTCGCACCCGATCGTGAGTCTCATCCGAGGAGACTCGTACTGCCAGGGTTCCCGCCGGGTACTTCTCCCCGGCGATCTCGATCGGTTCGGTGATCAGATCCACTCGCTCCCCGGCGGACTGGATCTCTCGTAGCGCACGAGCCGAGGGAACTCCTTGCCAGCGGTGAAGGTAGGCCACCTGAGCTCGTTTGTTCACCTGGCCCTGCGGATCATCGATGGAGTCGAGGGGCATCAAACTGCCGTGGATGGGACTGGAAGCAAGGTAGGCATCGACCCCGTAGGCGAGTGGCAACGACCATGCTGCAACGTCGTAGAAGTAGGCGTCCTCCGCCGTCGCTTCCGGTTCAAGAAGTGCCCTGGCGAGCCTTCCCTGCGGTTGATCGAGGGGTACGACCACCGTTCCCGGCGGTAGTGTGATGCTTCCCACCTCGGTGCCATCGTGATGGATCAATCCTTCGACCACCTGCTCACCGACAGTCTGAACCAGTTCGATCCCCTGGGCACGGAGCAATCGAAGTAACGAACGACGACGATCTCCCCCCGTGGGTGGGAACAGGAACTGAACTATTTCTGCTTCCTGGCCGGCAGTGATGGCTCCCTGTCGAAACGCATGGAAGTCCTTCTGCAAGCGCAGTCGATTTCTCGCAGCACAGTCCGCGGTCGCCAGTCCCGCCACATGATGATGATGCAATCGATCCTTGAGGGTCAGTAGCGTGCCATTACGCCGCTGGTAAACGAGTCCTGCCCGACCCCCACCAGCCTGCTCGTAGGTCATTCCTATCGCTCCATTGAGTGTCGGCCACGAGTCCCCGTACCCGGGATAGAACAGATCGAAGTCTTCCCCGGTGAAGTACCTCCAGCGGAACCGATCGAAAGCCTGGGCGTTGGCGATTCCAAAGGTATGGCTCCACTCGACACGATCATCGGGGATGTTGGCGTTGACCGGTTCCTCCGGCGGGAAGAAGAAGTAAGTCGATTCCGGAGACATCTCGTGAAAGTCCACGTGCACCAGCGGTTGCCAGCGCAGGTAATGAACGATGCGAGCCGCAGTCTCTGGCTGGCTCTGCCACGCCCAGTCACGGTTGAGATCGAAGAGGTAGTGATTGCTTCGGCCGGAAGGAGAAGGAGGAGAATGTTCTGCCGCTGCCGGAGATTGGTCTGGAGGTATCGCCGCGACCTGATGATACCAGTGCAGGTATCGCTCCCTGCCATCGGGATTCAGCAGTGGATCAAGGATCACCAGGCAATTTTCACGGATCCGAGAGATCACCTCGTCGGAACCATCGGCGAGTTGATGAAGAGTCGCAAGCGCTGCCTCGGTACCGGAGGACTCATCCCCATGTACGTTGTAGGAGAGCCACACCACCGCAGGCAGTGTCTCGGTCAGATTGTCGAGGGTGAGATCTTCTCGCTCGGCGAGAAGTCGTGGATCAGCGAGCAACTCCTGCCGCTGACGGAGTTGATCGATGTTCTCGATGTGATCTTCCCGAGAGATCAGCAGGTAAACCAGTTCCCGCCCCTCTGCCGAATGACCGTAAGAGACGAGCGATACCCTGGGAGAGCGGCGGGCCACCTCCCGGCAGTAGGCGAGCACCTCGTGATGGGGAGTGAATCGATCCCCCAGCGGAATCCCGAAAAACTCACCGGGAGTTGGAATGTCACCATCGAAGGCATCGAGATCCGTGAAGGGGAAGGTCTCTTCAACCGGCAGCGGACTCTCCGAAACCGTTTCACCAGCGGTCAGCAGAACCGGGACCTGATGGAACCCCAGCAAGATCAATAACGAGAGAATCAACCTGAGCATCATCCATCCTCCTGGATTCATTCATGAAATTGCATCAAGGTGTGTTCCTGAGCGGAAGTATTCTGCATTCGCCCCACTGGAACCGCTAGGGATACCCGACCGAGTTTCCTCGAGAAAAGAGACTACCCTTGAACCGTCGCTCAGAGATCTCTCCGATAATTCGCCTGGCGACCCCCATCGCCCTGGCTCAGGTCGGGATGATGACGATGGGCATGGTCGATCTGTGGATGGTGGGGAGACTCGGGACCACCGCCCTCGCATCGGTGGCACTGGGAGACACCTGGGTCTTCGGGATCCTGGTTCTCGCCCAGGGGCTGATCCAGGGACTCGACCCCCTGATCACCCAGGCCCATGGTGCCAGGAATCCACGCGCCCTGGGCAGGGCTCTGCAGCGGGGACTGCTGCTCGCCCTCTTCTTGTTGCCGCTGGTCACTCTCAGCTGGCTGGTGGCACAGGAAGCCCTGGTCGCCCTGGGACAGTCGGTCGAGCTGAGCAGCGTGGCGGATGACTACGTCTCATCGCAAATCTTCAGCATTCCCGCCCTTCTCGGCTTCTTCGTGCTGAAGCAGTACCTGCAGGGACGCGGGCACATCGCTCCCATGGTGATCACCGTACTGATCGCCAACCTGTTCAACGTGGTCGCCAACGAGATCTTCATCTTCGGTGGCTTCGGAATTCCCCCCCTCGGCATCGAAGGGGCTGGCATCGCCACCGGTGCAAGCCGTTGCGTCATGGTGATCCTGCTGATTGTGCTCACCTGGAAGGGTCGTTTCCTGCGGGAGGGATGGGTTCCCTGGAGTCGCAGCAGTTTTTCCCCGCGGGGGATGTGGGCACTTCTGATGCTCGGCATTCCGGTGGCGGTTCACTTCGGGGTCGAGGTGTGGACCTTTCATGGTGCCACCCTGATGGCGGGAGCCATCGGTGAGGTCGAGCTGGCCGCACACACCGTGGTCTTGAAGATCATCTCCTTCACCTTCATGTTTCCGTGGGGAATCAGCAGTGCAGCGACCACACGAGTCGGCAATCTACTCGGCGAACAGGATCCTGACAGGGCCCGCCTCGCCGGCTTCACTGCCCTGGGACTGGGGGGCTGCACCATGGCAGTGCTGGGATTGATGATCTTCTGGCTCGACTCCCTGCTGCCAGGAATCTTCACCCGGGACCCACTGGTACTCGGCAGTGCCGTGGTACTGCTGCCCCTGGCAGCAGGCTTCCAGGTCTTCGATGGACTGCAGGCGATCGCTGCCGGAATCCTGAGGGGTGCCGGAAAGACGGTGGTGGCCGCTACCGTGGGAGTGATCGGATTCCCCTGCTTCATGCTGCCACTTGCTTACCAGCTCACCTTCCGCGAAGAGATGGGACTGGTGGGAATCTGGTGGGCTTTCTTTTGCGGGCTACTGCTGGTGGCAATCCTGCTGGTGGGAGGATTCCTGATCGTATCGCCTCGCTGGAAACCGTTGAAACAGCGCTATCAAGAGTGAAGCCTGCTGCAACCTGGTGCCCACTACAGCGCTGCGTCGTCACGCCTCCAGCAAGAAGAGAAAACTACCGCCCCCGTGGATTACCTTCAGATAAGTGCGGTCCTGTGTTGATTCGAGGGTCACCAACAATCCAGGTTGTCCAGGTCCAGGTTTCCCCGCACAGGGGATGACCTTCACACCCTCCCCTGAATCGAGGAGTTGTACCTGTTTTTCCAGTGCGCTTCGCCTCTGCCGTGCCCTCTGAATCTCACGCTCCAGCTGTTCCTTCTCGCCGGTACTCGCCTCCGCGCCACCGTCGATCCTTCGCAACCGTTGCTGTGGACGACGCAAGGAACGGTTCACCTCTGCAATCGCTGCGGCGGCGCGCTCCCGTGCCGGGTTCTCGAGACGAAGTTGCGGTGTGGAGGCGGTGGTGGTGACCAGTACCGCACGCAACAGCGGCACCTCGCCGCCAGGATCTTCCACAGTCCCCAGCACACAATAGGGTGGCAACTGAATCCCATCGGGAAAGCGGTAGGTCTGCAGCTTCCAGCCATCCACCTCGTGGAGTAGCGCCTCGGCAGGATTGCCGGTGGCGGTGAGAAGTAGTGCTCCCCAGCGAAGGGTCAGGTGAATCGACCGATCAGACTCCCCTTCCACCACCGCCACCGTGGCAAGCAGTCGAGGATCAGGCCGGTGCAATACAGCCCGAACAACGGGTATCGACAGCGGAGGCCCACCGGCAAGTGAGCGGACCTGAAGTGAGGTCCGGCTCTTCTGATCGACTTCGATCAACAACTGGTGACGGCCCGGTGGAAGCAGTACCCCCGACCACAGGATCGGCAGCGGCGACTGGAAGTAACATCCTCCCGGTATGTCGATCACCCCGGGTCTCGATAGATCGGGCAAGGAGGGAACCACTGGAGGGGAGTCCGCCAACTGAACCGAGATCTTCACCACTCCGAGATGTGCAGTGGATATCTGCGGCTCGACTCGATTCGCCTCCTGGGAGGGTAGGGACGAGCACAACAACAGCAAGCCAAGGATCAGCAAGAGAGTCGTAGCGCCGCGACCTGGCGACGAGACCGATACAGAAAGAACCCGGACTCCCCCCTCCCTCGAGGGGAGAGGAGTCCGGGTCCAGGAGGAGCAGACTTTGATTCTGCTGCTAGAAACTGAAATCGACCCCGACGAAACCATTGAATCCGCCGTAGTCCACTTCCCCAGCCTTGTCCCCGTCACCATCGACATGGAGGATCAGGTCATGACTGGCTATGTCGTAACTTCCCTCGACGAAGAAGGTGAGCGAATCGCCCAGTGTATCCCACCGAACTGATGCGCGCGGACTGACCAGGAACATCAACTGATTGGTGACGTTGACCAGTGCGCCTCCCCCTGCGTTGACCGCAGCGAGGAATCCTTCACTGAGTGTATTCTTCGAGTAAAGTCCACCGACCCCGACGCCGTAACGGAGGTAGGGCAAACTCTCATCCTGAGCGAGTGGCACATCCCAGTCGAAGTTGAGGGTGATGGCACGGCGATCGGAGGAAGCGAGTGCGCCTTCACCGACCAGACGCATATCCTCTGCATTTCCGAGTACACCCGGGCCCGCGTACGGGGCGCCTTGCACATCGTCCATCGCCTGGATTTCGAAACCGAAATGCATCCCGTAGTCGTACTCGTAGCCGACCTTGATCCCGACACCACTGCCTTCTCCTTCACTGAAGTGATCACTGTTTGGAGTAAACACTCCAAACTTCACCTCGGTGTGAAGTTCATCTTCGAAGAGCATTGCGGATCGTTCGTTGTACCCGGGCACAGCACATCCGCTGCTGACCAGGAGGGCCACAAAAACGACCGCCATCGAAAAGTAGGCTGTGTGAACACGCTGCAGTCCCTGCATACTTCATCTCCTTCTTTCGCTTCCGGGCAATTCCTGGACGTTCTCGACGAGAAGGGGCCTTCTCACCTCGACGATCCGGGGGGGCCCGACACCCCCTCCATCCCCGTTCGCCTTCGCGGGCTCATGCGAAGGACCAGCTCTTCATCGAAACACACCGGGATCGAAACCCACCGGGGAAGACGGGAAGGTACCCGCAGTTACGCCACCGATGCAAGGGTGCCCCCCGCCACATCGTGGAGGAAATCTGTTTCCATCTCCCTCTCACAGCGGCCAGGGTCGCTTCTTCAAGCCCCGGAGGGGCCTGGGGATCGACCACTGCGGCGGCGGCGACGGCGTCTGGGCCGCTTCGATTCCTCCCTTGTAGCACCATTTTCGTCACTATTGGCGACGGAGGGACGCCCGCCTCCACCTCCCGGCCTGCGCCGGCGACCCCTCGTCACCGGCTGCTCCACCTCGGGGAATTTCAGGGATTCCAGCAGCAATTGCTCCCTCCCCTCTCCCGGACCCAGCAGCAGGGTGAGGATCTCGATGGAGTCGCGTGCCCACGGACTTCCGCTCACTTCCGGAGCCCAACGGCCAGCTTCCACGCAGCCCTGAACCGTCCCCAGTCCCTTCACTGCATTCCAGAAGCGATCGGCATCCTTGCGGTAGACCTTCAGTTCCTGCAAAGCAATCAGGATCGAATCGCGAACCTGCTTCGGCAGACGACCGGATCGACGGGTACGATTCTCCAGCATCGAATCGAGATGGCGACGCAGTTCAGACGAGATGAGGGCGGCGATCCCCAGCACCTGGTGAATCTTCGCTCCCTTCGCGACCCGCTCATCGAGCCTGCGAAGCGTCTCTTCCCACTCGATTCGACACGCCTCGTCTTCCAGTTGGTCGGCGATGACAGGCATCAACAGTTGCAAGAAACCCATCTCACTCAGCGTCGAAAAGTAGCTGAGGGAATGCCCCGACCCGAGATCCTTGTAGAACTCTTCCAGCAATCGAGCCCGATTCGCCTTGAGGATCTCCCCTCGACAGCGCTTCATCGCCTCGATCGTCTCCTGGGCCAGGATGAAGCCGGTTCGTCCGGCATGCCGAACGGCCCTCAGCATCCTCACCGGATCCTCGTGGAAGGAGTGATCCGGGTCCCCGATCATCCGGACCACCCCATCTTGCAGGTCGTCCACACCTCCCACGTAATCGATCACCGTGAAGTTGGAGACATCGTAATAGAGTGCGTTGATGGTGAGATCCCTGCGAAGGGCATCTTCGGCAGGAGTTCCGTAGACATTATCTCGACGGATCATGTCGCCATCGCGGACCACCTCATCGGCCTCGCCCGAGGAGCGGAAGGTCGCCAGTTCGAGGATCTTTCCGCCGGGATAATGCAGGTGTGCCAGCCGAAAACGGCGGCCGATGATGCGGCAATTGCGAAACAGTTTCTTGATCTTCTGGGGGGTGGCGTCGGTGGCGATGTCGAAGTCTTTCGGTTCTTTCCCGATGAGCAGATCTCGGACCGCACCACCCACCAGGTAGGCGACAAACCCCTGGTCGGTGAGTCGATAGAGAGCCTTCAGGGCGTCTCGATCGATATTGCTCCGCGACAGGATGTGGTCGGGGCGTTCGACAATTCTGGCCTGCTGCCTTGCACCGCCATCGCGACGAGAAGATCGAGGTCTTCGATCGCTGCGAGACGCCTCCGTAGTTGCAGGCGGTTCGTGCTGGTGGCTCGAGGGTTTTGCAATCGGGGGAGTCGATCCGCGTCGAGTCGCCGGCGCAGCGGAATCCAGGCCTGCAAGAAAGTCATCTTCGGGCAGGGAAGAGGAGCCGGAATCGGGTTCCTCGCGGGGTTGCGACAACGGTGATCCATTCCAGCGGAGTGAATATTCAGTTCACCGCGAGGGAGTGGAACTCCACCTTTGGCGAACCAATGGACAGCAGTGGTCAGAATACCCCACAGGCAGTTGTTGGTCATCCGAACCCGTGGGAAGACGGGAGGAGCGAACCGTGGGTACAACCCAGGTTTGCTCCTCCCGATCAGGGGCATGACTCCAGAATGGTGAAAATAGGCAAACCACGGCAATCTCGCTTCGATGGCTCCATCGACAGCGCAAAGCCGCTCACGTCGATTCCGGGACGGAAATCATTCGGGCCAGCGGGGATATCGCCGTACCACACCGACCACCACTCCACGAATTTCCACCTCATCGACGATGATCGGTTCCAGCGCCTCGTTGGCGGGTTGCAGGCGGAATTTCCCCTGACCAGTAGCATCCTCGTGACGGAAAAACTTCTTCAGGGTCGCTCCCTCGATCCCCTCGTCCTCCAGGATCGCCACCACAAGTTCTCCATCATCGGCGACCTCGCGACGCTCGACGAGGACCATATCTCCATCGTGAATCCCCTCGTCGATCATCGAGGTTCCACGAACCCGGAGCGCGTAGTGGTCCTTCCCCATGGGGAGCAAATCGGCGAGATCAACCCGCTCGGGAGCCTCCACCGCTTCGATCGGTTCCCCCGCGGCGATGCGACCGAGAATCTCCACCGGCAAGCGATCGAGTCCATCGGCAGCCATCGTCGGCGCGGCGGCAACATCGTGAAAATCGGGATCGAGGATCTCGATGGAACGAGCCTTGTAAGGTTCGCTCTGGATCGCCCCCTTCTTGATCAGCCCCTTGACGTGTTCATGGATGGTGACTCTCGAGACCCCGAACTGGGTTGCCATCTCATCGAGGGTCGGAGAGAGCTGGCGATGTCGCCGGAACTCCTGCAGGAACTCCATGATCTCCAGTTGCTTGTTTGTGTAGTACATCGTCCCCCCAATCCGGGTCTTCAGATGATGGTAATCAGCAACAACAGCCCGATGGGAACACCGATGGAAGCCAGCACCTTTTCCACCGTCGTCATCCGATCGGTATCGACCTCTTCTTCGAGCTGGGTCACTTCGGCAGGGCCCTGGTCAACTGGTTGGTTGTTCGATCTTGCCAGTCGAGTTCGTTGCCCCCGAGAACGCTCCACCTTCGCCCACTCTTCACTGGCGACCTCCCAGTGGGCGGTTGCCTGCTCCGTTCCCTCGGTCAACTGCAGTGCTGGACGCACCGTAGTGGAACGCTGTTCAGCCACGGGTCGGGGGCCTCCCTCCGGCCGCGCCGGATTGGAACCGGTATGGAGAGGGAAGATCTCCAGTTGGCGACCGGATCGGGGGGCCCCACGACTTGTTCCGGGCATCAGGGTCAGTTTTGTATCGGATTTGTTGCTCATCCTGCACTTCCTGTCCGGGTCCCCCTCGTGGGGACGGCTGTTGCCGACACCCCGTCCTCGACAGGAGCAGGTGACGGCATTCTCTCGCTCGGCTCGGTTGCGATCCCTCCGGCAAGAGTGGTTTCGGCTCTGGCACCCTCCCTGCCCTGGCGTATCATGCGGGCAGGGTTGTCCTGGCAACGGTTCCAGTCGCAACATCGCGTCCCCCGTTCTCCTGCCCCGGCGGCGTGCGGGGCAGCGTTTCGAGAGTGTCGGGAGCGTTTGCCTCGAACTGTTCGCGAGTTTCAGTTCGACGAGGTTCGAAGCGCTCGCTCCCGTGTTAGGACTATGTTCGCCAAACATAACCCTAACATCAAGGGGAACGACAACATCGCCCGATCTGACATAAGTGTTTATCAGAAAAGAGGATAGGTTTGTTTTTTCGTTCCTGGTCGAAAAAAAGTTCGGCAAATGTAAGGGTCTGGCTCCTGACATCGGTGGCGTGCCTGCTCATCTCGCCGCTGAAAGCAGCGGACCCGGTGGCGGACTTCCTGCGTTTCCGCAAGACAGCGTCTGCCAGCGCCCAGCTGGAAACCTCCATTTGCCGATATCGCCACCCCGGCAGTGGACAGTTACTGAGCCTGGTGGGAGCGGTGCACATCGGAGAGAAGAGCTACTACCAGCAGATCCAGGAGGAACTCGACCGCCATGATCTGGTCCTCTACGAGATGGTCGGCGGGCCCGCCAGCGGTTCTCCGGAGGCTCCCGAGAAGCCGCCGCGAGGAAGCGATAGCGCCGAGCGACGCCCGAGCCTCGATATCATCTCGACCCTCCAGCGTGGCATGCAGGAGATGCTGCAGTTGCAGCACCAGATGGAGCACATCGATTACACCCGCGGCAATCTCCGCCACGCCGACCTCACGTCGGAGGAGTTCAGTGTCGCCCTGCGTGAACACGGACTCTTCCACATCGATCCTGCCGGACTGATGTCGGGGATTGCCCCTGCCCTCATCGACAGTTTCAGTCTTCAGGCGGCGATGGCGTCGCAGGACGAGAACACCGTCAATCGGATCCGCTGGGTGCTGGCCAAGACCATCTCCGAGTCGGTGCAGCAGATGGCCCTGCTCGGGGTCAAGGATATTGAAAAACCGGAAGACCTGATCCTCGGAATCCGTAATGATCAGTTGTGGATGGATTTCCAGAACTCGCTACCAGAGGGGTGGCGAAGGAGTGCCATCTTTTACGGTGCTGCCCACCTGCCCGACATCCGCAGGAGATTGCTACTGGATGGCTGGGTCGAGGTCGATCGGGTGTGGGTACCGGCCTGGAAGATTCCCTTCGTCGAAGTGGAAGTCCAGGTGGAGGTCGAGCGAAGCGCGCAACTCTGAGGGAGGACCATTGAAACCAAATCGTAGGGTCACCGTCGCTGGTGGAGCCATCACTCCTTTCATAGGCAAGTTCCACCCCGACTTCATCTGGAAAAAACACCCCGACTTCGGACAGCGAGAGAACCCCACCCTGGAACAGCTACTGCACGGGGTCGCCGTGGGAGCCTGCTCCGATGTGGGAATCGATCCAAAACTGATCGATCGAGGATATGTCGGCAACTTCGTCGGCGAACTGTTCTGTAATCAGGGGCACCTGGGATCGATGACCGCCGGCGCCCACGAGGGCTTCCTCCACACACCCTTCACCCGGGTAGAGGGTGCCTGTGCTTCCGGAGGTCTCGCCATCGCAGCCGGTGTCGATGCCATCCAGGCGGGAGCGAATCTGGTTCTGGTAGTGGGGGCCGAGGTCCAGACGACACACAATGCCAAGGTCGGTGCAGACTTCCTCGCCCGCGCCTCCCACTACGAGCAAGAGCGCGGCATCGACGAGTTCACCTTCCCCGCCATGTTCGCACGACGCACCAGGGAATACTGTCAGCGCTTTGACATCTCCCCCGCCGATCTGGCTCCCATCGTCGCCAAGGCGTACGCCAATGCCAATCGCAATCCAAACGCCCACATGAGATCGGTCACCATGAGTGTCGATGATGCGGCGACCGCCTCCGACAGCAATCCCTGCTTCCTCGCCAACGAGGAGTTGCAGCCGTGGCTTCGAATCAGCGATTGTTCACAGGTTTCCGATGGCGGCTGTGCCGTGGTTCTCTGTTCCGACGAGGGACTCGAGATGCTCGGCCAGGGTGCCGACCAGGCGGTGGAATTGACCGCATGCTCCGTCGCCTGTGGCCCCCTCGGTGCCGTGCCCGATCTGACCCGGATGGATGTCACCGCTGCCGCAGCCAGTCGCTGCTACTCTGCGGCGGGCTGGAATGCCACCGACATCCAGGTGGCGGAGGTTCACGACTGTTTCAGCATCACCGAAGCACTGATCTGCGAAGCACTCGGATTCTGCAACGAGGGAGAAGGGACCCGCATCGCTGCCGACGGAATCACCGCCCTCGATGGATCGCTGCCCATCAATAGCGGCGGTGGATTGATGGCATTCGGGCACCCGGTGGGAGCAACCGGGGTCAAACAGGTCTACGAGGTGTTCCGTCAGATGAATGGCCTGTGCGGTGATTATCAGATCTCCGATGCACCGAGCCGGGGG
>CBFIET010000061.1:0-2366 GCA_965661685.1 Planctomycetota bacterium
TCAGGCGCCGTACTTGTCGAGACGATCTGCGTGAGCCAGCAGTAACGGCATCAACTCGAATCCGCGGAGCAAACCGAGTTCTCCCCGCAGGCAATCTCTCTCGGTGAATCGTAAGTTATCGACGGGGAGGGCTCGTTTCGAATGGATCAAGAGCGGTACCGGATGCCAGGAGTGCTCCCCCATCGATGTGGGAGTCGAGTGATCTCCGGTGATGGCGATGACATCGAGACCGGCATCGATGAAGCCGGGCAGCGATCGATCAAAAGCCTCGATGGCCGCCACCTTGGCGGCGAAATCCCCCGAGTGACCGGCAGTGTCGGTGTCCTTGTGGTGGACGAAGAGAAAATCAAAGTCTTCCTCGATGGCGGCCTTTGCCGCCTCGATCTGGTCCGACAATCCCCGCCCTGCATCTCTGGGCTGCATACCCACCAGTCGGGCCACTCCCCGGTACATCGGATAGACCGCCAGAGCGGCGGCGTGCAGATGAAATCGTTCAGCAAAGCCGGGCACGTGGGGTCGGGTGGAAAACCCACGCAACAGAACACTGTTGGCGACCGATTCATCCGCCAGGCACTGTTGTGCCCTGGTGAGCCACTGGGTGGCGATGGCTGCAGTGGTTTCTGAAGCTGGGTTCTGTCCCAGGAAAGGTAACGGGGCCTTTCCTGTCACCTGAGGATCGTTATCGTTGAGCTGCGCACCGAGATCTACCGCAGTGATGATCCACGTGAACCGATGCTGCTTTCCGGGTATCAACTCCACGGTTACATCATCGACGGAGACATTTTCCGTCAATACCTCACACAACCGGCGACACTCTTCATCGGTGGGTCGACCGGCGCGGCGATCCTGCACGAGACCATTTCCATCGACGGTGCAGAAGTTTCCACGTGCGGCAATCTGCCCCGGCTCGAGGGCATAATCACTCCCCAGCGCTTCCAGCAATCCACGGCCAAACTCGAGTTCGAGGGGGTCGATGCCGAAGAGGGACAGGTGCCCCGGGCCCGATCCCGGAGTGAGGCCGGGAGGAAGCAGTTGTACTCTCCCCAGTGAGGAACGTGCGGCCAGGGCATCGAGATTGGGAGTGGTCGCCGCCTCCAGTTCGGTCTTGCCGTGGTCCGGATGCGGAAGACCGCCGAGTCCGTCGAGGACGAACAGGCCTATCCGTTCTCCTCCATTGCGAATCAGGTGTGCAGGACAGGTCACCGGCTCCTCCCTTCCGCTGCCATTGTCAGATCCTCACCGCTCCACGGCAAGGGAAGTGGTCCCCTTCCTCGACTCGATCTTCTCGGGTAACCTGAGCCGATCGAAATGGGGGATCAAACAGCCAATGGAACCGATCCGCTCCCTTCACCTCAACACCGCTCGGAGCTGGAGAGGTGGCGAACGACAGACCCTGCTCCTGGTGGAGGGACTGCGCCAGCAGGGCCATCTGGCGGAGATCGTGTGCCCGCCGGGAACCCCCCTATCTCGACGTGCCAGTGCCTGCGGGGTACCGGTCCACGAGGTTCCCCTGCGCGGGGAACTGGATCTCCCCTCTGCCCTGAAGGTGCGTCGCCTCATCCAGCAGATCGAGCCCCAAATCCTCCAGATGCACACCGCTCACGCCCACACCATCGGTCGCCTCGCTCACCTGGGCATGGGGGATTCTCCGGCGGTGATCGTGCAACGGAGGGTCGATTTCTCGATTCACCGTAGCGGTACGCCTGGATTGACCAGGCTCAAGTACCAGCATGGCATTCACCGCTATGTCGCCATCTCTCACAAGATCAAGGCGGTGCTGGAGAAGGACGGAATCGACTCGCAGCAGATCCGTGTCGTGCACTCGGGCGTCCCTCCCCTGCCGGAGCCGGAGAAGTCGGTACAGGAGATCGGTCAGCAGCTGGAACTACCGCGCGACACCTTGTTACTCGGTTGTGTCGGGGCTCTCAGTGAACACAAGGGGCACCGCCACCTGCTCAAGGCGATGTCGATGATGGCCGATCGGCGCAGGCCGCCTCACCTGGTGCTGGTGGGAGAAGGGGAACTCTCTCAGGAACTGGATGCACTGGCGCACCAGTACGGTGTCGCCGATCGAGTTCACATGGTCGGATTCCAGAAGGAGATCTCCTCCTGGTACCACGCCATCGATCTGTTCCTTCATCCGAGCACGGAGGAGGGTCTGGGTACCAGCATTCTCGACGCACTGGCGGTGGGAAAAACCGTCATCGCCTGCGATGTCGGAGGGATCCCCGAGGTGATCGAAGATGGGACCACAGGCCGCCTCGCCGTTCCTGCCGATGCGAGGAGCCTGGCAGAGGTGATCGACGAACTCATCGATGATCCGGCGACCGCGAGTCAACTGGGTGCAGCGGGTCAACAGCGAGTCC
>CBFIET010000062.1:0-1551 GCA_965661685.1 Planctomycetota bacterium
GCGGTGTTCCTGTTGTCCAGCTTGTTCGCGGGTGGTCCCCTGCCATCACTTCCATACCCAGACTGCGGTGTGGATGACACGATAGATGCACTGGATTGCGAGTCTTACTCGGGCACTTGCCCTTGAACCTACCGTCCCTGCAGATCCCTGCTCCTCCGCGAGGATGATCTGGATCTCTTCCGTGAGTTGCCTCCTTGGGGGCTCCTCACAGCTCGAGATCTGGGCTCTCCGGAGGAGGGATCTGAGGTTCGCCTTCTACGACGCTTCTTGTGTGCCGGCTGATCCCCTCGGTTCGAATCGTCGTTGCCCTCTGCTCCACTTCTACGCCTGGAATTTGACGCCGGTCTCCTGCGTGAACCGGATCGTTTGGGGGGGCCAGAATCGGACCGATTCCTGCCTCGCTGTCCCGAACGCTTCTTGCCACCACGGGTAGGGATCAGTGCTTCCTCGAATCCGGGTACCGTCTGGATCTCGATGGAGGATCCGATCGCCTTCTCGATGGCTGCGATCATCTCGCCGTCATCCTCGGTGATGAAGGTGAAGGCTTTCCCTTCCCTTTCGGATCGACCGGTTCTGCCGATTCGATGGGTGTAGGCCTCAGCGGTATTGGGGATGTCGAGATTGATCACATGAGAGATCCGCTCCACGTCGATTCCTCGTGCCGCGATGTCGGTGGCCACCAGGATATCGAACTTCCTCTTGCGAAATCCATTCATCGCCCGGTCACGTTGATTCTGGGACATGTTTCCCTGCAGAGCCACGGCACGATGCCCATCGTCGTCCAGTTTCTGTGCGAGTTGCCTGGCTCGTCTTTTGGTCCGGGTGAAGACGATGGCGGAGTCGAATGCGTCATCTTTCAGGAGGTGTCGAAGCAGTTCGATCTTGCGCTTTTCGCGCACCGGATAGAGGGCGTGCTCGATGGTGTTGGCCGGGACCGAGTGATCGATCTCCACCACATGAGGATCGATCAGCATCTGTTCCGCAAGTTTGCGGATCTCCCTCGGCATCGTCGCTGCGAACAGGAGATTCTGTCGGCGTTCCGGAAGGGTACTGATGATCCGCCGGATGTCGGGGAGGAATCCCATATCGAACATGTGATCCGCTTCATCGAGGATCAGGGTGTCGATACGAGTCAGGTCCACATGGCCCTGTCCGTACAGATCGAGCAGTCGACCGGGACAGGCGCAGATGACATCGGGCTTGCGATTCAACTTCTGGATCTGAGGCTTTTCCGAGACTCCTCCGTAGATCGTCATCGTCTGGAGGTGAGTACCCGCGGTCAGTTTCTTGAATTCATCATCGATCTGGCTGACCAGTTCCCGGGTGGGCCCGACCACCAGTACCCGAGGCCCTGGCTTCTTTCTCAGCAGCAGGTGTTCGATGCAGGGGATCGCGAAGGCGGCGGTCTTCCCGGTACCGGTCTGGGCGAGACCGAGAACATCGCGTCCCTCGAGGGCAGCGGGGATCGCATGGGACTGGATCGGGCGTGGGGTGCTGTAGCCTGCCTTGGCGACCGCCTTGGCGAGGGGAGGCACCAGTTGAAGCTGGTCG
>CBFIET010000063.1:0-8410 GCA_965661685.1 Planctomycetota bacterium
ATCACCGTCGACACACTGCCGCTGGCACTGCAGGCGGGAGCCAACGTGTTCGTCGCCGGAAGTGCAGTCTACACCGGCGATGTGAGGGCCAACGTCGCGGCACTGAAGCAGGCGATGAGTGGTGGGAGGACGGTGGCATGAACGAGGAGAAGCGAGAGCCGCGCCCCAATCGTCGTAGAGATGTTCCTGGCGGCCTGTGGATGCGCTGCACCGGCTGTTCAAAGATGATCTACCGCAGCCTGGTGGTGGAACGGGACAACGTATGTCCAGAGTGCAGTTACCACTTCCCCATCGACAGCGAGGAGCGGATCGGTCTCCTGTGCGATCCAGATAGCTTTCACGAGCATTTCGCGGACCTTGCTCCCGCCGATCCTCTCGGTTTCGTGGCACGTCGTTCCTACCGGGAACGCCTCGATGAAACCCAGGCGAAGACGGGCCTGAAGGACGCCTGTGTCGTCGGCAGTGCAACCATCGGCGAGGTGCCGGTGATTCTGGGGGTCAGTGATTCACGATTCCTGATGGGGTCGATGGGTTCGGTGGTGGGGGAGAAGATTGCCCGCGGTATCGAACTGGCACGGGAAGAGGGAAAGCCCTTCATCTTCGTAAGTGGCTCCGGGGGCGGTGCACGCATGGACGAGGGGATGTTCTCCCTGATGCAGATGGCCAAGACCTCGGCAGCGATCCAGCGATTGCACGAGGCGGGTGGGCTCTTCATCAGCATCCTCACCAATCCGACGATGGGGGGAGCGATGGCGAGTTTCGCTGCCCTCGGCGATGTGATTCTTGCCGAGCCGAAGGCGTTGGTCGGTTTTGCCGGACCGAATGTCATCAAGCAAACCATCAATGCGGATCTTCCGAAGGGCTTCCAGTCCTCCGAATTCAACCTCGAACATGGCTTCATCGACCGGGTGGTCGATCGTCAAGAGATGCGAGAAACCCTCATCCGCATCCTGGCCTATTTCTGCCAGGAAGCATGATTCTGACGTTACATCGGTGAGAATCCTCAAGTTGTAGCGTGCTGGTGCCGATCTATTCCTTTGTAGGCGCTTCCCGACCCACCGAGCCCGGGGAGGTGCCCAGAAGGAGCACAAGATGAGACGTCACAGAATCCTCGTCATCGGCCTCGACCGTGATTCCGCTTACGCCATGCGCAATGTCTTCGAGTTCGAGCGCCATGAAATCGATGTCACCACCGAGATGGAAGTGGTGCGCGAGGTTCTCATCGAGCGTGCCTACGACCTGATCATCGTCGATGCCAGGGTATGCCTCCTGGAGGAGTTCGACCTGGTCGACTTCCAGCTCGATCGGGGATTGCTGGTGCCGCTCATCGTCATCGGCAGTGAGAACACCGGTCTTCGCAGGAGCCTCCGATCACGTCAGGGGCTCGAGGTGGTCCACCTCGACCTCGACGGGCACCAGTTGATCGAGACTGTGGGCGCCTGGTCACCACAAACAGACCCTGAAGCAGCGGCCTGAGATCGCTGCACCCCCCCTCCGACAGTGGTAGGATGAACCCTGGACGCACCGAGGCGTCCGGAGGTTCATCATGTCACATCTAAACCGATTCCGGGAACTGGAAGAGCAGGGGGTCGATATCCTTGCCATCCTGGCGGGGGACTCGGGAGTCGATGACCACAAGATGGAACTGTTGCTGGAGAGCCTCGGGCCTCTCGGAGACGAGTACCATCGCGATCTGCTGGAACTACTCACCGAACAGATCTTCGACCCGTCGGAAGCGAGGGGGCTGTGGAAGGGAATCGTCCGCCACAAGCGCAAGATGGAGAGTTCTCTGGGGAGACCGGTAGGAGTCCGGGTCGCTGCTGCGGATTATCTGACCAATCGACGACCGGTGCTCGATTCTCCACGTATCGTCGCCCGCCAACATATGCAGCGCTTGAATTCGCAGGTACGCCTCGATCCCCTCACCGAACTGCTCAATCGTCGTTCCATCGACAGTTCTCTGCGTCGTGAGATGCAAAGATCTCGTCGTTACAACACCGTCTTCACCGTGATGCTCATCGATGTCGATCACTTCAAGGCGGTCAACGACCAGCAGGGTCACGTCGCGGGCGATGCGGTGCTGGTGGAGATCGCCAGGCGTCTCTCGAGCGCCTGTCGTGAAACCGATACGGTGGGACGGTGGGGTGGCGATGAGATGCTGATCATCTTGCCAGAGACCGCTCCTGTAGACGCTCAGATCCTGTCGGAGAGATTGCGGAGAGATATCCGCAGAAAACCGATCCTGCTCCACAACGGCGAGGTGTGGGACACCACCATCTCCATCGGTATCGCTGCCTATCCGGAACACGGCACGGTGGCACAGGAACTGGTCGATGCCGCCAGCGGTGCTCTTCGAAGTGCGAAGTCTGACGGACGTGACATCGAAGCGATCGCCGGCTCATCGGGAGCTGCTCCCCGATCGTCACGGGGCACCACACCCCGTGAGGTGTTTCGAGACGACTCTCCGCCGACCGAAAACGGTCAGAGTCGCATCTAGTTCTCTTCCAGCACGCCTCTCAGTTGCTCCGGTACAGCACTCTTGCGTACCCACAGCTGGCAAACCCCTTGTGTCTGGTGGATCAGGGCCCAGCCCCCATCGGCGATCAGTTTGTTCGCGATATGGAGTCGCCGTGGATCGTTTCGTGGATCGTGAATCAACACGGCATTTGCAAGTGCCAGCAGTCGTTGTAACTCCTCCGGTGCGTTGCCGGAGAGAGCGGCGTCGTGATCCTCGAATCGCTCGGGCCCGTAGACGGTGTTTCTGGAATCCATCGTCGGTCTGAGCCTGCGGTCGGAGGCGTGGACGACGCTGCTGCCATACTCGTACTCACAGAGGACGGCACCGGTCACCTGCCACTGGTGGGTCAGGATCGACAGCGGTGCGCGAATCATCGTCTGCGACCAGCCGCTGCCTCCTTTTCGCCAGTGGATCTCGGGTCCTGACATGGTGGCGGGGTAGCCGAAGGCGAGCAGCATCGCGAGCACCGATACAATTGGTGCCGCAGCCCTCCGTCGTACCTGTCCGGCGCTATCGGGCCAGCGTAGGCACAGCGGAGTGATCGATACGCCCAGTTGCAGCGAGCACAGCAGCATCGCCAGGGCAAAGTGGCGCTGTTGCAGGAGTGCCATGGCGATCGCCACCACCATGGCCAGTCGAGCGGCGCGGGGGATCTGCCCGGCACCGTCTGTCATTCCCTGACGAAGAAGTAACAGCAGGGTCACCGCAAGACAGGGCAATCCGATCCAGAAACTGGGAGTGAGACGGAACTGACTGCCTCCGATGGAATCGGCGAAGGGACTGACCCATTCGATGACCTGGCTGGTGAAGATCGGGTCGAGGCCGAGCTGGAAGGGAAACAGGAACAGGCCGAGTCCATGAGGTTGCAGGAGGGTGGCTCCGATGGCGCTGATCAGAACTGCGATCCGTTGCTGTCTCGGGGCACGATGGCGGTCAGGCCAGATCAGCAGGTCGAAGATCAGGAATGCGATGCCGAGGATGAAGGAAGAATGACTGTTGGCCCACAGCGCCATCAACGGCACCGACAGCCACAGCATGCGTGGGCGTTCCCGTCCCAGCAGCGAGATGTAGAACAACCCCATGACGCTACACAATCCGAGCAGGTGGGGGCGAAGCATCATTCTGCGACCTGCGACCAACCAAAGTGGCACCAGCACCAGTAGCCGGGCAACGGTCGACACTCCCAGCAGCGTCGAGATCTTGTGCTGCAGCCAGCCGAGCAGCGAGGCAAGAGCGACCGCCAGCAGTACCAGGCCGTGGGCACCGCCGACCTTGTGGCAGATGGAAAAGATCACTGCAGCCAGCCACTCGTGGGCGACCCAGTTGCCGTCATGTCCGTTGGCGGAAAAGGGATCGGCAGTGGGGACCAGGCCCTCTTCGAGGATCCAGTCACCGACAGCCAGGTGCATCGGCAGGTCATTGTTGGCGAGGGGATGGAAGGCGATCACTGCCGGCAAGGCGATGGCCAGGAAGGTAACCCAGGGTGCACGGGTAGTGACTGGACGATCGTCGATCAACGGCAACTCCCTAGACGGTAGATCACCTGTGCTCCTGCTGTTACTTTATAGCCGATGGCGACCAGGATCGGCCAGCAAAGTCACTTCTCCGCAAATTGGCTTCGATTCGGAGTGGATCCGACTCGCAGCGACTACAGCAAGGAAGGTGTCATGAGCGAAACGACTCCAGTAACAGGGAAGCAACGGATCGCAAGCCTCGATGTTTTGCGTGGATTCGCACTTCTTGGCATCCTGGTCATGAACATCCAGGCGTTTGCCATGCCCTTTTGCGCCTACATGAATCCGACCTCCTTCGGCGATCTGGAGGGGATCAACAGGACGGTGTGGGCATTCGGTCACCTCTTCTTCGATATGAAGTTCATGTCCCTCTTCTCGATGCTCTTCGGTGCCGGCATCTTGTTGTTCTCGGAACGAATCGAGGCTCGAGGTGGTAAACCAGGCGGGCTTCATTGTCGTAGAAATTTCTGGCTGGTGCTGTTCGGACTGCTGCATGCGCATCTTTTGTGGAGCGGTGACATCCTCTTCTGTTACGGGATCTGCGCCTTCTTCGTGTACCTCTTTCGCCGACGCTCGACGCGAACCCTGTTCATCAGCGGCGTTCTATTTCTGCTGATCGGTACCGGTCTCTCCTTGATGTTTGGGTTGACCTTCGATTACTGGGGTGAGGCGGAGCAGGCCGGTCTCGAGGAGACGTGGAAACCGGATCCGGCACAGTTGGAACGGCAAGTCTCCATGTACTCCTCCGGCTTTGCGGCGGGGATGGCGAGCACCAGCAAGGACTCGCTGGAGTTCGAACTCTTCGTCTTTCCCATCTCGATCTTCTGGCGTGTGATGGGAATGATGCTGCTGGGGATGGCCTTTTATCGCTGGAAGATTTTCAGCGGAGAGAGAGAGGGTGGGTTCTATCGCAAACTGCTGCTGGGGTGTGGTCTGGTGGGGCTGGTCCTGGTCGCGATCGGGATGAAGGAGAACTTCGCCCACGACTTCTCGGTCGGCTATAGCATGTTCCTGGGGAGCCTATGGAATTACTGGGGAAGTGTGGCGATCGCCTTCGCATACATCGGACTGGTGATCGGCTGGGCCCGCAGTGATCTGTGGCCCGGTCTGCAGCGAACCCTCGGGGCTGTCGGCCAGATGGCGTTCACCAACTACATCTTGCACACCCTCCTGGCGGTTTTTGTATTCCGGGTGCTGGGGTACTACGGCAGTTTTGAGCGGTGGCAGCAACTGCTGATGGTGATCGCCATCTGGATTCTCCAGCTGTGGTTCTCCCCCCTCTGGCTCGCCCGCTATCGCTTCGGTCCCCTCGAATGGCTGTGGAGAAGCCTCACCTACTGGAAACGGCAACCGATGATCCGCTAAAAATCCGGGTCCGCCCCGCTACTCCTTCCGGATGGACCGATAGAGAGTTCATCAGGGTAGGGGAATTGAGGTGGAATCATGACCAACATGTTTAGCCGCACGGATCAGCTCCGAGGAGCGGGACTGGCGTCCTTGCCCCTCGATTTCTCCCGTCTCGATGATCAGCGATTCGAGGTGGAGAGTGACCGTGACTTCGACTCGGTCACCGAACTGATGAACGCACGCTTCGGCGGATTACCCTCCTTTCATCGCAGTGTACGCCTCGATCTGACCGACGATCAGAAGATGATCACGGGGGAGACGGGAGATCTGACCCTTCCCTCGCAACTGGATCGTATCGTCGAGCCTCACCTGAGGGCGGATCTGGAACACCTGATCTCCCACATCAATCGTGGAGAAGGTGTCAAGACGCTGGGAATCCTGCGCCTTTACATCGGGCTCAACCAGGAGTTCGCACAGGAACAGCTGGAGGAGGCGAGTCGCGCCACTCATCCGTTGATTCGCACCATCGCTCGCAAAGTCGGGGCCCATGTGCGGGTACCCATCGTACTGGCGGTCGCATCACGCAAGACCGATGATCACTACGAGTCGCTGGCGGTGGGAATTCGTGGGGTGACTCGTTACTCCAGCGCCCTGGTGGTCAGACCCCACCTTGAATCGAATCGATTCGAGGTGACTGGAGGTCTCGAGGCAGAGGTGAAGCGGGAGAACATCGATCATCCCATCTCGAAACTACTGGTCGCCTTTGGTGACCGTGTCCTGCCGCGGGGGTTCTTCAACGACTACCTGCAACGCTACATGGTTCCCGAGCGTCGAACCATCGTCACCCGTCTGTGCCACTACGTCTTCAGCGGCTTGCGAGGCACCAGTGCCGAGCAATCGCTCTGTAACGTCATTCCCCACACATCCACGTGGAGGATGGCCAGCTGACCTGGTGGATCCCTTTTGAATCCCTCCTCGATCTGAATTGACGTGAATCCGCAACTGCTCCTGGTGCGATTTCGTCTGGGTAAAAAAAAATCAGTGCCCAGCCGGACGGCGGGACACTGAAGGGGGATTGAGTGCGGTGTATTCCGCCAGAGCAAGGATCACTGCAGCTTTGCCTTGAGGTTCAGGACTTCATCCTTGCCGTTGTCGAGCAACGCCGCGATCAATCCGTACTCGATGGCGGTGGCTCCGCCGACGATGTCGTCCAGCTGCTGGCTCGACAGTGCTTCCCTGTCGATGTTCTCCCGTTTCTGTTCATGATCGGTCATGACCGGCTCCTCTCTGGCAGCAGTTCGCTGCGTACGCTTTCAGGAGAAACTCGAGAACACTCTCGACCGCTCCTCCAGGAAGACATCGATCCGGAATGCCGGAGGATCGGGACCGAAGAAATAAAAGATCAATCATCGATGGAAAAATACAAATTGTAGGTCCGGCGCATGAACAGAGTCGGATTCGATGACAGCGGGTGATACCAGGAGCGTTCCTGGCACCTCGCGGAGCAAAACTCGCAGCAGACAGTTGCGTGGAGAAGGAGTCGACATGACGGACAAGAATTCAGAGAAACTCACCGACGCGGAGATGGAGAATGTCGCTGGTGGTGGAGGCAAGTTGAGCGAGCATGATAGCAAGAAGATCGAGATGATGAAGAACAATGCCGCCAATGACCCCGACATCACCCCTGCTCCCGACAAGAAGTCCAAGGGCTAACAGCTACTGATCTTCAGTAGTCAGTCTTGAAGCCGTGGCCTGGATCTCCGACCTCGCGGTCAGTGATGCAGGCCACGCTTCTAATTTGGATGCGACTGCACCAAGGAGAAACTCACTTCGCTTTCTCGAAAAGGGTCGATCGTTGCCAGCATGCCTCCCTCTCGATGTACCCCGGTGGGGAGTAAGTGAATCGTTCCGGCACCGGATTCGCCTGGCTGGTATCGATCCGGATGATGTGGTTGTTGCCATCGCTGAAGTAACTCCAACCGTGTCCAGCGGTCGCATCTGCAGTGGCAGGGAGACTGGCGCTCAGATACCCCGCTGTGAAAGCAAGCAGCAGCAAGGTGCTGATCAGCCAGCGACTCGTCCTCTGTTTCTTGTTCATATCTTCTCCATTCCATCCTTCAAATTACCATGCAACGATGCGGCTTCCAGACCGGGGCCAGGGACGGCTCAAGTCGGAGATAGGTGACTCCAGAGATTGCTGCACCTCTCATCGGACGTATCGTGGGGGGCAGAAGTTCCGGGTTGTTGCTGTTCTGCTTCTTCTGGAGGGATTCATGCTTCGAAACACCGCTGCGATCATCATTGGCCTGGGCGCTGGTGCGGCGTTCAACATGGTGTTTGTTTTCATCAACCTCGAGTTCTTTCCGATGCCTGAGGGGGTGTCGATGGACGACCAGGATAGTTTCAACGACTGGTGTCAGACCCTTCCTGAGAGCGCATTCATCTTGCCGGTGGTTGCGCACCTCGCCCAGGCGTTTGGCGGCGGCTGGATCGCTGCAAGACTGTGTGCCTCGCGTCCGCTGGAACTGGCGATGGGCATCGGAGGGTTATCGATGATCGGAGGGATCCTCAATCTCAACCAGATCCCGCATCCCGACTGGATGTGGGGGGAACTGCCCTTCTACCTGCTGCTGGCGTGGGTCGCCGGCAACATGGAGGTGAAGCGCAGGGCGGAGCTAGCCTGAGTCGATCTCGCGGGCACGGGGATACAGCGAAGTACAATAACAAGCAGCGTCCAGTCGCGAGACTGGACCGCCCCGTTCCATGAACCAAGATCCCTGAATGTCGACAGTGCGGGAGCCATCATCGGCTCTCCCCGAGTCTGGCCCGGTCTGGTGTTGTTCATCAGATGTAGGATGGACTTGTGCCCGTCCTGATCGAATGCAGTGATCCGTCGATGTCTGGAGTCGTTGTGCCGTTCGAAGATTCCATCTCCTGGGTGCGAGACCCTGATCCAGTAGGCGACCGGCTGACCGTACTTCCCGAGTTCCACACCTGATCGACGATTGAATCGACCGTTCGGCTGGTCCAT
>CBFIET010000064.1:0-34150 GCA_965661685.1 Planctomycetota bacterium
GCATTTCCGTCGAACGAGGATCGAGGCTACGTGCTGAGGAGAATCCTCAGAAGGGCGAGTCGCTACGGCTACAAGCTGGGCATGGAGAAACCCTTCATCCATCAAGTGGTCGGTCACCTGGTCTCCGAGATGGGCGAGGCATTCCCGGAACTGGTCGACAGGCAGCCGCTGATCGAGAAGTTGATTCACTCGGAGGAGGAGCAGTTTCTGCGGACGCTGAAGACAGGGATGAACCGCTTCGATGAAGAGGTCGAGCGCGTGACATCCTCAGCGGAGGATCGCTTCCCCTCGACAGCAGCATTCTTTCTGCACGATTCCTGCGGATTTCCCATCGACCTGACGGAGCAGATGGCACGTGAAGTCGCTCTGGAAGTGGATCGAGATGGGTTTGATCAGTTGATGGAAGAGCAACGAACTCGCAGTCGGGCCGGCAGCAAGGTCGGGGTTGCTGGATCGGTTCCACTCGATGCTGGAGCAGATCTCGAGGGTTGTGGAGCGACCCAGTTTCTCGGTTACACCTCTTGCGAGGCGGAGGCGACCATCTCTGCAGTCTTCGCCGAGGGTGACGAGATGTTGCTGGTCCTCGATCGGTCGCCCTTCTATGCCGAATCCGGTGGGCAGGTGGCAGACACCGGGCGGATCGAGGGAGATGGCTTCCAGCTCGAGGTTGTGGATTGTCAGAAGAATGGTGAGGGAACCTACCTGCATCGGGTTCGCCCGATCGGTGGTGATCGAGGAGGGCTGGAAGCGGGAACCGAGGTGCATTGCCGTGTCGATGAAGAGCGCCGAGGCCACATCATCAGGAACCACACCGCAACTCACCTGCTCCACGCAGCCCTCAGAGAGGTGGTCGGTGACCATGTGCAGCAGAAGGGGTCTCTCGTCTCCCCCGAGCGGCTTCGATTCGACATCAGTCATTACGAGAAGATCACGCCGGAACAACTCCGAGTCGTCGAGGAGATGGTGCAGGAGTGGGTGCTACGAGATGTCGAACTGAACATCCTCGATGGAATTCCCATCGAGGAAGCGAAGGAACGGGGCGCCATGGCGCTCTTCGGCGAAAAGTATGGAGATACGGTCCGGATGGTCGAGGTTGCTGATTTCTCACTGGAACTGTGCGGAGGGATCCACTGCCAGCGAACCGGAGAGATCGGTCCGGTGATCGTCGTTCACGAGGGGAGCGTCTCCTCTGGAGTTCGCCGTGTGGAGGCGGTGACCGGTATCGAGGGATCCCGCAGAACACGCTCCGATGAGGATCTGCTTCATCAACTCGCATCGATGCTCAGGGTTCCCCGCGAAGAGATTCACGAGCGGATCGAGGGACTGGTCAGGGAGAACCGTTCGTTGAAGGACGGTAAGGGTGCTGCTCCATCGCGAAATCTGCTGGCGGATGTCGATGGGGGTGGCGCCGAGACGCGATCGGCTGGGGACGTCGATGTGGTCATCGCTCGCTGGCAGGATGCTCCCCAGGAGCAGATGCTGCAGGTGGCTGATGCTCTCAAGAGGAGGTCTGGTCAACGCTGCTTCATCCTGGTGTCGACCGGTGACGACGGAATTCGCTTCATCGTCGGTAGTTCCCAGGACCTTCCCTCGGGGACGGTCCACGCCGGTCAGGTGGCAAAGGTGGGAGCCGGGATCCTCGGCGGGGGTGGTGGAGGACGGCCGGATCTGGCCCAGGCGGGCGGTAAGGACCTGTCCAGGCTGGATGAGGCCCTCGACCAGATGTGCCAGCTGATCACTGATTCCTGTGCAGGAAAAGGCTCCTGAGGAGAGCGGTTCTCCTTGACCGATTTCCTCTCCACTCCTACCATCGGCTCCTGATCCACGATTGACCTCCAGGTCAGATCTGGATCGAAGGATCGTTGCGGCTCAACAGGCCCGAAATCGGGACCGAAAATGCCCAGCGGTGAGCGTGAACCAGAGAATTGATCGCTCAGCGAAGCGATCACAGAAGATGACGATGGAGTAGCAGTCATGGCAGTACCACAGCGCAAGACGAACCAGGCGCGTAAGTTGAAGAGGCGTGCACACGATGCCCTCAAGCCGATCCGTTACAGCAAGTGTACTCGCTGCAATTCCCTCACCTTGCCCCACAGCATCTGTGAGAACTGCGGAACCTATCGAGGCCGCACCTTGTTGGCGGTCGAGGACTAATTATCCCTTTCGGGAAGAAGTGACATGCCCCGCATAGCAGTGGATGCGATGGGAGGGGACCGGGTGCCCCAGGTACCCGTCGCCGGAGCGATCCAGGCCCTTTCCAATCATTCCGATCTCGAGCTGATCCTGGTCGGGCCTTCTGACCGTATCAAGCAGGAGATTGCGTCCTGTGGCGGATCCGATGCAGGGATCGAGATCGTCGACACCGACCAGTGGGTCACGATGGATGACTCTCCCGTGGAAGCTCTCAGAAACAAGCCGAACTCCTCCCTGGCAACCGTGGTCCGCCTTCAGAAAGAGGGCAAGGTCGACGGTATCTTCAGTGCCGGAAATACAGGGGCGATGGTTGCCGCCTGTTCCGTACACCTGGGAATGCTGCAGGGAGTCCGTCGCCCAGCCATCGCATTGCCTCTCCCCTGCGGAGAGACACCGGTGATGCTCTGTGATGGGGGAGCCAACGTCGAGTGCCGTCCGGTCCACCTGCTACAGAATGCTGTACTCGCATCGACCTTCCTTCGCTGTGCCTACGGGGTAGAGAATCCTAGTGTCGGCCTGCTCAATGTCGGGTCGGAGAAGGACAAGGGCCACACGCTCGCCAAGGAGACCTTTCAACTGCTGGAGAAGAGCGACCTCCTGTTCAAGGGGAATGTCGAGGGCGGGGATATCTTCCACGCCGATGTCGACGTGGTTGTCTGCGACGGATTCGTCGGAAATGTTGTCCTCAAGACAGCCGAGGGATTCTCTGAATCACTCTTCAAGACGCTGACAGAGGAGCTGGGTGGAAGTCTTTCGGGTGTCGATTCCGGACCTCTGAAGGATCTGCTCAAGGGTGGACTTCAGCGTGTTCGTAGCCGCTTCGATTACTCCGAATACGGTGGCGCGCCGCTGCTGGGTCCCAACGGAGTGTGCACCATCGGTCACGGCAAGAGTGACGAGAAAGCGGTCTGTAACGCTCTCGGCTGGACGATCCGCATGATCGAGCATGAGATCCAGCAGGAGGTGATCGACTCCATCGGATTGGTGATGGAGAAACTGGAGCGAGTCGATTCAGCTCCGGCTGAATCAAGTTCCAGCAACTAGTCTCATCCACGGAGACGATGGGAGACCGGATGTCCGACGTACACCAGGCGAAAGCATCCCATCGTGCGCTGTTGTTTCCGGGACAGGGAAGCCAGTTCGTGGGGATGGCGAGCGATCTTGTTGCCTCTCACCCCGAGGCGCGCCAGCTGTTCGAGGAAGCCAGTTCCCGTATGGGGCAGGACCTCCTCTCCATCTGCTGTGAGGGTCCCCAGGAGAGCCTCAACGCCACCAACATCAGCCAGCCAGCCATCTTCACCGCCTCCATGGCGGTTCTGAAGGTATTCGAGGAATCAGGAGGCGCACACCTGCTCGAAGCGTTCGCCACGGCAGGTCTGTCGCTGGGAGAGTACAGCGCCCTCGTCTTCGCCGGATCGATGCGATTCGAAGATGCACTCGAGGTAGTGATTGCCAGGGGACAGGCGATGCAGGAGGCGTGCGAGAGTGTCGAAGGCACGATGACCTCGGTACTCGGCCTGGAACTGGCAGCGGTCAAGGAAGCGGTAGAAACCGGATGCAGCGAAGGGGTCGTGGCGGTGGCCAACGTCAACACCCCGACCCAGATCGTCATCAGTGGCGAGGTGGCAGCGGTTCGCCGCGCTGCGGAAGCGGCCACCGAGCTGGGCGCACGCCGAACGGTCGAGTTGAAGGTGGCGGGTGCCTACCATTCACCCCTGATGGCTCCTGCTACCGGCAAACTGGAGCCGTTACTGAAGGAGATCAACATCTCGCCACCGAGGATTCCCTTTTACCCCAACGTCCTGGCGCACCCCGTCTCCGATCCGGATCAGATCCGCGATTGTCTTCTGCAGCAGATCGAATCGCCGGTACTGTGGGCGCCGACCCTTTCAGCACTGGTCGAAGAGGGAATGCAAGAAGTGATAGAACCGGGACCGGGGCGGGTGATCGCAGGGATGGTGAAGCAAATCGATCGCGGAATCCCGACAAGGTCGGTACTGGGGACCGAGAGTGTGACCGAGTTACTGGAAGGAACCGTGTCATGATGCAATTCAAGGATCGCACCGTGGTCGTGACCGGGGGGACCCGGGGAATCGGCCGCGCCATCGCCACTGCGTTTGCTGCTGCCGGTGCCAGGGTTGTCATCTCGGGGAGAGATGCTGCCGTGGCTGAAAAGGTTGCAGCGGAACTGGACGGAGATGTCCATGGCCTCGCACTGGATGTCACGAGCACCGAAAGTGTTCAGAACTTCTTCGCCGAGGCGATGAATCATCTGGTGGGCATCGATGTGCTTGTGGCCAATGCAGGTATCACCCGCGACAAACTCGTGATGGCGCTCAAGGATGAAGACTGGGATGACGTCATCGGGACCAATTTACGTGGCGCATTCCTCTGCGCTCGTGAGGTGATCCGTACGATGATCAAGAATCGTGGTGGTCGCATCGTGGCGGTGACCAGCGTCATCGGGTTGACGGGAAATCCGGGCCAGGGCAATTATGCAGCCAGCAAGGCGGGCCTGGTCGGCTTCGTGAAGTCCCTCGCCCAGGAGGTCGCCAGCAGAAACATCACCATCAATGCGGTGGCCCCTGGCATGATCGAGACTGACATGTCTGCGGAATTACCAGAAAAGGCTCGGCAGGCGATCGAGAGCCGGATTCCCGCAGGTAGGGCAGGAACAGCCCAGGAAGTGGCCTCAGCGGTGTTATTCCTGGCCAGTGAGGAGGCTTCCTACATCACAGGAGAGGTCCTCAGGGTCGATGGCGGCCTCGCCTGCTGATCGGCAGTTTCCAAAGTATGCTGGACCATTCGCCTCCGATGTCTAGAATCGTGTCGAATGCTCGGAGTGGCTGATTTTCCAGGCGATTGCCCGTAGCAGCACTCCAATACCGAAGAACTGATGGGGCTGGTCACACATGAACCAGTTCGAAGGAGGTTATCGATGAGCGTTGGAGATCAGGTCAAGGACATCATCGCTGAGAAACTCGATGTGGCACGGGACAAGGTCAAGGACGAGGCAGGTCTGCAAACAGACCTGGGTGCTGACAGTTTGGATATTGTTGAACTATTGATGCACCTTGAGGACAACTTCGGAATCAAGATTCCGGACGAAGACGCAGAGAAGTTGAAGAGCGTCGGGGATGCCATCGCCTACATCGAGGCGAGTTCTCAAGTAAAGGAGTAGCTTTCGCTCCGGAAGGTCTTCCATCATGAGCATGGTAAGGGTCGTGGTCACGGGAATCGGAGTGGTTTCCCCGATCGGAAACGATCTGGCCTCATTCTGGAACGGGATTCTCGAGGGACGCAACGGCGTCGGTCCCATCACCCGTTTTGATGCTACGGAGTTCAGGACCAGGTTTGCGATGGAGGTGAAGGATTTCGATCCCGAGACCTCGATTGAACGCAAAACCCTGCGCCTTCTCGACCGCTTCTCGCAGTTTGCCCTGGTGGCTGCCGCCGAGGCGATGGAGGACAGCGGTCTCGATCCATCCGGTGATCCATCTCGCTATGGAGTGATTACCGGCTCCGGAATCGGCGGACTCGGCGAGATCGAACTGCAGCACAATAACTTCAGGGATCGAGGGCCGAGCCGCATCTCTCCCTATTTCGTACCGAAGATGATGATGAATGCGGCCTCCGGGCATATCGCCATCCAGCATGGTCTGAAGGGCTCCAACTTCGCCACCGTTTCCGCCTGCGCCTCCAGCCAGCACGCACTGGGTGTGGCTCTCGGCTCGATCAGGTCGGGGCGCTGTGATGCGGTGCTCTGTGGAGGAAGTGAGGCAGCCATCACCCCGCTGGGTGTGGGAGGATTCTGCTCACTCAAGGCGATGTCTTCCCGTAATGATGAGATGGCCACGGCGATGAGACCCTTCCAGGCGAGTCGCGATGGATTTGTCATGGGAGAGGGTGGGGCCATCTTCGTCTTCGAGGAACTGGAGCACGCTCGAAAGCGGGGAGCCAAGATCTACTGTGAAGTGCTGGGGTTCGGGTCGACCGACGACGCTCATCACATCACGGCTCCCGATCCGGATGCTCCGATGGCCAAGGAAGCGATGAGTTCTGCTCTTCGTCACGCCGGCCGAAATCTCGAGGATGTGGATTATATCAACGCTCATGGAACCTCCACTCCACTCAATGACAGGATGGAGATGCGTGCGATCCGTGAGTTGTTTGGAGCTCATGCTGATCACCTGATGGTGAGTTCTACAAAGTCACAGGTTGGCCACCTGCTCGGAGCTTCAGGCGCAGTGGAACTGGCTGCAACCGCTCTCGGAATTCGTGAGGGCGTTGTACCCGCCACCATCAATCAGGTGGATCCGGATCCGGAGTGTGACCTCGACTCGGTTCCAGATGAGCCTCGCCAGGCTCCGATCCGAGTGGCTCTCTCCAACTCCTTCGGATTTGGGGGACACGATGCTTGCCTTTGCATCGGGAGATTCGAAGACTGATATACCCATGACATTCGATGTGACTTACCCACCCGAAAGGACGCTCTTCAGATGAATGACTCCGCAAAGACAGTACTGATCTCCGATCCATTGCCTGCAAATACCCGTGAAATCCTCGAGCAAGGTGGATTACAGGTCGTGGAAGGTGCGGACCAGATCGAAGCGAATCTGTCGACCATCTCGGGTTGGATCCTTCGCTCGGGAACACAGATCACCTCCGATCTTCTCGACCGTGCTTCCCAGTTGAAGTGCATCTGCCGTGCAGGAGCGGGTGTCGACAACATCGATTGCGATGCTGCCGCTGACCGTGGAGTTCTCGTGATGAACACTCCATCTGCCAATTCAAATGCAGCTGCGGAGCAGTCCGTTGCATTGATGTTCGCCCTGGCCAGAAACATTCCACAGGGGCATCAGGGGATGTCCAGTGGTGGTTGGGATCGCAAGGCGCTGGTGGGTATCGAACTCGAGGGCAAGACGCTGGTGGTGGTAGGTCTCGGAAAGATCGGGCAGAGAGTCTGCAAGAAAGCCAGCGCACTTGGAATGTCGGTAATCGGTTGCGATCCTTTCGTATCAGAAGATGTTGCCAGTGGTTGTGGCGCAAAATTGATGGATCTGGATGCGGCTCTTGCCCACGCAGACTTCATCTCCTTGCACCCACCGCTCAATGATTCGACGCGCGGAATGATCAATGACGAGTTCCTCGGCCGCTGTAAGAGCGGCGTTCGAATCGTCAATGTCAGTCGTGGGCCCGTAATCGATGAGCCCGCTCTCCTGTCTGCACTGGAGAGTGGGCAGGTCGCTGGTGCTGCGTTGGATGTGTTCCCGGAGGAGCCGCCAGCGGCGGATCACCCCTTCCGGAATCATCCGAAGATCGTCTGCACTCCGCATCTCGGTGCTTCGACGGTGGAAGCGCAGGATAATGTCGGAACCCAGTCGGCCCATCAGGTGGTGGCATTTCTCACTGAGGGACAGATCGGCAACGCCGTGAACGCACCATCGCTCTAGGAGTGATGTAGGGTTCGACGATCAGATCTCGTCAGGAAGTGGAACTTCACTCTCGACGATCCACTGCTTCTTCCGAAGCTGGCCGAGGCGAGCGGGATATAACTGCTCGAATCGCTTCAGCGCGGGGATCGCATCGGCGGGTCTACGCTGTCTCAACGCCATGATCTGGATTGTTTTCCAGAGGACTTCCGCATGGGCAGATCCCAGCGGCAGGATCTCATCGAGAAGATGGGCATGATATAGAGCCCTCGAGTTCTCATTTGCAGCCAGCGCCAGGTTCAGGGCTTTCAGACGAAGAATCGGGTCCATGCTCCTCGTTTGTAATCGCTTCTCGATTACTTCCAGGCGTGTCTGGTAATTGCGTGCGCTTCCCCTGCGAATCGAACTTCGCACTTGCCACAGGAACGGGCTCTCATCCGCCTCTGCTTGGTGGGTCATCAACGCGATTCTGAGCAGTGGAGGGAGCAGGAACAGCAATGCAGATCCAGCCAGAACTGCCGTGGCCGCCAGGGGGATTCTCAGGAACAGGAGAATCGCACACAGCGATGCGAATGTGCTGATCAGGACGCACAGCAGCAGCCACCTGCCGGAGCGGGTCTTGGTCAGGTTGGGACTGGAATCGATGCAGAGGAGCAGCGCCATCCCTACCATCGCACAAAGAAATGTCGGAGTGAGAGCCAGGCCAATTGTTGCTAACAAGTCTATCTCCAGAAAATAGCAAACTGTCAAAACGTCCCGTGATTCCTCAAGGTGAGGTTACGAAAGCCTACCAGGCAACCACGAGTAATTCTAATAACGGTCGCAATTCTACCCCTGTGGAATGGCTGCGCTACTATCCTGTTCGACCTGTTGCTGATGTTCCAGTCTGGCATTTTCGATACATGATAATGTTTCAGAAGTGACATCTGGTGTCGGATATTTCCCATCAAAGCACGCTGCGCAGTAGTTCAACTCGCTGCCGGTGTTGGTCACGGCCAGGCGCAAGTCCTCTACATCCTGATAGATCACGGCGTCGGCTCCGAGTTTTGCAGCGATTTCTTGTTCGGTCCGATCTCTCGCAATCAGTTCACCCCGGGTGGACATATCCACTCCGTAGACACACGGATGGCTGACCGGCGGAGAACAGGAGGCGAAATAGACCTTTTTTGCTCCACAGGCCCGGGCCAGCTCCACGATCTGCCTCGAGGTATTTCCTCGCACGATGCTGTCATCGACCAGTAGCACGTCCTTGTTCTCGAATTCGCTCCTGATGGCATTCAATTTTCTTCGAACACTGGAGGTGCGTTCTCCCTGTCCTGGCATGATGAAGGTCCTGCCGATGTAGCGATTCTTGACCAGACCCTCCCGGTACTGGATTCCCAGTTCCGTTGCCATGGTACTTGCAGAGGTGCAGGAACTGTCAGGTACCGGAATGACGACATCGGCGTGGTAGCCGAGTTTCTCCCATTTCCGAGCCAGCTGGGTTCCGAAGTTTCTTCTCGCCTCATAAACACTGACATCGTCGATGACGCTATCGGGGCGGGCGAAGTAGACATGTTCAAAGATACAGGGATTGTGGGTGATGGCGTGAAGGGTGCGTCGCAACGGTTCCTGTCCCGGCTGGAAGATGACCGCTTCTCCGGGGCCGATGTTCTGGATGTCGGTGTAACCGAGTATTTCCAGTGCGATGTTCTCGGAGGCGCACGCCCAGGCTGCCGTTCCATCCTCTTGTAGTTTCTTTCCCATCAGCAACGGTCGGATCCCATGGGGATCTCGAAATGCGACCATTCCGAGTCGGGCCACCAGGCTGATGACGGAGTAAGCACCCTTGACTCTCTTGAGTACCTTTTCGATCGCCTCGAAGGTCGATTCCGGATCGGGATCCTGGCCACCGATGGCACCCAGTTCCGCAGCCAAGCAGGCGAGGATCAACTCCACATCGCATCCGGAGTTGATGCTGGTTCGTTTTTCGGACTGCAGCCAGTGCGACAGATCCTCGGCATTGGTGACATTGCCATTGTGTGCCATGGAGATGCCGTAAGGGTAGTGGACCTGAAACGGTTGAGCATCCTCGGTGGTGGAACCTCCAAAGGTCGGGTACCTGACCTGACCGATGCACCAGGTGCCTACCAGCCTCTGCATGTTCTTCGCCCTGAAGATGTCACGGACCAGGCCATTTCCCTTCTTCAGATGAAAACGGCCGTCGTAGCTGGCGATGCCGGCGGAGTCCTGGCCGCGGTGCTGCAGACACACCAGCGCCTCGTAGACCTCGTGACAGATGGAGGGATTCGATCCGATGGCACCGTAAAAGCCACACATGGCTGCTCCTCTGAAGTAGGGCCGAGATGGCGAATCGAAGAAACGCCGCAAGGTCCGAAGGATATCTCCTCATCTGGCCTCTGACGAGGTGCTGTACACGGTTGGCGTAAATTCGCCGAAGATGGCACTCTTCTTTGAGCCCCGGACAACCGGTGGCGACCGGAGGACCCCTCCGGAACCGAGAACTCTGGAATCAGGCAGCCGGAGTGTCGTTGTTTGTGTGCTGGAAGAGGAAAAGGCCGGCTGCCTGTACTTTCTCGCTCGGACTGAAGGATTGAGTGCCAATCGCTCGATTCCCCCATAATCTGACCATCCCTGGCGGGAGACCGGGCAACCGTGGTGTGGTGATCCCCGGCCTCCCGCCTCCTTTTTGCCCATATTCAGCCAATATCCTGCCAGAAACGGGAACCTCATCCGCGACTGCTGCGTTTCGTAGCAGAAGAGCAGATTAGCCCCTAGGATGGTCCGGGAGGCGGATCTCCCGCTCCCTCGTCCCGTCAGAGAGGCTGAAGTCCCTTTGCTCAAGTCACATGATCAAGCAGGCGAGAGGATTCCCTGGGCGATCTGGAGCCTCAAGAGGGGCGAACTGTGGTCGAGTTCCGAGGATTTCTCGGAGACCTGGAACTCCTGTGGGAATCTGCCAGAGCAGGTCTTTGCCCAGCCGTGGGGTGCCGGGGGCACTCAGATCCAACTCCAGACGTGGCCACTGGAAGGAAACGCCCTGCTCAGGGTCCAGTTCCTCGAGGAGTTGCCCGGGGTGGAGGGTGCCTCGTTATTGATCCAGGTCGTCGAGGACTCCTCTGGCAGCGTCGACGAGATCGATCACGTCAAGTCGAGCGTCCTGAAACAACTTCTTCCCAGGGTCATTCATCAGCTGAGAAACCACCTGACAGTGGTGCAGAACTCTTCGGCTGCCATCGATAAGGCCCGCGAACGAAAAGATGATGAGCGAGTCGACCGCTGTATCGAACTCGCACTCAAGGGAATGGTGAGAGCGGATTCATTGCTGTCGACCATCAGTTGTATCGATGACTGGGATGAAGAACAGATCCTGTCGCAGTACAGGAAGAGATTCGAGGGAGCGCGGATCCACCTCCAGATCGAGGGCGAACTGCCTTCCGGGGATTCATGGCTAGGGGCAGTTATCTGTTCCCTGGAACACTGCCGCCCTCTTCTGCCGCCCAACAGTACCTTGAAAATCAATTGTGAGGAAAACGCCGTCCACTTCTCGGTGGATGGTCTTGATTCCATTGCAGTCCCGCCACTGCAAGAGGGATATTTTGCTTCGGTGCTTCGATGCCAACTCGAAGGTGAAATTGGCTGGGTCATTACCAGTCTTGAAGGAGATCGTGATGGGTGATGGGGCGGCGGGAAAGCCTACCATTCTACTGGTTGATGACGACGAGGACTTTCTGGAGAGTACTACTCTAGGTCTCGAAGAGGATTACAACGTCGTGACCGAGACGGATCCGGATCGAGTACTCGATCTTCTCCAGGAACTGGAGATCGATGTTGTCGTCTGTGACCTGGATATGGGTTCCGATTCGATCCGTGGCGATAAGGTCCACGAACGGGTGCGTAACTACGACCCTGATATCCCCTTCATCCTCAACAGCGGGGTCAAGGATCTGGAACTGTGGGCAGAATATCTCGACAAGAAGATCTTCGATGTTCTCCGCAAAGGGGATGGCCCCAAGGAGCTCGAAAACGCCATCAAGAAGGCGGTCAATCAGCTGGAGAAGTACGAGGAACTGTTGCACAGGCCCGTCGAGGCCCCCTCCCGTACCGTCATAGGCGATGACCCCAGAATGGCCAAGGTTTTCAAGATCGTCGACATGGTTGCCAAGAAACCATCTCCGGTACTGATCCAGGGTGAGCCAGGCACCGGCAAGGAGTTGATCGCTCACGAGGTGCATCGAAAGAGAAACGAATTCCTGCGTAGCCAGTCAGCCAGCTTCTCGGAGGCGGATCATCCTTACCTCGCTGTCAACTGCGGGGCACTCTCCCGCACTCTCCTGGAGAGTCAGTTATTCGGGCACAAGAAGGGGGCTTTCACCGGTTCCGTTGCGGACCAGGATGGGGTCTTCGTGGCGGCGAAATCGGGAACCCTGTTCCTCGATGAGATTACCGAACTGGATCTCGATCTTCAGGTCAAGTTGCTCCGCGCGCTACAGGAGAAGGAGGTGACTCCCGTCGGATCGACGGAAGCACTTCCTGTGCGAGCGAGGGTGATCACTGCCACGAACAGGCCGATCCAGGATCTGGTCCGGGAGGGCAAGTTCCGGGCAGATCTGTACTACAGGATCGACGTCGTGCAGATCGAAGTTCCTGCCCTCCGAGATCGACCGCAAGATATCGAGCCGCTGGTGAAGCACTTCCTGTGGGAGGTGGCAAGTCTCTACAACGCAGCGTCCAAGTCGGTGACGCCGGAAGCTCTCGAACTTCTCAAGGGGTACAGCTGGCCCGGCAACGTCAGGGAACTGCACAACGTGATCGAACGATCGTTCGCACTGGGCGACAGCCTGGAACTCCAGACTGGCGATCTCCCCGATGAGATTCGTTTCGGCGGCGGGGGAATCACTGCAGGATTGGCCGGTTTTCAGGCGGCGGTGGGGCAGGTCACAGCACCTCCGAGGGAGCGGCCGGATGAGATTCCGGTGATGAGTGCTACCGGTCCCGAGTTTCCCACCTACGATGAGGTGGTGGCAGAGCACATCCGACGGGCACTGTTGCACACCCGTGGGGTCAAGAGTCGCGCGGCAACACTCCTTTCCATCGACAGGAATCGTCTCTATCGCCTGATGAGTAAGTATCAGATTCCGGCGGACGGGGTGACCGCAGAGTGACCTGTTCCGGCACAGTTGCTTCGTTTTGAAGCAATAGTCGTAAGTTCATTCATCTGAATCAGTTACAGCGGGCAATGCTCATAAGTGAGCATTGCCCGCTATTGTTTCAATATCGCCCAATTCTATAAGCCATGACCTCAATGGAAGTTATGAGAGTCGTTGAGAATTGGCAGGGTGATTGCATGAGTATCGGTGACGGAATCGATCGCTGGAGCCGTCTGCCGGGATCCGGCAGAAATACGGGGGAGAAGCGATGGTTCCCGACGAGTGAAGAACAACCGGGGGGGATGACCCTGAGTCCCGACATTTGTGGCGGGCTGAGTTCGGGACGCTTGGCATCCCCCTTTTCATCGAAATCAGGAACGTAGTGTCTTCTGCCTCGGGTTTGTTGGGGCTTTTTGAGCAGCTGATCGTCGACATCGGGCGGGCTAGTTGACGTCAGTTTTTTGCTGTCGCCTCCTCGAGGAGGGAAGACACCAGGGGGGAGTGGTACGGTGGAAGCGGGATCGTCATCGATCCGTTCCAGCGAACTCTCCCCCCCTTTTCAATTGAATCGCGGGTTCACTTCCGTGAGTCCTCGCAGTTCCCATCCGTGAGCGAACGCCAGACCTCGACTTCGACCCTCCAATTGTTGCCGGATCCCCGGTACTCAGCAACAAACAGGCGAAATCTTGTGGGTAGAATTTACCGAACCGCCTTCGAGATGGAGCGGTGTTGCGCCCAGGCCTGTTACAGGCAACTGCTGTGCCCACCAGCTTCCGTTTCGACCTTCGATTCCTGGGGGAAATGACTACAATCGAGAGTAGTTAGAAATCCGTGGATCAGTCGGAGTTCCCCTGCTCAGGCCCGCTGGATGAGATCTTCGCGACCCTGCAGACATCCCTTTGACTCCGGGGTCGACGAAACGAATCGAGGTTTCTAGATGCCAAGGACCAACGAACGGCATGCGAGTGCTTTACTCACCTTGCTGTGTGTCTTCTGCTTCTCGTTACAAGCCACCGCCCAGGATCCTCTCCTGGAGATGGGAGACGTGGTCGTATATCCCGGCCAGGCCGATGTAGAAGTCGGCATCTCTCTCTCTGCAGTGGATGCGGTCAGCGGTATTCAGGTTGGGATCGCCGTCGATCCCGATCGGATCTACCTGCAACAGCTCGATCTCGCCGGAGGAGTACTCCAGGCGGTCAGCGTCGAGTTTCTCGAAACCAGCGTGGATCTGGAAGAGGGGGAAGCGACCCTGGTCGCCATCCTCGATTCCACGGCACCCTACGACCAGTCACTCCCCTCCCCTTCAGGAGCGCTGCTGGGAACCCTGATCCTCGACGCTGCAAGTATGCTCGTCCCCTCCAACGTCGAGCCGATCGCCTTCAGCGACGGTGTCGGGGAGCCCGCGATCGATACCCTGGTCATGGTGGATGGATTCCCCGTGGTTCCTCAGCAGGTCGATGGGAGCCTGTCGGTCCTCTCTCAGAATGTGTTGCTGGCCACTTCCTCCTCCTCCCAGGTGGCAGCAGGAGAGATCGACTTCGAGGTCAGCCTGCGCGGATACAACGTCGATGATCTACAAGGATTCTCCAGTGCCATGGCTTTCGATCCTCTGGTGCTTCAGTGTGCCTCTGCTTCCATCGATGGCACCATCACCCAGGTCGCCGGAGCGGAGTTTGTTGAAGAGGTGGTCAATAACGATGAAGGATTCGTCGTCCTTGGCGTGCTGATGGACATCTTGCCGCCCTATGATGGACAGGTGATTCCCTCCACCGGTATGGAACTGGAATACGCCCGGATCTACTTCGATGTCAGTACTTCGCTGACCTTCTCGCAGCAGACGGTTCTGAGTTTCGAGGAAGATCTCGGAACTCCACCCATCAGCAACGTGTTCGTGATCGAGAACCAGTCGGTCGAGCCACTGACCGTCGATCTGGTCATCGATGTGGCGGTCGATGGTGTCTTCCTGCGGGGTGATTCGGACGGAAATCTGAGGCTCGACCTGGCCGATGCCATCGTCAACCTGGTCTACATGACCAGTACCTGTCCCGAGTGCCCGGTTCCGTTGTGTCCCAAAGCACTCGATGTGAACGACAACGGCTACATCGATCTCGGGGATGCGATCCAGCTCCTCAACTACCTGTACCTCGCCGGACCCCCTCCCGCGCAGCCGTTCCCCGATCAGGGAGTCGATCCGACTCCAGATGACCTCGACTGCTTCAACTAGCTCGGTGGTCGAAATTGACGGGACAGGCTATTCTTCTCGGGACCGCAACTCCCGGGAGGAGCATGACTCAGGTGGTCAATTCCAGCGATCGTGATCTCACAGATTCGTTCCATCACGCCTTCATCTGCATCCTGGAGGGAGAACTCCAGGGTGGGATATTTCAGCTCGATTCACGCCCCGTAGTCATCGGATCCTCTCCGGATGTCGGCGTGTGCCTCCCCGACACCAGTGCCCACGATCGTCATGCGGGGATCCGCTTTCACGATGGTCGGTGGGAGATTCACGACCTCACTGGCGAAGGATTGCCGGTCAATGATATCCCGACCGTCACTCGTTCTCTCGCCGGGGGAGAGATCGTCAGGATCGGCTCCACCGAGATCCAGTTCACCCTGGAGGATCCAAGAGGAGCGGCAGCCAGTCCACCGGTCGAGGAGGAAGTGAACCGCTCAGCACCGCAGCAGGCGTTTCTCGAACTGGTGGTGGAGAGGGGAGACGCAAGGGATGTGGGTCAGCGGATTCCCATCTCTTCCGACAGCGGCATGATCATCGGCCGTGCCAGCAAGGCAGACCTCTCTCTTCACGACAGTCTGTGCAGCCGTGAGCATTGCAAGATTCACCGTGGCGAAGGGGAAGTCACCATCACCGATCTTGAATCTCTCAATGGAACCCTCCTCGACGGGTCGAAGGTAGATACGGCGACGCTCAGGGCGGGCGATCTCATCCTGGTGGGGCGAACCTCGATACGCTGTCTGAAGGGGTGATCCTCCTGGCCCACCACCAACTGGGCGTTCACCAGCAGAAGGATTCCATCAAGGTCGCGGATGATGTCGGGAGTGGGCGGACTTCAATTGCTCTCGATTGACGTGGGTATAGATCTCGGTGGTGTGGATGCTGGAGTGCCCCAGGAGATTCTGAAGATGAGGTAGCGCATCTGCGGGGACCTCTCCCGATCCCTTGCGAATCTGTTGTTCCCTCGCCCTGGTGTTGGCTTCCAGGATGTGCGTGGCGAAGGAGTGTCTGAGCAGGTGCGGATAAACCCTGCGGGCGATTCCTGCCACCTTGGAGGCGCGCTCGAGCAAGGAGTAGACGCTGCGGCGGTTGAGGGGTCGTCCCGTTGCGGAGAGAAAGAGTCGATCGAGAAGGGCGGGAGCCTCCGATTCCAGCTGTTCACGGTAGTTCTCGATGGCGAGGGCGGCGCGGTCGCCGATGGGAATCAGCCGCACCTTGTCACCCTTGCCATGGCAGCGGACCAGCGGGTACTTCCCTTCCATTTGAAGGTCCCTCGGTCGCAGTCCGCACAGTTCAGAGACCCGCATCCCGGAACTGTAGAGCAGTTGCAGGATGGCTCGGTCACGTAAAGCATGATCAGGATTGTCGATGTCGGTGGAGTCGATGAGCCGATCGATCTCTTCGGTGGTGAGGGTTGCGGGGAGACGCTTCGGTTGGCGGGGGAATACCAGTAACTCCGCGGGGTTTTCCTCGAGCAGCCCCTCCAGCACCATGAAGCGGAAGAAGCCACGGATCGCGGAGATCCTACGACGCTGGCTGCTGGGGCTTGCTCCGCCTTCAGAGAGCCCCCTGAGGTACTGCTGAATCTGCTGCTGGCTCACATCCTGGGGGAATCTGATCGATTCCTGGCAGATTGCGGCAGCGAGGCTGGTGAGGTCCCTGCGGTAGGCTGCGAGGGTATTTTTCGACAGCCCACGCTCGACCAGCAGGAAGTCGAGCCACCTCTGGATCGAGGGGTCTGGCAACTGATCGTTCTTGAGACCTTGCGAGACACCGCCGCAGTACATAGAATCCGCTGCCCTTCCGGGGAATCCGAACCTACATCAGGATAGCCTGATGGGCGGTTTTCGGCCAGCACAGGCTCTGGCCCGTCCGGTGAGGGAACGAAGTAGTTCAGTGGTATTCCGATGGCCCGCATTGTCTGAGAGAGGGTAGGCCGAAAGCTCATGGCCAAGAAAAAGTACACCAAACGTGAAATGGAACCGTTCAAGCGGGTCCTGATCCACCAGAGAAATCTAGTCACAGGAAACCTCACCAGTCTTGATGGAGAAGGACGGGGATCCAGCGGTGATGAGGGAGACCTCAGTTCCGAGAACTTCGAGATCGAGTTGACCCTGTCGACGATGCAGAGCGAGACCAACCTGGTTCAGGAGATCGACCAGGCTCTTCAGCGTATCGAGGATGGAACTTACGGAATCTGTGAAGATACCGGTGAGTTGATTCCTCTGGCGCGGCTAGAGGCTGTTCCCTGGACGCGCCTCTGTGTTGCTGCACAGGAGCGAAGGGAAAAATCCTGAATGCCGAGGATGCTGCAACCGAGATGAGGGGAGCGGAAGCTCCCCGGGTCGACCTGTCCATCAAGATTCCAGCCCCCGGTGGGGAACTGGCGCTACCGCATCCGGTGCTTCCCGCTTCGGGCACCTTCGGGTATGGCGAGGAGTTTGAACCGTTTCTTCCACCCGGAACCTTCAGTGCCATCGTTCCGAAATCGATTTCGGTGGAGATGCGGCCCGGGAATCCACCACCCAGAGCGGTGGAGACTCCCTCTGGATTGCTCAACTCCATCGGCCTTCAGAATCCAGGACTCGATAACTTTCTCGATTCCTATCTTCCGAGATTGCAACGCTATGGCGTTCCGATCCTGGTCAATGTGGTCGGTCGTTCAGTGGAAGACTACTGCCAGGTGGTGTCGGCGCTGGAGGGGCTTCCTCTGGTGGCCGGGTACGAACTCAATGTCTCCTGTCCAAATGTGAAGGAAGGCTTGCAGTTCGGTCTCGATCCGGAGGCCACGGCGTCGCTGGTCAGGGCGGTGAGGCCTCTTACCAGTGGTGTGATCATGGCGAAACTGACTCCCAATGTGACCGACATCGCAGAGCAAGCGGTGGCGGCGGAGGAGGCGGGGGCCGACGCGATCTCGCTGATCAACACCGTTCGGGCCATGGCTGTCGACTGGAGAAGTGGCAAATCGCGAATCGGCACCGAGACGGGGGGATTGTCGGGTCCAGCGATCCGGCCCATCGCCTTGCGGATGACGATGGAGGTCGCCAGGGCGGTGAGGATCCCCGTCTGTGCCATCGGAGGAATCTGCTCTGCTCAGGACATCCTCGAGTTCATATCGGTGGGAGCGACGCTAGTTCAGGTCGGAACCCACCTCTATCGGGAGCCGACCTGTTTGCCGCAAATCCTCCAGGATCTTGAAGATCTGCTCGCTTCAGGCGGTTTTGAAGCACTCGAGGAGGTCAGGGGTAACTTCCATCCCCCCCGGGATCGGTTGCCGGATCGGGAGCGACAGGTACCCTGATCAGATCGGGGGCAGCCCCCATCGAAAGGGATGAACAATCATGGGCCTTCTCAGCGGCCTCAAGGCAGCATTTCACAAGTTCGTTCCGACTCGCAACGAGAAGATCATCAGCGAGATCCTCCCGCTGGTGCAGAAGGTCAACGAACAGGAATCCCGGTTCGAATCCCTCACCGGGGACCAGCTGGTCGCAAAGACGGCGGAGTTCCGTAAGAGGCTCGAAGCCGGTGAGTCCCTCGCAGATCTGCTACCGGAAGCGTACGCAGCGGTACGCGAATCCTCGAAACGATACCTGAGAACAGCCACCGGCGTGGCGATGCGCCACTACGACGTTCAGCTGGTCGGAGGCATCGTCCTCAACCACGGTGGTATCGCCGAGATGAGAACCGGTGAAGGAAAGACGCTGGTGGCAACCCTGCCGGCGTACCTCAATGCTCTCCCAGGTCTCGGTGTTCATGTGGTTACCGTCAACGATTATCTGGCCAAGCGGGACGCGGACTGGATGAGAGCGGTATACCAGGGACTGGGGATGACGGTAGGTGCCATCCAGTCAAACATGAATAGCCAGGAGCGCATCGAACAGTACTCCTGTGACATCACCTACGGAACCAACAATGAGTTCGGTTTCGACTACCTCCGGGACAACATGAAGACGCGTCCCGAGGATCAATGCCAGAAACATCGTGCGTTCGCAATCGTCGACGAGGTCGACTCGATTCTCATCGATGAAGCGAGAACCCCTCTGATCATCTCTGGACCGGCAGAGAAATCGACCGACATCTACTACAAGGCAGATCGTGCGGTTCGAAAACTGGTACAGGGTAAGCACTTCGATGTGAAGGAAAAGGAACAGCAGGTCATCCTCACCGAGGAGGGAATCGAAACCGCCGAGAAGATGATCGGGGTCGATTCCTTCTACTCTCCCGCCAACATGCACTGGCCACATCACCTGGAACAATCGATGAAGGCGCACTTCCTGCATCGCAAGGATGTCGATTACGTGGTCAACGATGGTGGTGTGGTGATCGTCGACGAGTTTACCGGTCGACTGATGGAGGGACGGAGATGGTCCGATGGCCTGCACCAGGCGGTGGAGGCGAAGGAAGGCCTGAAGATCAAGGATGAGAACCAGACACTGGCGACCATCACCTTCCAGAACTTCTTCCGCCTCTACGACAAGATCGCAGGTATGACCGGAACCGCACTCACCGAGGCGGAGGAATTCAGGGAGATCTACGGTCTCGAGGTGGTGGAGATTCCCACCAACAAACCGATCGCCCGTGACGATCAGACCGACATCGTCTACAGAACTACCAAGGAGAAGTGGAAGGCCATCGCGGATCGCATCTCCGAGGAGCACCAGTCCGGCCGACCTTTGCTGGTGGGTACCATTTCCATCGAAGATTCAGAACTTCTCTCCGAGCGACTCAAGCGACGTGGAATCCCTCACAACGTTCTCAACGCAAAGCACCATGCCAGGGAAGCGGAGATCATCGCCGAGGCTGGGCAACTGAACCACGTCACCATCGCCACGAACATGGCTGGTCGTGGAACCGACATCGTACTCGGAGATGGCGTCATCGATGTTGGCGGGTTGATGGTGATGGGATCGGAGAGACACGAGTCGCGTCGCATCGACAACCAGTTGCGTGGTCGCTGTGGTCGTCAGGGTGATCCTGGAGCCACCCTCTTCTACCTCTCCCTCGAAGACGACCTGATGAGGAAGTTTGCCAGTGACCGGGTATCCGCCATGTTGAAACGATTCGGCATGGATGAGGGAGTGGATATTTCACACCCGATGGTCGCCCGCGCGATTGAGAAGGCCCAGAAGAAGGTCGAGGCACGCAACTTCGAGATCAGGAAGAACCTGCTGGAATATGACCATGTCATGGATAGCCAGCGGAAGGTGATTTACGAGATACGTGACCGCATCTTGCATAGCCAGAACCTCATCGAACTGGTCGAGGAGAACTTCCAGCAGGTCGTCGAGGCGATCGCCTTCGGATTGCAGGAGATCGAAGAGCCCGATGACCCGGTGGCGGTGATGCTCAGCGAGACGCTGGACAATCGCTTCAACCTGCAGATAGCTCCCTCCTCCTTCGAGGATGGAGAGCCAGAGGATTGGGCCGATCTCGCTACCCAGAACTGGCTCGAGATGGTCGAGGTGAAGAGACAGGCGGCAGGGGAAGACCAGTTCGATAGACTCCTTCACTACGTCCTGCTTCGCTCAGTGGACGAGAAGTGGAAAGAGCATCTCCACGCCATGGACCAGCTGCGCACCGGTGTTGGTCTTCGCGGTTATGCACAGGTCGATCCGAAACTGGAGTACAAGCGAGAAGGATACGCACTCTTCTCTGCCATGCTTGAAGTCTTGCGCGAGGACAGTTCTTCCATCGTTTCTCGCATTCGTATCGAGAGCATCGATGAATCCGCAGCCCAGAAAGATCTGGCCCAGACATGGAGTGGGCAATCGGAAGGGGTCACCGCAGGGGCCCTCCAGCAGCAGTTCCAGGATCACGGGGATCAGATGCAACAAGGCATCAAGGGATCGCAAGGATCGGAAGCGGTGGAGACGATTCGAAATGATTCACCGAAGTTGAAGCGAAACGACCCCTGTAGTTGCGGAAGCGGTAAGAAGTTCAAGCGCTGTTGCGGACAGCAGTGATCTGATGCTGGCGGACGCTATTCCACCACGGGGAGTGTCTCGTCCACCACGATCTCGCTTGCGCCCTTCCACCTCGTGGACCCTGCGATTGTTGGGCTGGATTCTCGATGTGCCGGTACTGCTGGTACTGCTGCTGATCTCTCCCTGGCTCGCCAGCCTGGTGCTTCTGAAGGGGCGAGGGTTCGGTTCTCTACAGCAGAGGATCGGTGGCTGGAGGATCTCCCTCCCCACACGGGAACGGATCTGGATTCACGCAGCCAGCGTCGGTGAAGTCAGAGCCACCGTCGGCTTGATCGAATCCCTCAGAAGAAGTCGTCCAGGTTGCGAGGTGGTGTTCTCGACGATGACTACAGGTGCCAGAAGCCTCGCTCGGGAATTGTATCCCGATGTTCAGGTGTTTCTGTTGCCCCTCGATCTCTCTCACTTCATGCATCGAATGCTGGCCCGCCTGCGCCCCGATGTCTTGATCCTGGTCGAACTGGAATGGTGGCCAAACCTGCTACTCGCCTGCCAGGCGCGCTCGGTGCCGGTGGTGGTGGTGAATGGGCGAATCTCTCCACGAAACGAGGGCCGACTACGTTGGCTCGGTCCCTTGACGGGCTGGATGGCTCGTTGTCCTGAACTGGTCTGCGCACGGACCCGACGAGATGCAGATGCGTTTCAACAACTGGGCACTCCGGGGGAAAAGATCATCCTGGCAGGGGACATCAAACTCGATGCGGTTCGACCGCCGGATCCTCACAGCATCCGAAGGGACCATGACCGCAGACTCGGTCACCCGGGCGATCTGTTCCGCTGGATAGCCGGGTGTACTCATCCCGGCGAAGAGGAGCAGGTACTCGAAGTGCATCGCCGCTGGCTTGAGGAGTGTCCTGGCAGTCAACTGTGGATCGGTCCTCGTCACGTCGAGAGATCGAAGGAGGTGTTGCTGCTGGCGCAACGGTCTGGCTTCGAAGCAGCGCTGGAGTCCCAGCTCGCGGATGCGAAGACGCAGGTGGTGGTGATCGATGAACTGGGTCGTCTCGATGGGGCCTATCGCATCTCCGACGCGGCTTTCGTGGGGGGGAGCCTGGTCCGGCGGGGAGGTCACAACCTGCTGGAGCCGGTGGCAGCAGGCTGTGCAACCTGCCACGGCCCCCATGTGGAGAATTTCCTGGAGATGCAGGAACTGTTGATGGAGCAGGGTGCTGTCACCCTGGTCGAGAATGGCGATCAGTTGCTGCACTGGTTACGGGAGCAGTATTCCCGAGGGGAACTCTCCGAGAGCAGCAGGAGCCTGGCAAAACAGGTCCTCGAGCAACTGGGCGGGGCTTCCGATCGGTGTGTCCGAGGGCTGGGAGAAGTTCTGATCTAACGGGTGATCTTGGTTGGCGGACCCTGCAGGAGTCGATAGAGTATCTCCATCTGTTGACGGGTTCGCCGAGGAGTCGGGCCCGCCACGGCAAGTTCCAGGTAATCAGCTCGTCACCCTCCGGATCTCACGATCAGGAGCTGGTGACAGTCAGGAAGGAATCGCAACATGTTGGTCGAAAACGCTTTCTTCACCTCTGAGTCCGTATCGGAGGGGCATCCAGACAAGATGGCCGACCAGATCTCGGATGCGATCCTCGATGCGTATCTCCAGGGGGATCCGAACAGCCGGGTCGCCTGTGAGACGATGATCACGACCGGGCTTGTAGTGGTTGCAGGGGAGGTCACCAGCGAGGCGACCATCGATATTCCGAGCCTGGTCCGTGGGGTGATCCGAGACATCGGCTACACCGATTCAGCGATGGGATTCGATGCGGAAACCTGTTCGGTGATGGTCACCCTTGACAAGCAGAGTCCCGATATCGCCATGGGAGTCGACCGGGATGGTGCCGGAGACCAGGGGCTGATGTTTGGCTATGCCTGTGATGAAACTCCCGAGTTGATGCCGATGGCGATTTCCCTTTCGCACAAGATGGTGGAGGTCCACGCAAAGCTACGAGCTGCAGGGAAAGCTCCCTTCTTGCGTCCGGATGCCAAGAGTCAGGTCACCGTCGAATACGTGGACGGAACTCCTAAGCGTATCGATGCGGTGGTCTTCTCGTCCCAGCACTCCGACGATGTCAGTAATGAAGATCTCCATGCATTCGTCCGGGAGCACATCATCGAAAAGGTGATTCCCTCCGAGCTTCTCGACGAGAACACCAAGTACCACATCAATCCTACCGGCCGTTTCGTCGTGGGTGGTCCCCAGGGAGACTGCGGACTCACTGGACGAAAGATCATCGTCGACACCTACGGCGGAATGGGGAGACATGGGGGAGGAGCCTTCAGCGGCAAGGATCCCTCCAAGGTGGATCGTTCCGCCTGCTACATGGCGCGTCATGTTGCAAAGAACATCGTTGCTGCTGGGCTGGCACGTCGGTGTGAGGTGCAACTCGCCTACGCCATCGGTGTTGCCGATCCGATGTCTGTTCTGGTAGACACCTTTGGAACCGGAACGATTTCTGATAGCGATCTCCAGAAACTCACCCGTGAGGTGTTTGATCTGACTCCGCGAGGGATCATCTCGACTCTCGACCTCAAGCGCCCCATCTACCGGCTGACCGCCGCCCATGGGCACTTCGGCCGCGAGGGAGAGAACTTCCCGTGGGAAGGGGTCGGTAAGGTGGAGGAACTGAAGACCGCTGCCTCTCAGGTGGCTGGCAACTGATCTCTGCTGTCGAGCGAGTCGTTACAGGAATCGACAATCTTTCAGCCACCGTTGCAGGTGGTCGATGGAGCCACTGCCGAGGCGGTGGCCGTCGTCGTGCCACTGCAACTTTGCGCTGCCTCCAGCATCTTCAACCATTTGCAATGAGTTCCTGACAGGATCAGCTGCGGTGAGTGGATCCTTTTCGTCATGCAGAAACAGGAACTCGGGAAGTTTGCCACCACCCAGTTCCTCGACGATGAACTCATGTTTGAGTCGTGCCGATGCGATGACGCACCCGCCAAAGTGATCGGGGTGACGACTGGCGACGAAGCCTGCGAGGTAACCGCCCTGGCTGAAGCCGAGCAAGATGGTCCGATTCGCCGGGATTCCTGATTCCTCCTGCACGGTGTCGACGATGTGAAGCAGGTCAGTCTCCGCCTCGAGCATCGACGATTTGAAGAGTTTCTGGTCGCCGGTGAAGAGGTACCAGGCGTGGCCCTTTCTGATGGAGTCGGGCCTTCTCACCTCGTGTCGGTGGGGGCCGTCAGGAGCGACGATCGTCGCCCCCTGCTCCACCAGTGGTTGCAGTTTGTTGAGAATTCTCGAGCCGTCCTGTCCCAGTCCGTGCAATGCGATGATGCAGCATCGGGGAGGGTGATCCCCCTGGCTCCATAGCCAGCGGATTTCACTTCGAAATACTCTCGATCTCTCTTCAATTTTACTCAACGAATGCTCCCGTCTCCTCGCAACTTGCGTCTTTCGATTGTACGGTAACAGGATCACGGCAGGGAGGACTGCATCCCCATCGCCTCAGGGATCATCAGTGGTACGGAGAGTGGGATTCGAGATGAATTCAGCAATGGAGAATCACGCCAGCCCCCGGCTGGGAGAGATCGCCCCCGACTTCGAGGCGGTCACGACACATGGCCCCATCCAGTTCTCCAAGTGGCAGGATGGACGATGGACGATCCTGTTCTCGCATCCTGCAGATTTCACGCCGGTTTGTACCACCGAGTTCATGGAATTTGCTGGGTTGCAAGAATCACTGCAGTCGAAAGGGGTGGCACTCCTCGGCTGCTCCATCGATAGCGTTCATTCTCATATCGCCTGGGTCAGAGATATCGAGGAGAAAATGGCAGTGAAGATCGGCTTCCCCGTCATCGCCGATCTCGACCAGGAAGTGTCGCGGCTCTATGGAATGGTCCATCAAGCCACCAATGTCACCGCGCCGGTTCGGTCAGTCTTTTTCATCGATGGCTCGAGCAAGATCCGCGCAATCATCACTTACCCTCCCGAGGTAGGGCGATCATTCACGGAGATCGAGCGAGTCATCGATGCGTTGCAAGCGGTGGATGAACATGGAGTTGCTTGTCCCGCCAACTGGACGCCAGGGGATGAGGTGATCGTTCCACCCCCGGCCACCATCGAGGAGGCAGCCAGAAGGGTTGCCGACCCTGAACTGGAGACTCCGGCGTGGTACATCGCCCGCCGAAAACTCTCCTGATCCAGCGCATCGACTCCGATCAGGGGCAACTCTGATAGGACTCGCAGGAGAGTCCCGATTCACCTGCTGAATTGGCACCGCATGTCGGGTAAGGAGCACTCGGCGGTGGACCAGCGAGGAACTGGTGGTTGATGATGAAGATGACATCACCGATATCCACGTTGGCATCGCTGTTCGAGTTCGCTGCGGAGCGGCACAGGGGGGCTTCCCCATCGACAAAGATGTATGCGATCAGGTAGATGGCATCGGCGAGGTTCAGGCCGCCGTCATCATTTGCATCTCCACGCAGGAATGGCTCCGAATCGATGAAGCAGACGGTGCCTGGACTCAACTCGGGAAGAGATGAGATTCCATCGATGGTCAGGATGTTCTGGATCACTGGCTGCCCCATACCGTTCACCGGTGTGATGTCGGCGCAACTTCCTACCAGGGCATTGTCGGCCGCGACCTGATACTGAAAGCAGACGATGGAGTTGTCGATGCCAGGCTCGAGAGTCTGGCCGCCGAAGGGTGGGCTGAAGTCGAAGATGGCTGCACAAGCAGCCCAGCCGGCTCCGGCCTCGATTTCATCCTGATTGGTGGAAGTGAAGAACTCCACCTCGAATGGGCCGAGGAGCTCTTCGATGTCGAGTCCACTGAGGGTAACTCCCGTGAAGGTGAAGATGTTCGAATCCCAGGTGAGGGCACACTGGAACCCCTGAACACTGAGTTCATTGTCCAGACGGATGATGGCATTGAATTGTGATCCTGGAATTGCCATGCCGTCATCGACTTGAAGCTGGTCCTGGCCTCGAGCGATACTCGATAGACACAGGATGGAAACGATGAGGGTCGAGATGATCAGTGCACGCATTTGTCCTCCTCGGGGGGGAGAGGTGGTGGGGAAACAATGGCCGGGGATGTCGGTCAAGTTTCAGGGATGTCTGGTCAATGATGTGCAGGCGTTGCCGGATCAGCAGCCGCCTGACAGGGTACAGTCGAGAGAATCAGAGGTCGGGTCAACACCGCACGAGGATGGTCCCGGAGCTGCTGGTGGTGGGCCGCTGACGAACAGGTAGTTGAGCAAGTAGATGCAGTCGGAGATGTCGACACCACCGTCGTCGTTGGTGTCACAGGAATCCATGCATGTCGGCTGAGGACCACCAGAGAAGAGCCAGTTCACGATGTAGAGAGAATCTCCAAGGTCGACATTGGCATCTCCATTGGAGTTCCCTCGCTTGAAGCCAGGCTGGTCGACGAATTCGACGAGGCCATTCTCCAGTATCGGTGTGATGGAGAGTCCATCGTAGATGACGTAATTGAGCGCCGGTCCTGCGGTGCAGTTCGGATCTGCCGGAGGACAGGAGGGCAACAGGTAAGAGTCATCGAAGACGATTTCAGTGGTCGTACCCAGGAGGGCGGGATCTGCAGCCGCTTCAAAGTTGAGTTGAATCAGCGATTGATTGGGTCCTGCTGGAAGCACCTGGCCGCCATACGGCGGGAGAAAGTCGAAGATGGCGGAAAAGGTAATCAGGCCAACTCCGGGAGCCACTGATTGATCGAGTGCGGGGTAGAAAAGTTCGATGCCACCCATCGCACCGGGTCCTCCGGGCAATACTGAATCCATCGTTGTACCGCTGTACCAGCCATGATCGTCGCCCGGCGTGAGCAGAGTCAGGATCGAGTTGTCGTAGGTGAGCGAAATCTGGAATCCCTGGATGCTATCGGCATGATCATAGCGCGCCGTGGCATTGACATTTCCACCTGGCGTTGCAGCGATACTACCGAAGAAGAAGCGATGCAGATTGTTGACGGTGATGGTGCCGTCGATCAGATCGGGAATCACCGATACTCCCCCTGCCGAGAGCAGGTTGTCGATGGGAGGGGATCCTATGCCGTCCACGAACTGGAGCGGAATATCCTGGGGAAGAGCAGAGGGGTCGATGGTGAAGAGCAGCCTCATCAGGCTGTTGGGGGCGGAGGGAGATGCCTGGAGAGACGTGGGTGGTATACCCAGGCTGCCGTATCCGAAGATAACTCCCGCCTGGATGATTCCACTGACGTTGTCGAGGGAGATTCCAGCAAAGTCGGGATCGCCCCCTCCGAGAAGAGTTGCGACCGCCGTATCCTGGAAATCTGCAGAGGTCAGCGTCACTATCGTGGGATCGTGTTGAAGTGCCACGGAAAAGCCCTCGATGTTGAGGTCGTGGGTGGCGTGAATGAAGCACGGGATATCGGTTTCACCGGCATTGCCGACTACATCGTCGATGGTAAGCACATCCGCTGCATACAATCCCACGGAAACCGGGATCAAGACGATCAGGATCAATAGCTGACGAAGCAACATTGGATCTCCTCTGCGGCGGGGATTTCGGGGGCATTTCCCGAGTTTCAACATTCCTCCATCGTATCACCAGTGGATCTCTGATCCACCTACTAGACGGTGTCCGGTGGGCACCAAACTTGCCAGCAGGGAGCAATACCCGGAAAAATTTGGACCCCGGAGGGGATGCACCTCCGGGGTCCAGTCATCAATTGCGAGATCTTGTGCGTCTACGATTCGGTGAGTGGATTACAGAGCGTCTGCATCTCCATCACATCCGATTCCGTCACCGGTCGTCGGATCGATTCCTGCATCCGGGAAGGGAGCCATCGGAGGAGAGCCACCCGCGAACTGGTAGTTGAAGACGCCGACAGCGTCCCCCACTCCGATCTGACCGTTGTCGTCGAGATCACAGGCGTCGAGGCAACTGGGAGTGGTTCCACCCTGGAACAGGTACTGAAGAACGGCGATTCCATCGGCGATATTGACCAGTCCGCCGTCGCTGTTGCAGTCGCCACGCACGAACGGATTGAAGTTGACGATGGTGACCTCACCGGAGACCAGATTCGGTGTTTCCTGGTAGTTACCGTCGACGATCAGGTTGGTGATCGGAGGAGTACCAGCACTGGCGGAGAAGGTGACCGGAGTCGTGATGGGCTCCGTCTGTCCGGCAGGAACACCGGTTACGGAGAAACTGATCGTCATCACTTCCTGATCATCCCCGATGGGGATGTCAGTGGAGGTGTCGAACGCCATGATCAACCCGGCGGCGATTTCACCAGCGGGAAGATTCGCAGAGGTTTCCACGAAGTCTGCACTGGCCGCCACGCCGGACGCGCTGATTCCGGTCATCGACAACAAGGAAGAGTCGTAGGATCCGGCGATCGAGAGTCCGTCGAGTGGGCGAACGGTGGAGACCTGGACGGGAAGTTGAGCAGTCTGTCCTGCCACACCGAGTCCAGATCCGAACTTCAAGAAGTTGGGACTGATCACGGTGAAGCTCGCTCCGGAGGATTCAGGGAGAACGCTGTCTCCGTTGATCACCACCAGGGTGCTGACCCCGGGAGAACCGGCGGTGCAGAAACTGACCGTTGCCGATTGTCCGACAGATGCCACCGCTTCGTAGTTGACATCGAGCAACTCGAAGTTCGTTGTCTGGCCGAGAGAGGCACAACCGGTGAAGCAGATCACTACACCATTCATGACTGCATCAGCAGCGATGTTTGTATTTTCGAAGTCTGGAACACCACCATTCTTTACGGTGGATGCTCCGGTACCGAGAGTGGCACTCAGAGGTGTCAACTCTCCTGGATCTGAACAGAGACTCAGGCTCCATCCCTGGATTTCGGCTGGCTCCAGCACATCCAGTTTGGCGGTGGTTGTAAAAACGGATCCTCCATACACAGTGGAACTCTCCATGTGCATCTGAAATCCTGGATTTGTCTGAGCAGAGCCGGAACGGCTCAAGGCAACGACCATGACAAGTAATGCCACTGTCGAAATGGTCTTGTGCGTAATGTTACGCATGTCACACATCCTTCCTGTTGACGGGTTTGTAGCCGTCAAACTCGCTGATTGATGACCCTCTCCTTGGGTCGTGTTTTCAATTTTCAGACTGCGGTTTAGCAGCCTGTATCGTCACTATCGCAAACAGGTAGCAGGTCAGCCGTAGGATCCGGGCCGTCGTTGAACGGGCCAGGCTCCGGCGGTGTTTGACCGAATTTAAAGAGCCAGTTCATGGTGAAGACCGAATCCGCCAGGTTGATCACTCCGTCATCATTGGAGTCACAAGCATCTGCGCAGAGGATCGGTAATCCGGAAAATTGCGCTGCAATCGTCGTGGCTGCGTCGGCCAGGTCAACCTTGTCATCGCTGTTACAGTCACCTCTCTGGAAGATCTCCTGAGGAACGATCACGATACTCGTGTCGATTCGCTCGAAGTCTTGAATGGAGAGGTAGTCGATGACCACGTTGTTGTAGAGGGACACGGTTCCGTTGCCGTTGATGTTGTCACAAAATACGATCGATTGTTCGAGTTCGCATTCCGCAGATTCATCTACGGTGATATCGATGCTTCCCACGAGTAGGAACTCCGACGTGGGAGGAAGTGTCTGACCTTCGAAGGGCGGCAACGCGTCGAGCAGGATCGCCAGGATCAGTTCACCGCTCTCGCCGTCCGAGCAATCGTCGTCGACCTGATGATTGATGTACTCAGCTCCGACCATCTCTACGATGGAGCCGTCCAGTGAGAAGGTTCCCTCTTCCACCGTCAGATCACAGTCGTAGCAGGCGGTGATGGTCATTCCCTGCAGTTCATCGTCCGGGTCGAGGAAGCAGAAACTCAGTGTTCCCGTCTGGCCGTGGTAGGCGTAGTTCCCGGCATCTTCATCGAACTCCACCTTGGCGAGCATGATCGTGTCGTGCTCGGGAGGAGGTTCGATGGCACTGCATGTCATCGTCCCGCTTTCGAGGGACGGGAACAGCGACAATCCACCGACAACGATCACGTTATCCAGAGGTGGGACTCCGATGTATCCATTGATGAGGGTCAATGGGGAACTCTGATCCGACTCGGGAAGGTAGATGATGTCGTTGCAACTGTAGGTGTATGTGGCGATGTGATTGTCGTTACCAGTGGCAATCGTCTGGCCGTCGAAGGGTGGTTGGAAGTCGAGTACGACCCCTATCGTTCCACCATCGGAGTAGATGTTCGAGACCTCGAACTCGACTCCAACCTCTTCGGTGATGGTCCCAGCGAGGCTGATCTCCTGCAGGGTCAGTTCTTCCTGGCCATGGGCCAGGGCGACCACGAATCCCTGAGCAGGTCCTGAACTGTTCGAGAGGAGGATTCTCGCCTCACCGGTAGACATTCCATCTGCCAGCATCGAACCGTTCTCCACACGAAGTGAGTCGGGAGGCGGAGGAGAGATGGTGACGGTTCCGTCATTGAGAACCAATCCCTCCTGGGCTCCTACAGAGAGTCCTGCCTGGACCAGGATGTTATCCAGAGGTGGTGAGTTGTGGACACCGTCCTGGAACTGAAGTTCTGTGGTGAATGGACTGGGTGAGATCACCATGGAGGTGAACGTCATCAGAGCGATGGTAGAGCCGGAGCCAGCGGGGATCTCTTGACCCTCGAATGGACTCTCCGTATCGAGAACCACCCCGAGAGTCATTCCTCCGGACAGGATCTCAGCTACTACTAACTCAGCACCAACCACTTCCACGTCTGTACCTTCCACGGTGAGTTGAGTTGCGTTCAGCAGTGAAGAGTCAAATCCGATCGCCAGGACAAATCCCTGGGTTCCGGTATCGCTCTCTAGTTCCACCGCTGCCGAAAAAGCAGAAAGGCCTTGTGTACCAGTATCCGTGATGGTGAGAGATTGTTGAGACTGACTCGGGATGGTCAGAACCAGAACCGTACACACGATCACGAACACCTGCGTAAAACAGGTCTTCATCATTCTCCTCGCTCGCCCCCCTAAGGGCTCCCCCGCAAGCATTCTTCCCCTCGTACCAGGAAGCCCCGGTACGAACACTCTTCCCCTCCGTACCTGCTGCGGGGCAGGATCGGGATGGCTCCCTCGGAATCGAAGGAGAGTGTTAGTGTATTGACAAAGTGTTTACAAGTCAATCCTGATGGATTAACAACCTAGCCCATCGAGGAAGGTGGGATCGGGCCCAGGAGCGGGGAATGGGGCTGGTGGCGCTGCAGAGGAGGTAAACAAGTAGAGCAATGTAAATATCGGGTCTGATATGTCAAGGCGGCCGTCGTCATTGGCATCGCAGGCATCCTGGCAGTCCGGTGCGGCTCCATCGGCGTAGATCCAGGTGGCGGTGAAGATGACGTCGGTCAGATTTACCGTGCCACTGGCATCGGCGTCGCCGCGGATGAAATCGGGGCCGTCGCTGACCACCAGCAGTTTGAAGAGGGTGTCTGTCGCCTGCCCGGCGACCACCAGAGAACTGCCCACCAGTTCGATACCCGTGATGGCGTTACTCAGCAGTTCCGGTGAATTTCCTACCGCCGCAAAGGGCAGTGAGAAGTTCAACGGGAAGCCAAATGGAGTGAACTGACTGGCACTGGTGACCATTCCTTGATTTTCGACTCCGGAGAAGATCGACCCTTCCGATACCGAGGCGATTCCTCCTCCCAGGGTCAAACCGGAAGTACTCGGCGGCGTGATGGTCCCGAGGGGATTTCCTTCAATGCCTTCGAGTGCTTCCATCCTGCGAATCGTCACGGGAGAGGAGGATTCGTCGAGCAGCAGCCAATCGTCCTCAAGGCTGTCGTAGGTGATGGCAGTGATATTGGACGAGTTCGCAGGGAAGGAACTGAGGGGAGAACCGGTCAGCGGATCGACAAATGTGACCAGGCCATTGTTGGCGCGACTTACCAGTAGCAGCCCGACGGTGGGGTTGTAGCCGATACCGCGAAGATTGGCCAATCCGGTATCGATGGTTCTCTTCAGATTGAGTTCCGAGTCGAGGACCTGGATGACGCCAGAGAAGGATTCCGTGACGTAGAGATCATCCATCTGTTCATCGTAGGCGAGGTCTCTGGGTCGATCTCCGGTGAACGCATCCCAGGCAATCAGTCCCCCTGGACCGTGCAGGACCGAGCAGCTGACAGAACCGATGATACTTCCGACAACACCCTGGACCTGATATTCGTGTGTTGTATCGACGGGAACTGATAGGTCTTCCCAGGAGGTTGCCGATCCGGGAAGGGTATCGACGATCGCTCCGTTGCGGGTGATCCGGATCAAGGTGTAGAGACCGCCTCCACCGGGACCACAGTTCCTCCAGCTGAGAGTGACCGATCCCTCACCGTCGGCAGTGCAGTGAAGATCAGCAGGAGCATGGATCGCCGGTTGAGTGGAATCGAGAAGGGTCAACTCGCTGGGCGAGAGGATCAGGACCTGGTCCTGATCTGGTCCCGATGCAAGTCCCAGGATCGGCTGCGAAGCGGATCCATCGATGGGCACCAGATCGCAGATGAGGGCACCGGTAGTGGTCAAGATCGATCGGACCTCGGAGACCTGGGCGTCGAATGCATCTCCGTAAGTGAAGTCGAGGTAGCCCTGGGAAGTGGGGGACTGGCGGAACGACAGCCCTGAACCGTAGCGGTTCACTTCCCCGGGGAGAGGCAGGGTCGAAATGATGGCTCCGGTGACGGGGTCCAGTTCGACGGCGACCTGGTTGAAGGTATCTCGAGTCCAGAGAGTACTGGACAGGGTGTCGTAGGCGAGGCCGACGGCGTTCCCGGACATGGAGAAGGGGACGGCACTACCGACCTGACTTCCAGATGTGTCCATCTCGACCAGTTCCAGGGAGGTTCCGTTGAGGATCCAGAAGGTGTCGGAGTTGGGATTGTAGGCGAGTCCGGTGCATTGTGGCTGGAACAGCGGCGCCAGGGCGGCACCGACCGGATGGTCGATCATGTTGGCCAGGAACATCGACTGAGGTGCACTGCTGTAGCTGAAGACACAGATCTTGCCGCTGGAGCTGTCGATGGTCCAGATGGTGTTGTTGGAGGTGTTGAGTGCCACGTCAGAGGCGCTGGCATTGGATCCACACACCGCCACCGTGGAGATCACGGTGCCCGGTTGTCCCTGCACGGGAAGGGTGATGAGCAGCAGGAACAGCAGGGAGAGGAGTCTGGAACCGGAGGTTCCGGTAGAGAAACTGGGGCACTGAATCCGCATCACGATCCTCTCCGGACCGGGGTTACCGGCCCAAGAATTGCGGGAATTCCCGTTCTCGATCTTGGCGGGACGCCGAGCCACTCTCCCCCGCGCCCCGGGGGAAAAACGGCGTAGTCGAGTCAGGAAATCTTTTTCCACCTCGTTGAGATTGCAACTTCATCGAACCTGACTATCAGAACAGACAGATCCAATGTAAACCCGATTGTAACGCCGTCCGGGTCTGAAGCAAGAAGGATCAGGGGTAGATCCGATAAAGCATTCTTGGGAAGGGGATACATTCCCGAACGTGCTCGATTCCGGCGATCCAGCACACGGTCCTTTCAACCCCTAGACCGAATCCTCCATGGGGGACCGAGCCGTATCTCCTCAGATCGAGATACCACTGGAAGTCCTCCTCGGAGAGTTCGTGCTCGGCAATTCGACCCAGCAATATTTCCAGGTCGTCTTCACGCTGACCTCCACCGATGATCTCGCCGTATCCCTCGGGGGCCAGTACATCGACACCCCGCGCCACCCTTGGATCATCGGGGTCTCTCTTCATGTAAAAGGCCTTCACGGCTTCCGGGTAGCCGTGGACCATCACCGGGCTGTCGAACCAGGAGGAGATGAGAGCCTCATCCGGTGCTCCCAGATCGCCACCCCATTCGAAGGAGTGCCCCTCGGAGTTCATCCGCTCGACCGCTTCGCTGTAACTGATGCGCGGGAAGGGTGCGGAGACCTTCTGGAGTGGTTCCAGATCCCTGCCCAGCACCTCCAGGTCCTCCCGCCGGTGCTCCAGGACTCTCTCGACGATCTTGCTCAGCATCTGTTCCGCAAGGTTCATCACGTCGTCGAGGTCTGCAAACGCCATCTCCGGTTCGAACATCCAGAACTCGGTCAGGTGTCGACGGGTTTTCGATTTTTCTGCCCGGAAGGTGGGGCCCAGACAGTAGGCATCTCCGAAAGCCATCGCAGCCGCTTCCATGTACAGCTGGCCACTCTGGGTCAGGAACGCCTTGTTGTC
>CBFIET010000065.1:0-9608 GCA_965661685.1 Planctomycetota bacterium
CCATCCCGCGACTGGTGATGGTCGGGGTTCCGATCCTCATGCCACTGGGGCGCCGCGGAGGTGCCGGGTCGTATGGGATCATGTTCATGTTGACCACGATTCCCGCCCGTCCCAGAGCGGCTTCTGCGATATCGCCGGTAAGATTCATCGAGCGGAGGTCTGCCAGGATCATGTGATTGTCGGTGCCTCCCGAGACGAGGCGCAATCCACCCTCTGCAAGGATGTTGCCCAGCTGCAGGGCGTTGTTGACTACCTGCCTGGCATAGGCGCGGAACTCGTCCGTCATCGCTTCCCGGAAGCAAACCGCACGGGCGGCGACCTGATGCATCAGGGGGCCACCTTGATCGCCTGGAAAGACGGCGGAGTCGACCTTCTTGGCCCACTTCTTTCGACACAGGATGAGACCGCTGCGCGGTCCCCGCAGGGTCTTGTGGGTGGTGGTGGTCACCACATCGGCGAACGGTACCGGGCTCGGATGGACACCGGCTGCGACAAGGCCTGCGATGTGGGCCATATCTACCATCAGCTTTGCGCCGACCTCATCTGCGATGCTCCTGAAGCCCTCGAAGTCGATGATGCGAGGATATGCACTGGCACCCGCCACGATCAACGCAGGCTGTACTTCTGTCGCCATCTTGCGTACCAGGTCGAGGTCGATCATCTCGTTCTGTTCCGAGACGGGGTAGTGATCGAACCGATAGACCTTGCCGGTGAGGCTGACCTTGGCTCCGTGTGAGAGGTGTCCGCCATGAGCAAGATCCATCGCCAGGACCCTGTCACCTGGTTTGATCAATGCAGAGTAGGCTGCAATGTTTGCCTGGGTACCAGAGTGTGCCTGAACATTGGCGTGATCGGCGCTGAACAGTTCGCGAGCTCGATCACGTGCGTGTTCCTCCGCCTCGTCGACCACCTCACAGCCACCGTAGTAGCGACGGCCGGGATAACCCTCTGCGTACTTGTTGGTGAGGACCGATCCCTGGGCATCCAGAACCGCATCACTGACGATGTTTTCACTGGCGATGAGATTCACCTCGCCCTTCTGGCGAGCTTCTTCTCGAACGATGATCTCTGCGATTTGTGGATCGGTCTGCTGAATCGAAACCATCTCTTGTCTCCTATCCCGTCGATTGGTCGGTGCGAGTCTGATGACGCAGCCAGCTCTCTATGAATGGCTGAAGTTCTCCATCGAGTACTGCGTCGGTATTTGCAGTCTCGTGATCTGTTCTGTGGTCTTTTACCATCTTGTACGGATGAAGGACGTAGGAGCGGATCTGGCTTCCGAAAGCGATGTCGCTCTTGTTGCCCTGGATCCTGTTCATCTCTTCACGTCGCTCTTGCTCCTGAGCTTCCAGGATTCGCGCCTTGAGTACACGCATCGCTTGAGCGCGATTTGCGTGCTGGCTGCGCTCATTCTGGCATTGCACGACGATGCCTGTGGGCAGGTGAGTGATCCTCACCGCAGAATCGGTGGTGTTGACGTGCTGCCCTCCAGCACCACTGGCACGATAGGTGTCGACTCGCAGGTCAACCTCGGCGATGTCGATGTCATCGACGACATCCGTTTCGGGGACCACCCGTACGCTGGCGAAGGCTGTCTGTCGCCTCGCCTGTGCGTCGAAGGGAGAGATGCGTACGATCCGGTGAACTCCAGATTCCGCTCGCAGGTAACCGTAGGCATGGTCACCGACCAGGTGAATCGTCGAGGATTTGAGGCCTGCTTCCTCTGCCGGTTGTTCGTCGATGATGGTCGTCTTGTATCCCTGTTGTTCTGCCCAGCGGAGAAACATCCTTTGAACCATGAGAGTCCAGTCACAAGCATCGGTTCCACCGGCCCCCGCCTGGATCTCCAGGTAGGCATTGGCTGCATCGTACTTGCCGCGCAGCAGGGTTTTCAATTCCAGGCTCTCTGCACTGACCAGCAGTCGAATGCTGTCCTGAGCGATCTCTTCGCCCGTTTCGACATCGCCATCGGCGCTGGCGAGTTCCAGCATCGAACGCGCATCCTCCACCTCCTGGGCAAGGATCCGGATGCTCTGCACCGATTCCTTGACCCGCTTCAATTCCGTGATGGTGCGCTCGGCACCCTCACGATCATCCCAGAAGTCGGGGGAGGACATCAGTTCCTCCAGTTGTGCCAGGCGTGTGCGTTGTTCATCGTGCCGGGTCGCCTCGCGAATCCGCTGCAGCAGATTCTCGATTTGAGTCAGTCTGGAGTTGACCTCGGTGTTCACGATGTTCGTCCATTTCCTACCGGGCACGACGGCCCGCTGTGAGTGCCCCATCTTGCCGCTGTCAGGGCGTCGGGCCAAGCGGACCGGTGCACAGGATTGGAAGTAAATCGTCAGATGGAGAGAATTTCGCCGGAGATGGAGAGATTTTGCGAGGGGGAAGGGGGGAGGGGGGGGCGTCGTCGGGCAAAAAAGAAGGACCCGGTAGGAGATTCTCCTACCGGGTCCCTACGATCTACTGGGGTAGACAGGCGGATCGGGCCGCCCTCCCCGTCAGGGAGCGTGCTACCGCACCCACCTCCCAGCAGAGCCACGGACATTCATCAATGGATCACCTCCTTTCCGGGTCGATTCACCCGGCCTCATGCGGACATGGCACCCGCGAACCGGGGACTGTCCCATCCGGCAGCGTCCCGCCGGAGCGAAGATTTCAGGAACCGGTGACGTCGCACCGGAGGGGAGTCGAATGGCGATCTCGACTCCTGTGCTACCATTCTACCGTGGATGTGCCGATTTGGGAATCCTTGCTCTGGGGGTGTCCCTGTGTCGGTGGTTGGGGGTGGATTCAGGCCTCCTCAGCGCACGGAAGGAGGTCGATGGAATCTTCAGATCCTACCCTCGTCGGGCGTCTCGCACCGAGTCCGACGGGAGTTCTACACCTCGGCAACGCCCGTTCCTTCCTGCTGGCATGGCTGTCGTTGAGAAGCCGTGGGGGCACGGTACTGCTGCGCATCGAGGATATCGATGGCCCGCGGGTTCGATCCGAATCCATCGACTCCTGTATCGAGGAGTTGCAGTGGCTCGGTCTCGACTGGGATGGACCGATCGTGATGCAGAGCGACCGACGGAAGCGCCACGACCAGGTACTCGATGATCTATTGCGGGAGGGGCATGCATATCCCTGTGTTTGCACCCGCAAGGAGGTGGAGGAAGCCGCCAGCGCACCTCACGAATCGACCCCCCTCGATGCGCCCATCTACCCCGGAACCTGCCGCGGGCGCTGGAAGACGCTGGAAGAGGCGAGGCAGGAGAGTGGCCGCGATGCGGCACTACGGCTGGTGGCCGATGAGGAACGGATCCCCTTCGACGACCTGTTCGTCGGACCGTGCGAGGGACTGCTCAGGGGAGATTTTGTCATCGGCAAGCGGGATGGGACTCCCGCCTATCAACTGGCAGTGGTGGTGGATGACGTCGATCAAGGGGTGACGGAGGTGTTACGGGCGGATGATCTACTGCCCTCGACTCCCCGCCAACTACTGCTCTATCGGATCCTGGCTGCGCATCCGCCACGTTTTGCCCATGTCCCGCTGGTGGTTGGTCCCGATGGAAGAAGACTGGCCAAGCGTCATGGCGATACCAGCCTGGCCAGCTTCCGTCGTCAGGGGTGGAGTGCCGAGGAGGTGATCGGCTTCCTCGCCGCCACCATCGGCTGGGTGCCGGAAGGAACTCGCTGCAGTCCCGCCGATCTGCTCGGTCGATTCGATCTCTCGACAGTGCCGGCTGCACCGATGATGTGGCGCGGAGATTCCCCACCTCAAATGGAGGATTGAACTTTTTTTGTCGATCCGGCATAGTTTGTGGGTCCCGGTTCGCCGCTCCGGGACCCGGTGCCGGAGTTTATTTCGATGAGTTGGGTTCTTTCCCGGAGTCATCCGGTCAAGGTGAGCAGTGTCGGTATCTTCCGGCATCGCCTGCGGCGCAATCGATCAGCCGCCTACCTCCCCATCCAGTTGTTCACTTCGTGCCTGATCCTTCTGATGACGTTGCCAACACTGGCACAGGATTCACCGCTGCAGTTACCCGGTGGAGAGTGGTCCACTTCCAGGCCGATCAACGGATCGGATGTGCTTGAGGTCAATCTTCCCGCCAGTGAGTCGTGGCGTCGGGTGGAGGTGTTCGTCGTTCACGGCGCAGTCGAGATTCCCATGACGGCGTCGGTCGTCGATGGAAGTGCCGCCAGTGTGCGCTTCACCGATGAGGTTCTGTTGGGGCCCGATCCCGGGCGTATTCCGCCTGGCGAGATCCTGGTTCGAATCATCGAAGAAGGAAAACCGGTTCAGCAGTTCCGCAGAAGAGGAACGATTCATCCGCGTCCGTGGTATCCAGGTGGAGCTACCTCAGGTGATGTACTGGAGAGAGCTGCGCGGAAATTGCTGGAGGGGAAAACCCGGCACGCAGTCATCGATCTCCAGAAATTACAGGAAGATGAACTGGAGCCGGCACTCGCTTCCGAATGGATGCGTCTGAACGCATCGGTACAGAGATCGTACTCCGACGTGGCAGCGATTCACCTGAGGACCTCTCGACAGTTGCTGGAAGAAGCATCGGAAAGAGCACCCCGTGGTACTCCGGTTCGTGAGCGAGTTCTCATCGATCAGGCAACTCATGCGATTCGAAATGCTGCCTACACCAACGATCGTGAATTGTGGAGAGATGAACTCACCACTGCGCTGGAAAGAGCGCGCACTGCGCTCTCCTCGGCGCGCCAGAGAGGCGATCGTAACAATGCAGCGGCAGCCCTGGTGACCATCGCCTCGGTGGCATCGAGGAGAGGCTGGGTCGAGGAGACCCGGAGTTCCTGCCGATCTGCTCTCGATCTGGTGGGGGACCAGGAGACTCGCTGGCAGTGTGCGGTTGCCCTGGCGCGGGTGTGGTTGGTCACCGGGTCGCTGGATGTGGCGCAGAAAGAAGCTCTGAAAGCTCTTCGCATCGTCGAGGAGATTCGTAATGAGCGGCAGGATGACGCATCCGCATTGACTCGACGGCGACAGGTCTACTACCTGCTGGCGGACATCGAATCGAGAAGAGGGGACGCGCTCGCCGCACTCCTGGTCGCAGAGCAGGTGAGAGTCAGGGCGGCGGATGAGCCTGCACCCGATCGCCATCGATTGCAGCAGGTGGCACGCAAGGCGAATGGACTGGCGACGGTGGTGGTGGCACTCGATGCAGGAGATGTTTTGCTGGTCTGGACCACGTACCAGGGTGAGTGGAAAATGCGCCGGATCGAACAGCAACCGGCGCAAGCGATCGGCATGGGTCGCCAGCTGCATCGGTCGCGCGGAACCGATGAAGAAGCGGCTCTGTGGTTGTCGCAGCGGATTCTCGACGGAGAGGAACTGGCCCTGACCGATCGACTGCTGCTGGCACCGATCGGTGCCCTGCGGAGGATCCCCTGGGGGCTGTTGACCATCGACGGAACTGCGCTGGTGGATCGCTGCAGCTGGAGCCTGCTACCCGGGGTACTGGCGGCGCAAAGAGCTCTGGCACCGCTTCCACGGGAGGGGTGGTGGACGGTGGTGAATCCTCAGGTGGAGGGATTACAACCGTTGCCAGGATCCCTCGCAGAGGGGCAGAGGATCTCCAGGACTCTCCCGGAAGCGACCCTGATCAGTGGAGCCTCCGCCACCGAGAAAGCAGTGCAGAGAGCTGCAAACTCGGCTCGGGTTCTCCACATCGCAACGCACGGGGACTTCAATCCGTACGATCCCGCTTCATCGATCCTGAAACTTTCGACGGAGGATGGAGCGGACGGGGATCTGACCGCCCGCGAACTGGGCGAGTTCGATCTGCAGTCGTGTCGCCTTCTGGCACTCACCGGTTGTGAGACCGCCATCGGCGGTGCCACCGGCGCCGACGACCTGGCAGGATTCCCCCGCGCCGCCCTGAAAGCGGGGTGTCAGGCGATCCTCGGCACCCTGTGGCCGGTGGAAGATGCCTCCGCAGGAAGACTGGTGGCCTCCCTCGTCGATGCCACGGATGGAGAGAAAAGGCCCGCAGAGGTGCTCAGGGACGCTTGTAGAGCCAGAAGAGGCGATCCGAGGGATCGTCACCCTTCTGCCTGGGGAGGCTGGGTTCTGGTTGAGAATGGTTGGTAATGTGCCGATAATCCACACTCTGCGTCTGGCAATGAAAGACGCTGGAATCTCGCTGGCTGGAGGCGAAATTTTGCGCCGAAGTCACGGACAGGGAACCAGGATCCCTCGAGAAACGCTTCCTCGGTGGTCGAGTGAAGTTCGGAACAGATGCCTGTGACGGACAGGAAAGGTAGCGGAGTGAATCGTAAGGTAGTGAATCTGCAAGTTCGAATCTTGCTGATCCTGGGCTGGTTGCTGGCTCCGATGCTCGGATCCGGTTCGTGCCCCGGTACCTCCTTGCACGCCCAGGAAGTACCCAACCTGACCTTCGTCGAACTGTTCCATATCGATGCCGAGGAGGTGGTCCAGTTCCTGCGGGGTAATTCATCGCTGGCTCCCTTCCTCGAGACCGGTGTGATCTCGACAATTCCAAACCGGCCGCAATCACTTCTGATCACCGCCGATGCAGCGAAAACGGAGGCACTGATCCGCACCATCCGCCAGTTCGAGAATCTGGAAGTTCGAGATCGGCTGATCCAGAAATCGATCAACATCCGCTATGCGGGGATTCAGTTGGTGCTGGAGGCTCTGGCAGCGAGCAAGGTGTGCCAGGTCTACCACCGTTCCGAGGAAGTGAAGAACGACTCGACCAAGCAGGGCAATCGCACCATCACCCGGACCTACAAGAAGGCGGTCTACTCCCGGTACGAGGCGGCGAGTGAAACGGTCTTGCCGTCGTGGAATCTCCCGGAGTATCCGTACATCCTCGAGATCCCCCACATCGACCCTGTCAGTTTGCCTCCCGTAAAACTGGGAAGTGGGATCGACAACGAAGCGATGTCCCTGACCTTCGATGAATCTCCATCGACGGAGGCGAGGAATCGTCTGCTGGTGGTGGGGACCGACACGGACATCGAACGCATCGAGGAGTTCATCCAGCAGATCGATGTGCCCGCGCGTCAGATCATGATCGAAGTTCAGATCATCGAGTTGGAAGCGGACTCCCTCTCCGACCTGGGCATCGACATGCTCGCTTACGAGAAGCGTCATGCGGTCATCGATTTCGCCTCTCCGCTGCCAGGCGAGGAGATTCCACAGCCGAGTGACAACTTCAATCCCATCGAACAGGCAGGTCTCTCTTTCATCTTCGACGACACCACCGAGAGGCTTTCGGCGCAGTTCCTGGCAGGAGTTCACGCACTGGTGCGCAAAGGGGATGCCATCATCAAGGCACGACCCAAGCTGTACGCACTGGATGATCGTCAGAGCCAGCTTCACCTGGGTGAGAAGATCCCCACCTTCATCTCATCGGAGGTCACGCAGACCGATGTTGGTAATACCTACCTGGCGAACATCAACAAGGTCGGAACGGAACACATCGGTACCACTCTCGTGATCAAGCCTCGAATCAGTGGGCCTGATGAAAACGAGGTCTCGATGCTGGTGGATATCACCGTCAACAATCTCCAGGGACGTCAGCGCGTCTTTGCAGAGGACCTGCTGGGGATTCCAGAGGTGGCCACTCGCAACTTCAGGGGACAGGCGCGGGTGAAGAACCATCGACCGCTCATCCTCGGAGGACTGATCAAGGAGAGCGAGTTCGAGTCAAACAACAAGATTCCACTGCTCGGTAATCTACCGTTGCTGGGGGATCTATTCGGCAGAAAGAACTCACAACAGAAGCGCTCGGAGATCATCATCGTCTTGACTCCTCACATCCTCAGCGAGGATGGTGTCGATCCCATCTCGACGCCGAAGGAGAGCAGTCATTTCGATACCTACAACAGTGTCCTCTTCAATGACCGTTACATTCTCAAGGGGCGTGACCTGGTCGGCCTCGATCCCATCAGCCGTAGTCCGGTGGATGGTTTCACCCGCCAGGAGGTTGTAGACCTGACGATGCTGAGCATCGTCAAGAAGCGGGAGCTGGTCAGTCGTCTGAACATCTTCGAGGATTACCTCCCGGATGTTTCCAGCGACCTCAGCATCTTCAAGCGCAAGCACCCGGAGAAATCGATCCAGACCTGGGATGTGGAGGAGAGAAAGATCTTCTTCAAGGCCGCTGCCATCCTGGTGGAAAACATCAAGAGCCTCAATCCAGGACTCGGATACCAGGATGTGGTCTCGCCCAGGCGCGAGATCGTGGTTCCCACCAGCCCGTACCACGTGAGTCTCTCTTACGACAAGTTGAAGACCTTTTACGACAAGGGCGATGCAGTGGTGTTCAGGGGCGAAGCGAATCTCTCCGATTCGACGATCTCGACGATGCGAGTGCTGGCAGAACGCTCTCTCGATGAGTTTGCCACCTTCCTCGAGATCCAGGGGCGTGATCAACAGCAGCACGGCGATTTCCGCCGTCTTCTAGAAGAGTACCGTTCGGCCCTCTTCCCGGAAGCCGCTGTAGCCACGGATCTGGGCTATCTCGCCCTGCTCACCGATCTCTCCGAGCGAGGAGTAGACTTCCTCTCCATCGCCACTTACCTGACGGTGCGCTTGCAAACTGCGGTGACCTCCGGGGAGATCCCGCTCGGTGTGCTCGAGGATGATCTGAATGCATTCGTGACTCGAACCGTGACCCTGGATGAACTGGGAGACAGGCTCGAATCTCTCGATGAACGCTGGGAGTTCCTCAACAACTCCCCGGCGCGACCGGTGAGGGGGCTATGATGAAGTTGAATTTTTCGATCACGAGGTCGACCCCTCTACTGCTGATGTTGCTGATCATCGTCGGGTGCCAGCCGGTCGACAAGAAAACGGATCAGGCTGACGTACTGAAGGATATTCGCGACACCACGGTGATTCCCGATCTGGGTTCGTACGATGACAGCATCCGCAGGAAGTCGGTCGACCGCATCGTGATAAGCCTGGAGAAGGCACCTCAGATCACAAAAAATCTGCTGGTAGCCACCCTCGACGATCCGATGGTCAACTCCAGGACGAAGCGGGTCATCTGTACGATTCTCGCCGAGGAGGGGGAACAGCGTGCGCTGATCCCGCTGACGAGGATGCTTGCGGAAGGATCGCAGTCCGAAGATGAACTGCTGGAAATCGCACTCCTCAACTTTGGAGAGCAGGGAGTTCCGCGCATCGCAGCGGTCCTCGAGGAGGGTAGCGCCATCGCCCGCCGAAATGCTGCAGGAATCCTGCTCAACATCGGAGGTCCACTGGCGCATGACGCGCTGCGGATGCGTCTCGACAACGAGAAGGATTCCGAGGTGAGATTTCTATGCGTATGCGGACTGGTGCAAGACGTCCGGTCGAATGCCCTGGTGTTCCTCGGTACCGTCCTCGACGATGTCGATCTGGAAGTGAGGAAAGCAGCATGGGGTGGACTGTCGAGGCGAATGCGGCCACCCAGTTCGATCCACTTCGACCCCGCTGCCGAACCGTTCATCCGTGGGCGGCAGGCGCAACAGGTTCGTAGGTGGATCGAGGCTGGTGATTCCACGCCCCTTTGATTTGCGGCGAGCGGATGACTGAAGTCGGTGATTTGATGAGAAGTGGCCTGCACGGTAGAACCGTGCAG
>CBFIET010000066.1:0-7279 GCA_965661685.1 Planctomycetota bacterium
CGCTGTTTCCTCGAGTTTTCCGGCAGAGATCTTCTCCAGGCGCTGCAGCCACTCTCTCCACGGCTGCGGGTCCCTGCCCAGATCCTTTCCACTGAGTCGGACCAGTTCACCATGGACCGATTCGATGGTTGCAGTGTCGGCGGTTTCCAGTGCCCGGATCAGGATTCGAATCGCCCCGACATGCTGCAGGCCTGGCTGTAGCCTCAGAAGTGCTCGAGCCAGCGCTCCTTGCCTTCGGCGAGTCACCGCTCCCAGCAGGTGCTCGGTGACGATTCCCACGATGGTGATGCCGAGGGCGATCCTGAGGAATTGCTCCGGGCTACCCGACCTCGAGATCACGGCTTCATAGATACCCAGGCCCGGATCGAGGACGACGATCAACAGGAGTATCAGTGCGAGCAACCACAGGTTGCGAATGGCGATGGCCAGTGCGAGTAGTGTTTTCATCGTCTCCTGGTCATCGTTAGTGGCGGAAATGTCTTTCACCAGTAAACACCATCGCCACGCCGGCTGCATCGGCAACCTCGATCACCGCTCCATCGCGGACCGATCCTCCCGGCTGAATCACGGCGGTGACTCCTGCTTCGATGGCCGCTTCTACACCATCGGGGAAGGGGAAGAACGCATCCGAGGCGAGGGAAGATCCCTTGGCCCCATCCCCTGCCTTGCGGCAGGCAATGTCTACGGCGTCGACGCGGCTCGGTTGACCTGCACCGACCCCCTGGATCGAGCGGTCGCGGGCGAGCAGGATGCCGTTGGAGCGGACGTGAGGCAGGACACGCCAGCCGAACAGCAGATCCTCCCACTCCTGATCACTGGGCTCCCTGGTGGTGGCCACGCTGTACTGGTCTCTCGTCGCCAGCAACTGGTCGCGGGTCTGTAGTAGCATCGCTCCGGGAACCGACCGCAGTTCGATGGGAACCGAGCCAGCGCTACCGACCTCTCCGCCCTCGAGCATGCGGCACGATTTACCCCACTTGACCCCATCTCGGATCGCGTCGATTGCGCCGGGAAGGAATTTCGGGGCGTGGATCACCTCGAAGAAGAGATCGGTGGTAGCCAGGCGCTTTGCGAGTTCGACGTCGAGTGGCTGGGAGAGGGCCAGGATGCCCCCGAAGGCACTGATGGGATCTCCCGCCAGAGCCGCCTCGAAGGCGTCGGAGAGGTTCTGACGCTCTGCGGCACCACAGGGTAGGCAGTGCTTCACCACCACCGCCGCACAGCCCTCCAGGCCTCGACAGCATTCGATCGCTGCGGAGGCGTCGAGGATGTTGTTGTAGGAGAGGGCTTTGCCGCCATGGCAGGTCGCCTCGGCGATGGAAAAGCCATCACCATCATTGCGCTCGTACCAGGCGGATTGCTGGTGGGGGTTTTCTCCGTAACGAAGGGAGCCGACCCGGTTCCACTGCTCGGTGACGCTGCCGGGGAAGGGACCTTCCAGCTCCTGGCCGAGCCAGTTGGAGATGGAGGCATCGTAGGCTGCGGTGCGGCGAAACGCTTCCAGCGCCAGGCCCTGACGGGTTGCGCCAGACAGTTGGCCGTCATTTTCCAGCAACTCCGCCAGCACCGAAGGGTAGCGTTCAGGATCGACCACCACCGCCACATCCCGGTGATTCTTGGAGGCGGCACGGACCATGGCAGGCCCGCCGATATCGATCTGCTCCACCGTGTCCTCGAAGGAGGCTCCGGCGGCGACCGTCTGTTCGAAGGGGTAGAGGTTGACCACCAGCAGGTCGATGGGAGGAATACCGTGTTCGTGACACGATTCGAGATCGCCCTCCACATCGCGGCGTGCCAGCAGGCCGCCGTGGATGCGTGGGTGAAGTGTCTTGACCCGTCCCCCCATCATCTCCGGGTAATCGGTGACCTCCTCGACTGCACGCACTTCGACTCCACCTTCCCGAAGCACGGCAGCGGTACCTCCAGTGGAGAGGATCTCGATGCCCTGGCTTTGCAGTGAAGTGCAGAACTCGACGATGCCATCCTTGTCGCTGACGGCGACCAGGGCTCTTTTCACCTTGCGTAGATTTGCGTCCTGCGGACTGCTCTCGGACATGGTCGGTGGACCTTTCCAGGGATCGTGAGATCCCGAGGGGCGAGTTCGGGTAGCTGGCGAGTTCTCGGAAGAAAACAACCTCCCGACACCTCAATTTGTTCGGGTCAGGGGTTGAAAGGTAGATCCTAGCCCGGTTCCCTGTAAGGGTCCAGCGAGGTGGAAGGGGAAGATGTGAAGCTGTTGGAATGGATTCCTGACCTGGGTCGCATCGTGATCCGTTTTCCCTACGACCCGTTGCTGGTGTCGGAGGTCAAGACGATCCCCGGTAGGCGGTGGCACAGGGACCAGAAGATCTGGAGCGTGCCGCTGGAGCGAGTCGGAGAGGCGGCACGCATTCTCATGCCACTCGGCTTCGAACCGACTCCCCAGGTCGAACAGATTCTCAACGGCGAGGTGGAGGGGCTGGCGGGCCTCTCCCAGCAGGTGGAGGAGTCGGCAGACGCCGACGAGAGTTATCAGGATGGGTGGTCGGTGACGCGGCTCAACGAGGCGGCACGAGAAGCCCTCGTCCAGTCGGTTCCGGCGACCATCTGGCTTCATGGTGAAGTGCTGGAGTTCGATCGGGGTCGACATCGGCAGCATGTCTTCTTTCGCATCGTCGACAAGGCGGAGGAAGACGATCGTCCCAGCGCATCGGTGACGGCGGTTCTGTTCCAGGGGCAGAAGGAGCGCATCCTCGAACGATTCCGGGAGACGGGGACGGAACTGGCCGATGGGTTGCAGGTGCGAGTTCAGGTGAAGGTCGACCTCTACGTGCAGAACGGTTCCTTCCAGGTGGTGGTGGAGGACATCGATCCCTCCTATACCCTCGGAGAGATCGCCCGGCGCAGGGAGCGGATTCTCGAGGAGATCCGCAGAGAGGGTCTCGAGAATCGCAACCGGTCCTTGGTGTGGCCACCTGCGCCGTTGCGAGTGGGGGTGTTGACCAGCCCGGGAAGCGACGCATGGAAGGATCTGATCCATCAACTCGATTCATCGGGCTACGCCTTCCAGGTCACCCTCTACGGGGTGCACGTGCAGGGGGAGCGGACTGAATCGGATGTCCTGGCAGGGCTCGATTACTTCGAACAGCGTGCCAGTCAGTTCGATGTGCTGCTGCTGATTCGTGGCGGAGGATCGAGAGCAGACCTGATGGCATTTGATTCATTACCGCTGGCACTGGCGGTGGCGAAGCACTCGCTGAAGATCGTGGTAGGGATCGGGCACCAGGCGGATCGGTCGGTTCTGGATGAACTGGCACACTCGGAAAAAACACCCACTGCAGCAGGGCAGCAACTGGTCGAACGGGTCGAGGAGTTCTGGGGCGGGGTGAGAGATCGGGTGCTCGGCGTGATGTCCACCGCACAGCGGCTGCTGATGGTCCACAGGGCTCAACTGGACAGCAGTCGTTCGCAGGTGGTCCACATCACTCGCAATACCCTGCAGGAACAGCAGCACTCCTTGCAGTACCGGGTCGGCCGCATCGGGACCGCCGCTTCCCGTTGTTTCGGAGAGGAAGGTGGGGCGTTGAAGATGAAGCGACATCGCCTGATGGACCTCCCGCTCCGGATCATCGATGGCGCCCGGCAACTGCGAGGTGAGCGATCTCGACAGATTCTGGCGAGAGCACGGCAGAGGCTCACCCTCGAGGAGGAGCGGATCGGATTTCGTACCGTACAACTTCGCGGGGCTGATCCCCGGACGATTCTTGCACGAGGGTTCTCGTGGGTTCGCGACCGTTCCGGGCGTACGATTTCCAGTGCCGATGGAGTTTCTCCAGGTGACAAGATCGAGGTCCATCTCGCCGATGGGGTTCTCGATGCGACCGTTGAAAGTAGCCGAGATGAGGCTTCCGGAGACCTGTCCTCCTGATGGATTGAAGGATAGACTGGTCTCTTCCGTGGAATTGCGATTTGGAGATGGACCGATGAGCGCCAAGAAGAAGCCTGGATACAAGGAAGCGAGCGAGGAGATCGATGAGATCCTGCGTCGCATCGAGGATAACGCACAACTCGACGTCGATGCTCTTGCCGATGACGTCGAGCGCGCAGCCGAGTTGTTGCAGATCTGCGGCGACAAGCTCCAGGCGGCGGAAGTTCGAGTTCAGGAAGTCTCCAGGAAACTCGCTGAAGAATCGGATGTGGACCCCTCTGAAGAAGAAGCTGAATAAGTAAGGAGCATCATGTCTCTGGTGGTCGTCGGAAGCGTTGCCTTCGATAGCATCGAAACGCCGGAAGGATCGGTGGACGATGCACTCGGTGGTTCGGCAGTTCATTTTTCACTAGCAGCAGCTCTGTTCGGAGAGGTGCAACTGGTCGGTGTCGTGGGGGATGATTTCCCGCAGGAGCACCTCCGACTCCTGGGCAGTCACGGGATCTGTCTCGATGGATTACAGGTGGTTCCCGGGGGGCAAACCTTTCGCTGGTCGGGGAAGTACTTCGATGACATGGATCAGCGGGAAACCCTCAGCGTCAGTCTCAACGTTTTCGAGAAGTTCCAGCCGCAACTGCCGAAGAAGTACGGGGAAGCGGAACTCCTGTTCCTTGGCAACGGTCCGCCGCAAACACAGGCGAGTGTTCTCCATCAGATGAAGGACAAGCCGTTCACCGTGGTCGACACCATGAACCTGTGGATCGATAACAATCGTCAGGAGCTGGTCGATCTACTCGGTGAAGTCGATGCGCTGGTACTCAACGATGAGGAGGCCTATCTCCTCAGCGGCGAAAAGAACCTGGTGAAAGCGGGTCGCCAGATCCGAAAGATGGGCCCACGCTTTGTCATCGCCAAGAAGGGTCAGCACGGATCGACGATCTTTCATGACGGAGGAGAGACCGCCTTGCCAGCCTTGCCGCTGGCGGATGTGGTGGATCCGACGGGGGCCGGTGACTCCTTTGCAGGTGGCATGATGGGAAGCCTTCTGAAACTGGGCCGTACCGATATCGATGCCATCAAACTGTCGGTTGCGTGGGGCACCGTCACCGCTTCCTTCTGCTGCGAAGGCTACGGAGTCGACGGACTCCTCGCTGCGAAGGGTGCCGCTCTGCAGGATCGATTCGACCGTTACCGCAAGATGTTGAACCTGGGAGAGGTCAAGATCCCGCTGACGATCTGAAGGAACCGGTTCGAGTCGAAAAGGAGTAGGTCGTGTCCTCCTGGGAAGATCTTGCACCGCACCATCGGCCGCTGACCGATCTTTTCGATGAGCCGTCGTCCCCGGAGCAATGGAAGACATTGGCTCTGACTCCTGATCAATTGAATCAGTATCAGCAGCATGGCTTCGTCGCAGGGGTCAAGGTGCTGGAACTGGATCAGGTCGAGATCCTGCGGCAAGAGTTGACGCGCCTGATGGATCCCGAGCATCCCGGTCACTCTCTCTTCTACGAGTTCCACAGCAACGAGTCGCAGGATCGATCGACGGTTCTGTTCCACGCTCTCGGCGGTTGGCGCATCGAAAAGGGATTCCACGATCTGCTGTACTCGCCGATCCTCAGGATGATGGCGTATCAATTGCTGGCAGCGCCGGTGCGGTTTTTTCACGACCAGTTATTCTGTAAACCTCCGGCTCATGGCGGATCCGTTTCCTGGCACCAGGATTATTCCTACTGGACGTGGACCCAGCCGATGGCGCATCTGACTTGCTGGATCGCACTCGATGATGCCACCACCGAGAACGGGTGCTTGCACTACGTGCCCGGTTCGCATCGCTGGGGATTACTCCCTGTCACCGGACTCTCCGGTGATATGGAATCGGTGAAGGAAATCCTCGAACCATGGCAGGTGGAGGTGTTTCAGAATCGGGTTCCGGTCGAACTGAAAGCGGGGGAGGCAGTTCTTCATCACCCGCTGGTGATGCACGGTTCTTTCCAGAATCGCTCCAGCGATCCTCGCCGAGGGGCTGTCGTCAATTACGCAGCGGACGGGGTGTGGTCTAATCCTGAGACTCTGGAAGGACCCGGCTCCACTGCGTTTCCAGTGCTTCCCGAGGGGGAGAAACTCGCCGGAACCTTCTACCCGTTGATCTTCGATCCCGAAAGGGAACTGGGTGGGGATTCAGCGGGAATCCACCTCATCTGACTGCTGTAACTCACTTCTCCAGGTAGAGGATCGTCAGGAGTCGAGACAGCGGATGACTCCGGTCCCCTTGCAGGTTTCTCCGCATCTCATCAGAATGGCTACATACCAGTTCCCGTCATCAGGCGGGGCCACCCTTGTGGAGAGTTGAGACAATAGATGCGAGTCGCACAGATTCGAAACCAGTTCCTCGATTTCTTCCGCGACAACGATCACGAGGTCGTCCCGTCGAGCCCGGTGGTTCCTCACGATGATCCGACACTGCTCTTCGCCAACGCTGGGATGAACCAGTTCAAGTCAGTGTTTACTGGCGAAGAGACACGGGGAACGAACCGTGCCTGTTCCTCACAGAAGTGCATCCGTGCCGGCGGCAAACACAACGACCTGGAAAATGTGGGATACACCGCTCGTCACCTGACCTTTTTCGAGATGCTGGGCAACTTCTCCTTCGGGGATTACTTCAAGGAGGAAGCGTGTCTGTGGGCATGGGATCTGATCACCCAGAAGTTCGGGATCGATGCGGACAGGATGTGGATCTCCGTCTTCGATGACGACGACGAGGCGAGGCAGATCTGGATCGATTCCGTCGGCGTCTCTCCCGATCGCATCGTCGGCCTCGGTGAGAAGGATAACTTCTGGTCGATGGGGGATGTCGGACCTTGTGGTCCCTGCTCGGAACTTCATGTCGACCGGGGAGAAAAGGCATCTTGTGGCTCGACCTGTGAGCTTGGCGTCTGCGACTGCGATCGCTGGATGGAGATCTGGAACCTGGTCTTCATGCAGTTCGAGCAACAGGGTGGTGGAGCACGCATCGCTCTTCCACGGCCGAGCATCGACACGGGAATGGGACTGGAGCGCATCACCATGGTGCTCCAGGAGAAGGACACCGTATTCGAGACAGACCTTCTGGCTGGCCTGATCGAGCGGATCGGTGAGGTGACGGGAGCGACTCCCTCCCTGGGACCGGAAGGGACTCCTCACCGGGTCATCGCCGACCACCTTCGCAGCCTCTCCTTTGCCATCGCAGACGGGGCATTTCCGTCGAACGAGGATCGAGGCTACGTGCTGAGGAGAATCCTCAGAAGGGCGAGTCGCTACGGCTACAAGCTGGGCATGGAGAAACCCTTCATCCATCAAGTGGTCGGTCACCTGGTCTCCGAGATGGGCGAGGCA
>CBFIET010000067.1:0-4856 GCA_965661685.1 Planctomycetota bacterium
CGTGTTTCCCGACACCCCAGGAGTCACGATGAGTTCAACCACCGAAGGGACCTGAAATGACATACCTTGGCAAGGAAACCACCATCCGCTGGCTAGGCCACGCCTCTTTCCTGGTGGAGACTCCTTCCGGTCGATCGGTGACCATCGATCCGTGGCTGGAAAATCCATCGTGCCCCGACGACTGCAAGAGTTTTGATCAGGTCGACCTGATCCTGCTGACCCACGGGCACTGGGATCACTTCGACAGCGTCGTACCGCTGGCGAAGAAACACGGAGCGTCGGTGGTGTGTGCCGTCGAGATGGCACACTGGTTACGGAAACTGGGACTGGAAGAGGACCAGGTGATCGAGATGAACAAGGGTGGCTCGGTGGAGGCGTGTGGTCTTCAGATCACCATGACCGATGCCCGTCACTCCGCTGGAGTCATCATCGATGACGAGTACCGGTATGCCGGGGAACCGTGCGGTTTCGTCGTCGAGACGGAGAACGAATTCAGGTTCTACTACGCCGGAGACACCTCGGTGTTCGGCGACATGGCCCTCATCGCTGAGTTGTATTCCCCCTCCCTGGCGATCCTTCCCATCGGAGACAAGTACACGATGGGACCGAGGGAGGCGGCCAAGGCAGCCAGTCTGCTCGGCGTCCAGATGGTGATTCCGATGCACTACGGTTCCTTTCCGGCACTGACGGGAACCCCTGATCAGTTGCGCGAGGCCATCGGCAACCTACCGATCCAGGTGATCGAGATGCAACCGGGTCAGACTGTCGAGTGAAGCAGGAAAGGGTATGAATCGATGCGTCCTCCTCGAAACCTGCTGGTCCTGACCAATCGTGGATCGAGGAGAGCGCAACCGGTGCGGACGGCACTGGAGGAGGCCCTCTCCTCATGCAGTGATGGACCCGAGGCTCACTGGGTCGATGTGTTCAGTACACCGGAGAAGCGTGATCCGGTCGACCGTGTCGCCATCGTTGGCGGCGATGGAACCGTCAATCTCGCCCTCCACTGGCTCGACCAGGCAGGGGTAGACGCGCCCGTGGCGATCTTGCCCGCCGGTACCGGCAACAACCTGGCCCGAGGACTGCAGATTCCCATCGAAGCGGAGACGTCGATTCGCTGCGCACTGGAGTCGACCTGCGGCCGATCCATCGATGCGGTCCGCTATCACCTCGACCGACAGCGCTCCGGCATGATGCTACAGGTAGCAGCCCTCGGCATGCCCGCCGCCGTCGCTGGACGATTCGATCAGTTGCGGCACATGCCGCTGATTCGCCAGCCGATTCGCTGGCTAGGAGATTCCTTCTACCGGTGGCTGGCGATCCAGTCGGCGCTTCGTGGGCGCAGGCAACGGACCCTGTGGAAGCTCGACATCGATGGAGAAACACTCGAGCAGGAGGGACTCGCCATCTTCTTCGGGAACGAGGGAACCATCGGTGGTGGATTTCACCCGTGTCCACGAGCACGCCTCGATGATGGGCTGCTCGATGTGTGCCTGATCCCCCCCCTCTCCATCGGTGAGTCCTTCCATCTCCTCCCCAGGGTTTCCCGCGGAAGCCATCTCGATGCCCGCCCTGACATCATCTATCGTCAATGCCGGAAGTTGCGAATCGAGCAACGATCTGCTCCCTTTCTCGTCGATGGGGACATCGTTGGAAACGCCACGAGCATCGAACTGGAAGTGGTTCCTGGTCGACTCCAGGTGGTCCTTCCTGCACCTGACTCGTCGGTCAGCAGAGATGATGGGAGAGCGGTTTGAAGCAGTGGTGGGTACTGGTGGTCTTGCTCCTGGTGGCCCTCTCCATCCACGATGGGGAACGGCGCCGTAATCCGGTTTCAGTTCAAAAGGCGATCTGGATCACTCGATGGGATTACCTGACACGTCAAGATGTCGAGGAGTGCATCGCCAATGTCGCACGAGCCGGTTTCGACACGGTGCTGTTCCAGGTGCGTGGCAACGGCACCGTCTTCTACAGATCCCAGCTGGAACCGTGGGCGGAGGAGTTCGGTCACCAGGATCCAGGTTTCGATCCGCTGCAGATCGCATGTCAGGAAGCGGCGCGACATCAGCTGGCGATCCATGCCTGGGTCAACGCGGTGCCAGGCTGGCGTGGCGACAAACCTCCCCCCGCAACGAATCCTGCCCAGCACTGGAATGCAAACCCTGACTGGTTCCTGCACGATGCAAATCAGCAGAGACAGCCGCTACAGCCCAGTTACTACGTCGCCCTCAACCCGTGCCTGCCGCAGGTACGCAGTCATGTGGCACGGATCTGCGCGGAGATCGTCGAGAACTACCCCGTCGACGGGATTCACCTCGATTACATCCGATTCCTGGAATCTGGAATCGAAACCGATTACCCGAGAGATCCGCAAAGCCTGGCACTGTTCCATGCTGATACAGGATTGCAGCAACCGGAGGATGACCTCGACAGCTGGGACCGCTGGCGCCGTGATCAGGTCTCGCGGATGGTCGAGGAGATCCGCAACCTCACCCGACAGGTCGACGATAGTGCGCTTCTTACCGCTGCGGTTTATCGGACTCCAGAAATTGCCTACCACCGGGTACGGCAGGACTGGCCCCGCTGGTTGCGAATGGGCTGGATCGATGCCGTATTTCCGATGCAGTACGACCGTGAGGTGGCCCGATTCGAGGCCCGCGTCGAGGAATGCCTCCACCAGGCACGGGGATACCCGGTTCTGATGGGTCTCGGTACCTACCTCCACGAAGACCCCGAGATCACCCTCCAGCAACAGAATCTGGCGCTCCGTCTCGGCTGTCAGGGGGTCAGCCACTTCGCCTACTCATCCTTCTGGCAGGCGGGGGCTGCGGGGGCCTCCAGCGAGACGCTTCGTGAACGCCGTAGAAAACTGCTCCTGACCTCTCCAATGACCTCTCCAAGGTGAATGATCCAATGCGAAGTAAACTCCTATAAAATAACGGGTTAGAATCCACATAAAATCCCCAATTTTGTGGAACCACCACTTCGACGAGGCCGTTTCGGGGGTGTCAGAAGTTGGTCGATTCCCTTCTTTCCCGATACCTCAGAAGAGTCGCAAATCGAGCGATTCTGCTGCCTGTATTCCTGAGATCAGATGGGTATGATGATATGGACTCCAATTTTCAGGTCTTTCAGAAAGGACCCCAGTAATGCGCAAGATTGCCCTCGCCCTTGTCATCCTCGGAGGATTTACCCTCGCCGGATGTAGTAACTTCGCCCCCGTCAAGAAAAGTGCCGAGCCAGGCTGTGCTTCTGCAAAGTCTGCATGTGCCGCTTCCTGCAGTGCTGCCGCTGAGGCCAAAAAGGCCTGTGGTGACGACTGCGCCAAGGCTTGCTGCGACAAGTAATCGCCGCTAGCAAACATGAATTCAGAATAGAAGAAGAGGGTGCCCGGTCGTTGACCAGGCACCCTCTTCTCTTTTTGCATTCAACTCTTCTCTAGCGCAGCTTCTCGACCTTCCTCGGCACAGTTTCCTTTGCTCGCAAGACCTCTGGTTCCCGAAGTGCCTTCGCCATCACCGATGCACTCCAGGCGGTTCCGTAGATTCGATGGTAAGAGAACATCGAGTAGTCCCACATCGAACCGTCTTCCTCCTGGGTATCGAGTAATTTATTTACCAACAAGGGCCACCACTGCAATCTCAGTTCCCTCGGTAACAGTACGATCAAATCCCCGGCGTAGTAGTGGCCGTAAAAAAAGAAGTAGCCGCTGTTGGCATAAAACGCCTCGTGGGGAAAGGGACGTCCGCGGGCCAGAGACACGAACTTGTGATGTTGCCTCAACAACTGGTCGAGACCGGTGACAATCTGTTCGTAGCTGACTTCATCCTCGTCACCACACACCCTCAGTGCCAGGTTGCCCACCTGGATGCGGCACAGTGACCCCTTGATCTGATTGATGTCGGTCAATCCCCGGGTACTCGGCACCACCGATACATTGTAATCATAGGCTCCGTTGGGAAGACGGCAGCGACGTAGCGCCCGGAGGCCCCTCTCCTGCATCTTGTCGGGAACATCGATACCGACCTGTTCGCACTGTCGGTAGATCAGCAGCAACGAAGCGGTCACGAAGGACGTCCCCCAGGTGGGACGACGGGTATAGGGTGGATCGTCGTAGTATGCCCAGCCCCCGTCAGGGCTCTGGTACAGTTCCAGCGTCACGACCAGGTCTTCTCCCAGTTTCCTCAGTCGTCCCAGGCGCGCATCGCCGATCATCTCGGGATCCGCTGCCAGCGCCCGGCCCACCACTTCCAGAGCATAGACATAAGCCCACACGTTGTCGGTATCCCAGTTGAGGATCCGTTTCCTGCGGCCATTCTCACAGACATGATCGAGACCTCGCTGCAGTGCCAGATGCACTCGTGGACGCATCTCCGGTGGCACCAGATCTTCAACATCCATCAGGGTCACGCAGGCGATGGCAGTGGTCGCCACCTGCCAGGAATAGTGTTGACCTGTCATCGACCAGCCCCAGTCTTCTCGACCGATGGCTCCTCGCCAGTGACCGAAAGCGCCATCCGGTTCCTGATGATCGAGTAGATAACTGGTCGCCTTGAGCAGTCCCTCGGTGACCCCTTCGCGCCACTGCTCCTGGGAAGAGATCGGCGGCGGCGCAGGAGGCTGTGCCGGTGAATCGAAAGGAGCGCAATTGAGCGCAACGATGATCGAGATGAACAGATGCTGCATCAAAAGAGTCTCCAGGCGATGGGGTTCTCCCCCACCTCTTCTCCCGTCAACTCCCTGAGGTCATGTCGAGCCTCTTCCAGTTCTTCCTGCATCTTATCGAACTCGACCTGTCGTTCTTCCTCTTCCAGTTCCCGTTCCATGCCTGCAATCTCCCTCTCGATCCTCCCACGTTC
>CBFIET010000068.1:0-14655 GCA_965661685.1 Planctomycetota bacterium
TCCCGCGTCGTCGAGGTGTACGGACCGGAATCTTCCGGCAAGACGACCCTGACGCTGCACGCCATCGCCAATGCCCAGAAGAATGGTGGAGTCGCGGCATTCATCGATGCCGAGCACGCACTTGATCCCACCTATGCAGAAAAACTCGGTGTCGATCTGGAACACCTGCTCGTCTCCCAGCCAGACAGTGGTGAGCAGGCTCTGGAGATTGCCGAGATGCTGGTTGCCTCGAGTGCCGTCGACATCGTGGTCATCGATTCGGTGGCTGCTCTGGTGCCACGCGCAGAACTGGAAGGCTCGATGGGGGATGCCCATGTCGGCCTCCAGGCTCGCCTGATGAGTCAGGCGTTGAGAAAGTTGACCGGAGTCATCCACCGATCGAAGACCACCGTCGTCTTCATCAATCAGATCCGCGAGAAGATCGGTGTCATGTTTGGCAGTCCTGAAACCACCTCCGGGGGAAGAGCTCTGAAGTTCTACTCGTCGGTGAGGATCGATATCCGTCGTATCGGGGCGATCAAGTCCGATGGAGATGTGAGCGGGAACCGAACCGTTGCCAAGGTCGTCAAGAACAAGATGGCCCCTCCGTTCCGTAAGGCGGAGTTCGACATCATCTTCGATGTCGGAATTTCTTTTCATGGGGACCTTCTCGATCTCGGTGTGGAGGAAGGTCTGGTGAATCGGGCGGGGACCTGGTACTCACTCGGGAAGGAAAGAATCGGTCAAGGCCGCGAGCGAGCGGTCCAATTCCTGCGTGATCATCCAGAACTTTCAGGACGTCTCGAAGTCGAACTCCGGGAAAGATTCTTCAACAAGGATCAAAGTGATAAAGCTGATCAAACTGATCAAGCTGATCAAGCTGATCAAAGTGATCAGGCGAATCCCGAAGCGGAAACGGTCGAGGTCAAGGCCTAGGCGCTGACGTGGAGTTTTCCACGTCGGCATCGTTGTGTTGGTATCTCCGCCTCGTTGCGGCGATCGATGATCGAGGAGAGGGAAAGGGAAACGATGTTTCCACAGTCTCAGAAGTCATGTGAAGTACACCATCGCGAGAGAGGGTCGATGCTTCTCATCGCCCTGGCCGTGCTGACTCTACTGGCCATCATCGCCAGCACCTTTGTGGCGCTGATGCGGCTGGAGTTGAAAGCAACGGAGAACTTCAAAGATCAGAATCGGACACAACTCCTCGCCACATCCGCAGAGTCGGAAGTGATTTCGATGTTGCGGAGTCGACCGTTCTGGGAGGGCCACTTCGTCAACAGCAGAAGCCGATCTCCGTGGATCTACGGCATCAATGGCGGAGATGGGCGCACGCGAGTTGGCGGAATCCTGAATCTCTCCGAAGCGGATCCGGAAGAAACCTCGCTCGGTGGCAATCTGACAGCCAGTTCCTACCCGGGTGTGGGCGGTGGCTCCGAGGGAAGCGACCGTTACAAGGTCAAATTGATCGACACCTCGGCACAGATCTACATCAATGGTCAGCAAGATACTCTCGCGAATATGCTGACCAACCTGGGACAGGCGCTGGCGCGAGATACTCGCTACGGTACCAACCCGCTGTGGACAGGTCCCAACGAGACTGGCAAGTTGCTCACCGGTGAGGAAGTGATCGCTTTCCGCAATCGTTTACCCGGCGGAAGGTTTTCTTCGAAATCAGAGCTGGCCGCATTGATCGGCCGCAAGAACCTGGCACTCCTCTCCGATTTCATCACGGCACACGCCTGGGTGAACCCCTACACGATGAGGTCCGGGGCAGGTCGTCAGGTGAATAACAGGGTAGGTGGTGAAGCGAATTCGGGGAATAGTGCTGGGGCCACCGGTGTGAACAGAAATCAGCCTCAGGACCCACGTCAGCAGCAGGTTACCGGTGCCGCATCGGTGATCGGTGAGCCGCGCGCTCCCATCAATATCAACCTGGCTCCCGAGCCGGTGTTGATTGCGACTTTGATGGGTGTAGGTGGGCGCAGGGCATTCCCCTGGATGGCTCTCGATCCGCGGCCCATCGAGGCGGGGAATACCGGAGCCATCGATTTCGGTGGGGGGACACTTCCACCGGTGACAGAAGAGTTGCAGTTGCAGCAAACTCCCGTGTGGGTTTACTCCCGGCCTCTGGAGTACGAGCACGCCAAGAAGATCGCACTCGCCATCATCGCCCGCCGGAAATCGAATGCGTTCAAGACGTGGGTCGCTACTCCAGGGAGCGGTGATCAGGGGTTTGAGGGCTTCGTCAATACCTTGCCCGCCGACTCCTTTCCCAATGAGAAATCGGTATGGGTGATCAATCCGCAGTCGAACAGTACTGATAACCACCTCAACAAGATCTCCAGTGATCTTGGATCTGCCGAGATGTGGGCCAACGGGGTGCCGCCGAGTGAGGCAAGCATCCGCCCCGGTCTGGGGCTTCCCTCCGATCGACAATTCGCCTGGTACTACGAAATGATGCGATCGATCGTCATCGCCAACTTCAATCCAAATACACGGATCAACAAGGTCAATCCCAACTCGCCCTCCTACCGGGCAGTCGACAAGTCATCTCTGGTCAAGTTCGGTCAGGGAAATGACCGCAGTGATGTTCGTCTGGGGCATACCACCGAGTTCTGTTTTGACAGCAAGGGAATCTACGAGATCACCAGCCTTGCGGAGATCACCGGGGGCGGTAACTCGAGTGACGAGGTTTTCTCCGAGTCGAGACGTCGAAGCGTCGTCAAGGTGTTTGATGTGTACCACCACACGACCCAGGAGCAGTTCGAGCAACCGTTCCGTGCGGTATCGAAGACCAGTACAGCGAGGGGTGGTGCCCGGGAGTATGTGACGACCTGGCCCGACCCCATCGATGCGCTGCATCCCGATTACTACACCGGTTCGCGTCAGGATGGCCGCGTGGAACTCTCTGGTGCCATCGATGCTCAGATGCAAGTTTCAGCACCATCGGCCCGGGTTTCTCGCTGGACAGGAGATGCCACGCTGCGTCTGGCGCATACCTTCCGCTTCCGCGATGAGGGTTCCTTACGACAACTGGGCAACATGATGCGGAACCCTTCCAATCCGACCGCCAAGTTGAAGGAACTGGGGTCGGTGCTCGATGCCAACTACAGCCAGAAGGGGTCGATCTACAAGCAGCGCTACTCCAACTACGTGTGGGGGGCGACCGATAGCGCTGTCGAGGATGAGAATGTTGGCGAACCGTTTGTCGACGAGGCGGCTCAGAACTCCGATCTGATGCCCGATGGCATCAACAGCAGCATCTTCCGCACATCTGCGCTGGGAGGAAGATTCCTGCGGCTCCCCGCCCAGCGGTACCGTCAGTTCCCTGCCGACCAGGGAGCGGTGAATCGTAACTACAACAACGACATCGGCAATCTGCCCTACTACAACGGAGCGATCTCCTGCTGGATCAAACTGGAGTTCAATGCCAACGATCCGGTCTTCTCCGGCTTGATCGGAGCCACCCAGGTCCAGACCACTGTCGGTCAGAAGCCGACCGATTCGGAGGGCTCGCAGATCTGGATCTGGAAGAATACCAAGGGACAACTGCGCGTCAGCCGACTCTACTACCACCAGGCATTTGCCAAGGGGTACACCACCCAGGCGGTTCCTCTCATCGGAAATGAAGATGAGGTGGAAGAGGGGAATGAAGCGGAGACCGATCCGCAGAAGTACTGGGCACGAAATGATGTGGTCGTCGACATCTCCAAGTGGCGAGCACATGAGTGGCACCATCTGGCCGTGAGTTACGACGACAGTTCGCCCACCTCTGCAATTCGCGTGTGGGTCGATCACACCTCCGTCGATGCGGTCAATCACAACATCGGAGAGGGGATGTTCTGCGCCCTCAACGAGGAGGATCCCAAGGACCAGATCCAGGTCGGCGGATTCTTCCGTGATCAGGCTGTGGCGAGGGAGGGCCTGTTCAAGTTCGGCACCAACTTCGATCGTCAGGGAGTCGAGAGAGCGCAGTCGATCAAGCGAGTCCTCGCCAATGCGACCATCGATGAGTTCCGAGTATACATGGGCCAGTACACACAGGATGACAGTCGCAAGAAGGGCTACTACACCGATCAGGAGGGGGTCTACACAAACGTCTTCATGGTTCCCTTCCCCGATGGGGTGCAGCGGCTTCGCCTGCGAAACATGACCTGGAGTGTCAATCCTCCGAAGATGTTCTCCCAGCAAGGTGTGCAGTGGAGTGAGGAGACGATGAGTGTCCTCAATGTCAACGGCCAGCAGAATGCACGGCAGCTGGGGGATCCAGGCGGCGGCCTGCGCGGAGATGGCGGACGCAATAATCAACAGATCGCCGGCAACTGGCTGTACCCTACAGGAAGTCAGGACTTCCAGGGGGCTGACTACAACATTGGATTCCTCGGCTATGAAGTTCGAATGCGTGCCGGAAATCCCAACGCCGGAACTGCAAGTGGTCTGATGATGGTTTCTCCCTCACTGGACGACGTCACGCTCAGTGTCTACCTGCCCTCTGCAGAGTATGTATTGTCGGAGGTGATTGACTGATGTTAGAACCGATCCAGCGCCGCCATCGGCATCTCTCCCCTACGCTCCCTGCAAGAGCTTGGTGGGTTCTTCTCGTACTGGTTCCCCTGGCGCTGATTCTCCTCACGCCCACCTCGGTGGAAGCGCAGGGCGAAGGACGTGGGCCTGACGGCACCGATCTTCGCCTCTTCGAGTTCACCAAGATCGAGGCGACCAGGGATGAGAAGAGTGGCAAGTACACCCTGGTCATCCAGGCAAAGACACCGCAGATCCCGGTGGGAACCAAGGTCGATCTGCTGCTGACCTGGCGAAGCCAGTTGATTCAAACCTTTACCGTCACCATTCCCGCCAACAAGAAGTTGCGGGAAGAATTGAGCTTGAAGAAACTGGAACCGACCGCAGACAAGTACATGTTCCGCACCGTCATCGACCCGAAGAAACAGGGGTCCAAGGCGAGGAAGGCGTTGGAGAAGAAGGACAAGTTGTTCCCTGCGGTGGCTGCACCGTGGACGGAGTTCCATTTCGACCATCAGTTCGTGATCGGTACCGCAGAGGAGATCGAGGCGGCACTCCAGGGTGTCCGGGACTGGTTCTCGGTTCGATATTCCGAGATGGCCACCCTCGACGGCAAGGTCCGGGCTGGCATCAAGGCCATCGAGTCCGGGACCGACTATGTCAATTCAAAGGGAGAGTTCGAAGAGAAGAAGTGGCGCACCTTCATGGACAAGGATGTGATCGAGCGACTCGTCGAAATGCAAGAAGAGGTGCGGTCAGGATTCACTGAGCCTCGCTTCACTGCGCACCGACTGGCCCTCTCGTACCTGCTGGAGCTCTCTGTGGCGGTTGGGAAACGATCCACCAATGAGTCGAAGAAGATGTATCTCGCTCAAGGACTGACCGCATCGAAAAAGGATACGAAACCGGAGAAACTCGATGTCTCGGTGCGATCAGGCCGAAGGATTCCGAGAAGTTCCGACCTCAATGAACTGGTACTCAAGATCAACAAACTCCTCGGGCTGGGGCCCGCGGAGGAGGAAGGCCAAGGATGAGAGCCGTCATCGCTCCACTACTGCTGGGAATCGTTTTTTGCGCATCAACCGTCTGTGCCCAGGATGATTCCGGTCCTCCAAAGCCTCCTCCCACCTTCGTCGAGTTGACATCGGTCCAACCCTCGAAGAAGAAGGATGTCTGGCAGTTGCGTGTGGTCGGAAAAGCGAACGACCTTCCTGCCAAGACCGTGATCGGCTTCGAACTCCGCTGGCGTACTAACATCGTTTATTCCTTCAGTGTCGAACTGGACGGAACGCGCCGGATTGACACGACGATTCCGCTCGCCGGTCTGGAAGGAACACTCGGTGGCTTGCAGTTGCGTTCGGAGATCCGTCCCAACAGCCAGCCGAGAGAAGTGCAACTGGTGATGGAGAAGGATCCCAAGAAGTATCCCGTGGAAACCGCGCCCTGGAAGCAGTCCTTCTGGAAGAAAAAGTTCGATCTCGGTTCTGCAGCGGATATCGAAAAGGCTCGGATCGAGGCGCAGTCCTACTTCCTCAAGCAAATCAAGGGAGGATTGAAGTTACAACGCATCTTCGAGTCCGCCCGCACCGCCGCACTCGATGGATCTCGCTTCCAGAAAGCGGGCAAGTTCGATCCGAAGAGCTGGCAATCGTTCTGTGAGAAAGATGTGAGGAACCCGATCCGTGCCCTGCAACAGGACATGAAAGACTTCTCCAAGACGCTGACGATGCTTCCTCATTCGAGGGACATGAAATACCTGGTCGAGATCGTCAATGCCATTGCGAAGCGTTCCTTCGACCGTTCGAGAAGCCTTTACTCGGAACTGGGATTGACCCCCGATACCGATGATCTGAGTCCGGTACGAATCGATATCAACTGCCGGTCGACGAAACTCTCCAATCTTCAAAAGACGGTGGAGAGACTGTGTGAGAGTCAGCAGATCGAGATGTCGAAGCTGGCGGAATGATTCCCTTGTCCTGCGATGACGATGGTGGGGGAGACTCACCCGTGGATGGGGTCGACGCCCGACGGATGGCCGGGAGATCGGTTCTGCGTCGGATCGACGGAGGCGATGATCCCTCGACCACATCAGCCAGGAACGATGCAACAGCGCTGGCGGATCCCCGCTCCAGTCGCAGGGGGCCCGCTGCCGACGGAGGCCGTGGGTTGCTTCCACAGATCGACGAGGGGCTGGACGCCGGTCATCGGTTTGAACTTCTGCATGGAATCATGAGACCGGTGAAGCAGTTCCTGAGAAGGACATTCGACGACGAGAAGAACCCGGACCTGGGTTCCAGCCTGAGTTCGAGGGGTGTTTCTTCCGATCGATCGGAGTGATTGCAGGACCCTCATCGTGGCCATTTAGCACGGTGGTATTTTTACCATGCCAGTGGCTTCACCATGACCAGGCAAGGGTTTGATTCGTCCCACATCGTTGGAAAAACCTCCAGCGGAACAAACCCAACGGAATGATAAAAGTCACGGGTTTTTGCATATGCTGGGCATTCCCGTGCTTCGGAAACCGTTTTGACCTGCAGCAATTTTACGTCTTGGCTCAGCAAGTGGTTTTCAAGTTCTTGAATCAACTGCCTGCCGATTCCCTGTCGGTGGTAATCGGGATGTATCGCCATGCAATGAATCTCCGCAGACTGCGGAAAATGCATTTTGACGGTCAGGAATCCGATCACATTTTCACCGTCATTGACCAGCAATGTTGGCATGGAGTCGGCGTCTTTTACGTATTGAATCAGTGAGTCTTCAATGCCAAACCACTGTGGAAGAGCACGGAGAATCGCTTCGCAGTTCGCCCCGCAGGGAGCCGATGTAAATTCTATATTGATTTGGTTCCCGATGGCCCTGTTACTCCATCGATTCCGTCTTGTTGCGCACTTCCTGATAGGTACCGATATCCCCCCGGTAGATCTTGCCATCGAAGGCGATCATCCCGGCCCTTTGATAGGCGAGATTTCGTGCTTCCTCCAGCGAGTTTCCAAGGGCGGTGACTCCCAGTACGCGTCCTCCCGAGACGGTGATCTGATCTCCATCGGCGACGGTTCCGGCGTGGAAAACCTGCACCGAATCGTCGATCTCGCTGAACACTTCTCCACTGATCTGTTGGCCCTTCCGTGGGGCCGCTGGATAGCCGTCAGAGGCGAGGACCAGGCATAGCGAGGCTCTTGGGTCCCAACTGACGGAGGCGGAGGAGGGAGCCCCCTCAGCGGTCGCCTCGAGGATCTCTGTGAAATCGCTGGTGAGGCGCGACAGCACCGGTTGCGTCTCTGGATCTCCAAGCCGGCAGTTGTACTCCAGTACTCTCGGCCCCGACTCCGTCATCATCAGACCGGCGTAGAGGACTCCGGAGTACTCGATTCCGTCGGAGCAGAGACCCTGTAATGTCGGTTCGATGACGTCCCTGCGGATGATGTCGAGATCGGAGGCATCGATGATGGTTCCCGGGCAGAACGCTCCCATACCTCCGGTGTTGGGGCCAAGGTTGCCGTCGAGAAGGGGCTTGTGGTCCTGGGCAGTGGGGAGAACCAGCGCATCTGTACCGTGTGCGACAGCCAGCACCGAGACCTCAGGTCCTCGCATCCGCTCCTCGAGAACAACTGTCTTGCCACTCTCTCCGAAGGAGTTCTCGACCAGCATGGCGGTGGCCGCTGCCATCGCCTGCTGCCGATCGTCGCAGACGATGACACCCTTGCCCGCAGCCAGGCCACTCGCCTTGACGACAACCTGTTCCGGCAATTGATCGAGTGCAGCTGGAAGATCGCGGACATCGGTGATGGTGCGATGGGCAGCGGTAGGAATCCGGTGTCGCTCCATGAATTCCTTCGAGTACGCCTTCGATCCTTCCAGACGAGCGGCAGCGGCAGAGGGTCCAAACGCACAGATCCCTGCGCTTCGGAGTCGATCGGCGAGTCCTGCCACCAGCGGTGCTTCAGGGCCGATCACGACGTGATCGATGTTCTCGTCTCGGCAGCGCTTGACGAAGGATTCGGTGTCCTTCAGTGGATCGAGGTCGGTCCAGCAGGTCCCCAGTCGCTGGAGACCCGGGTTGCCCGGGCAGGAGATCACCTCTTGCACCCGGCTCGATCGAGCCAGTTGATGACCGATGGCGTGTTCACGTCCTCCGGAGCCTATGACGACGATCTTCATCAAGAACCTCTTCGCTCTCATTGCGATCTACTGGGGGCTTGCAATTTACCGGGGGCATTACCCCACGGTAGCAGGGGTCTCAGCGACAGCCATGCCAGCAGGGGAATTATCCACAACCCATCCAGAGAGTAGGTAATGGTGCCCCTCAGATCAAGCAGTGGGAGTGCCATCAACAGCACCGGTGTGCACTGGCTGGCGGGGGTGCCCCGACGGTAGGCCCTTCCTCGAAGAAGCCACAGGAGAATCACCAGCGTCAAACCCAGTTGGAAGGCGTCGAGGGGGGGCTGCCCCAGGTCCATGGAGATTCCGGTGGCAAAGGGAATCAGTAACACCAGGATCAGTCGGAAATCGAGGGTCCTGAGCCTTGCCTCTTCCTCCGCCTGGGAGAAAAAGGTGACGGTGGCGGTGAAAAGTCCGATGGTGAGAGCATGGATCGATGCGGCCACGGGGATCTCTCCGGGGCAGGCGTAATTGGCCGCAGCCAGGACGATGGAATAGCGGACGGTTCCCATCACCAGGGGGCCGAGGAGGTACACCTCCTTGAATGCGATGTTGTAGAGGAGAGCGCAGACGATGGCGGTGGTGGCATGGATGAGGACGTCATCGGGCATGGCGATCAGCAACAGGATCGTCGGAATGGAGACGATCAAGAGGGCCCAGCGTGCCGATTGCAGCGTGATGGTGCCGGAAGGGAGTGGCCGGTGAGGAGCCCTCTCTCTGTCCAGGTTTCGATCAACCAGGTCGTTGAAACCCATTCCCGCCATGTACAGCGAGGTGGTCCAGGTCAGTAACACAATCCAGCCGGTCAGGTCGAGGACTGCGCCACCCAGAGCGGCCCCGGCGACCACGTTGGAAAGGGCGGTGGGAGCCAGACGAAGACGAAAAAACTTCATCCACGGCGTCACCAAAGGCGCAGCAAATCATTGTAAGTGACGAAGAGTGCCAGCGAGATCAGCATCAGGAACGCGACCATGTGTACCGATTGCTGGATCTTTTCGGGGACCGGTTGTCCTCGTACCGCTTCGATGAGAAGGAAGAAGATGTGCCCCCCATCGAGGATCGGGAAGGGGAGCAAATTGAAGACTCCGAGATTGATGCTGATCAGAGCCAAAAGGAATAGTAGATTCCCCAGGCCCACCTGCGAGACCTTGCGACCCATGTCGATGATGCCGACGGGACCATTCAGGTTCTTGCCGTGGACATCTCCGGAGAAGAGTGCCTTGAGGGTCAAGAAAATCCTGCCACCCCAGATCCACGACTGCCGGTACCCGTGAATCATCGCCTCCGATACCGAGTGCTGTTCGTTGAACTGGTGCACCGACATGGCGATACCGATCGGTTCCATCAAGGCTCGGGGAGCGATCTGGGTCTCGATGGTGCCGGAGTCGGCACTGCTGAGGACGATGTTGTAGGACTCCTCATCGGAGCGCACCGCACCGACCAGATCATCCCACTTCTCCACCTGGATTCCGTTGATGCTGGTGACCACCGATCCGATCGGGATACCACTTTCGGCAGCGGGGGAACCGGCGAGGGTGCGGCCGATTCGAGCCGGCGATCCGAGGACCAGGCCCAGCTGGATCGCTTCACCGTCACCGACTTCGCCACTCTTCAGCCGCTCGGGTGAGGTGCTGGTGTCGATCCAATCGATTCGAGTTCCTGAAGGCAGTTCGACATCGATGTAGTCTTCGGTTCCGATCGCTACACCGGCGATGGACACGATTTCGGATCCGAGGGGGATGGACAGCTGATCGCGGGCTTGATCGGAGATCTGTACCACGGTTCTCTTTACCGAACCGATGATCAGATCCTCGCCGATCCAGCTTCGAAGTTGTTCGCTACCGACACGAATCTGATCCTCCGAGGAACGCAAGCCGAGAACCAGTTCCACATCCGTGTCGCCGGCAGCCTGGCCGATGGTAAGTAGGTCGAGGACCTCGACGGGGAACTTCTTTCCGGTGCTGGCATTCTCGATGGATACGATTTCCTGGCCGATCCGGAAACTGGATGCAGCAGCAGAATCGGTCTGTACCGCCACCACACTTCTCGCGCGGGGAAGTACACCGATGCCACGTCCTCCAGTGGTCTCCGAACCTGTCGAGGAGGGTGCCAGGTCGATGGTCATCACCAGCGATTGCTCTTCACGCTGGATGTCGAGGATCAACTTTCCACTGGCGGTGGAGTTTCGTAGATCCCAAAGCGTCTGGAGCATCCGGTCGGGTGTCAGATCTCTGGCTCCGACGGCGATGGTTTCCTGGGAGGGGATCGAGATGCGGATGCCCCGCAGTCGATCGCCTTCCTGTAGACCTACCATTTGCGCCGGGCTGCCCTCCAGAACCGAAGCGATGCGGTCGGAGATCGCCGGACTGATTCCGATTCGATAGCGGCCAGCGACAGGATCCCACATCGGATCGATGGGGATATCGAGGCTGCGATCATCTCGAAGAAGCGTCAGCGTCACCGCCTTCGATCCTCCCGACAGGGCGATGGCGGTGGCGACGTTGGAATAGTCGCTCCACTCCTCGCCGTTGACCGCAGTGATCAGATCTCCAGAACGGACACCTGCACTCCACGCCGGGCCACCTGCCACGGCGGTACCGACGATGGGGGCAACCTGTTTCACTCCAGCGGTGTAGGCGGCGATGAAGAGAATCAATCCGAAGATCAGGTTCATCGCTGCGCCTGCCACGAGGATCAGCAGGCGACCGGGAATCGGTTTGTTGTGGAACTCATTTTCGGCGCCGGTGCGATCATCGCCCGGTTCCTCGCCAGCCATCTGAACGTAACCTCCCAGAGGTACCAGACCGATGACGTATTCAGTCTCTCCGTAAGTGAAGGCACAGAGGCGTGCCTTCCAGCCGAAGATGGTCGGCTGGAAGCCGACGGCAAAGGTGTGAACGCGGACGCCCACGAACTTGGCGGCGAGGAAGTGCCCCAGCTCGTGAACGAAGATGAGGAATCCGATGCCGAGGATGGCAAGCAAGAGGTTCAAGGGTACCAACTCCTGACTTGTTCGCGGGTAACTTGATCGATCTCGATGACTTGCTCCAGATTTTCCAGCGGTTGGTGCTGGTGCTCCTGGATCGCACGTTCAACGAGGTCGAAGATCTGCAAGAATCCTACACTACCAGAGAGGAATGCTGCGACCGCTTCTTCGTCAGCAGCGTTGAGTACTGCCCCCAGAGTCGTGCCGGGGTGGTCCAGGACTGGCTGGCCGATCTGGAGGGATCGAAAGGTCTGGTGGTCGACCGCCTCGAAGGTCAGTTGCTGCAGGTCGAGAAGGTCGAGGGGGCGAAAATCTCCCGGTGGGCGATCCCCCCGGTGTAATGCGTGTCGAATCGGGACGCGCATATCCGGGTAGCCGAGATGCGCCATGGTGCTTCCATCCAGGAACTCGACCAGGGCGTGAATGATCGACTGGGGGTGGACGACGACATCAATTCCCCCGGAAGGCTGTCCGAACAGTTCCTGTGCCTCGATCACCTCCAGCAACTTGTTGAAGAGGGTGGCACTGTCGATGGAGATGCGATCTCCCATCTGCCATGTCGGATGGCGAAGCGCTTGCTCGGGAGTCACCGTCTCGAGCTGTTGCCGATTCATTCCCCTGAAGGGGCCCCCGCTGGCGGTCAAGACGATGCGGTGGACCGTCTTTATCCGGGAATCGGCGAGGCACTGCTGTACCGCTCCGTGTTCCGAATCGACGGGATAGATGGTGGCACCACTGCGCTGGGCAGCTCTCTTCAGCAGTGCACCGGCTGTGACCAGCGACTCCTTGTTGGCGAGGGCGAGGTCGATCCCCGCCTCCAGGGTCGCAAGACTCGCTCGTAGACCGGCAGCACCGGTGATTCCGTTGATCACCATGTCGATGGACATCTCGGCGATACTGTCGAGTTGTTCCTGTTGTCCCGCAAAGAAATCGGCATCGCCACCGCTGGCGTGGTAACTGCGCTGGATCTCTTCGATGGAGGTTTCCGGTTCGACGATGATGCAACGTTCGGGTTGATGAAGAAGTGCTTGATCGATGAGGGGAGCGCTCCTGCTGCCTACGGAGAGGAGCACCGGGGCAAGCGAACCCTGCGACTCCTGGATCACCTCGAGTGCCTGGGTGCCGATGGATCCCGTGCTTCCGAGGAGAGCGATGCGACGCGGCTGGGGGCGGCTTTCATCGGACATGGTCGTTCCTTCTCCTTCGCGATACAGGGTACCGGAACTGACCTCCCGTGGCATGGTCGAACCGGAGGTGGTTGAAGATAATCGGCGAGTTTCCTGCGTCGCTTGCCAACTGTGCGCTTGATGCAGACCGGGTGCTGAGGTAGGCAAGGAGTAGAGGAGGCACTCCTGTACCGAGTACTGTTCGAGATTCCCACTCCCTTCGGTGATCTTCCCGTCTTTGGCTATGGAGCCATGGTCTTGCTGGGGGTTCTGTCGGCGATGATGCTGCTACGGATGGGTGCCCGTCGTCAGCAACTGGACGCAGACTCTCTCTCCGATCTTGCGGTGATGCTGGTGCTGTGTGGAATCGTCGGCGGCAGGGTGTGGTACCTGATCCAGTTTCGACACGAGGTCTACGCCGATGGCGACTGGTTCGAGACCTTTCGCTTGTGGCGTGGGGGATTGGTTTTGTACGGGGCCATCGCCGGGGGACTGCTCGGTTTTGCGGTGATGCAGAGACGAGGAAAGTTCGGCCCGTGGCGTCAGTTGCTCGATCTGATCGCCCCGGCGTTGGCCATCGGGATCGCCTTCGGACGACTCGGTTGCTTCCTCAACGGCTGCTGCTGGGGCGGAGAATGCGCTGCCGAGATGCCGCTGGCGGCGATCTTTCCTCCCGGTTCACCCCCATCCTTCCAATTTGGAGATGGGAGCGAGCCGTCTCCTCCCCTGCATCCGACCCAGCTCTATTCGTCGCTGCAGGGGTTCCTTCTGGCGGCGATTCTGTGGTTTACCGGCCCAAAACTGGCTCGTTCGGGAAGAACCTTCGCCCTGTTCCTGCTCCTCTACCCCCTGGGAAGAGGCCTCATCGAGACGATACGGGCAGATCACGGCGTTCTGGAGGGGGAGTTGACCTGGGCGCAACTGACCGCCTTGCCAGCGATCCTGTTCGCCATTTACCTGTGGAGAAGCGCTCCATCGACGGCGCCTCCGGCGTCAGCCAGTCCCTCACCCTGAGCAGCTCTCAACTGCCCAATTGCGCTGGATTTATAATTAGTAGAAAATCGGAATTCGGTGTTGATGTTCCTGATCGGATCTGTAGGATTCCGATCTGCTCGTGGTTCGCCCTTCGGGACACTCCCAGGCAACTCAGGACCAGACCGGAACGAGATTTATCTCGACCCGGTGCATGGACTATTGTCGCTTGAGGTTTTTGATCCCGTACCGGACTGCGACCTTTGTTCTTTGAAATTTCGGGCCCGTGACGCGAAGAAGGTCGCATGCCATGCCTCCCCGGGTGTGGTGTGCACAGACCTGAACGCGAGTTCAGTGAATTGACAATTGTGTAATTTGAACTAGTGACGCGACAAGCCGGCTGGGTGTTCCTGGATCTTGCCTCTGTGCAATTTCCTTGAATGAACTGTCGGCATGCCAGAATAAAACTGAAGGGTTTGATACTGGCTCAGAACGAACGCTGACGGAGTGGATTAGGCATGCAAGTCGAACGAGCGAACTCTTCGGAGTGAGCAAGTGGCGAACGGGTGAGTAATGCGTGGATGACCTACCCTGATGAGGGGGATAACCATTCGAAAGGATGGCTAATACCGCATACGGTCCTTCGGGATCAAAGCTGGCTTCGGCTGGCGCTTCAGGAGGGGTCCACGTGCTATTAGTTTGTTGGTGGGGTAACGGCCTACCAAGACGATGATGGCTAGCCGGCCTGAGAGGGTGTCCGGCCACACTGGGACTGAGACACTGCCCAGACTCCTACGGGAGGCTGCAGTCGAGAATCTTCCACTAATGCGCGAAAGCGTGATGGAGCAACTCCGTGTGAGCGATGAAGGC
>CBFIET010000069.1:0-11420 GCA_965661685.1 Planctomycetota bacterium
GCTCTCGTCGAGATCGGCGACGACTGGCGTTACTTCAAGGGCATCGAGGAGCCGACGCCGGATCCACTGGGTGCGCCGACCACCGCCTGGACAGAGAATGGATTCGACGACTCCACCTGGCTGGTGGGTCCCACCGGAATCGGCATGGGGGATGGAGACGATGCCACTCTCCTCACCGACATGGTCAACAACTACATCAGCTTCTACGCCAGAAAGACCTTCATCATCCCCGACCCGGCCACACCTGACCGGATGGAACTGGAAGTGGCCTACGACGACGGTGTGGTGATGTACCTCAACGGAGTCGAGATCGGACGCACGAGCACCCTGTTCGATGCTCCAACCCCTCCACCCTATACCGCATCTTCAGGGAACCACGAGGTCACGGGGAGGCCACTTCTCATCGACCTCGATCACTACCGCCATCTGATGGTCGCCGGAGAAAACGTCCTCGCGGCTCAGGTCCACAACAGCGCCATCAACAACGGGGATGCATCCTTCCTGCCACGTTTCACCAGCAACACGCCCACCGATCGACACATCGATCTCAACAATCGACAGGGTCGCTGGACATTCCGCTTCAACCCTGGCCAGCACGATGACGGAACCAAGTCGATCTTCGCCGGCACTCCATACCAGCTGGATATCCCGGCAGGGAGAGTCGGCGCCGATGGCGTTCTCGATGGAATCGACCTCCTCGAAGCCCTCACCGCGCACCCGGGAACCGCACAGTTCATCTGTATCAAGTTGATCCAGAAGTTCGTCTCCGACGAAATCTCTCTGACGACGGTGGCAGATGGCTCCGCTCCCCTGGAGTTGCAGGCACTACTGGCGGACATGATCGCTGCCTGGTACTCCACCGTGGAACCGGGACACATCGGTACCGTCATGGAAGTACTGCTCGATCCAGTCAATCAGAATGGTCCCTTCTGGCACATCGAGAATCACAAGAACAAGGTGAAGACACCGATCGAGTTCATCAACTCGACCTTGCGTTCCCTGAACGCCACCGCCAGCAGTGATGACCTCGCCAATCAGATGAAAGATATGGGGATGGATCTGTTCCAGAGAGACGAACCGGATGGCTACTCCGAGATCGGTTCTGACTGGATCGGTACGACCACTCTCCTGACCCGGATCAACTTCGCAAGACGCTTTGCTTCCAATGTCGATAACGACTACCAGTGGAACATCGCCGACTACATCGATGTGAACCAGGGACTCGGTGCCGTGGCCGTGATCGAGGTCTTCGACGAGGTTCTGTTCCAGGGCACTCTCACCGAGGCGGAGAAGTGCGTGATCATCGATTACCTGGAGACCGACCTGTTCGGCAATCCCTGGCCACTCAGTCCCGACGCTTCCGACTACTTCAATCGGATCCGTGACATGGTTGGTTTCATGTTCAGCTTGCCCCGCTGGCAGTTTCAGTAGAAGAGAAGGAGAAGACGATGATGAATCGCAGAGACCTGCTCCGCAAAGGTGGACTCGCTGCCCTGGGGCTGATCCTTCCGCCACTCTATGGCCCAGGATTTCTCACACGCAAGGCGCTGGCACAGGTTCCCAATGCGGGACAGAAGAAGATGATCTTCATCTTCCAGCGTGGAGGAAATGACGCCATCAACACCGTCATTCCCCGGGGAGATGTGGACTACAGCCAGGGGACCAGACCGGGACTCTTCATCAATGACACCGAAGCGGTCGACCTCGGTAACGGCTTCGCACAGTTGCACCCATCATTGCAACCGATGATGGAGGTCTACAACCACACCTCCCTCAACGGTGTTGCCGGTCCTGGCAACCTCGCCGTGCTGCACCGCATCGGATACCCCGACCAATCACGAAGTCATTTCAGCGCACAGCAATTCTGGGAAAATGGAGTTCCCGGCAACAGCACCCTCGAAGAGGGACTGCTGTACCGACGCTTCGCCAACGTGCCAGGCTTCGCCGACAATCCATTCCCCGGCGCCTATCTCGACGACTCGCTACCGATCGTGATGCGAGGCTCGGTTCCGATGCCCGCCTTCCCCGCCTCGGCAGAGTACTCCTTCACCGGAAACCTCGATCAGGTCAGCAAGTTCCTCGGCGAACTGCCGTCGACTCCGGGAGGAACCGACGGAAGCGGATTGTACGGTGCCTACGGAGGCAAGCCCGACGTCGAGGGCGGAGCCTACCGCGACATCCTGATGCCGACCGGAGTGAAACTCGGGGAGTCGGTCAACACCGTCCAGCAGGCCCTGGCCCAGGGACCCTACGTTCCAGAAAATGGTGCGGTGTACCCCAACAACACCTTCGGGAATCAGCTCTCCGAAATCGCCATGCTCCTCAAGAGAACTCCCGCCACCTTGCTCGGGGTCAACCTCGATGGCTGGGACACACACACTGCACAGGGTCGCATCACCGGCGCACATCCGAACCTGCTGGCGAGTCTCGCCCAGGGGATCCAGGCCCTTTCCCGCGACCTACAGGCACAGTGGCAAGATGTCATCGTCGTCACCGTCTCGGAGTTCGGAAGAACTTCCATCGAGAACGGATCGCAGGGCACAGACCATGGAGCAGCCAGCACCATGTTCATCGCCGGCGGATCGGTGATCGGAGGCGTCTACAACTGTGACCCGGTCAGCTGGGCACCGGGATCGATGTTCACCGTCAACGATCGATACCTGGCGGCCAATAGCGACTTCCGATCGATCTTTGCAGAAATCTTCACCGGCCACTTCGGAGACGATTCACTGCTGATGGATCAATTCATGCCCGGGTTCGATGCTGCAGCGGCAGCAAACCCCGGACTCTTCAACCCGCTCGGCTTCCTGGCATGAGATTGCGACAGATTGGTTCTATTCCATGCATCCTGTTGTTCCTGGTCTTGATGCCAGGACTCCGGGCCGATGCTGAAGAACACTTCATCAACTTCTTCGGCTCTGCATTCCTGCCGACCAGTCTCATCATCGAGCCAGGGGACTCGGTAACCTGGAACTGGATCGCCGGGGATCACCAGCTCCTCAGCGGAGTTCCCGGTGGAACAGCAGGAACTCCCGACGAACCGGGCAGCATCTTTTCTGCCCCCATCGATGCCAGCAATCCAAGCTTCACCCACACCTTTTCCGACATGGGCGTCACCGTCGGCTTCTTCGATGGAAACAACACCACCCAGGTCGGTTCCATCACCGTTCTCGATGACACCCTCACCTTCGAGGTGAGCGTCGTCGACAACTCCTACATCCCCCAGACCATCGAGATCTTTGAAGGAGATCGAGTCCGCTGGGTCCACGAACCGATGGAGATGCTTCACACCGTGACCAGTGGCATCGCCGGCGGAGCCCCCGGCACCATCTTTGAACCAGGAGCGCTCTTCGACGAGGAATCCTCCGATCTCAATCCGATCGTCGAGTTCACCTTCGATACCCCTTTTGATCTTCCCTATTTCTGCATCCCGCATGTCGCCTTCGGCATGATCGGTGATGTCATCGTGCAGGACCGGTTCGTACGGGGGGATTCGGACAGGGACGGCATCGTCGGTATCGGTGATGCCATCCTGAGTCTCGGTTTTCTGTTCCAGGGAACCGCCACCCCCGCCTGCCTCGACGCCCTCGATGTCAGCGATGATGGCCAGGTCGATATCGCCGATCCGGTATCCCTTCTCGGTTATCTCTTCTCTTCCCAGGCGGCACCGACCGCTCCCTTCCCTCTGGAAGGGCCAGATCGCAGTGCCGATGGACTGCTCTGTCGCCCCTGACGCCTCCTGAGTCGTTTCGCTCCACTGCCACCCGAGGATACCTTCTCGGCCCTCGCCATCCGTTCCTGACCAGTTGCGAACTGATCTACCACCGTGAATCGGTTACGATCCAGGGTTCACTCAACAACAGCAGGAAGGGTGTTTCCCCATGATTCGAGGGATCCGTCTTCTCACACTGGTCATCTTCATCTCCTCGCTCGCCTCGGCCCTGGTAGCCCAGACCGAACCGCGCGAGGGGATCGAACGCAGAACTCCGGAGATCCATGCGATCGTCGGAGCTGATGTGATCACCGAACCAGGAGAGATAATTTCATCCGCGACCATCCTCATCGAGGATGGCGTCATCACCGCAGTCGGCACCGAGGTGTCGATTCCATCCAATGCCCGGATCTGGGACCGCAGCGGCCATGTCATCACCGCTGGCTTCATCGACATGGATGTACGCATCGATGTCGAGGAGTCGACCGAGTCCTCCAGGGCTGGCCGCAGCTGGAACCGCAAGGTCCACCCCGAGTACAACACGGCGGAGGGACTCGTCATCGATTCCGATGTCGCAAACGGGTACCGGCGAGCGGGTTTCACCAGCGCGCTGATCTCCCCCCAACAGGGAATCTTCACCGGCTCCAGCGTCTACGCACGACTGGTCGGAGGAGCGGACCGGAGGGCATTGATCGAGGACCAGATCGCCATCAGTGGCGGCCTCCAGGCTGGAGGCTGGCGCGGCGGCGGCGGTTACCCGTCATCGCGGATGGGGGCGATGGCGCTGATGCGTCAGACCCTCTACGACGCAGCCTGGTACCGTGAAGCGTGGGAATCTCACCGTTCCCATCCAGATCACCTGGCCAGACCCGAATCGAACCTGTCGCTGGAGGCTCTGTACCCGGTTCTCGATGGCAGCACACCGCTGGCCCTGAAAACTCGAGACATCCTCGAAACCCTCGCCCTCGAAGAGGCGCTGGAGGAGTTCAAGGTCAACACCTGGTACCACGGCAACGGACAGGAATACCTGCAGCTGGATGCAGTAGCAGCAACCGGATCTCCCTTCATCTTGCCGGTGAACTTTCCCGACGCTCCCGAGATCGATGGAGCCGGGGGAGACAGCGGCATCAATCTTCGAACCCTGGAACTGTGGGCAACCGCTCCGGAAAACCCGGAACGTCTGCGCAGGGCCGGGGTCCCCTTCACCCTCACCAGCCAGGGACTCGACTCTCCTTCCGCCTTCGCCGGGCAAGTGCGCCAGGCGATCGCTCGTGGACTTCCAGCGGATGTCGCACTGGCAGCAGTGACCACCGAGCCGGCGAGATTGATGGGAGTAGAGGATCGATTTGGTCGGGTTGCCGTGGGCAAGACCGCAATGCTTGCGGTGTTCGACGGTCAGCCGTTCGAGAGTGGCAAGAGTTGCACCGAGGTGTGGATCGACGGGACTCGTCACGAGAACAGCGCCGCAGCCCCCCGCGATATTCGCGGCACCTGGGCTGTGACCGTCAATGCACAGCAGAGCTCGATGGAGTTCGGGTTCGTCCTCTCCGGTTCGGAAAAGAGCCCGAGGATCACCGTCAACTACATGGATGAAACGTTGCGTCCCGCTCGACTTCATGTCGAGGGATCGGACATCGGAATCACCTTCGTCGGAGGCCCGTTCGGAGACAAGGGATACGCTCGCTTTGGCGGAACCCTCGGACACGACGGCAACATCCGTGGAAGTGTCGTGAGCCCCGAATATCCGGAGTACTCCTTCGTGGCAGTCCGTACCGGCGACGCACCCGAAAACTCTCGCCCTCAAGCGGGTGGCAACGAGGCGGATGCCGAAGCGGGTGAGAATGCCGACGCCCGCCCCGCTCGTCGCGGTGCCAGGGAAGGCCGAAGAGGATTAGGACGTCGGCCAGGAGGTCGTACTGGAAGACCCGCCGCCTTCAGTGGAGGCCGCCCCTCGAGGCGTGGTAATGACATCGATTCCTCGCACTTCGAGGGCTCCATCGATCGCCAGATCTCGATGCCGCTGGGAGCGTACGGCACCACCGAAGGTCCTTTCTCTCCTGATTCGGTTCTGATCACCGACGCCACCGTGTGGACCTGTGGTCCCGAAGGGATTCTCGAAGAGGCTGATCTTCTGGTCATGGGTGGCAAGATCATCGAGGTGGGGCAAAACCTCACCGCCACCAAGGGAACTCATGTCATCGATGGAACCGGACTGCACGTCACGCCGGGACTGGTCGATCCTCATTCGCACACCGCCATCCGTGGTGGCGTCAACGAGGGCACCCAGGCGGTGACCTCTGAGGTTCGCATCGGAGACTCTGTCGACTGCGAGGACATCAACATCTATCGACAGCTAGCAGGAGGAGTGACCACCGCTCAGTTACTTCACGGCAGTGCAAACCCCATCGGGGGCCAAAGCGCGCTGGTGAAGTGGCGCTGGGGAACCTCGTCTCAGCAGATGAAGATCAAAGACGCACCGAAGATGATCAAGTTCGCTCTCGGTGAAAACGTCAAGCAATCGAACTGGGGGAATGAAGCCACCGGCCGCTACCCCCAGACTCGCATGGGAGTCGAACAGCTGATCCGAGACTCCTTCCATGCAGCACGAGAGTACCGGGATGCGTGGCGTGCGTGGCAGAATGCCGATCGCTCGACGATGACACCGCCCCGTCGTGATCTTGAACTCGAAGCTCTGGTCGAGATCCTCGAGGGTGAGCGGGTGATCCACTGTCACTCCTATCGCCAAGATGAAATCTTGATGCTGATGCGAGTTGCCGAGGACTTCGGATTCACCATCGGAACCTTCCAGCACATCCTGGAGGGGTACAAGGTCGCCCCCGAGATGGCTCGCCACGGCGCTGCCGGATCCACTTTCAGCGACTGGTGGGCTTACAAGTTCGAGGTCTATGATGCGATCCCGTACAACGGCGCGCTGATGCGCAGAGCCGGGGTCAATGTCTCCTTCAACTCCGATTCGGATGAACTGGCCCGTCGCCTCAATCTCGAGGCAGCAAAGGCGGTCAAGTACGGCGACGTCCCCCCCGAAGAAGCACTCAAGTTCGTCACCCTTCATCCGGCATATCAGTTGAGGCTCGACAATCGCATCGGCTCCCTTGAAGCGGGCAAGGATGGCGACTTCGTCATCTGGTCCGGTGATCCGATGTCCGGATACACCCTCTGTCTTCAGACATGGATCGAGGGGCAACGCTTCTTTGACCGCGCCATCGATCAGCAGATGCAGATGGCCGCCAAGAATCGCCGCGAGGAGCTGATCTCGATCCTCCTCGAAACTTCCATGGGAGCAGCACCCGCCCCAGGGGATGGTGCTGAGAGAGGGGAGGGAAGCCGATGAAAGATTATCAACGACTCACGATCCTTGCAGTGATCCTGCTGGCCGGTGTCTTCTCCTTCTACCCACAGGTCGGTAGCGGATCGGATCCGGTACCGGGCAAGATTCAAACCACGCCCATCGCCATCGTCGGTGCAACCATTCATCCCGTCGATGGAGATCCAATCGTCGACGGAACCATCGTCTTCAATCGAGGACGGATCACCGGGATCGGTTCGGGAATCCCCGTGCCCAACAACTGTGAAGTGATCGATGCCAGCGGCAAGCACGTGTACCCCGGCCTGATCGCATCGGCCACCAGCCTCGGTCTGATCGAGATCGATTCGGTGCGCGCCACCAACGACCAGCGAGAGGCGGGAAGCCTCAATCCAAACGCCCGGGCTGCGAGCTCGGTCAATCCCGACAGCGAGCACATTCCGGTGGCGAGAGCCAATGGCATCGCGCTGGCGGCAACCCGTCCTGGCGGCGGTCTCATCTCGGGTCAATCGGTGCTGCTGCGCCTCGATGGTTGGACGTGGGAAGACCTGGCAGTCAAGACCGAGCTGGGTCTGGAGATCCAGTGGCCCTCCCAGCGCAGAGGGCGTCGCTTCTTCGAGCAGGAAGATGCTCACGCCCACGGTCACGGACATGGTCACTCCCATGATCGTGCGGGCACGACAGATATCGATCCAAGAGCAGATGAGAGCAGCAACCGCCGCGGTGGAAACTCAACCACGGCCAGGGTCGAAGAGATCCGCGAACTGTTCCGTCAGGCGAAGTTGTACTGCAAGAATCGCTCGGCAACGGAAGAGGTGGTCGAGGGCAATGCTCCCGATCTCCGTCTGGAGGCGTTGCGGGCGGCGGTAGAGGGCACCTCTCCCGTCTTCATCCACGCCAACGCAGCCCGAGAAATCCGTGCTGCCGTCGAGTGGGCACTCGAAACCGAACTGAAGCCGGTGATCGTGGGAGCTCGTGATGCGGCTCGCGTCGCTGACTTCCTCGCCGAACATCAGGTGCCCGTGGTCTACGGTCCCGTCCACCGCCTTCCCTCCGATCGGGATGCCGCCTACGACGAGCCCTTCACCACACCGTCGATTCTCGCTGCAGCGGGAGTCGACTTCTGCATCGGCGCCTTCGACACCTCCAATGTTCGCAACCTGCCGTACCATGCTGCGACCGCTGCAGCGTACGGGCTGGGACCGGAGAAGGCGCTGGAGTCGATCACACTGGCTCCGGCACGCATCTTCGGGGTCGCCGACAGGTACGGCTCTCTCGCCAGAGGCAAGTCTGCAACGCTGATCATCACCAACGGAGATCCGCTGGAGATTCCGACACAGGTGGAAGCGATGTGGATCGACGGCCGCAGTGTTGACCTGACCAGCCGCCACACCCAGTTGCGTGACAAGTACGCAGAAAAGATCCGCCGTAAAGCGGAGCGACGCTCCTTCTAGAGCATCGATCGAGTGACAGGACAGGAGGACGGGGAGTGATTCAACTCTCCGTCCTCCTGTCAATTTCAGGTCGAGGTGGAATCGAGTTTCTCCATCGATCGACGGTGCAAGGTGCCGACCACTAGCACCGCCACCAATCCTCCGCATAGCGCCATGAACATATCCGCCTGAGCATCCCAGGGATCTCCCTGCATCCCCAGCCACTCGGGACCCTGGCCCGGATAGAAGATGACCACCCAACCCCACTCGAGGATCTCGTAGAGGGCACTGAACGCCAGCCCCACACACACCGCCGTGGTCGAGATCAACCACCGACCACTCGTTACACTTCTTCGAGTCAACCACTCCACCGTGAGGAGTGCCGGAGTCACGCCCTGCATGAAATGACCGACCCTGTCGAAGTGATTGCGTTCGAATCGGAAGGCTTCATCGACCCACTCCGGGATGGGGACCAGCGCATAGGTGTAATGAGCCCCGAGAGCCAGCACCACGTAATGCACCAGCACCACTGCCATGAAGAAGTTGCTGAAGCAAAACCTGCTACGAGTCATCCACAGCAGCGAGACACCGAAGGCGCCAATCATCAGCTCGAAGAACCAGGTCGCCAGATCGTGAGCTCCGACGGCAGAGATCACCGTGATGAGAAGAATCACTCCGTACAGCCAGCGATGCGATAATCGATCTTCTGACATCAGCCTTCAGCCTCTCCAGCGCTTCAGTGGCGTGAAATCCTCTCCTCTACATGGAAGGAGAGGATTTCCTCGGGAAGGTAGATCTTGACGGTTTTCACCAGGCAATGCAGCATCTTCTGCACGGGCTCAACTCGATGGCACCGTGCCACCGTTCCCATCGGGGTGAATGGTCGCAAAATCAGCAGCGGATGGTCCTCTGCACAAATCTCATCAACGCCCGGCACGAGAAATGAGAGAAAACAGATGTTCCTCGCTCTCGTGCTCCACGGTCTGCTGCTCGTGCCTGCCAGCGAATGCACCGTCAATGCGTCCACCTCGATGACGAAATCACAGGCGCAGGACCTGCTGGTCGAAGCGCGGGCACTTCTGGCCCGAGGGGACCTCGCTGGCTGCGCCCGCCACTGTCGTCTCATCCTCAAGCAGAATCGGAGCCATCCGGAAGCACTGTTCATGCTGGGGCGCTGCAGTTTCAGCGCCGCCAAGCAATTGAAAGGACAGTCCCAGGACCAGGCCTACCTCGAGGCGGAGCAAGCGTTTCTCAAGCTACTGAAGGTCGATGCAGAGCCCAAAGATTCACGCGTCCTCCAGTCGCTGGCTCTCTGTGCCCTGCACCGTGGAGCCAGTACCGCGGCACTGTCCCACGCTCTCAAGGCGGTAGAGCTGGAACCGACCAGCGCCACCGCCTTGAGGGTGCAAGGAGAATGCGCTACCGCGGTCGGCAATCGAAAGCTCGCCGTCGATTCCTTCCGACAATCCAATGCCCTCGATCCAGACGATGTGAATGTGATTCACCTGCTGAGCGAATCGCTGCGGGAAAACGAGAGGCCGGTGGAGGCGATCGAACTGCTGGAGCAACGCATCGCACGGCTACCAGCAGGAACCGCCCCCTACAACCAGCTTTCACTGGTTCTCTATTCGACCCATCTCTCCATCAATGATCCCCACGCTGCCCACGAGGTGATCGAGAAGGCCGCAATCAGCGCACCGGACGACCTCGCCATCACCATGGAACTCTGCTTCAGCCTGTATGGGGTTGGCAAACCGGACCTCGCTCAAAAGCAGTGTCTGCAGTTTCGAGCGAGGGGAGGAGATCGTCTATCGGTACGACAGCGGGGGTTGGCTGCCCGACTGATGGGCCAGATATACGCCCACATGGGAGAACACAGCGAAGCGGTGAAGGAGCTGGAAAGCTGCCTGCAACACACCCCCGACGATCTTTCCGCGCTACAGACGCTGGCCGGATCTCTGCGGCGACTGAAGCGGGAAGAACAGGCCCGAAGTACCTTGAAGAGGTACCGGCAAGTGCGGGAATCGCTAGCGATCGCCGAGCAGTCCGAGCACATCAACCTGACCGATGACGGTGCCCTTCAACGGCAGGAACAATTGATCCGAGCGCTGGTGACATTGCGGAGATTCGATCGAGCACGACAGGAACTTGCCCGGCGACAACAATTCGCCGGTAACGACAAGATGAATGAAGAACTGCGACAACTTGTCGAGTCGGAGAAATCACCTTGAGATCCCGGACGATACTGACACTACTTCTGCTGGCGGCAGGATGCACCGACTCGACGACCCGCAACACCCCTGCCGATATCGCTTTCTCTCCACTCTTTCTCATCGAAGACGAGGCGATCCCATTCCGTCACGATTCCGGTGCCCGCGGGAAACGGCACATCGGAGAAATCGTCGGGTCGGGGGCAGCATTCATCGATATCGAGGGGGACGGAGATCTCGATCTCTACATGGTCAACGGCGCTCCCGATTCAACGGACCCGCAATCATCACCGCCAATGGACCAGTTGTTTCTCCAGGTCGATGGTCAGTTCATCCCGGCACCGAACAATGGTGGCATCAGCGGAGCTGGCAAGGGGATGGGGGTTGCGGTTGCCGATATCGACAACGATGGAGATTCCGACCTATTCGTCGCCAACGATGGTTTCGACCAGCTCTACATCAATGACGGATCGGGACACTTCCAGGAGCAATCGGCGAGCAGGGGAATTCGCATCGATAGTTTCTCCAGCGCGGCGTCCTTTCTCGACATCGAAGGGGACGGCGACGTCGACCTCTTCATCGGCTCCTACCTCCAGTTCGATGCAGAGCAGTTCACACCCTGTACCCGGGGAGGCCTGGAGGTTTATTGCTCTCCAGCCAATTACGCCCCCGCCCCCTGTGTGCTGCTGATCAATGATGGTAGCGGCCACTTCGTCGATGGCTCCCGGCAAGCCGGACTG
>CBFIET010000070.1:0-10211 GCA_965661685.1 Planctomycetota bacterium
GCCGAGGCCCCGGATCGCCGCCAGCGCACGAAATGCGCTGGTGCTGTGCGCCGTCGCCTCGGTGACGATCCTCGTCCTGCGACTCTCCGCTGCAGTTCCTGGACCTCAAGTTGTAGGGGATCTCTGTTCCATCATCGTGGCAGTACCACTGGGCCTCTTCACCACACTGACGGTGGGACGGTGGACCCGGGCACCAGAGATTCACTCCCTCAAGAAGTTGCTCTCCGCCCTGACAAGGGTTCTGGCCAGGTCAAGATAGCCACCGCGGAGGAGGGAACACGCCTCGGTGGATTCGATCACACCTTCGTGATGGTTGAACTGATGGGGTCTGTTCGGGGCCAACACGGAGGCTCTGGAATCGCCTCCGCAGGAATCGACCGCTTCTCCAGCAATCTCTCTCCCAGTGGTACCTCTGCGATGATCTCGGCGATCTGCTCGCCAGCGGTGCCATCTCCGTAGGGATTCTCCATCCCGTCGAGGGATGCCCGGAACCGTGGATCGAGCAGCTGACGAACACCCTCGAGGATGGTCGCTTCGTCGGCGGCAACATCGATGATGCAACGACTTCTCTCCCGGCCCTGCTGCCTGCGACCGACATTGAGTACGGGCAACTTCAAGGCAGGCGCTTCCATGATGCCACTCGATGAGTTGCCGATGATGGCAGCCGAGTTTTGCAGCAATGCCCAGTAAAAACGGTGCGGCAAATTCACATGTACCCGTGCGTCTGCACGGCCCTCACAGAAGCGTGTGGCCCGTTCATGAATCGATCGACTTCCGGCATCGGAATTGGGGAAGCAGAAGACGATCGGTCCCGACACCGACTCGAGTGCTTTGAAAAATGGTACCGTTTCCGTCGAGACATCCTCATCCAGGGTCACCGGATGCCACACGACAACCAGCGGAGGATCATCGAAATCGAGATCGAGTCGTGAAGACAATTCCTCAGCGGATGGCAGACCACCTCGATACAGGTGATCGATACTTGGAGCTCCCACCTTGTGGATCCGCCACGGTTCCTCCCCTGCCATCAGCAATCTGCGCCGGGCAGTTTCGGTCGGAACCATGTGAACGTGCGCGATGGAGGTCAACGCCTGACGAACTGCATGATCAACCGCCCCCTCGGAGACCTCTCCTCCCTCGATGTGGGCGACCGGAATGCGGAGGGAGAGGGCCACTGCCGCTGGAGCCAGCATCTCGTACCGGTCAGCGATCAGTAGCAGCAGATCGGGCCGCTGCTGGGAGAGGACTTCGGTCAGCGAGAGGATCGCCATTCCGATCGTCTTTGCCATGCCAACATCGGTATCACTACTGAGCAGACACTCGATACGATGATCGACCTGGAATCCTTCCTTCTCGATCTCATCGACGGTCATCCCGAATTCCGGTGATAGATGTGCGCCCATCACGGCAAGGCGCAGATCGATGTCGTTTCGATCTCTGAGGTGCGCCAGCGGAGATGATAGGTGACCCCAGTCTGCTCGACTGGTAGTGAGTGCCAGAACCGTGCGTGGTGACCTGCTCACTCTTCCGCTTCCAGGTCCAGCCACGTCGCCCAGGTACCTGGCTCGAGCCTGCTCTCCACCACCCAGGCGCGAACCCATTCAGTGGCGGACACTCCCACTGCCTGGCCATGCTCCAGCACCTTGGATTGCTCGAGGCAGAAGTGGGCGACGGTGTAACTCCATGCTCTCACCTGCTCGGCACTACTGGTCGATCCGATCACCTCGATTTCCCTCTGCCCCAGGGCGGAGAGTCCCCTCGTCACCAGACCACGAGTTCCATCAGTCGCTTCCCACAATCGGAAATCGATCCAGATCCTCAGTGGCAATCGATCGGGAGTCATCGAGTTACAGGATTCCTCGTATGCACCCCACGAATGGAGGCTGGTGGAAGAATCCCAGTAGACGCCGATGGCTCCGAAGGCCTTCCCCAGCACCTGGGTAACTCGTGTCAGCAGCAGCGATCGTTGCACTGCATGGCTGATCTCACTGGCATCGAGCCTTGGCGGGGTCGTCACCTCTTCAATCTCGGAGACTCCGGCAGCAGGGACCTCCTTCACCGCTTCCCCCTCAACTTCTGCGCTTCCGTCATCCTCACCGGATGATTTCTGACAGATCACCACCAGATGGGAGCGGTGGTCCGACAGATGTTCCTGTGCCTCGGGCCAGTACCACGCTGCCTCGAGGGGGCCTTCCAGTAGTTCGGATGGAATCGGGTGATCTCGCCTGGAGACCTTCACCTCCACACCGGCGACCTCTGCCACCGTTGTCTTTCCACCGTCGGCGAGACGCACGATGGTGTCTTCACCAAGCAATCCCAGCAGGCTATCGCCGATTTCGCGAGTCTTGTCCTCGACGTTTGATTTCAGGGCAACAATGGCGATCAACGTCAGTCTCCTGCTTGCTCGAGCTGGACCCTGTCAAAGAGTCGCCCCTCGATGTCATAGGCAGAGATCTCCATCTGGCCTCCATTTACATTCACCATCAGGAAGTGATGGCCCACTCGCTTGTTGGAACTGAACCAGGTGCGATGTGGTGCAAAGTTCTCAAGACTTCCGCCTCCGCCTCCGGTGGTGATGTAGGTCACACCCTTTCCTGCATCCACTGCAGTTCTGTTGCGGATCGGCCAGGTTCGCTCGTAGAGATGGATGTGGCCATTGAACACGATATCCACATCGTGCTTCTCGTAGATGGGAACCAGGTGATTCTGTACCGGCGGATATCCCTGAGTCGATGAACCCTTCCAGGTATTCCCGTAGTCATTCTCATCCGAGGTCCAGGCCGGGTGGTGATGGTAGACCACCTTCCAGGTGGCATCGCTGGCCGCCAGCGCATCATCGAGCCACAACACCTGGTCCGATTTTGCACCGATAGCTTTGTTGGTGTCGAGCACGAAGAAATCAGTATTGCCCCAGCGATACTGGTAGTAGTACTCGGGCTGCGGCATGGTGAAGTAATCGTAGTAGAGGGCTGCGTTCTGCTCGTGATTCCCCAGTGTCGGGAACATCGCGTAGCGCCCCAGAATTCCAGTAGCTGCACTGAAGAACTCATGGACCCACTCCCGTTTGTTTCCCCCGGTTCCCACCAGATCACCACAGTGAACGATGAAGTTGGGACGGTGACCCCAGGCCAGATCACTGACAGATTTCGTCACCTTCGGATTGTTCTGGGTATCTCCCACCACCAGGAATCCAAATGCGGTGTCGTATCCTGCTGCGGTCTGAAAGGAGAGGATGTCACTGGACAGCCCCTGCAGCGTGTCTCCCTCTTGATCGACTGGACTGGCAGAGACCCTGTAAAAATATGGTGTCCCCGCCTTCAACTCGTCGATCCGCACGTGATGCAACTTGGAAGGACTTCCCTCGACTCGCATCCCCAACTCCGAGGTTGTGCCGTATTCTACCACCGCCCTCGTCGGCCGAGAGGTTTCGAAGCACACGGTGATCTCTTCCTGCGTTCCCCACTGGAGATAGGGGGCAACCACCATCGTCAGCGGAGGCCGTGGAGGAGATGAGTTCACACATCCCGGTCGTTCTTTGGAGACCATCGAGATCTCGGATTTTGAGAGAGCACTGGTCCACATACGCAAATCCTGGATCGCTCCGACATGAGGATTCTGCTCGTTATCATCGACATAGGAACCGATGACCAGCGGGGCCTTTTTCGGGTACAGGATCTCCCCCGACTGCTCACTGCTCTCACCCACCAGTTTTCCATCGAGATAGACTCGCATCGTCTTCCCGTCGTAACTCCCGGCGATGTGATGCCACTCTCCCAGTTTCAGCTTCGTCGTTCCCTCCAGGTAGGTCATCAATCCGTCGCCATCGTCACTCCCCTTGCTCGACACTGCCAGGCAAGGAGCGCCACGACGGGTCCCCAGCAACCAACCCTTCTCGAACCCTCCATTGTCCTGAAGGCAGCAGAGGATCGCTCCCCACTCCATCACCTCCTCCAGTACCATCCAACCACTGACGGTGAAATTCTGGACGGGGAGATGTTCCTTCACCGAGTTGTAATTCCTCGACAGCAACAGCATTCCCCTGGCTCCCCCACCGAGGAGCAGGGGGCCACTCTTTCCTGGATGAAGTTCGAGATCACCAGACAGTTGTCCCTGCAACTGGCCCCGAACATCCTGAACCACCCCGCTGGAAGAGATGAAGGAGTCCCTGAAATCCCAGCGCAGATCTGCGGTGGGCGCACCCTGACCTGAAACCTCAGGTACCACCTGAATGACGGTACAGACGACAAGTAATTGCAGTACAAACCTCATCTGGGTGACCTCCTGTATCGATTTTCCGACCTGTATTTTGGGTGATGGTAAGCGACCCCACTCGTCTCTCCAAAGAGAAACCAACCGGCGTAAGCGGGGTTTGATGGTAGGCTGATCGTCGCCGATTCACCGTCAAGTCGAACCGGATCAACCCGCAACTTCCTGTTCGAGAATCCGGGCCATCTGTGGTGGTCACCGACTCCTGGAGTCACTGAAAGCGAGCGAACAATGACCAACTCCTGGAAATCACTACTGATTTTTGGCCTGTTGCTGACCGCCGCAGCCCGACCCGAGATGGCCGTTGCGCCCCCCTCCGCGGCCACCGCCACTGATGGGGAACAGTATCCCGCTGGAGTTGCCTGGTTCGGAACCTGGGAGGGAGCACTCTCCGAGGCGAGCAGGACTGGAAAACCGATACTGCTCCTCTCCGCAGCCCCACAATGCCGTGGCGTACCTGGCATCTGGTGACCTGGGAAACAGGAAATGGACCGGAGTCTCTGGTCCGACCCAGTAGTCGTCGAAGCGTCGCGAAATTTCGTCTGTGCCCGGCTGGCAACCTACGAGGATGAAACCGAAGGAAAGATGCTGGAACAGATCTATCGAGGCCGATCTGGAGAGCTGGAAAACACCGTTTTCGTGATCCTCTCTTCCGACGGCAAGAAGCGACTCAGCAATGCTGGCCGAACTCCAAGAATGGTGTTTGGCGGTGCTACCGGCTGGGAAGGAACCGTGCTTGCTCTGGAGATGGAACTGGTTTCCAGGAAGTACCCGGGCAGCGAAGCTACCGAGGTAACGGGAACCCCAGCGCTTCCCGTCGCCAAGGATGTGAGACTGGCCCTCAACATCGCAGCGTGCGATCGAACTCCCCTGGTGATCGCTTCAGGTCTCGACGAAGACCAGCTGAATAAGATAGCCCGTTCCTGCTGGAGTGAACGCTTCATGGGAAAATTCAGCTGGGCTCTCACTGACGAGATGGAATCGCTGAAAGCGGTCGGAATCGAAAAGCCCTCCGCTGCCATCTGGATCACGAGACCGGATCGCTTCGGCCTGGAGGCCGAGGTCATCTCCCGGCTCGACCCCGACGCGAGCAGCGAGAAGATCGAGAAAGCTCTCGACGAGGCTCTGGCACTGAATCGCCCCGGCACGAAGCATAGCCGTGACCATGTTCGCAGCGGCGAACGCCTCGGCAAGATATGGGAAACAGAGATCCCGGTCACTGACCCGGGGATTTCACCCCCAGGAGATCGGACTCCTGGATCTGGACCGCCTTCACGACGTCGAGGCGGTTAGGATTCTGCAACTGATCCACCCGATCAGAAGGCGTAGTCATCGTGATACGGCTCGAGGTCCGAAACCGCGCTAGCGTTTTGCCAGCGAACAATCTGTGACAGGTGAGCCAGATCGTGAGCCACCCAGGCAAGCAACAGATCACCGGCACGGAGTGCCCCGTGCGGGTGATCCTTCTCCAGCGACCAGTCCGGATCATCGAGACCGTGTAGCCACGACAGAGATCGCTGCCGTTCATCCTGGAAAAGACGCAGAAGTTCCCGTAGCGATCGGCTGCGATGATCACGCTCGTCGATCCAGCCCTCGGGATCGATGGCTGGCCATTCTGCGCAGGGGTCCTCCAGTAACAACTCGATCCTGGCCCGGAAATCCTCGCGCTCCTCATCGAGCAGGTGGCCGACGATTTCCGTCAAGGACCAGCTGTCCATTTCATGGCGGATCCTCGCTTGCTCATCGCTGACCGCCTCGACCAGAGCGGTGATGGCCGACAAACTGCGGCCCAAACTCTCTGCAGCAAGATGTTGTTTGGTACTACCCGAGTTCATCTGGGGATCCTTCCAACGACTTCAACAGCAGATCGAGGGCAGCGGGTCCGTCATCTGCTCTTTCGATGAATCGTTGAAAACCTGAAGGCAACATCTGTTGCTCTTCCATCACCTCGAATAGTCCCCAGAGATGATCCCAGTACCCCTCCAGATTGGCCAGGACCACCGGCCTCTTCACCAGATCCAGTTGATTGAGAACCAGCATCTCGGAGATCTCCTCCAGGGTGCCAAGGCCACCTGGCAAGGCGATGACTCCGTCACAACGCTCCCACATCATCTTTCTTCTCTCCTGCATATCCCTGGTGACATGGATCTCATCGGACTGTTCGTGGGTCAGCCCCTGATCGTGAAAGAAGTGTGGAATCACCGAGACCACCTGAGCCCCGTAACGGATCGCCTCGTCTGCCAGTGCCCCCATCGACCCGATGTTGCCGCCACCATAGATCAGTCGGTGCCCACCCTCACCGATCGCCTTTCCCAGAGAAGCGGCATCGGTCCGGTATTTCGGGTCGGCCTCATCACTCGAGGCACAGTAAACAGCGATGCGCATGCAACTCCTTCAGCGAATGGCCCGACGAATTCTCCATTGATCGATGGCGACCGCCAAGATGATGATGTGGCCAACGATCATCTCCTGAACAAAGTTGGGCCAGCCCACCGCTGTACATCGATTCCTGAGAACCGCCATCAACAGCGCACCCGCCATCGCTCCCGTTACCGACCCCTGACCTCCAGCCAGACTCGCACCACCTATGACAACAGCAGCGATGACATCCAGTTCGATGCCCACCGCACTGGTCGGATCGCCGAGGGTCAGCCGGCCAAATGTCATGACTCCTGCAAGTCCTGCGAGCAATCCCGCCAGTCCGTAGATTGCCACCTTGGTCCGCTCGATACGAACGCCACACAACCTGGCCGTCAATTCACTCGAACCGATGGCCACGGTGTGACGGCCTAGCACCGTCCTGCGAAGTGCCCATGCACCCAGTGCGGTGATCGCCAGCAGCAGCCAGACCCCCGGTGCGAGCCATTGCCCTTCCGATACCGCCTTCACCCAGTCGGCGATCCCTGCCGTGTAGGAGAGCCCGTTCTCATCCTTGGGGCGTACCGATTCATTGCCGGCGACCCACTTTGCCACTCCTCGATAGAAACCCATCGTACCGAGGGTTGCGATGAAGGGAGGCAACCGCAGCCCGACGATGAGAATACCGTTGTACGCTCCGCACAGGGTCCCCGTCATCAGCGCTGCAAGAACGCCTCCTGCTGCACCCCACCCCGCCTCCACTGCGAGCGCTGCGCTGACTGCGGAGAGAGCGATGACCGAGCCAACGGACAGGTCGATCCCCGCCGAGATGATGACCCAGGTCATTCCCACGGCGGCAAGTCCAACCACCACCGTCTGGGCGGCGACGATCTGCCACGTCTTGATCGTCATCGGCTGATCCGGTGCGTAGATCCAGAAGAGCAGGACCACGACGATCACTGCCAGAAAGGGAGCCATCGTCGACAACCAGTTGCGGGGATCGAAGAACTTCATGCTGCCTCCTCTCCCCCAACTGCCTCCACCATGAGGGAGTGCTCATCCCAGTTTTCCACCGGCCTGGCAGCACCGAGTACTCCTCTGTGCATCACCTGGATCTGATCGCAGATTCCCAGTAGTTCCTGCATCGAGGAAGACACCACCAGGATCCCCTTGCCGCTGGCAGCGAGTTCTCCGATCCAGCGGAAGATCTCCGATTTCGACCCGACATCGATCCCTCGTGTCGGCTCATCGAGGAGCACGGCATCGACATCGAGATGCACCAGCCTGGCGAGAGCGACCTTTTGCTGATTGCCCCCACTGAGAGTACGTACCATTTGATCGGGACCGCGTGATCGGATGTTGAACTGTTCCATCCTTGAGCGGACCTGCTGTCGTTCCTTCTTCAACCCGAGGATCGAGAAGAGCGATCGGTGCGAATAGGATCCCAACGTCATGTTGGTGGCCAGCGATAGATCGAGGGCTAACCCCTCCTCCTTGCGGTCCTCGCTGGCCAGTCCGATCCCCGCAGCGATGCTATCTGTGGGATCTGGCCTGCCGCCACTTCCCACCCTCGATACGGTACCTGACGTCACGGGATCGAGTCCGTAGATCCCTCGAAGCAGTTCCGATCGCCCGGAGCCGACGAGACCTGCGATACCCAGTACTTCTCCTCGATGAAGTTGAAGACTCGCACTCTGCAGACCGGTGGAGGTCTGCAACTCCACCACCTCCAGCAATTGCTCTCCTCTACTTCGAGGAACCTCCGGATACATCTCTTCAAGACGACGGCCGATCATCTGCTGGACCAGTTCCTCGGTGGAGGTGTCTTCCATCTCGCCCTCGCCGACCACCTCGCCATCTCGCAGAACCGTCCAGCTATCGGCGACCTGACGCACCTCTTCCAGAAAGTGCGAGATGTAGACCACTGCGCGCCCGTCGCTTCGAAGGCGACGGATCACTCCGAACAGGTGCTCGATGTCCTGGATTCCAAGGCTACTGGTCGGCTCATCGAAGACGATGACGGGAGCGTCATGCACCATCGCCCTGGCGATCTCCACCAGTTGCTTCGCTGCGATGGACAGGGTCGAGACAGGAGTCAACGGCTGGATATCATCTCGGCCCAGCAACTTCAGTGCTGAAACGACACGCTCTCTCATCCTGGCGGGCTTGAAAACTCCGACGACGGATGGCTCCGCACCGAGCAACAGGTTTTCCTCTACGTTCAACTCATCCACCACGGCCAGTTCTTGATGGACCATGGCGATGCCACCGTCTCGCGCCTGCAGTGGTGTCGACGGGGCGAAAACCTCACCACCGATCCTGATGGTTCCGGCGTCGGGAGTCTCGACTCCGCTGAGGATTCGCATCAGGGTCGATTTCCCCGCCCCGTTCTCGCCGATGAGTGCCCGAACCTCCCCCGACCTCACCCGAAGATGTGCCCCCTTGAGCGCCACCGTCGCACCGAAGGCCTTGTCGACCCCCTCCATCTCCAGCAGGGGAGTCTCCGTCACTCGCCGAGATATTTCTTCAGAGGAGGAGAGAGGAGATCAGCGATGTGAGGTTCGTCGATATTTTCCCCGGTCACCATCTTGGCTCCGGTATCAACGAGGGTTGCGACCTTTTCCCCGCGCAGAACTGCTAGTGCGGTCTTCACTCCAAGTTCTCCCATGGCCACCGGATCCTGTACCACCAGTCCATGAATCTGACCCGCTCTCATCCCTTCGATGAGGCCATCACTGGCGTCGAATCCGACCAGCTTGATCTTTCCCGCAAGGTCACGAGCCCTCAATGCCAGCAGCATTCCGAAGGTGGCCGATTCGTTGGAGCAGAAGATCCCGGCGAGGTCACTGTCCGCCTCGAGGAGGTTCTCTGCTGCTTCCCGTGCACTCTCCCGGGTGGATCCTGCGTATCGACCTGGATCGATCAACTCGATCGCGTCAGCGGCAGAGATCACTTCCGTGAATCCTTGCTCCCTCTGTGTCGTCGATCCCGATCCTTCCTGGTATCGCAGTACCAGTACTCTTCCCTTACCCCCGGTCAGTTGCAGCATCCTGCGGCCAGCAATCCTACCCCCCTCGACATTATCCGTGGCGATGTAGGACGCGAAGTCGGATCCCGCTTCTCCCTGAACTCCGCTATCGATGACGATGACGGGAGTTCCACTGCGATGTGCAGCCGCAATCGGGGATGCGAGTGCTCGATCGTCCGCCGGTGCGATGACGATGGCACTGATTCCCGAAGCCACGAAATTTTCGACCAGGTCGACCTGCTGTGTCTTGTCGTTTTCTCGCTCCGGACCGCGCCACACCACCTCGAATCCTCCCAGTTCCTGGCGCGCTTTCTCGGCACCGGCATGGATCGATTTCCAGAACTCATGGCTGGTTCCCTTGGGGATCACTGCGATCTTTTGCGTGGCCTGGGAAGTATTCGAAGTGCAACTGGTCAGTAGGCTCACCAGTAGGACTCCAACGAGAGCGGGGAGTATGATGCGAGGTTTCACCGACAGCTCCTAACTGTTGGACAATCGTGTCCACGGGGTATCCTGACGGAGAGAGTGCCCCGGTCAAGGGGAGGACGGATAGGTCCGC
>CBFIET010000071.1:0-2574 GCA_965661685.1 Planctomycetota bacterium
GAAATTTGGCTTCTCCTCCCCACAACGGGTCGGCGCTGCAGGTCCATGCGACGTCTGGCAGGGACAGTGTCGAGAGGGTGGAATCGCATTCCTCAAGCGGTTCCCCTCCGCCAGGTCATGGCAGCAGGAGAAGACAGCTCTTGAGCAGTGGTTGCCGCGGATGGCGCTCACCGACGGCACCGTTCCCCAACTCCTTCATGCCGATGAAGAATCGAGGGTCCTCGTCCTTTCTTCCGTTGCCGGGATTTCGGTAGAGAAACTCACCACCGATCGTTCGGCGATGGATGCCGTGATGATCCAGGCGGGTGATTTCCTGCGCACCCTTCACCAGTTGTCCATCGAGGAGACCGATTCCCTATCGCTGAGTGAGGCCATCGTGATGCGTCTGGAATCGTGGATTCAGACCGGTGACGATGACCTCTCCGATGAGGAGATCGCCTGCGCTCGCCAGCGGGTAGGAGATGGATCGCTGTTTCGAGATCAGGTGCGAGTTCCCTGCCACAATGATTTCCAGCCAAGGAACTGGTTATGGGATGGAAACCGCATCGGAATCATCGATTTCGAGCACGCCCATGCCAATCATCCAGCCTTCGACTGGATACGGATGGAAACAGGAATCTGGAAGCAACAGCCCCGGTTACGCCAACGTTTCATCGAGGGGTACCAGGGAGAGCCATCGTGGGCAGTAGATGAAGTGGTCAGCGCCATCGGTGCGGTACACGCTGTCGGGTGCATCGTGTGGGGAAATCGACATGGGGATGCCAGTTTCACAGCACTGGGCAGGAGCATCCTCGCCGGCTGATCAATTCGAGTCGGACTCTTCTTGCTTCAACAACTTCTCCACCAGTAACAACTCTGAACGTGCGGTCTCGTAACCGGGTGCCTGCTGGAGAACGATCTTCAGTTCGGTCCTGGCTTCCTCCAGTCGATCCAGTTGCCGCAAAATCCGAGCTCGGGTGACGCGATGAATCGGTACCGGCCTCCGCTTGAAGATCTGATCGAGATCGGTCAGGGCAATCTCCAGAACTGCTCGCGCCTCCTCTTCTCGCCCCGCTGCGGCGAGCACTTCCGCCTTCCGCTGCAACCAGGAAGCCTTGAGGGATGCCCGCTTCAACTGCGTCTCGATCAGAGCCAGCGCCGAATCGTGCTGACCGCTGGCAGATTCCGCTCGAATCAAACTGATGACCAGAAGGGTGCTATCGCCGAGGCGTTCGAGCATTTTCCTGTAAAGGGATGCCGCCAGCCCCGGCGCCTTGCGCTGTTCGTAGAGGGATCCGAGTCGAAGCGTCGATTCGAGATCGGGTCGGATCGATTGCACCCTTACTAGATCGAGAATGGCTCCATCGAGATCTCCATGTCGCTCGCGGATGCCCGATCGCTCGCTCAAAACCTCGAGGGGAGTCGAAACCGCTTCCTCGACGAGTTCATCGAGGAGTCGTAGTGCCTCCCCATGTCGCAAGGTGTCGCGCAAGCATAGCGCCCTCTCGAACTTTTCCTCCTGAGGATTCACTCCGCAACCGCGGGCGGTCTGACAATCTTGCAGGCCCAGTTCCGGGCGGCCGTGCGCCCTGCACAGTTTTGCGCGCAATAGATAGAGAGGACCTGGATCGTCGCTCTCCCCGATCTCCTTGTTGATGCGGTCGATGTCGACATGAACACCGTCATGAGCCAACGATCCATCAGCGATGAGAGACAGAAACAGAACAAAGATTATCGATGTGAATCTATTCATCTTCGTGTCCCTTCAGCGTTTCGTCTTCTCACACAGGATGTTCATCGCATCTGATCTCACAGTCGTCCCAGAATGACGACGGTTCCTCCTGGCAAATTAAAGCGCTGCCAGCCCGCTTTCAGCTGAGCGTGATCATTGCTGACCTTCAGGACCAGATCACCGGCAGAGGGTCCCGCTCCCGCATCCCACCATGTCAGCGGTCGATCGATCTGTGCCAGTGTATTCCAGTTCGCCGGTACATCGTGCCAGAGGATCTCGCCGTCGGGCACCAATTGCTCGATGGCTCGAGCCACTTCCTGCCCCGGACGCTCATCGCCACGTGCGGGGAGATACACCAGCACATGACAGGCAAATCCCACCAGCAGCAGTAATCCCCACCGCATCGTCGAGGCTTGCATCGATCCTGCAACGAACCCCCTGAGCGGCATCAGGGACCCCACCAGTAGCAGCGCAGCCGCCAGCATCAAGCTTGCCTTCGGCACTAGCAATTCTTCGATCTGATCCCAGCTAATCCCAGGGAGCAGGGCAAACGCCAGAAACGCCACGCCGAAGGCACAGATCAATCCACGGAAACTCGTGGTCACGATCTGGATGACTAGCTCGACCCGCTTCGATGGAAATCCGTCAACGATGGCCGCTTCGATGACCCTTGCCGCCAGCCACGTCGCCAGTGGTAACGCGGGAAGGATGTACCGTGGCCGAACTGCAGGCCAACACAGCAAGATGACGGTCGGAATCAGCAGTGCCACCAGTGCGCTCTTGTGGTTGGGATCCTCGAACCAGCTGCGTCGGTCTGGTAGCGCAGCTCTCCCCAGCAGGATCCAGGTGGCGGGCAAGAAACC
>CBFIET010000072.1:0-7369 GCA_965661685.1 Planctomycetota bacterium
GACTGGTCGGGTCGCGCCGAGGGGCAACCCTTCTTCGCCCAGATCACCATCGCCAACACTCACCGCTGGTGGAAGGGCGATCCGCAAAACCCGGTCGACCCCGCCGAGGTCGAGATCCCCCCTTACTACCCCGATGAGCCGCTGGTGCGTGCCGACTGGGCGCGCGGTCTCGGCGAGATCCAGGTGATGGATCGCAAGGTCGGCAAGATCCTTGATCGACTCGACCGGGAAGGACTCGCCGATGACACGGTGGTCATCTTCATCGGCGACAACGGCCGCTGCCATCCGCGCGGCAAGCAGTTTCTCTATGACGGAGGCGTCCACGTACCGCTGATCATCCGCTGGCCCGGTACCATCGGCGCCGCCACGGTGCGTGCCGAACTGGCCTCGACCATCGATATCACCGCCACCATCCTGGAGATGGTCGGCATTGCCGTGCCCGATGGGATGCAAGGTCGTTCGCTGCTCGATGCGACGACGCCGGCTCGCAATGCGGTGTTCGCCTCACGGGGCAAGATGGATGACACCCACGACGCCATGACGATGATGCGGACAGCCACCCACAAGTACATCCTCAACCGCATGCCGGAGCGTCCCTGGTGTCAGTTCAACAACTACAAGGAGCAGCAGTATCCGACTCTGGCACTGTTGCAGTTGCGGGCACTGGAAGGCCAACTGACGCCACAGCAGGCACGCTTCGTCGCCGCTTCGAAGCCGGTGGAAGAGCTGTACGATCTGCGCAGCGATCCCCATGAGTTGCAAAACCTGGCCACCGATCCAGCTCAGGCTGATCTGCTGATGGCGATGCGTGGTGCCACCGGTCAGTTCTCGAAACGAGCCGGCGATGAGGACCCCGACGAGACCTGGCGTGCCGGCGGCTGGCCCGCCACCTATCCGACTCGCTCCATCGATGAATGGCGACAGATCGTCGAGGGATGGAGAGCTCATCTTCTCGAGGGTGCTGCTCGGCCGAAGATTCCCGCCACCGCGGCCACGCCTCGCGATCAGGATGTACAGATCAGCGATTATATACGCGAGGTATTCCAGGACCGGGATGGGGTCTTCTGGTTCGGCACCAATGGGGATGGGATCTGCCGCTACGATGCGAAGTCACTGCCGCTGCCGCCGTTGTCCTACTTCAGCGTGGAGCAAGGCTTCGGCGGCCGGGCGGTGCGCGGCATCGTGCAGCACCCGGATGGTGCCATCTGGTTCGCCACCGATGGGGGAGTCAGCCGCTTCGAGGATGGCAAGTTCATCAACTACACGGAGGATCACGGTCTCAGCCACCACCAGGTGTGGAGCCTGATGTGCGACAGTGCCGGCACCATCTGGGCCGGCACCCACGGCGGCGTCTGTCGTTTCGACGGCGAGTCCTTCGTTCCCTTCCCGCTCCCGAGGGTCGAGGTCGAAAACCCCGAATCTCGCTTCTCGCCGCAGGTGTCGTTTGCCATCTTCCAGGACCCGACCGGCAACATCTGGTTCGGCACCGACGGCGAGGGGGTGCATCGGTACGACGGCGAATCGTTCACCAGCTACACGAAGAAGGATGGTCTCGCGGGTAATATTGTGCGGTGCATCGAGGGTGACCGGGATGGGGGTATCTGGATCGGCACCAATGGCGGTGGTGCCAGTCGCTACGACGGCCAGAAGTTTCACACCTTCACATCCAGGGACGGGCTCAGCAACGACCGCGTCTATGAAATCCTCGAGGACAGCCGCGGCGACCTGTGGTTCTCGACCCTCGGTGCCGGTATCTGTCGCTACGATGGCACCTCCTTCACTGCCTCAGGAGTGGATCAAGGCCTGAAAAACCTCCATCCTCTCGCCGGCACTCCAGCCAACATCCACGTCCAGGAATTCTTCGAGGACAGCGATGGGGTCCTCTGGCTCGGCTGTTCCGGCGGTCTGTTTCGAAGAGACGGCGAGTCCTTCATCAACGTGACCCGCAACGGGCCGTGGCCGGTACCCGCGACCGCTCGGGCTTCCAACCCGATGGCGAGCTTCGCACGGATGGTACCGGGGCAGTGGCAGGTGACCTATCAGAGTGGCACCAGCATGTTCGACAGCTGGATCTGGGGCCCGGGCCAGCACTCGATGCGTAAAGAGACCGTTGGTACCGCCGCAGCCGGTGAGCCGTGGCGTGCGCTGCAGGTCTTTTACTGGCATCCCGGTCGCCAGCAGGTGTGCCTGCTGGGACTGAGTCCTTTCGCCAGGGGTGTGAGTGAAGGCACGATGCGATTCGAGGGCGAGTCCGCCGAGGCGGTCTTCGACCTCAACCAGACGGGCGGCCTCCGGAAGATGAGCCTTCACTGGGACTTCTCCGGTCGAGACTTGTACTTCGAGACGCTGCTGGAGGCGAGCGGCTCCTCCGAGTATTCGCTGCTCAACGGACCTCTCGAATACAACCGCATCCGGCCCCTCACCCCCTCTGCAGGACGCACCGATGTCGATGCATCGAAACCATCGAAGCAGATGGAGGTTCTCGAACCACTCCTGGGCCACACCTGGGAAACAAAGGGCGAGTGGGCCCACGGAGGGGCCTTCCATCTCCTGACCACTTTCGAGTGGATCCCGTACGCGGACTACATCCACGGCCGTACTTTTGGCCAGACCCCATGGGGCCAGCCGAAGTTGATGTTCGAGGTGTTCCTCTACCACCACACAGGAACCGACACCTTGCGTTGCCTGGCGCTGTCGAACCGAGGGGGCGTACACGAGGGCGACCTGACCGTGCTGGATAGCGGCGTCCTGCAGGTCGATCTGGAGAGCCACCAAGGTGACCAGGTCGTCGAGCAAGTCATGCGCTTCGAGTTCGAGAAGGACGCGACTCTGCGCCATCGAATCTGGTCGGTCGACGCTGCCGAGGGCACCCTCGAACAGGACATCGAGCACAGGAAGTTCGAGCAACAGAAGCTCGTGCCGAACCAGCACTGAACCACAGGACTCGACGGCTCCCATGTAGTTCGCCAGCGACCGCTAGGCGTCGGGCTGGATGACCCAGTCGGCGTTGTAGACGTCGATGAAGGCGGGGGCGAGCCGATCGCGTGGATCGTCTTCGACCAGTTCGAAGTACCAGCCGATGGCGGCCGGTTGCTCCTTGGTCACCCCACGTCGACCGTTGAGACCGCTGCCACCCCACGCCTTGCCATGGGCCGCGGCTCGAAAGGCGCTGAAGCGTCGCTGCTCGATGTTCCAGGTCGCCTCGCCCCGGAGAGTGGCATCGATGCCGCGGGTACGACTGGGGAAGTGACGCCAGTCGGTTTCGCCGAGCTTGTAGACCCCATCGCTTTCGGAGCGAAACAGGCCGCTGATGTGGATGGTGGCCATGTTCCCTTCGACGGCGGTGACTTCGATCTCGATCTCAGCTTGTTCGATGTCATCGGTGGCGTAAGGACCTTCCTGGCCCGAGACATTATCGACGACGTGGAAGCGCGCCAGTCGCAGCGCCAGGGGTTCAGGCAAGGTGTGTTTTTGTCTGACCGAAATCTCTTCAGGCATCCAGCTTCGTGCTTCTTTCCGGTTGAACCAGGCGTGATCGCGATTCCAGCGTCCACGTCCCTCCGGTCCGATGCCCTTTTCAGGGAGATCGCGCAGGGTACTGCGCAGCACCAGGCCATCGGTGGGCATCGAGTTCTCCCAGCGGTGCTGGGGTAAATACTCGGTGGGATCGGCAGCCTGTTTCTGTTCCTTGGCGAGAGCACTCCACTTCTCGAGGCCAGAGTCCATCAGTTTCATCGCCGCATCCGGATTCAGGGTGTTTCGCCTCGCCAGCAGCGTGCCATCGGGGGCGAAGATGTAGAGACCCTGCCACGAACCGCCGATCGGTGCCGGGTTGCCCCGCACCTTGTGACGGAAGAAGCGACATTCGCGATCCTGATGCCTCTGCAATCGCCACACCTCATCGGTGGCAGGGACGAACGCTTTGGCCTTGTCGATCACCCGTGGGTCATTCCAGACGGACCGCCGGCCCGCCACACCGTTGCCTCAGGTGCAGCCGAGCGGATGGCCATTCATCAACCACAACAGCAGTGGTTTCTGTTCGAGACCGGCAGCGCGCAGTCCTTCATGGAGAGTGGCGTGCCACGGGATGGTCAGCCACGCCTCCTCGGCCCCCGGCAGCACCGCCTGTGCCCACGCATCGAGATCGTGTCCGTCGAGCTGGACAGAATCGGTGGGCGTCGGGAACGATAGAGAGAGAATCAACGTCGTGGTCAGGAACAAGAGGCCTCCTGAGCCCATCGTGCCGCTTGAATCGATGGTGTGCTAGTGATATTCATCCTCCATCATGGGAAGCAGATTGGCCCTGCTGGCTGTAGAGAAAAAACAGAAGAGGAGATCGATATGTTGAAAAAGATGGGGATTGTTGTGGGCGCAGCGGTTCTGGCATCGGTGCTGGGTGTCACCGTCGCCAAGTCGCTGGGAGTTGACAAGGCGGCGGTCGTCGGTGGTGCCGTGGGTGGTGCGGTAGCGGGCGTCGTTGCAGTGCAACTCGCCAAGCCCAAGGAGAAATCGGACTGATGGTCGAACGAGTATTCCGATGAGTGAAAATACTCAAGAGACGGCCAGGAAGTGGGCAGGGTTCTCCGAGTTTGTCGGCCTGATCTTCTGTGTGCTGGGAGTCATGTCCGGCTTCATCAGTGTGCTGAACAGCTTTGAGTTGGGGGGTGCTTTGATCTTGCACCTGCTGACCACGGGGTGCTTTCCGACCGTGGCCGGAGGGCTGTTACTGGTCGTTGCCGGACGAATCCTGCGTTTGCAGGGAGACAACTGCAGTGCCAGTGGAGAGACGGAGTCATGACCACACCCATCGAGGAAGCGGTCATCGAGACGGACCGATTGCGGTTGAGACCGATGCGAGAATCGGATGCCGAGCGAGTGCAACTGTTGGCCGGCGATCGGGAGGTCGCAGTAACCACCGGTGGGATTCCGCATCCTTACCCGGAGGGGGAGGCGTCGAGGTGGATCGCCACCCATCCGGCACTGCGAGCGGAGGAGAAGGCGGAGGTCTATGCCATCGCCGAGCGAGACGGCGATCTGCTGATCGGTGCCATCGACCTGCGCCGCACCGAGTTCATCCACATCTACGAGGTCGGATTCTGGGTGGCAAGAGAACGCTGGGGAGAAGGGATCTGTACCGAGGCACTGATCGCCCTGATCGATCATGCCTTTGGCAGAGATGAGTACTTGATGCGAATCTTCGCCTATTCCTTCCCCGAGAATCCCGCCTCCTGGCGAGTGCAGAAGAAGGCGGGACTTCGTCAGGAGGGTATGTTGCGCCAGGGACTATCACGTCTGGCAGAACCGCGAGATGCGGTGCTCCATGCCATCGTTCGAGAGGACTGGGAGGAGCGGATCTGAAGGAGACGGATGGTCACGATTCACGCAGAAAAGGGTGAATTTGGGGCGGGTTCCCGACACAATGGGGAACGGGATCGGAACAGACTTCGTTGAATCAGATGCAAGAAGGAGATGTCATGATCAGTTTTCCCGAGTTCTTTCCACTCGCCTTCATCTACTTCGATCCGATGTTTTTCATCTTCGTCGGGCCGGCATTCCTGCTGGCGATGTGGGCCCAGGCCCGGGTCAAGAGTGCCTTTCGCAAGTGGTCCGATGTGCCGCTGAGAAGTGGTTGGACCGGTGCCCAGGTGGCTGCCCGCGTCTGTGAACTGGGTGGGGCCGAGGGGATCCAGATCGAGATGACCCCGGGCAAACTGAGTGACCACTACGATCCGACCAGCAGGGTGTTGCGTCTCTCGGCAGACAACTATCACGGTCGAAGCGTTGCAGCGGCAGCCATCGCTGCCCACGAGGCGGGGCATGCGATACAGCACGCCACACGCTATCCGATGCTGACTCTTCGCAGTGCCTATGTTCCGGCAGCCAGTCTCGGTTCCTGGCTCTCCTTTCCGATGCTGTTCGGGGGAATGCTGCTGGGGATACCTCAGTTGATCTTCCTGGGAATCGCGCTCTTCAGTGCCGTGGTGCTCTTCCAGTTGATCACCTTGCCGGTCGAGTTCGATGCCAGTGCCCGTGCCAAGCGAGTTCTGGCGGACAGCGGTTTGATCACCGACGAGGAGGAGATGGAGGGAGTCCGTAGCGTCCTCGGGGCGGCTGCCATGACCTATGTCGCGGCGACCATCCAGGCGCTCTTGACCCTCCTCTACTACCTGTGGCGAAGTGGATTGCTCGGCCGGCGCTAATCGTAACTAGCATTCAAGGCTTCAGATGCGGAGTGTGTGTTGATTCGAACCGTCAAGATGTACCTGCGCACCGTCGGAATCGTCGGACTCCTTCGAACGGCATCGGCCGCCCTCTGCAGGTCGACCACTCTCATCACGGTGAAGAGACCAGAGATCGACCATCCATTCCAGTTGCGATCTCCATCTTCGGATGTTGCCACTTACAAGCACATCTTCCGTCGCCGGGAATATGAATTCGAGTGTGAGGTGGAGCCGCAGACGATTCTCGATGCCGGTGCCAACAGCGGATTGGCATCGATCTACTTCGCCAATCGTTATCCAAACGCTCGTATCATCGCCGTCGAGCCGGAACAGGCGAACTACGACCTGCTGGTGAAGAATGTAGAGCCCTATCCCCAGGTGATTCCGGTTCGTGCCGCCCTGTGGAATCGCAACGAGACGATCGAACTGGTCGATCCGGGGCTGGGGGAGTGGGGTTACATGACCCGCGCAACCAGCGATCCCGAGATCACCGCACCGCTGCTACAGGAGGTGGAAGGGATCACCGTCGATCAACTGATGGAAAGGTACCAGTGCACCTCCATCGACCTGATGAAACTCAATGTTGAGGGTGCCGAACGGGAGATCTTTGAGGATTGCGGGGGCTGGATCGATCGAGTTCATGCGGTGGTGGTCAAGATGCATGATCGGTTGAAGCCTGGCTGTGAGAGTAGCGTCCTCGTTGGGGCGCAGGGGTTCGACAGGGAGTGGATCCAGGCGGGTAGCCTGTGCCGGTCCCGCGGTTCCCATCTCATGAGGGGGGCATGCCATTCTCCATCGGATCGAGTGAAGCAACGATGAAGTGAATCGGTGAAGTGGATCGGCGACGCAGGAGTTGCCCTGCAATCATCGGCGGTGACCGTGAACCGAGTTCGGTGTTGCTACGGATCTTGCGAATCGCTGGAGGGTCGAGTACCCCCACGAATCACCGCCAGTAACTCATTGAATCGCTCTTCACCGAGATATGATTTCAACTGTTCATCTCGTACCCGACGGATCTCCTTCATGCGAACCGTGGCCCGGTCCCAGTCGGCAGCGATCGCTTCTTCCTCGGCACGATTCTCGGGAGGGGTGACAGACCACATCTCCTGAAGGATCTGCCCGTGGGATTCCGATTCGGTGGTCATGAT
>CBFIET010000073.1:0-3525 GCA_965661685.1 Planctomycetota bacterium
TTGCACCCGGACCATTTCGATGCGAGCGAGGCGGCGGTGGAGACGGTGGGTCGAGGACACGCAGATGCGGTGGTCATCACCGGCAGTGCCACCGGCTCTCCCCTCGACCAGAAGCAATTGATCGGGGTCAGGGAAGTGATCCCCACCACTCCGCTGGTGGCGGGAAGTGGAGTCGATCTTCATAACATCGAGGCGATCCTGTCGGTGGCAGACGCCGCCATCGTCGGTACCTCCCTGAAGTTCGATGGAGACGTGCAGCAAGCGGTCGATTGCGATCGGGTCAAAGCTCTGGTTCGTGCCGCCCGCGGCTAGAAGCCCTCGAGATTTGACTTCTCCACGGTGGCTCCCTCATCGACCAGGAACTGGACCACCCGCGAAACGAGCTTCTTGACTCCAGGGGTCTTCTCGAGAGACAGATGCTTCTGACAGTTGACGCTGATGCGATCCCCTTTTTCCGCAATCGAGATGAAGAAGTGCTGTCTCACCCCCTGCTCGATGACCAGCCCCATCAGCAGAAGTTGCGCCTGATCGTGGCGGAGAAATGCCCCCTCCAGTTGCAATACATCCGATCCAGAAACCTCCTGGACCGGCTCGATCTCCTCCCAGACCCTCGACAGGGGGAGGCAACCTCGAAGGACTGCGTGAGGCATTCTTTCTTCCTTCCCATGGCAGCCGTTGCCGGCTGCTCCTGGGCTGATTATCGTGAGCCGGTACCACCCGAGACAAGTGGTCAATCTTGAACTCCAGAGGAGTGCTCCGTGAAACCGCAGGATTCACCGAACCAGGCCGAGAACTCGCCAGCAGCGCAGATCCCCGGAACCGCCGTGGACCGCCGAATTGGCCAGCAGTTTCACGAAGTGGATGGTTGGTATCATGCCTCCACTGCGACCATCGTCGGCGATGTCCGCATCGGAGCCGAGAGCGGGATCTGGTACGGGGCGGTACTTCGCGGTGACGACGCTCCCATCGTCCTCGGGGAGCGTGTCAATGTGCAGGACCTCTCGGTACTCCATGCAGATCCTGGGAAACCGCTGATCATCGGCAACGATGTGACGATCGGCCACGGAGCCATCGTGCACTGTCGGAGTGTCGGAGATGGTGCCCTGATCGGCATGGGATCGGTACTGCTCGAAGATGTCGAGGTGGGAGCAGGATCACTCATCGCAGCAGGTGCCGTTGTACCTCCCGGATCCCGCATCGAACCCGGATCGCTAGTGGTCGGGGTTCCCGGAAAAACGGTTCGAGCGGTCACCGATGAGGAACGCCAATCATTCCTCGCATCCGCCGCCAAGTACGCCCGCAATGCAGTCGATTTCCGAAATCGCTACGGAGAGTCCTCTTGATGAAAATCACATCCGATCGCTGGATATTGATGATCGAGACGAGTCAACGCGATGGCTCCGTTGCTCTGGGCACAGTCGATGGCAAGAAAGTGGCTGAAGAAACCTTCAGCGGATCTCTCGTTCACCTTCGCGAATTGATGCCAACCATCGATGCGGTGGTCTCGAGAAACTGTCGCCGGGAAGATCTCGCAGTCATCGCCGTCAGTGCCGGCCCCGGCTCCTTCACCGGAATCCGTATAGGAGTTTCCGCAGCAAAGGCCCTGGCATGGGCACTGAAAATTCCGGCTCTCGCCATCTCTTCCCTCGAGATCATCGCTGCAAACATCGAAGAGGAGGGGCGCTGGGGCGTGCTCCTCGACGCCAGTAGCGGGGATCTCGATGTTGCCTATTTTGATGTGGGCAAGGAGTGCCTCGTTGCGGTCGGCGAGGAGGAGGCGAGCCACCAGGACCGTCTTCCAGCCCTCCTCGACAGGGGTATCCGCTTCATCGGATCGGGCTGCCGTGATCTCCCTGGCGACCAGCAGCTGGTGACAGGCCCCATCGAATGGGATCAGCCGCACGCACGCCGTGGGCTTTCCCGGGCGATCGAAAAGGTGCAACAGATTCTCTCCGGACAGGAACCCCCTCCGGGGTGGGAGTCCCCCCACTCACTGCAGCCGAGATACATGAGGATCAGCAGGGCAGAGGAGGTGAGACGACGACGTCTTGCCGGGGAGGAGTCGGCGTGAAACCAGATCGTGCGTGGGCCAACATCGACCTCTCCGTCCTGCAGGAAAACTATCGACGATTACGTCAGCGCCTGCCGAGCAAGAAGATTCTTGCGGTGGTCAAGGCGGATGCCTACGGCCATGGTTCTCTTCCCATTTCCAGAAAACTGGAAGCGGCGGGAATCGACTTCCTCGGCGTCGGTACTTCTCAAGAAGCCATCGAACTGCGCGAAGCAGGCATCACTTGCCCTGTGCTGGTACTGGGCGCGCTCGTGGAACCTGATCTGGACTTCATCATCGAAGCAGATGTGTCGGTGACGATCCACTCACCGGGGCGGATACAGGAACTCCAGGATGTTGCGCAGCGGCTGGGCAAAAGACTCTCGGTTCATCTTCTCGTCGACACCGGCATGGCAAGACTGGGAGTCAGTGCCGATCAGGCGGTCCAGCACGCACTCACCATCGAGAACTCCTCGCACCTCCACCTGGAGGGGATCGGCACACACCTGGCCAGTCCCTCCGTCGCAGAGGAAGTTCAACGTCAGCGTCGATCCTTCCGCGCCATCACCGATCAGTTATCCTCCCAAGGGATCTCTCCCACCTTCATTCACATCGATGCCAGTCATGCAGCCCTCGACAATGCAGACTCCAGCGCAAACATGATTCGTACCGGTGGAGCGTTGTACGGAATCCTCGACGGGATCTCCCGGCAACGGCCGGACTGGTGTGCGGTATTCGAGCCGATCCTGTCTCTCAAGAGCCAGATCGTCTACTTGCGAGATCACCCACCGGGGCAACGCATCGGATATGGTGGTACATTCACCACGATGAAGAACTGTCGCCTGGCGACGATTCCCATCGGTTACCACGACGGGTTTCCCACCACCCTGTCCAATCGAGGGCAAGTGCTGGTGCGGGGAATCCGGGTTCCCGTGGTCGGCAAGGTGACGATGGATTACACCATCATCGATGTGACCGAAGTTGAAGGAGCCATCGTCGGCGACGAGGTCACGCTGCTTGGAAACGATGGCGAGAGTTCCATCGCTGCCGAAGAGATCGCCAGATGGTGTGGGATCGGTCCTTACGAGGTGACCTGCTTGCTGGGGAGGAGAATCCTCAGGAAGTATCACCATTCGGTGAGCAATACCGTGGAACTGGAAGGGAGTTGATCGATGAGTGAATCTCGAGAAGTCGATCCACCACCCTCCGCCGCTCCGCTGCCCCGAAGTACCAGCAAGCCGACGAGAACTCGCCAACGAGCAAAACTACGTCGCATCCTCCTCTTCACCGTCGTGATCCCGATCGTGGTTCTCGGCATCCTGTTCTGGGTCGGTACCAGGGTTCTCAGTCCTGAACAGATGAAGTTTCGCGCTCAGGCGTATCTGTCTGATCGCCTGGCAACCGGTTTCTCCCTCGGAGAGATCCAGTGGAGTTGGCCCGCTCGAATCGACGTCCAGGACCTGGTGATCTACTCT
>CBFIET010000074.1:0-10130 GCA_965661685.1 Planctomycetota bacterium
GATATTGCGCGATATTTTGGTACTGTGACCTTGGTATTCTTATCTATACACCTCCAAGTGGCGTTGAAGAATATGAAGCGACCAGGGTCGAATATTTGATGGATACTCTTCCTCCAAACCCTGAGCCTTCTTGCACAATGGTGATCGGTGGAGAAAACCTGCCTGATTTTGCCATCTCGAATATTTACTGGCAGTTCGATCCCCCCTTCAAACGTGGGGATGCCAACGGCGATGGAGCCATCAACATCGCAGATGCGATTGCGATGCTTGGATATCTGTTCGGGGGGGAGCCGCTCAATTGTGTAGCCGCCATGGATGTCAACGGCGACAACGTGGCCGATATTAGCGATCCGATCTACGAGTTGGCTTTCCTCTTCAGTGGAGGGGCTGGCCCTGTTGGAGGACCAGCCTGTACTCCCGATTCGACGCCACCCAATCCTCCTCTCGAATGCGAGAGTTCTGGATGTCCGTGATGCACTGAACCAGCAACACCTCCCGGCCGCTGTATTTTTGTGAGGGAGTTCAGCTTGTTGCGGCGGCACCCGCATCGGAGATCCGTTGCCAGGCGGCCTCGACGTGAGTCTTTCGGGTCTGGGTGCCGCCGATGCAGACTCGCAGGATGCGTTTTCCCTGGACGGTGGTGACGGTCACTGACATCTGGCCTTCTTCATTGAGTTGCTGCGCCACCCGATCGGTGGCCTCGTCGCCATCGATGTGTGCCATGCAGATCAGATTGACGGTGCGCTTGTGGGTGAGTTGCCAGCGGGGATCGGCCTCGACCTGCTGCTCGAACCACTCGGCCCACTGCGGGTGCTCGGCGATCAGATCCCGCAGGCCATCGACCCCGTAGTTGCGGATGACAAACCACAACTTGAGGGCACGGAAGCGCCGGCCGAGGGGGATGTGCCAGTCGCGGTAGTCGATCACCTGGCCCGATTCGCTCGCCTCGTTGCGCAGGTATTCGGGCAGGACACTGAGCGCCTTGATCAGCGCCTTGCGATCACGCACCCAGAAGGCATCGCAATCGAAGCCGACGAACATCCACTTGTGCGGGTTGAAGCAGTAGGAATCGGCATCTTCTAGTCCCTCCTGCATCCAGCGCATCTCGGGGACCAGTGCGGCGGTACCGGAGTGGGCCGCATCGACGTGAAGCCAGACACCGTGCTTCTGACACACCCGGGCGATGGCGGCGACCGGATCGACCGCGGTGGTGGCAGTGGTGCCGATGGTGGCGATCACCATCGTCGGGATGCAGCCGGCGGATTTGTCGGCTTCGATGGCCTGGTCGAGGGCGGCTGGATCGATGCCGAGGTGTTCATCGACATCGACATGGCGAAACTGCTCGCTGCCGAGACCGGCGATGCGTACCGCCTTCTCGACCGACGAATGCGCCTCCGCTGATGCATAGACCGTCATCTTGCTCTGCACTCCATCCCGGTCGACGGAAAAATCGCTGACCTGTTCGCGGGCGGCGATCAGCGCACAGAGGGTGGCACTGGATGCGGTGTCCTGGATCACTCCGCCGCCGTCGCCGGTCGACAGGAAGCTGTCGGGTAGCCCCAGCATCTCGACGAGCCAGTCCATCATGCGGGTTTCCACCTCGGTGCAGGCGGGGCTGGTCTGCCACAGCATCCCCTGCACCGCCAGACCGGAAGAGATGATGTCTGCCACCATCGACGGGCCGGATGTATTGGAGTTGAAGAAGGCAAACCAGGAAGGGTGTTGCCAGTGAGTGATGCCGGGCAGCACCACCTGGTCGAGATCGGCCATCACATCGTCGAACGATTCACCGGTCGACGGCGGGTGCAGCGGCAGCGATGCGGCGACATCGCCTGGTTCCACCTTCGACTGCACCGGGCGCTCCTCGATGCTGGCGAGGTAGTCGACGACCCAGTCGATGGCCTGGTGGCCGCGCCGCCGCATCTCTTCTCGATCCCAGTGCAACTGGTCCGCCTGATCTGTCACCGATCACCTCGATTCGTGGTTTCCCGGGCGCCGATCTGCCCTGACTGCCATTCCCCCACGGCGAGGAGCCGCAAAGGGCGGTCCTGGGCAGGGGAGATGGTCAGGAGGGACTGACAACCGGGCTCTGCTCCGCTAGGATGATGCATCGCACGGCAGAGAGGAAGACGAAGATGAGCACGGACAGGACCACATTTCCCGATCCCCTGGAGATCCAGGCGCACCTCGATGAACAGGTGAGGGGTCAGGCCCCCGCCAAACGCCACCTGGCGGTGGCGATCTACAACCATTACCTGGGACAGTTCATCTCGAAATCGACTCGTTCCAGTAGCCAGCACCTGCTGTTGCTCGGCCCGGAAGGGGTGGGCAAGACGTTCCTGGTACAGAAGGCAGCCGAGATGCTCGGCGTGCCGTGGATTCACGCCGATGCCTCTTCACTGGTGCAACCCGCCATGGCGGGAGAAGCACTGCAACGGATCACCGGCGCCCTGATCCAGCGTGCCGGGGGAGACTTCCAGCAGGCTCAGAAGGGGATCGTCCTCATCGACCAGCTCGATCTGTGTCGTCGTACCATCCCCGGCCCGGGGGATCCCGGCATCGCCGTGCAGGATGCCATCCTGACCCTGATGGATGGCATCGTCATGCGTCATCCCCAGGCACCGGGAGCTTCTCTCGATACCTCTCGCCTACTCTTCATCTGCTGCGGCTCCTTTGCGGAACTGTCAGCGGTGGTCCTCGATCGCATCGGCGATGATGATCGAATCGGATTTCAAGGCGACGAGGAAGAGGAGGGTGATGAAGATGAAACTTCGATCTCTCTCAACGACCTGATCACCCGCAAGGACCTGGTCGCGCTGGGTCTCGGCGAGGAGTTGACCGCCCGCTTTGGACACATCTCCATGCTCAACGCCCTGACCGAGGAGGACTTTGTTCACATCCTCGAGCGGATGGAAAATGGAATCATCACCGAGAAGAAGAAGTTCTGGAAGGCTCACGGGATAGAACTCGAGTTCGATGCCGAGGCGCTGCAGTGCATCGCAGCGACGGCGATGGAACTGGGAGAAGGGGCGCGAGGACTGCACGGAATCGTCGAGAAGGTGCTCGATCCCATCGATCACCGACCGGTGGAGCTGGCAAGGGCCGGGATCGGCCGCATCCAGATCGACTGCTCCTGCGTGGTGGAGGGAACGGAGCCTCCGATGTTCAAGTCGGAGAGCGGTGATGCTGCGACCTCCATCGATCAGATGCTGACGGAGGCATGGACCGGTCTTCAGCCGGCGGAAAGAAGCCACTCCGAGTCACCGATTCCCATCGATCCAGCGATTCTCGCCATGCCGGTGGAGAACACCATCGCCGCCATACGGCAGATGGAGATGGCGATGGGAAGACTGGGCCTGACTACAGAACAGGATCGAACCTGGAGGCAACTACTCAAGAAGTATCCAAACAAGGGGATGCAAGTGATCTTGCAGTTGCTGGCTCATGCCCAGAAATCAGGGATGAGCCTTGGAGCTCTCTGTGATGCGATCAAGAAACTCGATGGAGATGTGCCTGCCGTACTTGAATCGATCGCCTGAGAAAGTACCCCAGAGAATCTTCGTGGCCCATCTGTCGCGGTTGCTCGACGGAGAGCACCGTCGCTGACAGATCCTGGTCGTGAATCGAGCCTGTAAAACGTAGCTGGTCCCTCTACCGCTTTCGAAGCTGGAAGTCGGTGAGAACTGCAGCGTGGTCGGAGGGAAATTCCGGAAAGCTCCTTCTGGACCGTGATGGATGATGCGTGATGACGGTTGAGTGGGTCGCCTCAAGCGGTGAACCCATCGAATAGATGTAATCGATGCGGGCGTATCCATCGCGATATTCGGGTTGTGGATTCTTTTTCACGGGAACAAAGCCCTGCCCGCTCACATACCGAAAACCCATTCCGACGGTAGTCCAGGTATGCCCGAGAGTAGACTCGAGAATGTCAGGGTTCGCCTGCCGGTATGTGTCCTTGAACCCGACTTTGTGCATCGCTCTGGAAACCTTGATTGGCAGCACCCTTCCCTGATTCAGTTTGCCATGGCTGGTGCCCATCGTGTGATCTAGATGCGAAACGCAATTGAAGTCGCCGGCGACAATCACTGGAGTCTCTTCGGCACTGGCGATTCGCTTCTGGAAATCCTCATGCTCCAGAAACTTCTGCAGCTGATCAAAACGAAGATCATCCCCCGCGCAAAAGTCTCGATCAGGGAGTTCCTTGTTCTTGATCTCGACGATGTGTCTGCCGCCACTGGTGAGCCAGATATCGTAAACACGAACTCTCTGGCCACCGGGCAAGTTCACCGTAGCGGCGATGAAAGAAAATGACGAAAGGCCAGCGAGAGGCTCGATCTCGGTGAGCGGATAGCGACTGAATATACACAAGTTTGCAGAGGCGGAAGGTGTGTAGTGATGGAACTTCAGTGCCTTGGCAATGTCAGCTGCAGAACCGTAGGTCTCGATCATGGCGATGATGTCGGCACCACTCTTACGCAGGATGTCGATGGTACGTTTACGGGCTGTCTTCTTGGCAATTGTATATCTCGGATCCTGATTGAGCTGGCCCCAGATGTTCCAGGTCATCACCTTCAATGATCTGCTCGGTTTCGAACTGTCTGTATCCTGGATGAAGGGTTTGGTTTGAATCTGATTCTTGCGGACGTTCAGATGGCGCTCACGAATTGCAGGAACGATGATGGTCTCGGGAGATGCGTGATCCCGATCAAAGTAGCCGATGTCGCCAGGCGAGTCCCCTTTCCAGGAAGAAGAACTCGGTTCGATGGTCACCTGTGATTTTTTCGGATCGATGGTCAGCGTGGTGAACAAAGGCTTCTTGTAGTAAGCCATTCTGGTTTTGCCGCCAACCCAGAAATAAGACGCCGAGTTGATGTGCAAATAATTGACGCCATCAACTTGCAACAGTGAATCCATATGGGAATGTCCGTTGATACAGAGCAGGACATTTTCGCGGTAGGTACCGATCAGGCGCTGTATCTCGGTGGCATTTTGAATCGCAGACGGACCCGCCAGGGGTTGATGACTGAGGATCAGCACCGGGCGATCTGCTCCCTTCAATTCCGCCTCGAGCCATCCTTTTTGCGTTTCGCCGATATAGGAAGGGTATCCAGATTGAGTAGGCGAACCGGTTTCATTTCCATCCAGCACAAGTAACCGCAAGTAATCGAGGTCTCGTCGGTAGTATGCGGATTCAATTCCCCACGCCTTGAGGCAATCTTCTCTGGTCAAGTTGAAATCAAACTCGTGATTACCGATGACATGAATCCTGTTTTCATGGGCAGCATTGAACTTGTCGGCAAACATCTTGTGTTTCTGATCGGGAAACGCGAAATCTCCAAGCTGCACCAGGGCATCTGTTTCTATCCGCTGCATCGCCTTCAGGAATGCGTCCAGGCGTGCTTCTGCGTCGACCGCCAGACCACCATGTAAATCCGCGATGACGCCCAGGCGTACTGCCTTCTTCCTTCTGTCACTGGCAAAGATCTGAGCAGGGACGGGAAGGGAAAAGGACGCACACGATGCTGCGATTGTCGCTGCAATCTTTTTCAGTGCTGTTCTGCGGGATTGATCTGTCATGACACCACCTCGGTAGAACTTTGTCTGAAATGCAATTCGCAATAGGCTCGTTGAATGATCAGCCTAACCCCGAAGTGTCGATGTTTCTCCGCTTTGATTTCAAATTGATCGTGAGTGTTGCAGCCTTGAAGAGCGAAGCGCATTGCTTCCATTTCCAGGTCGGCCGATGGGTATGGCACAGAGCACAAAAAAATGGCCTGGCGTCCTTCAAGACGCCAGGCCATTGCAGGTTTACAGAAACACTTCAGTGCCCGATCGGCAGCACTAGAGGTCGCAATCGAGCGAATCGGAAGTCGGATCCGATCCCGCTGCGGGATACGGCGCAGGAGGCGCGCTTCCACCGGCAAAGAGGAAGTCGAGCACCTTGACCGCATCGGCGATGTTGGTCGCACCGTCATCGTTCGCATCGATAGCATCGAGACAATCAGCGGGGCCTCCGCTGAACAGATACGCCAGACAGTAGACCGCATCCGCCACATCCACCGTGGAGTCGCTGTTTCCATCACCGCGCACGAAGGCACTGGCACCGACCGAGATCAATCCGCCATCGAGCAGGGGTGGGATCGCCACACCTGCCGGGGTACTGAGCAAGTTATCGGTGGGCGGGACTCCCACCCCGTCGACCGGCGTCACCGCCAGGAAGGTGCCGGCGGGTACCGTCGGCTGGATCACATAACTGGCGTTGGCCAGTACCGTCTGGGTCGATGGAAGTACGGTGGAAGAGCCATTGAAGGCGAGCACAACGCCAAGAGTCCACCAGCCACCGGAAGCTCCCAAATCGTTATTGAGAGTCGCCTGGAAGAAATCGGCCCCCTCCGCGACGGTACCAGCATCCCCCACCGAAGTGATCACCAGTTCCGTCGGATCAAAATCGATGGCCAGCGAGTAACCCGAGATGATGGTGTCATGATCGGCGATGACCGCCACATCAGTGACCCCGCCGGGAGCTCCCGCTCCGCTGTCGTGGATGATGTACTCCTCGGTATAGAGGAAACCGGGATCGAGTAGATCACTGCCGGAAAGCTGGCTGGCGATGACAGAGGTTGGTCCCGGAGAGGAAGTCGATGGTGTGTATCCGACCAGCTGGTTGGGACTCAGGTAGGTCAGATCGGTAACGATCGATCCGCCGATCAGGACCAGGATGTCCTGACTGAAGAACTGCCCGTTGATGGTGATGAAGGTTCCCCCGGTGGTGGGACCACTGGGAGGCGTGATGCCAGAGATCGCCGGCGGCTCCTGCTGTGGAGGAGGACCGTCGGTGACGGTGATATCGTCGATGTACCAGTCATCATTGGTTTCGTTGGTGTTGGTGTAGAAGCGCATCCGGAAGCCGTTGTGACGGGCATTGGCAGGCAACTGGTAGGTGTGCACCTGGAAGGTGGTTGGATTGGCTCCATTGGATTCGATTCGATCGAGTTCGGTCCAGGAAAGTGACACGTTCAGGTACTCGACGACCAGTTCCTCACCCGCCTCCACTCCGGAGTGATTGGAGTAGAACTGAAGGGTCGGAACGGTACCTCCCAGCAGGATGGTGTTACTTCGGATCTCATCGTACTGGTACGGGCCGGTTCCTGCCCGATCGAGGTTCAGCGAGTAGGGCGAACTGGGTTCCCCGTTGGCCACCGTCGAGATGCTGCAACCTTCATTGTAGGTCCAGCGTGTCGAGTTGATTCCACCGCCGGGGAACTGCTCCTCGAATGGAAGAGCCAGCTCCGGAGCCTGGCCGGTGAGACAGCTTCTCGAATTTCTATGGTTGACGATCTGTGCGATCGGTCCACTACTGAAGGTGAGCGGGCTGATCCCGTTACACCCGGCCAGTACCGAACACATGATTCGACACGGATTGGCACTGTCGCAATGCTGTGACGACCAGTTATGACCGAGTTCATGGGCGGTCAAAGCAACTCGACGATTGAAGTTATTGGTGAACTTCGATTGTGACAATCCGTAGGCGTTGCCGGTGCAAATCACCGAGAGACTTGCGATACCGATGGTTCCACCATCGATGTTCACGCCGGTGAAGAAATGTGCCACATCCCTCTGGATCTGATTCTCCGGTGACGAACTCCACACGTTGCCGAATGCATTGAGTAGTGCCCCGGCACCGGATGTCGTTCCGTATGGATCGGCACTGCTGGTGCGGACAACGATCACCGTGATCTCGTAACTGATGAGGATGCTGGTATCTTCATAGACGGACTCAACGCTGTTCATGACATTTTCGATGTCAGCCACGGTGTTGTTGACATTCGAGTTGTTCTGCTGAAAGAACTCGAAGTCCGCGTCGATTCCAATCTCCGTCAGGTAGTAGGTGGTCCCGAACGACTGGGTAGTGCCACCGGTGCCACTGCCCGGGGGAACTGGACTGTTCGCCGTTGCACAGCTGTACGGTGTATCGATCTCGTCACGGTTCTCGACCACCCCGTGCCACCTACCGGAACCGGCAAATCCAAGATCCTCGGTGGCAGTGATCGACCAGGCCTGGTCTCCGGCGAGGATGAGGGCGGTCAGATGGCCATCGATGTAACTACCGCTCACTCGCGATCCGGGAATCTCCAGTACCGTTCCTTTACGAGTGCGGATGGGAGAAGCCGGGTGCTCCGTCATCGAAACTCCGTCATCGACCAACACCTTGAAGCGATCGCTCCTGACACTGTGCGGGTAGAGACTCAATGTTGCAGTTCCGTGATGGGGGAGGTCCACCTCGACCAGCAGTTCGCCATCGGGATACTCGTTGAAATCGAGTTCCTGCAAGCTCGCCTTGCTGGCAGCCATCGCCGAGGCCACATCGCTGGCATCGGGTGTCGTGCCGCTAATCACCTGCTGTCCAGTTGCCGGAGAGATCAAACATCCCAGGGCAAAAACGATGGCAGGGAGCAACCTCACTACACATCGAAGAGAATTCATCATCGGGACCCTTTCCGAGCCTCATCTGCTGACGAGACCCCTGTGTCCATAAGTACCTGGCGGGCACATCATGGGGAAACCCCGAATCTTCACGTTGTGACGCAATCTCAATTGAAGATTCGTTTGCCCCGGGACAGGCTCGTTGGAGCCAAATTCCCGAACTTTTCTGTCATAACTAAAGCAGAAACGCCCACCTATGATGCTAACGACGGGCAAGGCTCCGAGCAAGCGGCAGGGTGCCCGATCGATGGACCCTGCTGAACCACCGGCGAACCGTTTCAGATGGCCACAATCGACCGATATCGACGGCAATTCGACATTCACAGCAATTTGACCCCAGCGAAGTAAGTCCCACTTGGTCGCTATGCGTGATCGAACATCGCCTTGCCGACCGCATCGGACAGTTGCTGCATGGTGTATGGCTTCGGCAGGTATCTGACGACCAGATCCAGTTGCTCGTCAATATTGATATCGTTGCCGCTACTCATGATGACCCGAACATCTTCGTCGATTTCGTGAAGTCGTTTCAGGCACTCGGTTCCCGACATTCCTGGCATTTTTTGATCGAGGATTACCAGGTCGAGCTGGTCACCCATTTGCTCGTAGCACTTCACTGCATCTGCGCCGCAATTGGCCGATTCCACCTCGTAGCCCAACGACTCGAGCAAGAGTTGGATCGTATCCCGGACCAGATCATCATCATCGACCAGAAGAATAGAGCCTTCACCTTCATCCATGAGATCGATGCCTCCCTCCTCGTCCGCCTGCTGCTCCCTTTCGAGAGGCCAGGACACCACAAATGTCGCTCCCTGGTCACCGTTCAGAACCTCCACGTGCCCTCCGTTCTTCATGACGATTTTTCTCACACACCACAATCCTAGCCCTGTCCCCTGGTCGGTCTCGTCCTTGGTCGTGAAGTAGGGATCAAAGATCTGACCTATCAGAGAGGGATCAATCCCGGGCCCCTGATCCTGAATCTTCATTTCTATGAAATGGTTTCGATTCCTTGTTGTCACGTCTATCGAGCCATTGACCGAGCCATTGACGAATTGCTCGCTCATCGCCTGTGAAGCGTTCATGACCAGATTCATCATCACCTGCATCACCTCTCCAGGTTCTGCCATTACCACGTCCGCCTCTGCCTTGAGATCGAGATTGATGTCGATATTCGGATCGATCAATGGCGAGACGAGGGATTTGATCTTTTCAATTTGTTCATGAAGACTGAGTTTTTCCCGATCTGAAGGATTTGCATACTCTCTCAATCGTGTACTCAGTTGGTAGCCAGATTTCCCAGCACTACGGATGTGCTCCAGAGACTCCATCGCAGAGCTGGGCATATCGTTCAACTCCATCAAGTAAGAAGCTCTACCGATGATGATGGTGAGCAAATTTCTGTAGTCATGGCAGATCCCTTCTGCGAGACCGCTGATGGCACTGGCCTTGTCGACACCAAAGAGTTTTGTCTTCTCTTTTTCCAGGCTGATCCGATGAATTGCCCCCGACAAGATGTGAACGATCTGCGTCAGCCAGTGAAATTTGGTCATCTTCTTGAATTCGAACTGGACCAGCTCCGGGTCATTCGAATTCTCACTATTCATCGCAAGAGCCATGAAGCCGATGAGGATATTGTTGCACATCATCGG
>CBFIET010000075.1:0-14153 GCA_965661685.1 Planctomycetota bacterium
TTCCTGTGATGGAACCGCTTCCATCGGAACCTGTGCCCAGAGCGGTACCAACGATGACAGCGTCATCGCCGTCTACGACGGAGGCACCTGCCCCACTGCCGGCGCAACCTGCCTCGGCTCCAACGACGACTCCTGTGGAGCCGGCGGCTTCATGTCCAGTGTCGATGTTCCAGTGGTCGCTGGTAACACCTACCTGATCCAGATCGCTGGCTGGAATGGCAGCGAGGGTGACGGAACCCTCGACATCTCGCTCGCCTCCCCTGCCGAAACCAACTGTGCCGACGGAATCGACGATGACTGTGACGGTCTCACCGACTGTGACGACGACGACTGCCTTGGCACCCCTGACTGCAGCAATAACGATTGTGCCGGAGCTTACCCGGTGGGCGAAGGCGCTCATGCCTACGACCTGACCGGATCCACCCTGGATGGACCGGCCGATTGTGATTCCGACATCCAAAACGATGTGTGGTTTGCCTACACTCCCAGTGCCAACGGAACCGCGACCATCGGAACCTGTGCCCAGACCGGTACCAACGATGACACTGTGCTCGCCGTCTATGATGGTGCCACCTGTCCCACCGCTGGTGCCTCCTGCCTCGCTTCCAATGACGACGCCTGTGGAGCCTCGGGCTTCATGTCGACCGTCGATGTGGAAGTCACTGGTGGAAACACCTACCTGATCCAGGTTGCTGGCTGGCAGGGCGGCGATGGTGACGGAACCCTCGACATCTCGCTTGTCGCCTGCACCCCAGACGATTGTTGTGGTGCCACCGAGGTGGGCGAAGGCTCTCACGCCTACGACCTGACCGGATCCACCCTGGATGGACCGGCCGACTGTGACAGCAACATCCAAAACGATGTTTGGATGCTGTACACCGCTTCCGGTGACGGCATCGCCACCATCGGAACCTGTGCCCAGAGCGGTGCCAACGATGACAGCGTCATCGCCGTCTACGACGGAGGCACCTGCCCCACTGCCGGCGCAGCCTGCCTCGCTTCCAACGACGACGGCTGTGGAGCATCCGGCTTCATGTCCGAGGTCTCGATCCCGGTTTCTGCGGGTAGTTCCTACTACGTCCAGATCGCTGGCTGGAATGGCAGCGATGGTGACGGAACCCTCGACATTGCACTCGCCTCGAATGAGGACTGCACTGCCGCTGTCGCCATGACCGAAGGAGCGAACTCCTTCGACACCACCGGCTACGGTACCAGTGGCGCCGCCCCGACAGGCTGCACCAACTCCTTCGGTAATAACGCCAACGACGGCTGGTGGACCTACACACCCGCCGCCGACGGACTCGTTTCCTTCGAGACCTGTGATGCCGATAGTTTCGACACGGACCTCTCGCTCTACGAGGGAGACTGCTCCGCTCTGGTCCTGCTCGCCTGTGACGGCGACGGCGGCACGGCAGCAGGTTGCCAGGACTTCGACTCCGCAATCTATGACATTCCGCTGACCGGTGGCGTCACTTACCTCATCAACATCGGAGGTTGGGGAGCAACGGATGCCGGTACAGGAAAGTGCACCATCACCTTCACCCCACTGGCGCCGGAAGACTGTGCCACGCCGGGTGACGAGGATGGAGACGGTGCTGCGGACTGTGCCGACAGCGATTGTGTCGCTTTCCCGGCCTGTATCGAAGCCGGCAACTGTGCTGACCTCATCGATAACGACGGTGACGGCCTCACCGACTGTGACGACGACGAGTGCTTTACCGATCCAGCTTGTGCTGGCTGCCCGACTGGCCTTTCCCAAACCCTCAATGACGGGGGAGGATCGGGAGTTTGGTGTCCTTCACTTGAAAACTACTGGGCAAGAATCTACGAAACCGATGGTCTCGACTGCCCCGACGGTGTCCGCGTCACCAGCGTTTCCTTTGCGGTGAGTACTGCTGTTGCTGCAGATCCTGCAGTGGGAACCAGCGTCACCATCGAGATTTACGCCGATTCCAACGGTGGAACCCCGAGTTTCTCCGAAATGACTCTCATGGGTAGTGAGACGATCCAGGTCATGGACGACCAGGTCGATACCTACGTGACTCACACTCTCGCCACTCCGGTAGCGATGTACGCCGGCCAGGCAATCGTCGTGGCTCTGCACTACGCAGGTGGCCCGGCTGCCGGTGGAGACTTCATGCCCCAGGGTGCCACTGGCGGTGCCAGTGGCCAGATCGCCGATGCATACCTTGCGTCGGTTCCTTGTGGACTGCCCGACTTCCTGGCCACGGCAGCCATTGGCTTCCCGGATGCCTCCTTCGTGATCGATCTTGGTATCGATGACCAGGGTGCCGGACCTGCCGGTGACGAGTGCGCAAGCGCGCTTGCAGTCACCGAAGGTGCCAACGCCTTCGACAGCACCGACTTCACCGATAGTGCCGAACCTGCTCCGACAGGCTGCTCCAACTCCTTCGGTGCTAACGCCAACGACATCTGGTTCAGTTACACTGCCAGCTACGCTGGTGACGTGACGATGGACACCTGCGATCCACTCGGCTTCGACACCGACATCTCCGCCTACTCCGGTAGTTGCGGAAGCCTGACACTGCTCGCATGCGACGGTGACAGCGGTTCTGCGGATGGATGTCAAAATTTCGACTCGGAGATCAGCCTGGGTGTTGTGGCAACCGGTGACACCTTCATCGTGCGAATTGGTGGCTGGGGCGTAGCGGACATGGGTCCGGGAACTCTCAACATCACCAATGTTCCTCCTCCGCCGACCATCAACGAGATTCGTATCGACAACCCCGGTGGAGATGTCGACGAGTACTTCGAACTGGCTGGTTTGCCCCAGTCCCTCGATGGACTCAGTTACATCGTCATCGGTGACGGCACCGGCGGCTCCGGAACCATCGAGTCGGTCACTGACCTGACTGGACAGTCGATGGGTGGAGGCGGATTCTGGTGGGCCGGCGAGGCGAGCACCACGCTCGGTACTCCCGACATGACCGCAACCCTCAACTTCGAGAATAGCGACAATGTTACTCACATGCTGGTCAGCGCCTTCACCGGTGTCAGCGGCGACGACCTCGACACCGATGACGATGGTGTTCTCGATGTCACGCCGTGGGATGCCGTGATCGACAGTGTTGCAATGCTTGAAAATGAGATCGACCCCGCCACGGGTAACACCAGTGGTGGAGAACTCGTGTACAGCAGCACCACCGTTGGCCCCGACGGAACCTTTGTCCCGGGCCACGCCGAGCGCTGCCCCGATGGCTTCGGAGATTGGGCTGTGGCGGACTTCGATCCTGCTGCCGGTACTGATAGCCCGGGCGCCTCGAACACCTGTCTCGCACCGCCTGCAAATGACGAGTGTGATACTGCCTTCGAAGCATTCGTCGGATCCAACGAGATCTACAACATCAGTGCAACTGACAGTGCGGATCCTTGGGATGCCGCCGCTTGCACCGGCGGGGATATGGCTGCAGACGTCTGGCACCACTGGACTTCGCCTGGTGACGGAACCTTGACGGTGAGCACCTGCGACACCGGCGGTTTCGATACCGACAGCAGCATCAATACCGGCGCATGCGGTGCCCTGACCCAGATCGCCTGTAGTGGCGACGCTGGCGACGGCACCGGCAACGGTGGAGCCTGTCAGCCGTGGTACTCCGAGTACTCGGTGGCCGTGACTGCAGGAACCACTTACTACCTGCGTAACGGCGGCTGGGGTGCAGCCGATCAAGGCATCAACAACATGGAGTTGACCTTCTCGCCCGCTGGTGACGAGCCGTGCGACGCCATCGTAATCGCCGAGGGAACCACACTCGTGGATAACACTACTGGATCTGACAGTGCAGTGCCGATCGACGACACCAGCTGTCCAGGTGCCTTCCTCGGTGGATTTGCCAATGACATGTGGTACAGCTACACACCCACCATCGACTGCACCGTGCAGATCGACACCTGCGACATCGACGGTTTCGACACCGACCTTGCAGTGTACGAGGGTGATTGTGCAGCACTGGATGGAACCACCGTGGCCTGCAGCGGAGATGGAGAAGGCCTGGTCGATTGCCAGGATTACTACTCCAACCTCGAGTTTGCAGCAACGGCCAATACCACCTACCTGATCCGCTGCGGAGGCTGGAATGCCGCCTCCACTGGTCAGACCGAGATGCATGTCACCTGCATTCCGAATGCAGTTGATCCGACAGCGTCCTTCGTGCTCAGTGGCTACTCCGAGTTCAGCATCAACTTCCGCCCTGTCACACTTACCGACAGTTCGGATAATGGTGGCGACGACACTGCCATGATCACCGTCGACTGGGGTGACGGAACTCCGACCGAGACGGCCGCACCGGGTAGCTCGCTGCCGCACGTGTACCAGATCGCTCTGGAGCCGGGAGCCACTGGCTTCCACGCCACTCCGTCGGTGTCCATCACCAACATCGTCAATTCCGACACCGCCACCGGTGATCAGTTGACGATCCTGCTGATCGGTGACGCCAACAATGACCTCAACTCCGATGCCGCTGACTCCATCACCGTGCTCACCTACCTCTACGGTGGTGGCAGCTACAACTGCTACCAGGTAGCAGATCTGAACGGTGACGAGACAGTGAACCTTGGCGACGTGGTCTACGGTCTGTACTTCTTGTTCCTCGGTGGAGATATTCCAGTCTTGCCGGCGAACCCGAACTGCGACCTGTAAGGGTCAAGCAATAAAGGGGCGCCCCCTCACCGGAGGCGTTCTGCTGACACCCGCGGTACCCGGGAGAGTTTCAAAACTCTCCCGGGTACATTTTTTTCTACTCTCTGCACCCACTGGCAACAGATCCCCCGATCCGCAGGCTCACGGGACAGCGATCCCTCGATTGAATCCTCTCTGGCCGTTGATACAATCCGGCCACGAGATCGGGTGGAGGTCAGGCTACTCCTGGTCTCGATTTCTCACTCAACTTCCTACTCAACGGAGTTGCCTGAACTCACGATCGGGGATTCACATGGCGATTCATGCCGGAACGAGGGTTACATTCCTCTCGGTGCTACTTGCCCTTACGTGCCTCCTCGGGTGCGAGCCCAACCTGAGTTTCCCCCCTGCCCGCCCAGCAGGGTCGATTGAACCGTTGGTCCAGGATCTGGTTTCACCTCAGATCATTCGCATCGAGAACAACATGGACGACGCGGAAGAGCATGGCACCCTCGGCCTGATGTACGAAGCCAACGAGATGTGGGAACCCGCAGTACGGTCCTTTCACCAGGCGATGCAGATCGACCCCTCGAACCCGCTATGGTCGATCCACCTGCACCAGTGCAGGAAATCAGCGGGCGATACCACCGGAGAACGATCTCGCCTGGAATCGCTCTCTTCCAGTTTTTCTCACGTGGCACCCTTTCTCTTCCAACTGGGCCAGGCACGCTTCCAGGATGGAGACATCGATTCTGCTCGCTCGGCGCTACTCGACTGCCTGCGATTGAGACCGGCTGAGCCTGCAACCCTGGTGGCACTCTCCGACCTGGAGCGATTGACGGGCAACCACCCACTTGCCCTCGAGTACGCACGCCAGGCGTTGATCGGTGCGCCCGGGGTTCCAACGATCCTGAACGCACGGGGGCAAGCTCTGAGATCCCTGGGAAGAGCAAGTGAAGCGGCAGCCGACCTCAAAGCAGGTCTCAACTCCACGGCACTGGTCTTCCCTGACGAGGGGCGCAGACGATTCTCCGAATACTTCGCAGCTCCACAAAAGCTGATCAGCCATTCTGCAGATCTGATCCAGGCGGGTTTCGTGCAGCGTGCGGAAACGCTGCTGTACAAGGTGCTTGCAGCGGTGCCGGGACACAAGGACGCCCTGAACAACCTTGCCCTGGCGAGTCGCGCTTCCAATCGCCTGGAGGAAGCTTCCGTACACCTCCTGCAAGCACTGGAAAGCGACCCTGACTACTTCCCGACCCTCATCAACCTTGCCGACCTGTACCTCCTCATGAAGCAACCTTCGCTCTCCGAGAAGTACGCACTGCTAGCAGTCGAGATCGATACAGAGAATGCTGGAGCCCACAAGGTTCTCGCTCTCAGTCTGATCCAGCAGAGAAAATTTCCTGAAGCTCTTCAGTCGTTCGGGCAGAGTCTTCGACTCTCTCCCGATGACTTCCAGTGTCATGCCGCCGCCAGCGAGGCAGCACTCGCTTCCCAGCAACTGGACGCCGCTGCCCTGCACCTGAGCGCCGCCTCCCGGCTGAACCCGGATCACCTGCCAGTACAGGTCAATCTGATCCACCTGCTCATCCGGCAGGGTGAACTGGATGACGCCGATCAGAGAATCAAGGATCTCTTCAAGAAGATCGGCGACCATCCGGAGCTGGTGAAGGCATACGCAGCACTACAGAGGGCTCGATCGGCAAGGAGGGGCAACTAGATGCAGACAAAATCACTCCTGCTATTGTTGTTGATCGCAGCATCCGGCTGCCAGAAGAACACAACCCCTTCTCCCCCACCCATCGCGAAGCAGGTGCCTGGTTCACCATGGTTCCGCACACTCGATGCCAGTTCCGGTTTCAACTTCGAGCACAGCATCGGACCCCAGCGTCGCTTCTGGATCCCCGAGACCGTATCGGGAGGCGTGGCTCTCCTCGATCATGATGGGGACGGCGACCTTGACATCTATTGCGTTCAGGCCGGCGGCATCCTCGGCGGAGATCGCAGTTCCGCCCCGACAAATCGACTGTTCAGGAATGATGGAGATCTCCAATTTACCGATGTCACCGAAACTGCAGGTGTTGGCGATCAGGGGTATGGCATGGGAGCCAGTTGCTGCGACTTCGACCGCGACGGCGACATCGACATCTTCGTGAGCAACGTCGGTAAGGATGTTCTGTACGTGAATCTCGGCAACGGCACCTTCGAGGATCGCTCGGAAACTGCAGGGATCGGTGACGCAGGAATCGCCGCTTCCGCTGCCTTCATCGATCTTGATGGTGATCGATACCCCGAACTCTACGTCACTCGATATGTGCTCTGGAGTCCCGTCAAGGAACTGAGTTGTGGTAGCGGTCAGGGCCAGGACTACTGCTCGCCCAACAATTACCAGGCACCTGCTCCCGACCTCTTCTACCGCAACAACGGAGATGGCACCTTCTCCAGTATCTCGGAATCTTCCGGAATTCGTGCCGCTTATGGTAATGGCCTGGGGGTCGTTCATGGCGACTTTGACGGTGACGGGCAGATCGATCTGTACGTGGCCAACGACGGTTCCCCCAACCAACTGTGGATGAATCGGGGCGATCTTCGATTTGAAGATATCGCCGTCACCGAGGGGTGCGCCGTCAATCTCAACGGAGTGCCGGAGGCGGGGATGGGAGTTCAAGCTGTCGACGTCGACGAAGATGGTGATCTCGACCTGTTCATGACGCACATCCGGAACGAGACCAACACCTGGTATCGAAACGATGGCGGCATCTTTTCCGACACCACCGTGCTTTCACGTCTCGGCGCAGCAAGCCGCGATATGACCGGATTCGGGATGGGATTTCAGGACTTCAATCATGATGGATTCCTCGACCTGTTCGTGGTCAACGGAAAGGTCCTGAGAATCGACCGACCCGGCTTCACCGGTGATCCCTATGCGGAAACCGATCAACTGTTCAAGGGCCTGGGATCGGCAAGGTTCGAGGAGGTGTTCCCACAGGCCGGAGTTTCTCCCGAACTTCAGTACACCGGTCGTGGCGCTGCTTTCGGAGATCTGGATCTCGATGGTGATCAGGACGTGATCGTGATCAACAACAACGGGCCTGCGATGATCCTCGTCAATGAAGCGGAAAAGGCGGGAGACTCGGTCACCATCGAGGTGACCGACCTGGATGGCGTCGCCGCGATCGGCGCCATGTTACGGATCCACATCGGAGATCGGATTCTTCTGCGACAGGTGGAGCGTTGCTACTCCTACTGCTCATCCAGTTCGCCCACGGTACATGTTGGACTCGCCGGCACCGCTGCCATCGATCGCATCGAGGTGAAGTGGATCGACGGCACCACCAGCGAGCACGGTCCCTATCCAGCAGGTTCCAGATCGAGGATTCAACAGCCACGCTGACCGAACACTGACCGAGTTCCTATCGCGGTTCGAGGATCAACCACCCCTGTTCCACATCGAGATCGATACGGAATCTCCCCAGGAAATCGAGGCCGAGTAACCCGACCCCGGGTTGCCCCGGCATGTCGAGGACCGTTGCCTGCATACCACTTGCAACGGCACCATGTAGATCGACAGTGGGAAGCAGGACAACCGGTGCCTCGAACTCATCGCTTGCGGTGCGAACCCTCTGTCTCGGGGTACTCTGATCAACCACGATACCGAGGGACGCCACCACCGCCGAAGGAATCGAGGTCGCCGATGCTCCGGTATCGATGACGAACTGTACGGGGATTCCACCGACCAGGGCGATCGCCTCGATCACCGGCGAACCAGGCGTGAACTCGATGAGAACCCGACCTTCAACCCTGCGAGCCATCTTCAAACGATTCCACAATCCCTGACGCAACACCTCGAGATCGGGTCGAGTCACCGCCAATGTCAGCAGTTGCTCGCAACGATCGAGTTGGCCGGTATCGAGAAGCCTCTCGGCATCGAGTAATCGCAGCGCTTCATCCGCTGGATACCTGTCTCGTCCCTCGACGATCCAGTGAGCCGCCTGATCGATGCGGTCGATCGCTCTGCACGACTCCGCAGCGGTGACGAAGAGATCGGGGATCAAGTCGAAGACCGACAGCCAGTTTCGATCGCCACCGAACATCCTGGCGATGAGATCAGATGCTTCGATCGCCCTGGCGATGCGTTGAACCTCTCCATCCGCCAGTGCCAGGGACAGCCAGATCGACACCAGTTGCGGACCTTCCAGCCACAGCAACGCATCCAGCCCCACGGCATCGAAGTAGATTCCTGCCTCGCCGGAGCCGATTCCACGCATCAGCCGATCGCGAGTCGCCGCCAAGAGGGCACTCGAACGGTACGCCCAGGGGATTTCATCCGGTTGCAATCGATCGGGTCGTGTCACCGCGTAATCGAGGCTTCTCAGCACCACGAGGTCATCGATGGCCGGGTCGAGGACTCGACGAGCCTCGGCGATCTTGCCCCCTTCGAACTCGGCCGCCTGGAAGTCCCTCAGGGGCCCTCCAGACAATCGCGACTCGTCAGGGCCATGCCACAACCAGGCGCCTCCCAGCGGCGCCCCAGGGGCCCAGCCGACGATTCCTCCGTCCTGGACCAGGACTCTCGGTTCCGTCGCAGGAAAATCTGACCGGAAGAAGTAACCGATCCGCTGCAAGGTTCCGGTCGGTTCCCACTCAACCCGTCCCCCCGCAGGATCGACCAGCCACATCGGCGCCGTGTCATCCCACGTACTCAGCGGCAGTGACGGCACCGGCTCCTGTCCATCGATCTTCCACAGGGCAAGATCATCGCCGCGGCGGAAGGCCCCTTCCCGCACCGACGCCTGCCCGGCCATCCCCTCGCGGAAGGTCACCTTTTCCCCCCCCAGTAGCTGGACCCTGGGGATTGCCATCCAGCCCCCTGTTGTGACTGCGCCGGCAACCCTGGCCAGTTCGATGCCCGCCGGATCCTCGACCTTGAGCCAGCCCCAGTACACGCGGGAAGTCTCATCGGTCCCTGCCACTTCAGGTTGGTGCGCATCGAGGAAGTCGTCGGGCAGGACTCCGGGTGGCTCCTCATCGACCATCTCGGTCCGCTCCGAACGCAGCGCCGATCGATCACTGTCGATGGAAACCGGTTCGGCGGGTCCCTGCCACGGTTGCCACCACCACAGCAGCAGCCCCAGCAACAGCCAGGGGGTCAACGACGGGAGGATCGGAGAGGGAGGCCTGGACGCCGCTGGCACCACGGCACGATCGAGATGGGCACCACACTGGTCACAGTGAAGCGCATCTGCATCGTTGTAACTCTCACATCGAGAACACTGGCGGCTCATCCTGCCTCTTTCCGGCGGTTACAGGATAGCCGCACCGCTCTCCGACATCACCGTCACATCCTCTGATCTTGTCGGTCCCTCTTGCGGGTGTCCCTTGCCCCTTCCGGCCCCGTTGCCTATTCTCCGGCAGGAAGGGAGTTCATCGATGAGCAGCAAGATTGGCACCCCACTGCCAACATCCGACGATTCCCTGCGCAATTGCGAAGCGATGCGCCAGTCACTGGAGAAACTCACCGCAGATCTCGCAGCGGTGAGAGAGGGCGGCTCCCAGGAGGCGGTCGAGCGTCACCGAGCCCGGGGCAAGTTGTTTGTCCGCGATCGCATCGATTCACTCCTCGACGAGGGAAGCCCCTTCCTTGAGGTGGGAGCACTGTGCGCCGACGATGTCTACTCCTCTCCCCTGCCCAGCGCCGGAATCGTCACCGGCATCGGACGCATCGAGGATCGACTGGCGGTGATCATCGCCAACGACGCCACCGTCAAGGGTGGTAGTTACCACCCGTTGACGGTCAAGAAACACCTGCGCGCTCAAGAGATCGCCGAGGAGAATCGCCTCCCGTGCATCTACCTCGTGGACTCGGGGGGAGCCTACCTTCCCCTGCAGGACCAGGTCTTTCCTGATCGGGATCACTTCGGCAGGATCTTCTACAACCAGGCGAGGATGTCAGGCCTGGGCATCCCGCAGATCGCCGTGGTGATGGGATCGTGTACCGCAGGGGGAGCCTACGTCCCGTCGATGAGTGACGAGTCGATCATCGTCCAGGATCAGGGCACCATCTTCCTCGCCGGACCGCCGCTGGTGAAGGCAGCTACCGGTGAGGTGGTCAGTGCCGAGGATCTCGGCGGTGGAGAGGTTCACTGCCGTACCAGTGGGGTCACCGACCATCTGGCCAAGGATGATAAAGACGCCCTGCTGCGAGCCCGAGCCATCTTTCGATCCCTCCCCGGTCAGCGCCGCAGCGGCTATGACATGGAAGAGGCGAGACCCCCCGCCTTCGATCCGGCGGAACTGGCCTCCATCATCCCTTCGGACCCCCGTCAACCGTTCGAGGTTCGCGAGGTGATTGCACGGATCGTCGACGGCAGTGAGTTCGATGAGTTCAAGCAGTTGTACGGCACCACCCTCGTCTGTGGTTTCGCGAGGATTCACGGACACCGTGTCGGAATCGTCGCCAACAACGGCGTCCTCTTCAGCGAATCAGCCCTCAAGGGAACCCACTTCGTGGAACTGTGCTCGACCCGCGGCTTTCCCATCGTATTCCTGCAGAACATCACCGGATTCATGGTGGGCAAGGAGTACGAACAGGGTGGCATCGCCAAGGATGGAGCAAAGTTGGTCCACGCCGTGGCCAACTCTCCCAGTCCTCGCTTCACCGTCGTCATCGGCGGATCGCACGGGGCTGGCAACTACGGAATGTGTGGACGCGCCTACCAGCCGCGCCAGTTATGGATGTGGCCCAACTCGAGGATTTCCGTCATGGGAGCGGAGCAGGCCTCGCAGGTACTGCTCCACATCAAGAGAGATCAACTGGCGGAAGCGGGACAGATTCTCACCGCCGAGGAAGAGGAGAGCATCACCGCACCGATCCTCGAGCGATACGAACGAGAGGGAAGTGCCTGGTATTCCACCGCGCGGCTCTGGGATGACGGTATCATCGACCCCGCCTGCACCCGGGATATCCTGGGACTCGGCATCGAGGCGGCTTCCTGTGCCGATCTGGAACCGCGTAGAATCGGCGTCTACCGCATGTAGAGGAGTGTCTGATGGCGGACAAATCGAGCAACCTGAAGGTGATCCGTAACGGAGCCCGGGCAGATGTGGTGCTCGACCGCCCCGAAGTTCGCAATGCCTTCGATGACCAGATGATCTCCCAGTTGTCGGAGGCCTTTCACTCCCTCGAACTCGATCCGACGATCCGGGTGATCGTACTCTCCGGAGAGGGCAAGGTCTTCTCTGCCGGAGCCGATGTGAACTGGATGCGTGCCTCCATCGATCTCACTACCGAGGAGAACCGCGACGATGCTCTCAAGATGGCACGGATGTTTTCCGCCATCTCGTCCGCTCGTTGCCCGGTGATCGTGCGTGCTCATGGTGCCGCCCTCGGAGGGGGTGCGGGACTCGTCTGCGCCAGCGATATCACCGTTGCTGCACAAGATTGCATCTTCGCCTTCAGTGAGGTGAAGCTGGGAATCATCCCGGCGGTGATCTCCCCCCATGCCGTCGCCCGCATCGGAGCGTCCCAGGCGCGCCGCTACTTCCTCACCGGGGAACGATTCGATGCGGAAGTCGCCGAAAGGATCGGCATGATCCACGAAAGATGCCCGGTCGATCAACTCGATACTCGCATCGATGGCATCGTCGAGGAGATCCTCCTCAGCGGCCCCGAGGCGGTGCAGGAGGCGAAGGCCCTGATCCGTGAGGTGTCCGCTTCGCCAACCCCCGACTCCCTCGCCGACTACACCGCCGAGCGTATCGCCGCCCGCAGGTCGAGCCAGGAGGGACAGGGAGGTCTGAAGGCGTTCCTGGAGCGGAAACCTCCCCCCTGGACCGTGGAAGAAGAGCACGGATGAGTCGTGCCCGGGTCCTCGTGGCCAACCGGGGTGAGGCAGCCTCCCGCATCATCCGCACCCTGAAGAGACTGTCGGTAGAGACGGTTGCCATCCATTCCGAGGCGGATCGCACCGCCCCCTTCGTCGGCGAGGCCGATGTTGCGGTGGAGATCGGCCCCGCCGCTGCCAGCCAATCCTACCTCCACCTCGAAGGAATCATCGAGGTGGGCAGGAAGATGAAGATCACCGCCCTGCATCCGGGATGGGGATTCCTGTCGGAGAATCCGGAACTGGCCAGGAGGGTGGAAGCAGAGGGGTGGATCTACATCGGTCCCACCGAGCAACAGGCGAGGCTGCTGGGAGACAAGACCCGTGCGCGGCAGATCGCCGAGGGAGCAGCGGTCCCCTGTACACCCGCTGTCTCCGCACCGGTCGACGAAGATGTCGCCGACGAGCAGCAGGTGGATGAGCACTGGAAAGACGCTCTCCACCAGTTAGGAACTCCGCTCCTGATCAAGGCGGTCAGCGGCGGTGGCGGCAAGGGGATGAGGATCGTCCGCGATGCGAAGTTTCTGCACGACTCCCTCGAGGCTGCCCGACGGGAGGCACTGACCTCCTTCGGCAACGATGCCGTCTTTGTCGAGAAGTTGATCGAACCTGCGCGCCACATCGAAGTTCAGGTACTCGGAGATGGATGCGGTGAGGTGGCGATTCTCGGCGATCGGGAATGCACGCTGCAACGACGCCATCAGAAACTGATCGAGGAAGCGCCGGCACCGGCGATCTCCGATGGAGTGCGTCAGCAGATGCACGATGCGGCTCGCCGTCTCGCCACCGAGGTGAACTACCGCGGTGCTGGCACGGTGGAGTTCCTCCTCGATGGGGATGAATTCTACTTCCTGGAGATGAACACGCGGCTGCAGGTGGAACATCCGGTCACCGAAGAGGTGTTCGGCATCGACATGGTGGAATTACAGTGGCAGGTGGCCACCGGCGCAGGGATCCCCGAGGGAACGGATCATCGCCCTCCCCACGGTCATGCCATCGAGGTCAGGGTCAATGCGGAGGATCCAGGAAACGGATTTCTCCCCTCCATCGGACCGCTACAACTGTGCATCTGGCCGCAGATGGAGAAGGTACGCATCGACAGCGGAGTCGTGGCCGGCAACAGGGTCACTCGCCATTACGATCCGATGCTGGCGAAGATCATCGCCCACGGCAGTGACCGGCAGGAAGCGACGGCAACGCTGGTAGAAGCGATCGAGCGCACCCTCATCGCCGGAGTCCACACCACCCTCCCGCTGTGTCGAGACCTGCTCACCTCGAAGGACTTTGACCCGGGCAGGGCCCACACCACCAGGGTCGAAGAGGCATGGGGTGACTGGTCTCCCCCCCACCTCGACGAGCAGTGGTGTCAGGTACTGCGAATCGCTGCAAGACAGCTCCTGGTCCCTGGTGACGACGATGGGGAAGGGGTGACCGGTTGCTGGCACACCTTGCCGGGAAGGATGTGGCCATGAGTCGTTCGCAACCACGTCCTCAGCCTCCCCCGTGGCGCATCGTCGATTGGAATCCTCCGCTGCTGACGCTGGAAGTGGCAGGAGAGGAGCGCAGTTTCCTGCTGGGAGGATCGACCCGATCCCCGGTTGTGGGCTGGTGTGGGCAAACCTACTTCCCGG
>CBFIET010000076.1:0-12176 GCA_965661685.1 Planctomycetota bacterium
AGAATCTCGATTCGACGGAAGCTGCCAAGACAGCAGGTGTCGAGCGATTGCGACCGATTCTCATCACCAGTGCCACCACCATCCTCGGGTTGCTACCACTTGCACTGGGGATCGGGCCGGGAGCCGAACTGCGCAAGCCGCTGGCCATCACGGTGGTGTGGGGGCTCGCCGTTGCGACGCTGATGACGCTGGCAGTGATTCCTACCGGATTCCGTCTGCTCGACCGTTCCCCACCGGAAGAGGGGACGGCATGAAGTCATTCGTAAGAATCTGTCTCTCCCGCCCCATCACGACGTTGACGGTACACATCCTGCTACTGCTCGGCGGAATCATCTCTCTCGATCGGATTCCTCTCAGTGCTACTCCCGATTTCGGCCGGACCAGGATCAATGTCAATGTTCCCTATCCGAATGCGTCACCGATCCAGGTGGAGAATGAGGTGGTGCTTCCGCTGGAAGAAGCACTCTCGACCCTGAGAGGCCTGCGCAATATCGATAGCGAATCGCAGGAAGGTAGCGGGCGGGTAAACCTGAGATTCGACTACGGTGAGGATCTCGATGCCATCAAGGTCGAGGTTCGAGAGCGGATCGCCCGCGCCATGGATCAGCTGCCGGTGGAGGATATCGAGCGAGTCAGGATCGGCACCGGCGGATGGGGCGGTGGTAACGATTCGATCATGGAAGCTCGAATCAGCGCCAAGGGTATCGACCTCTCCGAGAATTACGATCTTCTTGTGAATCGCATCCAGAGACCACTGGAACGTCTCGATGGAGTCGGACAGGTGGAACTGGATGGAGTGACTCCACTCGAGGTGAAGATCACCTTCACGAAGGGCGATCTGGAAAGACACGGTTTGACTCTCGGTAGGGTTGCACAGGAGATTCGCAACTCGAACGTCGATATCACCATCGGCAAGATCTGGAGTGATTCCAAGATCCGCCGCCTACGTCTCATCAATGCACTCCAGGATGTGGAATCATTACGGGAGTTGCCCATCAACTCCCGTGGATTGAGGCTGGGACAGGTTGCGACCATCACCAAGGAGGAGGGGGAGTTGCGCTGGGGCCGGCATCTGAACGGTTCCTATGCAGTATCGCTGGAGATCGCGCAGGAATCCGGGGCCAACACCGTCGAGGTCTGTCGCAAGGTCAGGGAAGAGGTGGAACGCATCTCCCAGGATCCGCAACTGGCAGGGATCAACCTGCTGGTGTGGCAGGACCAGGGCCAGATGATCGTCACCTCCCTTCAGCGACTGCGTGATGCGGGTTTCATCGGAGGTGGGATGGCTTTGATCATCCTGTTCCTCTTCTTGCGGCGTTTTTCCGCAACGATTCTCGTTGGAATGGCGATTCCCATCTCGGTGCTGTCGGCACTGGCCGTACTTCACCTGCTCGGTAAGGACCTGAACATCATCACCATCATGGCGCTGATGCTGGGCGTCGGAATGCTGGTGGATACTGCAGTGGTAGTGGTGGAGTCGATCGTTCGTCGGGCAGGGCTCGGCGACGATGCGATCACTGCAGCGACTCGAGGAACGATGGAAGTTGCGACACCGGTATTCGCGGCAACCTTGACGACGATGGTGGTTTTCCTGCCGGTGTTCATCGCAGATCGCAATGGCTTCTCCGACGCGCTGAGTTCGGTGGGTTTGGTCATCTCCTTGACCATCGCAGCAAGTCTATTCGTGTCGCTGACGCTGGTTCCGATGGTTGCGGCTCGAATCTATTCCGGTGGTGATCCCGGGATCTCCTCCTGGTTCTCCGTACTTCGCAGCGGATACGAGAATCTCCTCGACAAGGCGCTCAGGCATCGATTCATCACGCTGCTGCTGGCGGTGGCAGCCACCTTCAGTGTCGTGATCCCCTTCGAAAACGGTTTCCGGATGGATCTCTCCGATGCGGACTGGAAGGCCAATTACGCCAACATCTCCTACAGACCGGCGGAAGGCCTCGACTACACCGAGATGGAAATAGTCGTGACCGAGGTCGAGACCTTTCTGGAGACGAAACGAGAGGTGATCGGTGAGGCCGACATCTACTCCTGGTACACCGATGGCTACGCCATGACTCGCATCTACCCTCCCGGGGAGATGGCGACGGAGGATTACATCGCCGGACTCCGAACCAAGCTCGACAAGATCTTACCCAAGGTGCCCGGAATCAGGATTCGCACCGATGAAGGCTGGGGTTGGGGAGGTCGTGGACACGGTAGTGGCCGTTCTTCAGCGGGGTCGTTCAATGTCCGCTTGCGCGGAGAGTCGACCGCATTGCTGAATGGACTGGCAGAAGAGGTCGCGATCCATCTGAAGGGGGTTCCGGGGGTCATCGATGCTGAGGTCTCTCGCCGAGATGAGGTCGACGAGTTACACCTCGAACCGAATGCTGATCTGCTCGGCAGATTACAGATCTCCGGGGAGACGGTCGCAAGAAGTGTCAGCTCTGCTTTTTCGGGGAATCGTCTCAGCCAGTTGAGAACACGATCAGGAGATCTCGACATCACTCTCGGTCTCGATGAAGAGGAGACCGATTCCGTCGAGGAACTGAACTTCATGCGCTTCCCTCTCGGTGACGATCTGGAACTTCCCATCGATGAGATCGGTACCGTCTCCCAGGTCGAGGCACCGGCAAAACCACGACGAGATAATCGGCGCAGCACCGTATCGGTCTCGGCTCAATACGATGTGAGCGCCAAGGATGTGATTCAGCCAAGGCTCGAAGCTGCGCTGGAAGCGTTTCGTTGGCCGGTGGGCTACAGCTGGGATCTCGGTGAAGGGTGGTCAGGCCGCTGGCGTAACCGGGGATCCTTTGGCGAGGGGATGTACCTGTCGGTGTTCCTCGTCTACATGGTGCTGGCCTGCCTCTTCGAGTCGTTTCGAACTCCACTGATCCTGATGGTCACCGTGTTGCTGGCGGTACCGGGTGTGATCTGGACGCTGTGGATGCAGGGGGATGCCCTCGACACCCCGGCGGCGGTGGGATTGATCCTGCTCTGTGGCATCGTCGTCAACAATGGAATCGTTCTCATCGACCAGGTGCGCAGGAGGATGGAGGAGGGCCATGACGCCCCGGATGCCATCCGTCTCGGGGCTAGCGATCGACTGCGACCGATCCTCATCACCGCTCTGACGACGATCCTGGGACTGATTCCGATGGCCTATGGCACCCAGATGCTGTCCGGTCCCCAGTTCAACACCCTGGGAAAGGCGATCGTCGGGGGGCTGTCGGCGTCGACACTGCTGACCCTGCTGGTTCTTCCGACGGTGCTGACCTTCGTCTTGAAGGGATCCGATGGCGCCACGGATGCCGGAAAAACCACCCCTCCTGCGCCTGTGTAGCGTTTTCGAACACCGAATGCCCTGATTCAGGTGCGATCTTCCAGAAGTTGTCCCACGGGATTTTCGGAGCATGGATCTAACTATATATTATTGAAGGGTTTAGGAATCTGCCGGCGATCTCCAATCGAATCCTGGAGGGGTATAGAATGGCATGAGATCTGCCGATCATCAGAGCAGAGAGTTACCCTTCCCACGCGGGAGGGGAGTAGAACCAGAAGCACCAGAACGACGGAGACGCGACAATGACACCTTCGAGGCACGATGACAGGATTCACGGGAACAAGCCATCCGAGGGGGGTATCGCCCTGTTCGTGGTGCTGATCCTGGTCCTGGTGCTGACGGTGGTCATCACCCAGTTGATCTTCGTCACCAAGATCGAGGAGCGGATCACCCAGAATCGCCTCGGTCGAACCTCCCTCTCCTATGCCGTCCAGGCCTCTGCCCGCCAGGTGTTGCAAACCCTCTCCGATGATCTGATGAAGGACCTTGGCTACCTCGATGAGGAGGATCTCGAGTCGGGGCTGATGGATGACTTCGGCGACGCCGGTGGTGCCGGCAGTCAGTTGCCGGGGGGTCTCAATATCCCCGGTGGAACCGGCGGTGGCGGCGGTGGTGGTGAGGGAGAAGGGGATCGCACTGATGATCCCGTCGATACCCATCACGATCGCTGGGCAGATCCGATTCAGGACAGCATCAACGGGATCCAGGTCGAGGGCTTCGTCGTCGACGGAGAGTCCTGCATCGACCTCAACCATCTGTTCGAGCTGGTCTCCCTCTCCGAAGAGGAGGAGGAGATCGACAGCGAGGAAATTGGCGAACAGTCGCCGGAGGCACAGGGCCTTCTCGATGATTTCCTGGCCGGCGAGGAGATCGGCGAGGAGTTCATTCCACCGGAGCAGGAAGACCTGGAAGAGGCTCAGATCGTTCTCGAGCGACTGGTCGAGGCGCTGGTGGACTACAATGAGGAGTACGGCTTCGAATACAACGAGACCCCCAATCCTTCGGCGGTTGCCGAGGCGATCGTGACGATGGTCCATCAGAGGGTGCTCGACGAGAACCAGCGGAGGATTCGATCCATCGACTCGATCCGTCAGTTGGAAGAGATCACCTGGGAACTGTTCCACGGCCCCATCGACCCGGAAACCCTTGAAGAGGAATCCGATGGCTTCGACAACCTCGGCATCGACAGCCAGATGGGCGATCTCAGCGACATCATTCCCGGGACCTTTGCCGGACTCGAGTCCTCCGGTTACGAGCTGGAGGATGGCGGAGTCAGCCAGTTACCGAAGCCCATCGGATTGAGGCACGTGTTGACCGCAAATTCGAGCGGCAAGATCAACCTCAACACCGCTCGCCCCGAGGTCCTGATCGCCCTGCTTCGCTCCTTCGATGATTTTGAGGAGGCGAAGGAGATCGCCTGGATGATCCGGGAGCACTGCAATAACTACCAGCAGGAGATCGATGAGGTGACCGGCGAGATCCTCGACGACCTGATGGGGAGCATGGGGATCGACGAGGAGGAGCAGGTTCAGGAGTTTCAACACTTCACCAGTTTCGAGCAGATCAAGCAGGTCGACCCTACCTGGGAAGAGGATAGTGGCTCCGAGGACTCGATTTACGCCCTGCTGAGCCAGGATCTTGAAGAACATACGGTTTTTTCCAGCAATTTTTTCACCGCTACCATCGAAGGAACGAGCGAGGATCGCTCGCTGTCGGGTAGAATGGTGTGCGCCAGGAAGGGCCAGCACGTGGTGGTACTTTCCTGGAAAGAAGTGCGCCGCTGACCGCGGTGCGGAGGAATAGACGATGCCAAAATTGAGCATCCGTGTAATCAGAATCTCGATACTGCTCTTCAACATAGGAGCACTGACCCTGCTCGGGTTCGTGTTCCATGATTTGCTGCTCGAATCATCGGATGATGTTCAGGTACGTCTGGCCAATCCCAAGGATTTCGAGTTGAAGGAGCAGGCGGCACGACCGGTTCCCAATCAGTATCGCGACATCATTCGCGATCTTTACAGGACTCCGCCGGCCCCACCCACTCCCATCGATACCAAGCCAGTCGAGTCGGCATTGCCGGCAGCAGATTCGGGACCGATCGGTGACTGGGAGATCGTAGGAGTGATCTTTTCTCCTGAAGGAAAACGCTTCGCTTCGATCCAGGAGAAGGGTCAGACCTCGGTCTTGAATCCGTCGGCCCGAGGTGGGCGGACCGTCAATACCAGCCGTGTACGTGGTTCATCCTCCAGGAGGGGCGGACCCTCTCCTACAACCCGACGCAGTAGCCGATCGCCAGCCGGCCGAACCCAGGTATCGAATCAAAGGGTTCGTTATCTGGAGCAGGGTGAGTCGTTCAGGATCGATGAGAACACCTACGAGGTGGTCGAAATTTTCACCCAACCAAAAAAGGTCATCTACTCCCACAACGGGCGTCAATACACGTTGGTTCAGGAATCTGTAGTCGACCCCGTGTTACACGAGGAGGGAAACATCCTGGTGTTGAAGGGGTACAGTCCCGAGGAACTGGAATTGCTCACCGGAGTTCCGTCTGGCCTCGGTGCCGGCGCGGGCTCCCAGCCCATCCCACAGGACGTGAGGGGTTCGATCCGGGGACAGGACGGAAAGCAGGTTCCAGGAACCGCAGCGCGTAGAGGCGGTGGTGCGACACCTCCCGCGACCAACACGACACGTGGAAGCACCAGACCCTCAACGGTTGTGCCGGGTCGTCTGAATACGCCGGCAAATCCACGAGAAGCGAGACGAGGTGGAGTTCAGCCGTCGCGAAAGCCAGCTCCCAAGCCGAAACTGGGTTCGCCGACGAAGGTACCCGGTGGCGGAGCACGGGTGACTCGAACAACTGTGGACTCCACCCTGGGGATCGACATCGAAGCAAATCCTCAGGAGGCGATTCGCCGCCTTGAAGAGTTGAATCGAGCTCAGCAGCAAAATCAGCCCAACTAGTCCGGCTTCCTGTCCCGAGGAAGTATCGAGAGGAGCCCTGTCGTGGCCCTGCACGCAGGAATAGAAATTGATGGTTCGGAAGTTTGCATCGCGGTGATTGAATCCACCTCGAAGGCGACCACCATCATCGATTATGCCGAGGGCAGAATCACCGGCGAGTCGAGCGCAGAGCGACTCGAGTCGCTAGCCGAGATTCTGACCTCCGCCTTCGAAGTCCACCGCATCCAGACGGTCGACATCGTGACCTCAATACCTACCCGGATGACGACGTTGAGAGAGATCTCTGTCCCCTTCACCAGGGATGATGTCATCGCCAAAACGGTACGCTTCGAGAGTGAGGGCCATCTTCCCTCGGTTTCCATCGACGATCTGATCATCGAATACCTCAAGTGTTCGGAAACGGAAGATTCCAGCCGGCTGTTGATCTGTGCCGTGAAGAAGGATGCCGTCGGAGCCCATCTCGAGATGCTCATGCCTGCAGGGGTAGATCCTGTACAGGTGGAAGTCGATGCGACTGCGCTGGCAAGTTCGTTTCACATCGCCAGGCCAGATCTCAGGGGTGGACGGACCCTGCTGGTTGGCATGGAAGCAGGGCACTCGACATTCGTGTTGCTGGAGGAAGGTCGAATCACTCGCTTGAGATCGACCTCGAATCACCTGCAGCCCTCTGGAGTGCCAACACTCACCATGAGTGGTGCGACAACCGCACAACAAGAAGAAGATGCGACTGCAACGACTCCGGCAGCGGAGGAGTTCGCCGAGTTGATGCAGCAGGATGAACCTTCCGAGGTCTATTCAGACGATGATGAGTTTTCCATCGCGGTTGTTTCCGACGAAGAGTTCGAGAAATTGAATGAGGAGATGACGACCTCCCCGACATTGCCACCTGCAGATCCGGATGAAGTGGTCGAGAGATTGCTCACTGAAATCGAGAGGACCTTTGCAGGTGTTCTCATGAGAACGCCGCTCGACAGGATTGTCGTTGCCGGCAGTGCTGCCACCGATCTGGGTATCACGGAGAGACTCGCCGAGGAATTTGAAGTCCCGACACAACAACTTCGAGTCTGCGATGGTGTCGATACGAAGATGTCGCACTCGCTCGTCGATCGGTGCAATCGATCGGGTGGAGTCGCAGTGGGGCTCGCATTGCAGTCTGCGGGTCAAGGCTTGACGAAGTTTGACCTTCGCAAGGAAGAGCACAGATTTGAACGACGCTTTGCAAAATTACTGCCAGGGTTACTGCTGATGGGTGCGATTCTGTGCGCACTATCGGTCAGCTGGTTACTCGAAAACCACTGGGAAAAGCAGTATCGCCGGGCGGAGTACGACCAGGTCCGCATCAATCAGAAGGAGATGTACGTCGCTCGCTTCGGTGAGGCACCCAAGACTCCCAATCCGATGTACGTCAGAAGTGCCGAGAGAAAGATCAATGAACTCAAGGGTGGCCCCTCCGGAGGAAGCAAGAACCGAATCACCCAGTTCCTGCCCGGTCTCGATCTGATCTCTGATATCACCGAGGGGATCGCTTCTGCCAACCCCAAGGTGTATCCGAAATGGAAAGCGATCGAGATCAACAGTGCCATCAAGAAGAATGGCATGTCCAAGGTCGTCTTCATCGTTCCCGATGCGTCTGCAGCGGAGAGAGCGGTGTCCGCCCTGGAACGCAAATCAAAGTACTTCACGGTAGAGGATTCGGTCGATTCGAAGGGTGATGAGAAGCAGGTAACACTCAAGTTGTTTCTCAAGGCCAGCATCACCGAAACCAAGGGGAGGCGCTGATCATGGCGGGCAAGAATCAAACCAGTGATGTGACGCAGATCCTTTTGCTCACCCTGTTCCTTTGCTCCGTGGTTTTCGGCGGCTGGGGACTGTGGCTCTACAATGGATCGGAGTCCCTACGCCAGGCGACCCAGCGTGAAAGCGCAAACCTCCAGGGGCTCAAGGAACTGTTCGAAGGAGCCGAGAGCAAGGATGTCGTCCTCGAGTATCTCCGTCGTGAGGAGAGCAAGAAAAACTCCGGCAAGATCAGTTCCACCATCAATGAGATCATCGAGAGTATGAAGAACTCCACGGCGAAACCGGAGATCGATAGTTCTTCAAACAACTCGACTCCCGTTGCTGGCCTGATAAGAAATACCTACACCGTATCCTTCAAGCCAAAGCCCCTGAGGGAACAGATCACCTTCCTGGCAAACATACAGACGAGAGCGCCTCACCTCGGATTCGATAAGGTGAAGCTGAACAACAGGGCCAAGAACGCTGACGCTGAGGAAGCCTGGGAGCTGACCCTGGTGTTGATGACATACAGTGGTGAGCCTTCCTCCCGCACCGGGAACTAGAAGTCTCCCCGGCGGTCGAAGTCCTTTGCCGGTCCGGTGGGTCAGTCGCCAGACTTGAAGATCGAAGCCGTGGTGCGTCGGTTCTCCGGTGAAGTTGCGACCACCATGGCACCTCCCCACAGCGAAATCGCACGTGGTGCCAGCAGCCTCTCCTGGGAATCACTCCTCTTCATCGGCTTGCATACCCGCTCGATGATTCCCGAGTAGGGATCGTAGATGGCTGCCTCGGCAGTGGGCAGGCCTCCCCGATCGAGTCCACCGGCTACCAGGATCCTGCCTCCGGGCAGATCTGCGATGCAGGGCTGGAACATCTCCAGGGGCAGACGTCCGGCAGGTATCCAGTTGAGGCGGATCATGTTCTGGCGCACCTCCACCTGTTCGAGCAGATAACTGGTTCTGCAACTGGTTGGCTGGGAGGGGGAGAGAGAATCGGGGTTCACCTCGCGGCGAGTGCCTGCAACCAGCAGTGCCAGATTACTTGCAGATGAGCCATCTCCGACCACCTTCATCCTCAATCCTCGCCGAGGTCCTGGCAGATCCGCATTGGCCTTGTCGATCAAAAGCGGCTGGGCGGAGCGTGTATCGATTCGGATCCTGAACGCTTCCGGCGCTGCCAGTACCCGGCAACGTTCGCTGTCGTAGGGGATGTGAGGGTTGCCGAGAGAATTCCCGAATCCTCCATAGATCAGCAGCAGCGGATTCTCGGAGTCCTCGAAGAGGACCGATCCGTGCTGATGGCGAGGGAATCGAAGTTCTCCCATCGAATGGGTGATGCTGGATGCGATCGGTCCATCATCCCCTTCCTCGATCGACACCTCGATCTGTTCGATGAGACCATTGAGGCGACCATCGAGACGCCCCGCAATCAGCAACACCGTGTTGGATCCAGGGATCGGGTGGGCAGAGTGCTCGAAGCGGGGGCTGGAAGGGGTACTCGTTTCGACCGGAATGAAGCCGATGTGCTGAGGCGACAGGATCAGGATCTCCGCATCGGATCGGGCAGTGGAACCGTCCCACCCGCCGGTGATCAACACCACGTCATCTTCTGTATCGACGATCCCGTCGGAGCCTGCCAGCAAACTGGCACGATGATCGGAGCGAGGAGATACCATCGGGTACGGTCCCTGGTGATTGCCGAGTGGATCGATGATCCAGGCATCGGAAAGCACCCTTCCGGAACGATTCGATTGCAGTGATTTCCCGCCAGCCAGCAACACCTTCCCGCCAGGCAGTCGAGTCAGGGAATATCCAACCAGTGCGGGGAGGTCGACGGGAAGATCGAGAGCATTCCACGGATCGCAGTCTCCCTCGATATCGACCACGGTGGGGGAAGATACACCACCACCGCGGGATGTCTGGAGCATCGCACTGGGCAAGATCGTGGTGCCGGAAACGGCGATCCCACTCGGGGATCCTTCAAAGCGAGCTCGGCCGTGATCGTGGATGCCTTCGATGGTCAGGTGCGGTAATTCTCCCAGCAAGATGATCGATTCTCTCGATGGAGGGCTGTCGAGAAAGCGGGCAGGGTTGCGGCTGCTTCCCAGTTGATCCCCCTTCACCGACAGCCGTAGCCAGCTGGAAGAGATCTCCAGTTGTTGTTCTCTCATCGTCGAGGAGAAGAGAACCGGCTGGTCCCAGTGCAGTACCAGCTGGTCTTCCCGGTTGACGGTGGAGCTGAGATCGGAATCGACCCACCGAGCATCCGTCAGGATTGCAGGATCGGACACGGGGAGTTCCACCTCGGCGGGGCCGGCCAGGCCCAGCAATGGAACTCCGTCCTCACCGCGAAGGCCGATCTCGCCCAGATCGAGAGAGATGGTGATGGGACTACCACTTCGTGCAGACTCGATGAAATCAAAATGATCGAAGCCGGATTGCAACTGGATGATCAGTACATTGCGCTGTTCACCCCTGACGATGGTGTATCTTTCGTCGCCGGTGGCATTTTCGAAGATGATTCCAGTGGTCGAAGTGTCGTCCAGTTCCACGGCAGTATCGAGGACCAGGATCAACTGATCCCCATCCCCGAGGCCTTCCTCGATGAACCCATCGAGCCTGGCGGAGATCAACTCGGGAGCGGTGGACGAATTGCATCCGGACATATGAATGGCGAGAGTGACTAGCAGCAAAATCACCGGAGGTAAGTGGTGTGATGATCGGGCGGATGGCTTCGGATGTGGAGAAGGCATCGGTCCCTTTCATACCTGACCTGGTGAGGGGGCTCCTGAAATCGGCTGCAACTGGCACGATGGTGACACCGACGGGGAGGGCTCACAAGTCTGAACGAAACAAGTTAGCCGTCATATCCCAGCGATGAGAGTGCTCGGATCACTTCTTCACGGACCCTCTGCGGCTGGGAGTCATCCTCCCTGGCGGCGACGAGAGCGTTGAGGACGGCATCCCCTTCGATGCGCAGGAGAGCCTTCACCGCGGAGACGCGGGTGGAAAGAACGTCATCTTCTTGCAGAATTCTGGACAGCAGTGGGACCGAGCGCACATCTCGGATTCCTCCCAGTGCTCCCAGGTACGATTGACGGACGTAGGGGTTCGGCTCGTTCAGGAGGGCGTCTTCGATGCGGGGAGCGTGACCGAGGCTGCCGATCACCTTCAGGCCGTATGCGGCCCGTTGGCGCACCCGGAAGTGAGTAGGATCGGTCAGCAGATCCGAGAAGATCCCGCTGGCATCGGGCGCACGGGGGTGATCGCTGAGGGCCCCCAGGAATCGGTAACGGTGCTGGGAAGTCTCTTCCGAGAGGGAGTACTCACAGAGGATCTCGAAAGAGAGGTCGTTTTTAGCAGAGGCAAGAGCATCAACGGTGTGCTTGACCTCGCTCTCCTTGTTCTTGCCGGCAGACCAGTGGTAGTGGTCAACCAGTCCAGTCAACGCCTCCTCGCTGCCGATCCTGCCCAGCGTCTTCATCAGGAAGCGGCGATTGATAAACTCAGGATCCTCCTCGAGGAGGCCCACCAGCATCGGAACATGCTCCGGTCCGAGGGTGTCGAGGTAGGCCTGAAGGTCATCGCGGGCCCGGGCAACCCGATGGGCGGTGGAAGCATCCAGCGCCTTATCCCATTGCATTCCACGGAATAGAGCATCCAGTTCCTCGCGGACCTGTCGCATCTCGGGGGTCAGATCATCGAGAGGAGATCTCACCGTAGTTCCCGAGGTGTCGGTGGAATTGCTGGAGGTCTGTTCTATCAGAGAACTGCCACCATCCGGAGTGGTGGTTGTTTCCCTGGCGGTCACTTCCTGCTCTTGCTGTACCGGCACCCACAACATCGCCGTGATGGCACCGAGTAGAATCAGCGAGATGATGATGGGGAGGTTTGCCGCAGCTCTTCCCGCCTGACAGTGGTCAGGAGAGGAAGGGTGGTGATTCAAAGGTCCGGCGATATTCGATGAAAGCATCGGATCCTCTTCTCGGGGAAGACGATGGGTAAGGGCACGACGAGTACGGGTCACGACGAATACTGGCCACGACGAGTAAGGCCACGATGACTCGAATCAGGGTGCGATCAGGGTGTGATCAGGGTGTCGTTTC
>CBFIET010000077.1:0-2190 GCA_965661685.1 Planctomycetota bacterium
TCCGGTACTCGACGCTATTTGCCCGAATATCGTCGACAGTTTGCTGAGTTCTAGGTGGTGGTGGGAGTTCTTCGTACTTCCGAACTCTTCAATGTGAGTGCCCCGAGCGTGACCAACTGGCGGAGAGAATTCGGAATCACCCGGGAGACAGTCAAACATAAGAAGAAAACTGATCAGATGCGCACTTCCGGTCTCATCGATTCTCCCACACCCTCTGATCTTCGTAGGATCCGCAAATCGCTGAAGACGACCCTCGAGTTGATTGATGGGTGGTTGGGGAAGGCGTAGTGGTGGGTACGCCACGACGAGATCGAGTGTATACTGCTTTCTTCGGGACCGATCCCGATTGCGATTGAATCCGGCTGAGTAGGAGAGCAATGCCTCGCGATGGTCATGGACGAATCATCGAGTATCTTCGGATCTCGGTCATGGATCGCTGCAACCTGCGTTGTACATATTGCATGCCTCTGGAGGGATTAAGATTCCTGCCGGAAGAGGAACTTCTCACGGCAGATGAGATCGCATTGGTGGCAAAGGCAGCGGTTGATTCAGGCTTCAAGAAGTTTCGGATCACCGGAGGTGAGCCAACGCTGCGCAAAGATCTGGTCGATGTGGTCGCCGGGATTCGCGAAGCCGGATCCGAGGTCGAGATTGGCATGACCACCAACGGGATTCTTCTTCCAAAGCTCGCCGATGATCTTCGAACTGCAGGTCTTGATCGAGTCAACATCCATGTCGATACCCTCGACGACGCGCGGATCCGCAAGGTGATGCGCCTGGCGGACATCGACAAGATCATGACAGGGATCGAGGCTGCAGAATCTGCTGGTCTGGTTCCGATCAAGATCAACTCCGTTGTGGTTCGGGGTGTGAATGATTCCGATGTGGTGGAGATGGCGCGGCAAACCCTCACTCGCCCCTGGATGGTGAGGTTCATCGAGTTGATGCCGTTCGGGGATGGAGATGAATCCACTATCGCACGAGATCGAATCGTCTCCTCCGAGGAGACGCGGAGGATCATCGAATCGGAGCTGGGGCCGTTGACCTCGATTCCTGCTCAGGACCCGTCGGATGAGAGCAGGAACTTCTCCTTCTCAGGTGCTGTAGGGACGGTCGGGTTCATCAGTCCTGTCAGCGATCCCTTCTGTTCTTCCTGCAACCGCGTTCGTCTCTCTGCCGAGGGCAAATTGCTGCTGTGTCTGTTGCGTGACGATGAAGCTGATCTCCGATCAGTGATTCGAAGCGGGGGAGGACGCGCAGCGGTCCGCGCTGCACTTGAATCTGCAATCCTCGCCAAGCCGGTGGGACATGCATTGGACCAGGGAGTCTCGACCACCCGCAGGATGCATCAGATCGGTGGCTGACCTGTTGAAACCGGTGCTTCGCCTGGCTTTCTTGCTTTGCCTTCTCGCCACGATTCTTCTGTGGGTCTTTTTCAGCGGTGGATCGACGCCGAGGGAAAATCTCGTTGAATCGGTCCTCGAGATGAGAGATGGCTTCAATCATCAGCGAGCGGGCACAGTGTTACGCCACTGCTCAGAAGAATTCGAGGAGTCGGTCTATTCCCTCGACGCTGCACGATTTCGAATGTCTCTTGTACGGATTTTCTTCTCTCAGAGGGATCCTCAGGATCAATCTTTTCTGTGGAGGGCTGAGGTGTCAGAGGAGGATGTCCAGGTGGTGCTGGATGAGGGGGCCTCGACTGCCACCGTTTCCGCTGTCATCGGTTTTTACCACCAGAAAAAGCCAGGTGCCGGACCCCGGTGGGAATTGCGTATCGATGCAGATGCACTGCTCGAGGAGGATCGACGCTGGAGATTCATCGGTGCGTCCTTCAGAACCCTCTCGGGACGGATGCCCTTCTAGTTCTAACCGACGTCTCGCCTGGCGAAGAGTGAGATCCCCAGGGATAGAATCGCGGCGATCAGGAGAACGGACCACAGTGTTGCCCAGGCTACCGTCCCCACGGAGATTGCCCCCCCTCGGATCAGGCCATCGGAGATCCACAGTCGTTGCAGATCAGGAATCCAGCCAGCCACGGCAGAACCTCTGCTGAGGGAACCGGCGATGACCCCGCCGAACAGTGTCGACAGGGAGATCGTGATGGTTGCCGCTGTCGGCAGCCTGGTGGAAGCGGTGAGGGCGACGGCGGCGAGGATCAGAATCGCCTGAAGGACCAGAATCATCGCC
>CBFIET010000078.1:0-15404 GCA_965661685.1 Planctomycetota bacterium
CAAACGCGGGGGTGCGAGACCCGCTGGTCTCGCACCCCCTCATGATCTTCAGTTTCTGCTCCCGGTGCTAGGCACTCTCGGAGAGAGAAGCGACCAGGCAACCCTTGGAAACGCTGTACAGCGGATCCTCGGCGAGGCGGATCTCCTTCACGTCGATGGGGAACTGAATCTTGTCAAACTCCTGCTGGAAGACCTCTACGAAGCCTCCAATCATGCTGGTTCCACCGGCACAGACGATGCTCACCGGATCGGGGAACTTCGGCATCGAGGAGGAGGACTCGAAACGCTCCTTGATGTTCTTCAGGGTGTAGGAGATCAGGTTGCGGTAGTAAATCTCTACCGCTTCTTCCTCGCGCCCCTGCGGGTTGGTGAGGTCGATGCCTTTCTCCTTCATGCCGCACGCACGACTGGAACTGATTCCAAGCACGCTGGCAACATTGCGATCGATCCAGTCGCCACCACGGGTGGTGGAGAAGGAAAGTGCCGGGATCGATTTGTATGCGACGCAGACATTGAACATTCCACCGCCACAGGAAATTCCGATTCCGGTGAAGTCATCTTGTGCAAGCTCGGAGAAGACCACTGCGTGTCCTTCGACCAGCGGCTTGGGGTCGTATCCGAGGCCCTTGAGAAGACCACCGAAGACTCCCTGGTGGTAAACCACGTTGAGATCGGCATCGATCGGCTCGGCAGGAACCGAGTAGTAGCAAACTTCGCCCTGCTGCTTCGGCTGACCCAGAAGGGTCTCCAGAAGCATCTTTTCGATGGGAAGTGCATCCGATTCATCCGGGCTGATCATTCCATCTTTCATCGGACGACGAGTGTTGCGATTGAAGATATTGGCCAGTTCGAAAGCCGGATCTCCGACCACGACCATGCGATTATTAACGACGACATACTGAACTCCGAGACGGGTCAGCATGTTGCGCGTGTAATCATCACAATCGATATCGATGAATGCATTTCTCTGGATCTTGAGGTTCACGTTACCGGTGTTGTCCTGAAAGGAAGACACCAGGTTGGCGGTTCCCACGTCCAGTCCGCGTCCGAGAGCAACCGAGACATTGGCAGCAGCAGGAACCGCAGCCTTCGCCTCGACAACTGGATCGGCAGCAGCCGTCACATCGACGTCACCATCCACTGGATAATTGACCGCATTCAAGGCCTTGGCATCCTCGACGCCGAAACCCGCTTCTTCCTTCTTGCTCGCCTTGGCCTTGGGACCGTTGTCCTCAAAGTTCTTGCGGGCGTAGTCTGAGTAATCTCCCATGCCCCATCACTCCGTTTCGTTCTGGAGGCCGCGTAATTTTGCCAATGTGGCCGCGACACCTCCCGCTTTCGCGTTCTTGACCTCGACCTTGTCGAGGTTGTTTTCCAGATTTTCTCCCGACTCCTTGGAGAAAAGCGCAACGAGCGCTTCTTCCGACGGGACTTCTTTTGAATTCTTGTTGTTGCTGCTGCCTGTGCCGACGTTTTTGACGCTCTTGGCGAGGTGATCGATGCTCTCCTTGAGGCTCTCAATATCGTCGCCAGAGGATTCCTTGGTGCCGCCACCGGCATCCTCCACGGCAGCTTTCACCACCGAGCGCAGTTCCTCGGCATCGATGGCAGGAGTAGCGGCCGGAGTCGGGCAACTACGTGCCTCTTCCAGTTGCTCCTCCAGGCTCACAGCTTGTTCACGGAGACTCTCGATGCGGTCCTCGTACTTCTGCTGCTGTTCGAGTTGTTCGCTATTGCGTTGCTTCACCAGGCGTGTGAACTCGCTACGAGCTTCGTCACGGATCAACTGGTGATCGACTTCACCGGCGTCGCCGAGTTTCTCTGCGACCACCTTTTCGACCGCTTCATCGATGAGGCGTAGTACGGTGGTGCGATCGAGGACCTTTACGGTCCTCAGACCTCTCCGGGCCAATTCGTCCACCGACACGGTGTTTGCTCGCTTGTGAAGTGCGTCGGGCACATCGAAGGTATGACTCATCGGCCAACCGTCCTGCTCGGGCACACCGGTGAGATTCAGAGGCGATCTCGCTGCCGATGCACGTGGTCGATGGCAACATCGACCGTGACTACAAAGGCCCCTGAGTTGGGGCCAAGAAGACTAGCATCGGGTTGGAAGTGCCGGCAAACGGCGGTCCCGCCGGGATCGGCTGAAATTGCCTCAAAACCTCTTCAGGAGCCGCTGAGAGCGGATTTCAACTCTCGAGGTCGTTGAGCCTCTGAGCGTAGTGGCGGATACGAGTGTCGATCTCCCTGCGGTCGGCAGCCTTGAGGGTCTGCCCGAAAGCATCGACGAGAGCGAGCAGGGTGGTCCGTGCAGAGCCGTAATCGCCGAGGGCGACATAGATCTGCTGGAGATCCCAGTAATTCTTCGGCACCTGATAGGCGATGGTGGTCGAGCGAAGGTGAAAATCCATATCTTTCTGGGATAGCCTGAGCCACTTCTTGGCCCCCACCTCGGCGTCGGCCCTACGTTGCACCTGATCTGCAGGAGGTACTCCACCTGACTTCTCATAAGGGGTGCATATCTGATCGGAGAGGGCGTAGAGCGCCTGGTAACCGGCGGCGATCCTGTAGCGGAGCGCGAAGCGGTCGAGACGGGGCTGAGTCGATTCTCTCGAAAGCCTGACCGACTCGACGAGTAGCTTTTCCGCCTCTTCGTAGACACGGATACCGGCCATGATGCTCTCGGCATTGTCGAGTTCTACCGACTCCATTACCTCGCTGACCATCCGCTCGACCTTCACCCGATTCGCAGTGATGGTCTTGGCAGCCATGACCGCATCGTTTTCATCCCGATTATTTCGGCCCGGTGAACAACCGACCAGCGATATGCTGATCAAGGAGATGGTGGCAATCACCTGCCATGGTCTACGGTAACTCATCTTCAAACCTCTGCTCGTCTTGGGTCGGATCTCCTGGGTAGGATCTTTCGAAGTGACTGTACAGTCTAGTGGATGCTGCCCAGATGGAAAGTCTGAAAGGAGTTGTTCATCGCGGGAAACCGCTGCAACTCCACCAGATCTCCTCAATCCGAGTCCTCCACCGTGAGGTTCGACAGTCCCCCTTCCCTGGTGGAGACCAAAAACTCACGCTCTCTCTCGATCAACACCTTACCGGGAGGAAATCCCTTCGGCTTACGCACGTATTTCGCCTCGGTCCAGTGGACCACGGCGGCACCCGGTCCTCTCCAGCCAGAGAGATGCGCTGCAACGTAGGCGGCATCCTCGATACTCTCCGGCGCTGCTGTCCTCCCCCTTTCGACCCTGAGGATGACATGGGCACCAGGACGGCGAGCCATGTGGAAGAAAAGATCATTTCCACGGGCGGTACGAATACTCAGATCGTCATTTTCCCGAGCACTTCTTCCCGCCAGGATCTCCAGCCCTTCGCGACTCCGGTACACCCGAAACCTCTTCGGCTGCTGGGTATCGCTACCCCTCTTCCCCGCGGACTTGCGACCCTGTCGCTTCTTGCCGTACTTTTTCAGCACTTCAGAGGCACGCTCGCAGTGGGTATCCACCGTTTCCTCATCGAGATCTTCCAGTGACTTCAACGAGGAGAGTAGTTGCAACTGTTCCTCCAACAGAGCCGTCGCTGTCTCACTCTCGTCGAGGCGTTCGGTCAGGACCTGTATCGATCGCTTACCCTTGCGAGATCGTCGGAAGTACTTCTCGATGTTTTGTAGAGGAGTCCGGTCCTCTTCGAGTGCCAGTTCGACCATCGGTGTATCGTCCTGATACCAGTCCTGGACCTCGATCGATTTCATCCCTCGCGAGATTCTCGGGAGATTGGCCTTCAACAGTTCTCCCTGCTGCTGCCACTGCTGCCACTTCTGCCCCGACTCCAGGTCCTTCTTCAACTGAGAGATGCGTCGACGAAGCACCTTGAGGGATCGTCGCAGTTGCTGCTCATGTTCTCGAATCTTGCCGTGCAGCCAGTTCACCTTCTCTGCCCTGTCGAGGGTCTCGAAGAGGAATCGGTGCAGTGGTGCTTCTCCTGAGCGAAACGACTGGGGAATCAGCTGCAGTGGATCAAAAGGCAGGGTTGCGGCGGGAAGCGTCTCTTCCGAGGTTGCGACAGGTTCTGGAAATTTGTACTGCTCTCCTTTTCCCAGCCCTCCCCGGCCTACCACCAGCAGGACCCGGCGGGAGCGACCTTCGATGATGAGCAGTCTCCCCTGTCGACCGAACAACTCGACGATCATCTCGCGCTCGATTCGGGGGGATCCTCCGCAGGAGAGAGAAAAACGCATGATCCGATCCCCCCCCGGTTGATCGACCTTGTCGATGCGGGTACCGGAGATCAATTCTCTCAACTTCGAGGCGAGTTCTCCTGGACTGGAGGGTGCACCGGGGGGCTCGTCCCAGAGCACAACCCGTGATGTTCCAGGATGTAGAGAGAAGAGCAGGTCACGTCGGCGTTGCCCCGAACCGACGACCACCCTCAAGTTGCCGAGGGCAGCATCGAAGATCTTGCCGATGTGGAGACCGACAATCAGGTCGTGCAACTCCTCGACGAGGCGTTTCACCTCTTCCTTCCGCAGACTTCGTGGAGAGGGAGGATTTACCACTGAATTCCGTTCCGGTGCAGCGGGTCATCTACCCCGCTGCACCGGAACCCCATCACTCGGCGGCGTTCCAGCAATCGTCCACCAGTTCGTACCCGTGGAGATCTGCGCCATCGAAGAAGAGTTCGAGTTCACGCTGGGCTGCCTCCGGGCTATCGGAACCGTGGACCAGGTTGAATCCGTTGGAGATCCCGAAGTCGCCGCGGATGGTTCCCGCTTCTGCATCGCAACCGAAGGTAGCTCCCATCAACTTCCTGCACACGCTGATGGCCTTGTTTCCCTCGAGAGCCAGAGCCACCACCGGTCCGGAGGTCATGAAACTGACGAGGCCGTCGTAGAACGGTTTTCCCTGGTGCGCCTCGTAGTGGGTTGCGGCCAGTTCATCGCTGATCTTCATCAGCCTCATGCCGATCACCTTGAGGCCCTTTCTTTCGAATCTTTCCACAATGGGACCCACCAAACGCCTCTGAACGGCATCTGGCTTCAAGAGAATGAGCGTTCGCTCCATCGGTCTTTTCCTTCCACGGGGGGGCAATCTCCCCCGGATGGTATGCTTCTTCGCGGCAGGAATCGTACCCGTTGTACGTTCCTGGGGAGGATCCGGGAGGTGACCCGGAAAACTCTCCCTGACCGGGGACACTCCCCGATCTCCGTGTGGAATAGATTCTCACCCCTGACTGCCCGATTTCCAGCGGATCGGGGAGCAGCGTCGGGAGGCCGATCGATGGAATTCGCCCGGGAAACGCAGAATCCAGCACTCCTGAAGGAGATCCTCTCCGCATCGGGTGCCGAATCCCTCGATGCCCTCGCCCGAATTCTGTCTCAATCCGCCGATCGGGACGCGCTTCCCCAGCTGATCGACCTGGCTGTGGAAGTCGCCGCTGCCGAACGGGGCTTCCTGCTCGAGGCGGATCCAGATCGAGCCTGGCACTGCCGCGTCGCTCGCAACCTCGACGGCGAGGATATCCGAAACCCCCTCGACAAGGTGGTCCTTCCCCTGGTGGAGAGGGCGATGGAACAGGGACTTCCCTGGTGCTGCTCGGATGTCGCTTCTCTACCAGACCGCGATCGCTGGGATCGTGAGAGGATGCCACGCACCACTGCCGTGCATCTGATCCCCCTCGATGACTCTCGACTGCTCTACCTCGATCACCGCTTCCAGACGCTACAGGATGGCATCGGCGATAGCCCGGCGCTGGCGGTGGCACTGCTGGGAATTCAGACGCTGCTGGTCAGCAAAGTCGGTGCTTCGAGCCTGGTCCAACCTCGCAACGAGGAGATCAGCAAGGGAGCCACCGCAACCGCTACCAACCGTGCTGAACAGGTCGATATCATCGGGGAAGATGCTGACATCGTCTCGGTGCAACATCTGATCGGTAGAGTCGCACCGAGTCAGGCGTCGATTCTCATCACCGGGGAGAGTGGAACCGGCAAGGAACTCGCCGCCCGTTCGATCCACCAGCACAGCGAACGGTCGACCGGTCCCTTCATCAGTGAAAACTGTGGTGCCATCGCAGAAAACTTGCTGGAGAGTGAACTGTTCGGTTGCATGAAGGGTGCCTTCACCGGAGCCACCGTAGACAGACCGGGACTCTTCGAGTTGGCTCACGGTGGAACGATTTTTCTCGACGAGATCGGCGATACCTCGCCGGGACTGCAGAAGAAACTGTTGCGGGTGATCCAGGAAGGTGTCGTGCGACGGGTCGGTGGCCAGGAGACGATCCAGGTCGATGTCCGAATCCTATCGGCGACAAACAGGGATCTATCCCATGAGGTTCAAGATGGACGCTTCCGGGAAGATCTCTACTATCGACTCAATGTCATCAACGTTCACCTGCCACCGTTACGAGAGCGGGGCTCCGATGTCTCGCTGCTCGCCCAGCACTTCCTCGATGGTCTCAACGAGGAGGCGGGAACCAGCAAGGCGTTGACCCCGGAGTTGAAGAAGGTACTGCTGGCCCACTCCTGGCCCGGCAATATCCGCGAGTTGCAGAACGAGATTCGACGGGTTCACGCACTCGGCGCAGAGAAGCTCGAGGCATCGGACCTGTCTCCCCGTGTCACCGAAGAGGATTCGACGGTGATCAGCACGTCGTCAGGGGATGCCGGTCTCGATCGGATTCGCCAGGCGGGATCGCTCAAGGACGCCATCGAGCAACTGGAAGCGCAGTGGATCTCCGATGCGTTGCAGCGCTGCAACGGACATCGTGGACAGGTTTGCCAGTGGTTGGGAATTCCAAAAACCACCCTCTACGCGAAGATGCGTCGCTACGGTCTCTCCACTGATTGATGAGTCCTTCATCCCGAGCCTGTAGTTGAAAACCGTTCCATTGCTGGACACACCACTCCGAAGCGGTACACCCGACAGCAGCTAGCATCGGTGATTTATCGAGTAATCACCCTCTCAAGTGCCTTTTCCGACGGCTCCGCCCCTGGCCCGATCCTTGCCATGAGATACCTGAACCGGGACCTACCCGGGGTTCCAGGATTCGGATCAGGAGGCGCACCATGAAACCGTTTCAGCAACGTTTAGAAACTCTTCTCAAGAAGATCGCAGGACGTGAAGAGATCAACATCGACGAGATCATCAGTCATCTTCCCGAGGTCAAGAACAGCAAGAAGAAGCTGTTGAAGGTCAAGGAGTTGCTGTTGAAGATCGACTGCCAGATCGTCATCAATGAAGATGACAACCCGATCGACAGTCTCGATTCCGCCGAGTTCAACCCGAAGGAGGCGAAGGAAGCAGAGAAGGAGATCGAGGAGGATCTGAAAGCCACCGCCGAGGCGGAAAAGACGGCAGTCAAGGCTCTCGATGATCCGATCCGCATGTACTTCTCGCAGATGGCTGCGATCCCCCTGCTCACCCGCGATGAGGAGATCCACTACGCCAAGGAGATCGAGAAGAGCCAGGCTTCCCTGACACGTCACGTCTACCAGACCGCCCTTGGCCAGGAAGAGGGCCTTCTTCTCCTCGAACAGATCGACAACCAGACCCGACTGGTCGAAAAGAGTCTCGATCTGACTCTCTCCCGTAAGGGTGACCGCCAGGCATTTTACGATCGCCTCGAGCGCGAACTTCCCAGGATGAAGAATCTCTACTCGGCAAACATCAACGAATCGAACGAGCTGGAGGATATCCCCCTTTCCGACACCACAGAGAGACCTGCCCTGGAAAAGCGATTGCATGGACGGATCCTGAGGCTGGCAAGGATGCTGGAGTCCTACCAGGTGAAGATGAAGTACATGAGCCGCTGGCAGGAAAAAGTCGCTTCGGTCGGTAAGAAGCTCGAAGGCGTGATCACCGGTCTGCGAATCCGCAACAAGCGGGCGGTAGGTCCTGAATTTGACGAGATCAACGAGGCGATTCTCGAGCCGTACCCTGCGTTCATCGAGAGAGCCCGCGAGATCGCCTCTCAGTTCCAGCGCTACCAGAAAGCCAAGGGAGGCCTCTCTTCCGGCAACCTGCGCCTCGTCGTCAGCGTCGCCAAGAAGTACCGTGGTCGTGGTCTCTCCTTCCTTGACCTGATCCAGGAAGGAAACACCGGGCTGATGAGAGCGTGTGAGAAGTACGAATACCGTAAGGGTTACAAGTTCTCGACCTACGCTACCTGGTGGATCCGTCAGGCGATCAGCCGTGCCATCGCCGAGAAGTCGAGAATGGTACGCCTTCCCGTCTACATGTCAGAGACGATGAGCAAGCTGGTCGGCATCAGTCGCGAGCAACTCCAGAAGAAGGGCCGTCGTCCCGATATTCACGAGATTGCCGAGGAACTCGATGTTCCCGCCGAAGAACTGGAAGCGATGCTCCGTCTCAGTCGCACTCCGGTGTCCCTCTCTACTCCCATCGGTACCGAGGATGATTCGACATTCGGCGACTTCATCGAGGACCACCGCTTCAGCTCGCCAGACGACGATCTCTCCGTCGAGGCATTGAAGGGACGGATGGGTAACATCCTCGAAACGTTGAGCCTGAGAGAGCGTGAAGTCATCAAGATGAGATTCGGTATCGGCAAGGATGAGACCTACACCCTGGAAGAACTGGGCAAGAAGTTCAAGGTTACCAGGGAACGTATCCGCCAGATCGAGATCCGGGCCATCAAGAAACTGAGACACCCGGTTCGCTCGAGAAACCTCGAGGGATTCCTCGACGACTAGATCAAAATCAAGAACAAGAAGTAGACCAGAGGATCGAGACCTGACGCGCGCCCCCCCGCCACACCGGCGGGAGTCAGGTCTCCCCTCTGTTCTCAATTCTGGATCGTCCCCATCCGCCAGCGGGCTCTGATGAAATCGTTACCCTCCACGCTCACTCCGCCCTCGAAGAGGACTCCCATCTCGGTCTCTTCGATCTTCGTCGCCCTCATGTGAAGGATCCCTGGAGCCCCCATCTCGGCGATCACATCGAGAACTTCGATCTCGGTCATCATCCACTGCTGAAATAAATCTGGAGATCGCCAGGCGGAGGGGAAACTGCTCGGTTCCTGCTCGTTTGAGAGGATGATCACGAGGGCGAGTTGTTCCAGTGCCGACAATGCGCTGGTGGAAGGGAAGCTGAAGTCTGCACTCCTCCCCGGAGTCACCACATCACCGGCGGTGACTGCCTTCTGAGCGACTGCCTGTAATCCCGGCTGCAATGAGATCACCCTCTCCACCAGGATCCGCTTTCGATTCATCGGTAATAGACGCTCGAGATCTTCGGCATCGAGGACAAGAACTCCATCAGAGAGTTCTCTGTGCCTGCTCCAACGATCCTCTTCTTCCGCCATCTGCTTGCTTCCTGTTCCTCGTCGGGAAATTGCTCGTCAAACAGTCAATAAATCACGATGGATAGACCGATCGGAATCGTTCTGATACCTTGCAGTTGATCACACTGTAAGTGATCCAACCTGGAATTACATCGCCTGTCTTCCCATGACAGGATCTGGACCGAAAGGTGGGCCGACGAGATGTCGAGTTCGGAAGATTCAGGAAACCAGGAAGCGTTGAAGATGATGAAGTTCCAGGCTGGAAGTCTTCATCTTGAGCTCGAGGTCACCGAAGACATCTGGAATCCCACCCCGAATGGCGTACTTCTCGGGGAGGTTCTGGAGTCGATGGACTTCTCCGGAGAGAGTGCTCTGGAACTGGGCACAGGCTGTGGCATTCATGCCATCATCCTGGCAAAACGCGGCGCCAGAGAACTCCTGCTCACCGATATCGACGACTCGGTTCTCTCCATCGCTCGTAACAATCTTGATCGGCACCAGGTAGAAACGACGACCCGGTGCCTGGTCGCGGACTGGATCCAGGTGGATGCCGGAGGCTTCGATAACCTGATCGCCAATCCTCCCTACTGCGTCTCTGGAAAGCGCTACAGACGCTACTTCATCGACACCTTGTTGCTGGAAGCACACAAACTGGTGAGACCTGGCGGAAGAATCATCTTCATCCACTCGACGATGGCTGACGTGCCCAGGACCATTTCCATGATGGAGGATCAAGGGATGCAGATTCGAATCCTGGCCGAAAGAGATCACGCGTTTCGCGATTACTACCGCGATGACCCCGATTTCTTCCTGGAGATGGCCAAGGTTCCCGGCTCCTACACCGTCAGGGATGGAGTCCACCATGAACGGCTCTTGGTCTTCGAGGGGATCCTGCCGGAAGCCTAGGGAACGACAATCTCTCCATGCCGGATCAGTTCTGAAGCTGCTTCAATCTCCGGTGACAGGACACGATCTCCCCCACCGGAGGGAATCACCTCACGAATCGCCGAGACCCTCTCTTCCAGTCTCTTTCCGCTTCGAAGTGGGCGACGCATCTCCAGCGCATCGATGCCGATCAGCATCTCGATCCCGAGCACGTGAGAAGCCAGTTCAGAACAGTCCCCTGCCTTCTCCGAAGCATGGGTGGACATGCTGACATGATCTTCCGAACCTGCGGAAGTCACGATGGAATCCACCGACGCTGGGTGAGAAAGAACCTTCATCCGCGAGACCAGTGCAGCGGCGGTAACCTGTGCCATCATCCAGCCGGACTCGAGCCCCTCATTTCTTGCCAGAAATGCCGGTAATCCCTGATTGGTATCGGGATTGATCATCTTCTCGATTCGTCGCTCGGAGATCGACGCCAGATCGGTCAGCACGATGGAGAGCAGATCGGCAGCGTGGGCAACCGGAGCTCCGTGGAAATTACCTCCGGAGAGGACATCATCGTCCTCGGCAAACACCAGCGGATTATCGGTGGCGGAGTTCGCCTCCTTCTCGATGACCTGTCCGATCCAGTCGAGGGCATCTCTCACGGCTCCATGAACCTGGGGTGTGCAGCGAAACGAGTAAGGATCCTGCACGCGGTCACAGCCGGCGTGGGAAGAGAGGATCTTGCTCCCCCTGACCAGTTTGCGGACGCTGGAGGCCACCTGCGCCTGGCCAGGATGCGGTCGCACCTCGTGAATCCTCGCATCGAAGGGTTGCAGCGATCCAAGCACACCCTCGAGACTGATGGCTGCGCACAGATCTGCAGCATCGACCACGGCGGACGCCTCGAGAAAGGCCTCCGCGAGCATCGCCAGCGAGACCTGCACTCCGTTGATCAGCGACAACCCCTCCTTCGCCTCGAGTCGGATCGGTTTCAATCCCTTGCGCTTCAGCGCCGTCTTTCCCCTGAGCCACTTGCCATCGACGAGTGCCTCTCCTTCTCCCACCAGCACCAGTGCCAGATGTGCCAGCGGTGCCAGGTCGCCACTGGCTCCCACCGAACCCACACGTGGAATCCGCGGCAAGACGTCATGTTCGAGCATCGCTGCCAGCAACTCGATAACCTCGACACGGATTCCGCTGTTTCCACTCGCCAGTGCATTGGCTCGCAGAGCCAGCGCCAGCCGAACCTGCTCGGGAGAGAGCGGCTCACCAACTCCGGAAGCATGGGAACGAATCAGGTTCAGTTGCAACTCTCGCACCTCATCCGGAGCGATCTGTACCCTGCACAACCTACCGAAGCCGGTGTTGATCCCGTAGCAAGGTACGTCGCCAGAGGCTACTCTTTCCACCGCAGCTGTGGCTGCAGCGATTTGCTTTCTGGCACTTCCAGTAATACGCAGGCTCCCCTGCCCCGTGGCGATTCGTGCCAGGTCTCGCAACCGAAATGAGCGCCCATCGAGGGAGATGGGACGGTGCTGACGTGCGGATGAGACGCCCGACGATTTCTTGTTCTTGCTGCTGCTACCTCGAGCCACCCAGGGCCACCTTTCTCTCCAACGGTTGTCCGTCGGAAACTACGACGCTACACCCTTCATAGCAAGGTAGACCCGTGTCCAGTGGAATCCTGTTGTGGACCCGTTAGGATATCGGCCAGGCCAGAATGGAGTTTTCATGCCCATCGAGCGCGAAGAGTTGCCGGTCGATATTCTATTCGTTGGAGCGGGCCCTGCCTCCCTCACAGCGGCACTACATCTGAAACGACAGCTTTCTGCTATCGGCAATTCAGATGTGGAAATCGCCGTCATCGAGAAGGCCCAGACGGTCGGATCCCACATCCTCTCGGGATCCGTGGTCGACCCACGTGCGCTGGTGGAACTTCTGGGGGAAGACTGGAGGGATAGCGGTTTACCCGTGGAATCGTGGGTCGAGAAGGAAGAGGTCCGGCACCTCTCCCAGAAAATGGCAACACGGATCCCGGTTCCACCGATGCTCAAGAATCATGGATTCCCCGTCATCTCTCTCTCCGAGATGGTGTGCTGGCTGAAAGACCGCTGCGAAGAAGAAGAGGTGATGATCTTCGAGGGATTTCCAGGACATGAATTCCTGCGTGACGAGGATGGACACGTCGCCGGGGTGCGCACGATGGATAAAGGTCTCGATGCAAACGGGGAGCCAGGCCCAGGCTTCGAGCCCGGTGCCGACATCTCTGCCCGTTGTACCGTGCTCGGCGAAGGAGTTCGTGGCTCCCTGACCAAGCAGTTGATCGAAGCGGAACAGCTGGAAGGTCGCAACCCACAGATCTTCGGTACCGGGTGCAAGGAACTGTGGAAACTCCCCGCAGGTCGATTCCCCGCCGGAAAGGTGCTACACACATCTGGCTGGCCCCTCTCCACGACTCAGTACGGAGGTTCGTGGATCTACGGTCTCGCCGATGATCGCGTCTCCGTCGGATTCGTCACCGCACTCGATGCCAGACAACCGTGGACCGACCCCTGGGAGAACTTCCAGCGCTGGAAGCAACACCCCTTCATCGCCGAGATTCTCGAGGGTGGAGAAATCCTCAAGGCGGGAGCGAAGTGCCTTCCGGAGGGAGGCTACTGGTCAAGACCCCGTCCCTGGGGGGACGGATTCCTCATCATCGGTGACTCCGGATCAAACCTCAATGTCAGCAGGCTCAAGGGAGTTCACAGTGCCATGAAGACCGGTCTCATCGCAGCGGAAACCCTGCTGGAAGCGATCAGAACCGACAGCTTCGACGGTGCCACACTCTCCTCCTACGAGGAACGATTCAATAACTCATGGCTCAAGGAAGAACTGTGGCGTGTAAGAAATTACCGCGCCGAGTTTCAGGGAAGAGGATTCTGGGGCGGCGCAATCCGTGCGGGAATCAAGTACGTCCTCGGGGGAATCGGCAAGCAGTTCGCTCCTCTGAATTCCGACCATGATGAGATGCTGAAACTCGACGCTGCCGAGCCCAGGCCTGAAGCTCCTGAGTACGATGGCAAGCAGTTGATCGACAAGGTCACCCAGGTCTACCACTCCGGCTCGGTCCATGCCGAACAGCAACCGAGCCACCTGAAGGTGGCAGACACCGACCTCTGCGCCACTCGCTGCAAGGAAGAATACGGCAATCCGTGCCAACACTTCTGCCCTGCGAATGTCTACGAGATGATCGAAGACGGAGACGGTGAAAAGTTACAGATCAACCACTCCAACTGTGTGCATTGCAAGACCTGCGACATTCTCGACCCCTACCAGGTCATCACCTGGACCGTCCCTTCCGATGCCGGAGGACCGAAATATCTGGGCCTGTAATTGCCATCTGCCCTCCTGAAGGCTGTTGCAACACATCCCAGAACTTGACCCTACTGTGGTAGATCCTATCATCAGATCGGGTTCTCCCCTCGAAAGGGAGAACCATGGAAGGACCGTGAGTAACCGATGGACGATGGAATAGACAACGCAGGAGATGACCGAGCCAGGGATCTGATTCACGACTGGAATGTCGCCGATACCCAGATCACCCGCTCCGAGCCTGTGGAGTTCGACGACGAGACTCTTCGCGATGGATTGCAATCCCCATCGGTGGTCGATCCTCCCATCGAAAAGAAGTTCGAAATCCTTCGACTGATGGATCGACTCGGGATCCACACGGCGAATGTGGGGCTCCCTGGTGCCGGCCCGCGAGCGGTCGAGGACGTCACCCAACTGTGCCAGCTGATCGTCGATGAAGATCTCTCGATCACTCCCAACTGTGCCGCACGAACACACGAGAACGACATCAGTGCTGTCGCCAGTATCAGCCAGGCGGTCGGCATCCCCATCGAATGCTGTACCTTCATCGGATCGAGCCCGATTCGCCAGTACACCGAGGACTGGACCCTCGATCGGATGCTCGAACATACCCGCTATGCATCCGATTTCTGTCGCCGTGAGGGAATCCCTCAGATGTACGTGACGGAAGATACCACCCGTGCTGCACCGGCAACGTTGAAGGCACTCTACACCACCGCCATCGAACATGGTGCTGCCAGAGCCTGCGTGTGCGACACCGTCGGCCATGCGACGCCAAGTGGAGTACACTCCCTCATCCGCTTCATCCAGCAGGTGGTCGACGACACCGGAGTTGAAGGTGTAAAAATCGACTGGCACGGTCATCGTGATCGCGATCTGGACATCGCAAATTCCATCGCAGCGGTTGAAGCAGGTGTACACCGTATCCACGGTGCCGCCATCGGCGTCGGAGAACGATGTGGAAACACCTCGATGGATCTTCTGCTGGCCAATTTGAAGTTGATGGGCTACATCGACAATGACCTGACCTTGCTCCCGGAATATGTACGTGTTGTGAGTGAATCGTGTCACGTACCGATCCCGAAGAATTATCCGATCTTCGGAACCGATGCGTTCGAAACAGCCACCGGAGTTCATGCTGCCGCCGTGATCAAGGCGTTCCGCAAGAACGATCCATGGCTTGCCAACCGTGTCTATTCGGGAGTACCCGCCGACGAGTTCGGTCTGTCGCAGAAGATCAGCATCGGCCCGATGAGTGGACGATCCAATGTTGTTTACTGGCTCGAGCAGCATTCCATCGAACCCACCGAAGAACTGGTCACAAAGATCTTTGACCAGGCGAAAAAGGCGGACCGATTACTCAGCGACGAGGAGATCCTGCTTCTGGCCCGCTGATTCATCGAATCGGGAAACAGCAGTCATGGAGTGAAGGGGAGTTCCGTCTCCACTTCGATGGTGAGTGGATCTCCACTGCCCTGCTGACCTCTCCAGATGAGAGACGTCCCCAGCTCGACATGGGTTTTCTTGACCGAAGCCAGGATTGTGAGATCGGTCATCTCCGAACTGTTGGCACCCTTCAGCGCGGCAAAGGAAGTGATCGACGCCACCGCCTTGTGCTCACCATCTGTCGCCAGCAGATCGTCCCCCACCTTCATGTGGAGTTTTTCGGAGTCGACACCGATGGTCAGACGCATCCTTCTCAACTGTCGATTCACGCGGCCATAGGTGCGAATTCTGGCGAGTACTTCCTGCCCTGCATAGCACCCCTTGTCGTAGGAGATCGCATCGTCGAGACCGACCTCGGGAGGTAACGAGCGCTCCACGATCTCTCGACCGAATCCTGGAAATCCTGCGACGATCCTGGC
>CBFIET010000079.1:0-3357 GCA_965661685.1 Planctomycetota bacterium
CTTCTTGCTTCGCTGGTTGTACCTGCCCGCCTCCGATCCGGTACCGTGCCCCGACAGTGCAGACCTCGACGACAACGGTCTCATCCAGCTGCAGGACGCCATCGCCCTGCTCAACTACCTGTTCCTGTACGGAGACCCGCCTCAGCCCCCTCACCCGCTCGAGGGTGCCGATCCCGACCAATCGGGTCCCGGGTGTCAGCCCTGATCGGTCCTCGAATCGACACCAAAGGGAGAGCAGGAATCTCTGGTTCTGACCGGTACCGGTGCTAAATTCCTGTCCATGACTTCCGATGATGACACCCACCAGCAACAACCCTCTCCCGCCTGGCAACAGGCGCTGGAGTGGCTTGAATCGCTGGCCGAGGACCACTCCCTCCTGTCGGAATTCGATGAAGAGACCCTCAACCGGCTGCGGGCAGCGGCGGGCAAGATCTCCTTTCCGGAGAAATCGCAACGGCGTGCTCTGGCTCGCAAGAGAAGGCGCGAACGGCGCAGGAGCACCCGACTCGGTGACGATGCGATGCTCAACGCCACCAGCAATCGCTCCCTCAAGCGGTCGATGAGGTTCCCGGTGGCGCCACTGGCGATCCCCATGGCCGATGCCTCCCGCGATTTACTGCAACAGCAGGCGGCGGATGTGGAGACAGCCGCCGGGGAGCAGGATCAGTTGCAAGAAGCGCGCAACTGTTACATCTGCAAGAGTGACTACCGCCAGTTGCACCACCATTACGATTCGATGTGTCCCACCTGTGCCGAGTTGAACTGGAGCAAGCGACTGCAGAGTGCCGACCTTTCCGGCCGCATCGCGGTGGTGACCGGTTCCCGCGTCAAGATCGGCTACGAGATCTCACTGATGCTGCTGCGTGCCGGCGCAACGGTGGTGGCCACCACACGATTCCCCTGCGATTCGGCGCGCCGCTTCGCCAGGGAGGAAGATTTCTCCCGGTGGAGTGATCGGCTGCGGATCCATGGACTCGACCTGCGGCACACACCGAGCATCGAGGCATTCGCCAGTTACCTCGACGACAATCTGCCGCAAGTCGACTTCCTGATTCACAACGCCTGTCAGACGGTTCGAAGACCACCCGCCTACTACCAGCACCTGGTCGGAGGAGAAGATCCTGAAGATCTGCCCCCTTCGATGCGACCGCTCCTGCACGGCCACGAGCAACTGATCGCCCGGTTGCAGGAGAGTGGCGAAAATCTCGCCGAGGCGGGGCTCGAATGCCGCGATAGCAGCGGCGCCACACCACAGGAGACCTCCTTGATGAAGGAGCTCGATGACCGCGAAATCCTTCAGCAAGGAGTGACCCACGCCGCTCGCATGAGTCAGGTCGACCTGCTGGGAGAAAACCAACAGGCGCACCTGTTCCCCGCCGGAATTCACGATGGTGATGGGCAACAGCTCGACCTTCGAGAGAAGAACTCGTGGCGGATGGAACTGGATGAGGTTCCCACCATCGAGATGATCGAGGTGCAACTGGTCAACTCCATCGCCCCCTTCGTGCTGACTGCCAGGCTCAAGCCGTTGATGCTGCGTACCGAAACCAGGGACAAGCACGTGGTCAATGTCTCCGCCATGGAGGGGCAGTTCTACCGCACCTTCAAGACCACTCGCCATCCTCACACCAACATGGCCAAGGCCGCCCTCAACATGATGACCCGCACCTCGGCTCCCGAATTCGCCCGCGACGGCATCCACCTCAACAGTGTCGACACCGGCTGGGTCACCGATGAGGACCCCTTCGACAAGACGGTGGTGAAGGAGGAGGAGCAACGATTTGCCCCTCCCCTCGATTCCATCGATGGGGCGGCACGGGTGCTGGACCCCATCTTTTCTGGGTTCAACAGTGGAGTTCACTGCTGGGGCCAGTTCCTCAAGGACTACCAGCCGACACGCTGGTAGCGAAAGAGAGATCTACCGATGAAGCGACCACATGAATCGATGAAGTTCATCCAGTTGTCGATCGCCGCGATCGCATGCTTGCTACTGATCGGTTGCGGCACCTCTCAGGCGAGGAACGACGACGATGGTGCAGCCGCCATCCCTCGACCCAACATCATCTACATCATGGCGGATGAACTGGGTTACTACGAACTGTCGCTGATGGGTCACCCTCACATCCTCACCCCCAACATCGATCAGATGGCTGCACAAGGGATGCGTTTCACCCACGCCATGGCGGGATCCTCCCTCTGTGCCCCGACCCGCTGCTCGCTGATGACGGGGAAGCACAGCGGCCACACATCGGTTCGCAGCAACGGCGGCGGCACGCCGCTGCGGGCGGATGAGGAAACCATCGCATCGATGCTGAAGGGGGCGGGCTATGCCACCGGCGGCTTCGGCAAGTGGGGCTGTGGTGGTCGCGATTCCACCGGGGTCCCGGAGGATCACGGCTTCGATCTCTTCTTTGGATACTACGATCAGGTCCACGCCCACAGTTACTACCCCCCGTACCTGATTCGAAACAGTGAAGAGGTGCCACTGCCGGGCAACAACGGCGGTCGCAAGGGGCAGACCTATGCCCACTACCAGATCGTCGATGCCGCACGACAGTTCATCCGCGACAACGCCGATGGCCCCTTCTTCTGCTACATGCCGGTCACTCCCCCCCACGGCCTCTTCGACATCCCCGACGACGATCCTTCCTGGGCGCTGTTTCGAGATCGAGATTGGCCGAGGGAAGCGAAACGCTACGCTGCCATGGTGCACATGCTCGATCGTCAGGTGGGAGAACTGTTCGATCTGCTGGAAGAACTGGACATCGATGGCAACACCATCGTCATCTTCTGCGGTGACAATGGCGGCCAGGACTACTTCCGCAGCAAGAACACCCCCCGTGGATTCCACGGTCCCAACGTGAATCCCCTCGACGGCGTGCAGTTTCGCGGGCAAAAGGGCACCCTCTACGACGGCGGATTACGGATTCCAGCGGTGGCTCGCTGGCCCGGTCACATTCCGGCGGGACAGATCAGTGATCACCACTGGTACTTCCCCGATGTGATGCCGACGATGGCGGAACTCGCCTCTGTCGAACCGCCTGCCGATACCGATGGGATCTCCTTCATCCCCGAGTTGCTCGGTCATCCTGAAAAACAGGCCGATCACCAGTTCCTGTACTGGGAACTGGGAGCCAGGCGTGCGGTACGGATGCAGGACTGGAAGGCGATCCGCCCTGCCCGGGGCAAACCGTGGGCGCTGTACGACTTGACCACCGATCCCTCCGAACGAAACGATCTCGCCCTGCAGGAACCGGAGTTGCTGAAACGTTTACAGGCGTATGCGCAGCAAGCTCATCAACCGGCGCTGGAAGGTACCTTCACCGATCGCACCCGCCACGAGAGAGATCGCCAGGC
>CBFIET010000080.1:0-15160 GCA_965661685.1 Planctomycetota bacterium
GGAGCCGAGGCAGGTTGCGCCGGCAGTGGGGCAGGTGCCTCCGTCGTAGACGGCGATGACGCTGTCATCGTTGGTACCGCTCTGGGCACAGGTTCCGATGGAAGCGGTTCCATCACAGGAAGCGGTGTAGGCGAACCACACATCGTTTTGGATGTTGCTGTCACAGTCCGCGGGACCGTCCAAGGTTGAACCGGTCAGATCATAACTGTGTGATCCCTCGCCGATGGCGGGGGCACTGGCACAGTCATCGGTAGCCTGCGAATACACCGCAGAGCTGGTGACTACGAACGCCATCATGCTAATGGCGATCAGTAAGAAACGAGAAGCACTCATGGAAAGGCCTTTCCTTCTAACTCCAAGCAGGAATCGATTCCGGTCACCTCCAAATCGAGGAGGCCGATAACCGACAATCCAGATGAACGAAATTACAAAATCTAATGCACGAGGAGACGTCAGAAATCTGGATCGGTCGCTCGCAATATTGCGGACGAATACACCAGACAGTTTTGAAGTACACCTCGCTCAGCCCAAGCAATCTGAAGGTAGACTCCTCCAGACCGTATCTACAACTTTATTGGACGATGGCCTTATCTGCAACCGGGTCATTTGAGAGATAGTTGACAGGATTTCATGGAATGGTGCGGTGGAGGAGTCGAGCGGTAGGGATACCAGGTGAGTCCTGATGGTGCTGTCACAACCTCCATATATTTCAGGAGTTTATGGCCCACAGTTTGAGGAGAAGTGTGGTCGAGGAGCGGGCGAGCCGCAGGAAAAGAGGAGATCAGGGTCTGGAACGCTCCCGATTTCGACCAAAAAATCCCGGGCGATGTTTCTCGATCTGGTTCTGTTGCCAGATTTTTTCGGTCATCCAGCCGGGTTCGGTGACCCCTTTTTCCCACTGACTCAGTTTGCTCGACAGGAAAGTCACCACTTGCGGGTGATCGGCAGCTCGATCGATCTCTTCGCCGGGGTCCGAATCGAGGTGGAAAAGCTGTGGGGAAAGGCTTTCGATGCGCAGCAACTTCCACGGACCGCTACGCACTGCGGCGGCCACCGCCCGCCGCCAGTAAAGTTCTCGTTGCGGGGGAGTTGTCTGCTGCCCCGAGAGGAGCGAGGTGATGTCGAGACCGTCGAGGGTCGTCTCCGCACCATCTGAGCCAGTAATTGCGGAGCCAGCCATCGCCAGGAGAGTCGGTGCGATGTCGAGTGTGCTGATGGGATGGGGGAGTCGACTTCCCGCAGGAATCCGAGAGGGCCAGCGGACGGACCAGGGAACCCGGATACCACCCTCGAATTTAGACCCCTTCATTCCTCGCAATGACCCGTTGTCGCTGGCGTTACTGGTTGCCCCACCGTTGTCGTTGAGAAACATCACCACCGTGTTGTCGGTGAGTTGCTCATCTTCAAGTGTGTCGAGGATGCCGCCGACTGCTCGATCGAGTGCCAGCATCATCGCCAGGTACTTGCGACGCTTGTCGGGGATCCCCTCGGGAATCAGCTGGAGATCGTCCGCCAGGGCGTGCATCGGGGTGTGTACGGCATTGAATGAAACGAGCAGGAAGAAGGGCTGGTCGCGGTGCTCTTCACTGGCACGGTGTTCCCGGATGAACCGAGAAGCTTCCACCTCGATGGCATCAGTCACGTAGGGAGCGGGCAACGGTGTAGGGGTCTCGCCATCGAGCCACACTGTTCGGCGCGGGAGGGATGGGCGGTCGTGATAACTGCGTGAGCCACCGAGGAAGCCATGGAATCGATCAAAACCGCGTCGGGTGGGTCTGTAGGGTGGATCTTCGCCGAGATGCCACTTGCCGATGAGGCCGGTTCGATATCCCAGTTCCTGCAGACGCTGGGGGAGGGTGGTCTCCTCGAGAGGGAGTCCGTGACCCGATCCCGCCGGGAGGTTCATCTCGTGACCGAATCGCTGCGGGTATCTGCCTGTGAGGAGTCCGGCACGGGAGGGGCTGCACACCGAAGCACAGACATATCCTTGCTGACAGATGACACCTTGCTCGGCGATCTGATCGATGCGAGGAGTCTGAACCGCTTCCAGTCCGGTGAAGCCAAAATCGGCATATCCCGCATCGTCGGCGAGCAAGATCACCATCGAAGGTCTGTTGAGGAGGCGTTGCTCGGCGATCGTCGGCCCACCCTGACAGCCACAGAGAACCAGCAGCAGCGTCATCGAGACGCAGATGTGGCTCCTCAAAGAGCTGCACCGGATGCCAGGTTGACTCATCGCCACCTCCTTCGTCACTGACGTTCGAGGGCGAACGCCTGGACCCGCTCGCGTATCGAATCGGCGTCGAGTCCGCAGTGGCGATAAACCTCGGAGGAGGGACCGCTCGGGGAGTAGTTCTCGACGCCGATGCGCAGCTGAGGAATACAGGTTCCCGCCTGGAACAGAGACTCTGCCACGCTGTTGCCGAGTCCGGTGCGAACCGAATGATCCTCCACGGTGACGACGAACGGCTGGGAAGCGAGTGCGGCGATGGAGGAGGAATCGATGGAGGTGGGGGTGGCCGCATGAGCCAGCCCGATATCGAGTCCCTCCGACCGCAGTCCCTCGACCGCTTCCAGCGCCTGGCTGGTCGGGGTTCCCATGGCGATGACCATTCCTGCAGTCCCTCTACGGATCACGTCAAGTCGTCCGGGAGTGAACTGGTAATCGTCTCCGAAGAAGGGGGCTCCTTCTTCATCGGTGATCGTCGGTAACTTCGACCTGCCCATGCCGATGAATGCCATCCCTGGAGTGGTCAGTGCATGCCGCACGATGCGATCGGTCTGGTTGGGGTCTGCCGGCACGTAGATGTTGATCCCGAAGATGTTTCTCAGCACACCGACATAGTCGATGCACTGGTGAGTCTTGCCATCTTCTCCTACATCGAGTCCGAGATGGGTGCAGGCGATCTTCAGGTGGGCATGATTGATGTCGCTGAGACGGTGCTGGTTGTAGGTCTCGCACACACCGAACACACCGAAGTCGGCGAAGACGGTGGTGACTTCACAGGTAGACAGTGCCCCGGCACAGGTTGCGGTGTGATGTTCCTGGATTCCCGCCTGGAAGAATCGATCGGGGAAGCTTTCGTGGAACTTGTTCAACTTGACCGAGCCTTCCAGGTCACAATCGAAGGCTGCCATGGGGGGGGAGTCGTCGCCGTTGGCAGAAGCGCGGGCGACCTCGTGGATCGCCGTACCAAAGGCACTACGGCAGTCCGTCTTGACATCGACCCCGTAGGTCACCGGCTGCCCTCCTTGCAGGGCGGGGATGCGATCGGGGAGTGACGGCACCGTCGATTGCGGTCGGCGCGATCGACGTTCCTCTAGCGGTGCCAGATCCCAGGCGACCGGGTCCTCTCCCAGTTCCTCCACCGCAGTGGCGAGTTCTGCAGGATTCAGCGCCCTTCCGTGGAAATCGGCGCGGTTCTCCATGAACGAGATGCCCTTGCCCATGACGGTGTGGGCGACGATGCACCACGGCCGCTCCTCGTCCTTCTTCGCCTGCTGGAGTGCGCCAAAGATCTGCTGGGGGTCGTGCCCATCGACCTCGACCACACGCCAGCCATCCGCTTCCCAACTCTCGCTGATTCGCTGAGGCATGATCTCATCGGTGTCGCCACCGATCTGCAACTGATTGCGATCGACGATTGCGGTGAGTTCGTGCAGTCCGTACTTGACGGCGAAGCGACGCGCCTCGGAGATCTGTCCCTTCTGCTGCTCGCCATCACCCATCGGAACGAAGGCGTGGCAACTGCGGCCATGGATCCTGTCACCGAGCACCATTCCACAGGCGGCGGAGAGTCCCTGGCCGAGGTTTCCGGTGGTCCATTCCACTCCGGGGATTTCCCTCTCGATGTGTCCTTCGAAAAGATTCTGGGTACTGCGGAAGGAAGCGATCGCCTCCTCTCCGTCGATGAATCCCATCTCTGCCAGAACCGAGTAGACGCCGGGAGAGGTGTGACCGTGACTGACGACGATGCGGTCGCGTCCTTCCATCCACGGATTCTGTGAGTCGACGGTAGCGCACGACCACAGCACCAGGTACAGGTCGAGGGAAGAGAGGGATCCCCCGGGATGACCGGAAGCGGCCAGGCTCGTCATCTGGATGATGGCCCGACGGCATCGTTGCACCGCATCTCGATGCCATTTCAGATGATCTTCGGAGAGGGACGGGGCATCGAATGTACTGCGGACCATGATGGTTCCTTCCGGCGCGACGAGTTGGTTCAGACTGCATGGCGAATCGCCGGGGAGAAGCGGTTGATCCGGTAGGCGATACGACAGTGATCAGCGCTGGAAATCCTCCGCAGGAGATGTCCCCCCGCAAGTTGCTGAATCGATGTCGATGAATCTCTGGCTCCCCCTCCACGATGCTGCGTACGATAGGCAGCGGATGGCGAGCCATCAAGGATCCCGGTGACCTGCTTTTTGATGAGGCCCGGTGGAGGGGAGCGAGGTTGTCCACATCCGAAGACCTATTGCGCCTCCATTCCCTGGCGAGGGAAGCGAGGACACTGCTGGCAGGCAAGGTGACCCGGACTCCGCTGCTGGAGGTGACTCCGCCGGGGCTTCAGAAGTGGTCGGGGCGTCTACTGCTCAAACTGGAAAATCAGCAGGTATCCGGTTCCTTCAAGGCTCGGGGAGCGACTCACTTCATCTGCCAGCTGCTGGCGCAGTCATCGCAACTGCCCGCCGGTGTCCTGACCTACTCCAGTGGAAATCACGGCACAGCGCTGGCAGAGGCTGCTGCCAGCGAGGGCATCGCGGCGCTGGTGGTCGCTCCTTCGACCATCGACGGCAGCAAGGCTGACGCCATCACCGCAGCGGGAGCGGAACTGGTAAAGGTCGGACCTACCACCGACGAGCGCAAGCAGGAGGCGCAACGGATCGCCCTCCAGCGCGGCTGGGTGATGGTTCCCCCCTTCGACCACGAGTGGATCGTCGCGGGACAGGGAACCCTGATTTTGGAGGTGCTGGAGCAGCTCGATGAGGCGGGCCTGGCGACTCCTGAGCACCTGTGGGTTCCCGTCGGAGGCGGCGGACTCGCCAGCGGCTGTGCAGCGGTGGCAGCGGTCGAGTGCCCTGGTTGCCAGGTGCACGCGGTGGAGCCGGAGGGATCCGCTTCGCTGGCTCGATCGCTGGCGGCAGGGAGTCACCTGAAACTGGCGGAGACCGGTTCCGAGGCGGATGGACTGCTGCCGCTGACGGTCGGTGACCTCAACTGGAAATTGCTCCAGGCGGCCGCAGTCTCCTCCGAGACCATCACCGAGGAGCAGTTACTGGTCTCCCTGAAGCGACTGCACGGGGAGTTCGGGGTCGCTTCGGAGCCGAGTGGAGCCTGTGCGGTGGCGCCGCTGCTGGCCCCAGCGCCGCAGCAGATCTCCGAGGAGGGGGTCCACGTGGCGGTGATCAGCGGTGGCAATGTCTCTGAAGAGCGTCTGCAACGGTTGATTTCTCCGTAGAGGAAGCCCGGTAAGCGGTACCCCTACCGTTTCCATCATTTCCTCGACCCCGCCCCATCGAAGTGGTGCCTCTCGACAGCACCCTTGTATCCCTCGCTTCGATTGCCTAGGGTCCGGCTTCAGACGATCCATTGATCTGGTCGTCGACCATCTCCGGGAAGGAACAGCACATTGGATATCTTCTGGAAATACATCAATGAATTTGGAGTGCTCATCTGGAGCCCTCCGACTTTCATCGGACTGCTGGGGGCAGGGGTGCTTTTCACCGTGTGGAGTCGATTTACCCAGTATCGGGTGATGACTCACGGCATCGATGTGATTCGAGGGATCTACGACGACCCCGATGATCCGGGAGCGATCAGCCACTTCCAGGCGCTGTCGGCGGCTCTGTCGGCGACGGTCGGTCTCGGTAACATCGGTGGCGTGGCGCTGGCGATCTCGCTCGGTGGGCCGGGAGCGCTGTTCTGGATGTGGGTGGTCGGTTTCTTCGGCATGGCACTCAAGACCATCGAGATCACCCTGGCGATGATGTTTCGCGACACCTCCGATCCCGACAACCCGAGTGGTGGAGCGATGCATGTCGTACGCCATGTGCTGGGTAAGAAGGGTGGTATGTGGGCGACGATGGGAAGCGTCATCGGGGGCATCTTCTGTGTCACCCTGATCATCTCCACCATCACCGGCGGCAACATGTTCCAGGCGTGGAATGTTGCCGGATTGACCCAGAGTTACTTCGGTGTCCCGAAGGTGGCGACGGGAATCATCCTGGCACTGGTCGTGGGGATGGTGATCATCGGGGGCATTCGACGCATCGGTACGGTGGCTGGAAAACTGGTTCCGATGATGTGCTTGCTGTATCTGTTGGCTGGCCTTGCGGTGCTGGTGGTGAAGGCGGGCGAGATTCCGGCGACCTTTGCGCTGATCTTCCAGAGTGCCTTCGCGCCGCTCGAATCGCAGGGTGCCTTCGTCGGGGGGACGCTGGGCTTTGCCTTCATGGTTGGCATGAAGCGGGCGCTCTTCTCCAACGAGGCGGGACAGGGATCGGCCCCCATCGCCCACGCAGCAGCCAAGACGGGAGAGCCCGCCCGGGAGGGGATCGTCGGCGGCATCGGCCCCTTCATCGACACCATCTGTATCTGCACCCTCACCGCACTGGTGATCCTCACCACTGGAACCTGGAATCGAGAGGCGATCGGACCGTTGGGGGCAGAGGTGCAACTCATCGAGGCGGCCGAGAGCGATGAGGCATTTCACTACGATGTGAACACCAACGCATCGATCAGTGATCTCCCCGATCCGTTGCATGGTCCCTGGGCCAAGGGAGACAAGGTCTTCCTGCTGGCAGTGGTGACCGGACTGAAGAGTAGCGACACGGGAGCATCCACGATCAAGATCAAGGGCAAGATCAAGGCGATTCCAGCCAACCCGGATGCCGCGGAAGCGCTGGCCATCGAGTGGGCTGCCGTGAAACTGGCCAAGAGCAGCTGGGATGGAATTCCCGGAGAGATCAGCATTCAGCAGGTCGACGGTGGCGGTGCGGGGGTATTCAAGGAGCATGAGGGAGCGCAGTTGACGGCGATCGCTTTTGACCGTGTCTTCGATGGTCTCGGCAAATACCTGGTGACACTCGCGGCGTGGCTCTTTGCCATCTCGACGATGATCTCCTGGTCATATTACGGCGAGAAGGGAGTCACTTACCTGTTCGGGAAGGCAGGTGTACTTCCCTACAAGATCGCATTCCTGATCCTTGCCATCGTCGGTGCTGCTAGCATCGATAATACTGACCAGATGGAACTGCTGATCGACCTGGGAACGGGAACGATGCTGGTGGTCAACATCCCCATCGTCATCCTGCTGGGGGGACTCGCCGTCAAATCACTGAGGGATTACGATCGAAAGCTCAAGGCGGGAGAGTTTTCTCGAAATGACGGACGCCAGGACTAGTCCACTTCCAGCATCGGGTAGTACCCCGCAGTCGAGCCGGTGCAAGGCTCGACTGCGGGGTGTATTGCTGGCTGCTGCCGTGCTCCTGCAGGCGGTGAACCTGGTGGGTTGCTGCACCGTCTCTCCGACCAACCCTTCGGCGCAGATCTCCCTGTTGAACTGGAATACCTACCACCTCTTCGATCACCAGGCGCACACCGAATCAGCGGCGGAGTGGATCGCCGAGATGCAGCCGGAGATGGTGGCCCTGCAAGAGGTGCTGCATGTCGATGCTGCAGGATTGGCGCGACTGGCGGAGAAGTGGGGGCACCCCCATTCGGTGATGCACAAGGAGAATGGCTACCCGGTGGCACTCACCAGCAGCGCGCCCATCGAGGTGGTGGAGCGTCGAGTCGCTGGCTTTCACCATGGATTTCTGCACGCTCGTACTCACGGCTTCGAGATCTTCGTGGTGCACTTCTGGCCGGGCAAAATCCACGAGGTGGAATTGATCGCAACCCGGGCACGAAACCTCGCCGCCAGCGGCAAAAAGGTGCTGGTAGTGGGAGACTTCAACGGCGAGATCCGTCACGATCACCAGTACCTGCTGGATCACGGTCATCTGGGCAAGGTGGTCGAGGGGCAACGAGTCTTCGATTACCGCATCACCGACACGATGCTCCAGCAGCAGCTGGTCGACGTGACTCATCTCCATGCACCGGAGGCGACCTACACCTTTGGCTCTCCCGCTCTGATCCCCAGATGGCATGCGGATATGGAGTCGGTCCACCGAACCCGCAGACGCATCGATTTCGTGTTCGCCGATCGCTCCACCGCACAGCGATCGATCTCCGCCCGGGTCTTCACCGACGATGCCACCGTCGGCCAGTGGTCCGATCATTATCCGCTGGTGGTGAATCTACTCGAGGAGGGGAAAGGTCCGGCGACGGGAGAATAGCGGCAGCAGCGGCAATGCCGTGAGAATGAGGGGCAATCGACAGGCAAATGAATGCGGGCAAATGAATGCGGGGCGGGCGGCCAAAGAGGCGGGCAAATGAATGCGGGCACGAAAAAAGGCACCGCAAATTTGCGATGCCGTACATCGAATGCCTTCCAGACAAGGGATGGCCGCCGCAAATTTGCAAAATTCCCTTAAATTGCCGAAAATACTCCTCCGGTGGGCAAGCTACGGAAAAAGCGCAGGGGGAGATCCTGCAGACGGTCGACCGAGGCGACTCCTTGAGTCATAAGTCGTTGAAATGAAACTAGATACGAAAAAAGCACAGCTCCCTGGGGAACTGTGCCGTATACTCATAGCCTTCTGAACAAGGGATTCACCTCGAAAAAGTAGAAAAATACTACGATTTCACGGCTGCTTCCCCTTGGGTGGTGGATTCAGGCCCGATTTGCCCGGTGAGACCGGTTTGACCACGGGGGTCGGCTTGACCTTGGTACCCGGCTTCAGACCTGGACTCTGCTGGACTCTCCCCCTCTGGGCAGCCCTGGCGGCGGGATTTTGCGGTCCCTTCGCTGTCGGCACTGCGAACTGGGCGTAGAGGCGTGCCGTCAGTACCGGCATCTCGGGAAGATCGGTCGCGACGCGCAGGGTTCCCCGCAGCGACCGCTCCGGACGACTCTGTATCAACTCCACGGTGATGACATATCTTTCCGATTCACGGACTTCCCGCTGGCTGAGTTTGAAGACCCCCTCCGGGATCCCCTCCACGGAGACATCGGTGATCTTGAACTTGGTCTCAGGGGAGGTCGCAAAGATCTGTATATCCTTCTTCACCGGAGCGGATCCGGGCACCTTGAGGCGATCGGTATCGCGTCGCTGAAAGACCACGTTGCCACGGGGGATGACGGTGATGGGAGCCTGGTGATCGAGGGTCACCGGAACCGTGGTGGTGCGGATCTCGCCATCGGAGCACACCACCTCGACCTCGATGACATCGCGAGTCATGCCTGGCACCAGCGCCGGCGGGCCGGTCACGAAGACCTCGTACTTTTCACCCTCGACTACCTCGACGATCTCCTTGAGAACCGCCTGGTTCTTGGTGGCCTTGACGCCGGTGACGGTGATCCCCAGATCGGTTCCCTTGCTGACGGTGAACTTTCCGACCAGTTCGGTGCCCGCCTGTCCCTTCAGGACGATGGCATTGGGGGCGGTGTGAATCACCTGCTTCAGGATGCCATTGATGTTGAGCCGGACGGTCGGTTGTCTCGGGTCATTACAACTGACGGTGGCGTACTTTCGTACCGTCTCCGTACGCAGTTTCGAGGTGTCGACGCTGAGGGTGATCTCGCCCTCCCCACCGGGGAGGACTTCGCGGGTAAAGGTTCCGCGGCTACAGCCTCAGCCAGGTTTGACCTGGGTGATCCGTAACACCGAGGTGCCGGTATTGCGGAAGCGATAGCTGTGTTCCACCTTGGCCCCTTGCAGGACGGTTCCCCAGTCGTGGGTCAAGCTATCGAATGAAATCCTCGGTCCCGCTTCGGCAGGAGGAGGTGGGGGTCCCAGATCGTCATCCCCGAGCTGGAAGCCGGGCAGGGGAAGGGTCCCCAGGACGGCGGTCAGGAATGCCACCAGGATCGTCGTTGTTGCCTTCTTCAAGCGTTCCGCCTCTCTCGCGGGTCCGGTCGAACTGTCGAGAAGCCCTCGCGCTGCTCTTCACATTGCGAGCGGGGCATCTGGCGCAGATCATCGACCGTACTCAAAGATAGCGACAAAATGGGGTAGTGGTCAAGGATATGCGGTCTACCGCCATCCCTGGATCAGGGAGAATCGGGCTGTCTGAGGCGAAATTGAGCGATGACGGGTTTCTCGCGGATCTGATTTTCTCCCTCACTCAAGCGGATCCGTAATACCCCCCTCGCCTGAGAGGTGGGATGGGTTCGCAGCACCTCGATGCGAATCTTGTAGTGGTGCCCGGGAAGGATCTCGGTGACGTTGACTGCGAACAACCCATCGGGCGCATCGACGATCTCGGCGGAGAGGATCTCGATGGGCAGGTCGTCGCGCACCGATCGTACCTGCACCTCCTTGGTGACCGCCCTCTTGACCGGGCCGTCGAGGGGAGCGGTATGGCGGCGATAAAATACGATGTTTCCGTTGGGGATGATTCGCAGGCGATCGAGATGTTGAACCACCACCGGAATCGGCACCTTGGCCCCCTCCCGATCGGGCAGCGTCACATCGAATTCGACATCGTCACGGAGGCTGCCGATGGTGCTGGAAGTCCCACACTCCAGGGTCAATCGCCAGCCCTTCTCGAGGGGGAGAAGTTCGGCGACGGTGAAGGAGCCATTTTTCGATCGGGCAGCAGTTACCTGAAAGGGCGCATCGGTAGCGGGAAGAATGGTGGTGGTGAACTTCTTGCTCTCGAAGGCAAGGCCTTCCAGCTTGAAGACCCTGCTCTGCAACTGGAAGAGTGGATCGACCTGGCCACTCATCCACAGCTCGACCTCGGAGTTCTCGGGATCGTTGGTCCGCACGACGGCATTCTTGCGGTGGCGACCTGCGCCGAAATTGCTGGTGTCCACCTGCAACTCGATGATGCCGGAGCCACCCACCTCGATCAGTTCGTCATGGTGAGTCGAGGTGCAACCGCAGGTCGAAGAGACCTTGAGAATCCTCAACGGGGCCTTGCCGTGGTTTTCGATCTTGAAACGGTGTCGTGCCAGGGAACCCTGGAGCAGTAAACCCCAGTCATGTTCCATCTCCTCCAGGTGGATCACCGGTGCGGGGCCGATCGGTAACGGTGGGGGCGGATCCTCGGGAGATTGTGCCAGCGACAGGGCGGGAGTCAGCAGCACCAGCAGGATCAGGAGGAGGGTACGGAGCAGTGCTAGCCGGCGCTGTGGAAACTGCTCCGAGATGTGGCGGTAGATAGGGATCGGCATCTTTTTCGATTCTCCGATTCAGAGGAGTTCATGCGGGTTTCAAAAACCGGACGGGTTGGTCCTTGAATGGTGGCCAGCCCGCTCCAGGAGGTCTTCTCCTCTCCGATGCTAGGAGGGTTGCAGGAGGATCGCAACCCTCGACGATTTTTAGAGTTGGTATGGATCGAATCTGCAGTTTTCAGCGTTTCCATCGAGTTGCAACTCTACATGGCAAGCGATAGGCTGAAGTCAGGCAGTCAGGCTGTGATTCCTTGCCCAGCATCTGCTCTCGCAGATGGTCAGGAGAGTTGAGCGCAGGATTCCGTTGGAAGAATCCTCCTGGATACGAGGCTAAGGACCCGCAGTTCGATGCCGAAAGGAGATCAGAAGATGATGAGAAGTTCGATCCGTACGGTAGCCCTGGTGCTGTCCGTGATGATCTTTGCAACGATTCCAGTACTCGCTGGATCCGAGGTGGGGGAAGCCGCACCGGAGTTGAAGGCAGGGGGCTGGATCAATATCGAGTCCACCACCAACTGGGACACCCTGGCGGGCAAGTTGATCTTGATCGAGAAGTGGGCTACCTGGTGAGGACCTTGCAAGGGCCAGATCTCGCACCTGAACAAGCTTCACGCTGAGTTCAAGGATCGCGGACTGGTCGTCATCGGGGTCACCGATGAATCGGAAGCGAAGGCCAAGCCTTACATCGACAAGAACAAGATCGTCTATCCCATCGCCTTCGGAGGCGGTGCCACAGATTACAAGACCCGTGGAATCCCTCATTCGTGGCTGGTCGGCCCGGACGGAAAAATCGTCTGGAAAGGACATCCCGGAGGACTCAACAATTCCATCATCGAGAAGCACATCGATGGGGCACGAGTCGGTCCGAAGATCAAACTCTCCGGAGATCTGAAGTCGGCGGAGAAGTACATCAAGGTGGGTCAGTTTGGCAAGGCCCATGCGGACCTGGCGAAGAAGGCGAAGCGGTCTAAAGACGAATCGGTGGCCAGTGCGGCACAGGATGCCATGAAGGTGATCGAGGAGTACGCAGCGACCGAACTGAACCGGGTTGCAGATCTCAAGAAGGGTCGCAAGTTCCAGGCGGGTCTCACTGCTCTTCAGCGTGGATCCGTGGCATTCAAGGGAATGGATGTCGCGAAGGAATTCGAACGCGAGTTGAAGGCGTGGAAGAAGGACAAGAAGATCAAGGCAGAGATCGAAGGTGCTCAGATGCTCGAGGAGGCTCAGGACCTCGTGAAGCGTGGTAAGTACGAGAAGGCCGCAAAGGTCTACGTCGTGCTGGCCAAGAGCAAGAAGTTCGCCGGTTCCGAAGCACAGCGCGAAGCCGAGATCCGATTGCAGGAGATCCAGAAGTACCTCTAGATCGTTTCTGTTACTGATCGTGAATTGAACAGGGGCCTCACCGATCGCTCGGTGAGGCCCCTGTTTTTCATCTCAACCGAAATGACATCGTGATCTTCAATCACACAGGCGGTACAGCAGATCGACGACCCGGCTCGAGTAACCCCATTCATTGTCATACCAGGAGAGAACCTTGGCAGATCTGTCTCCGATGGTGGTCGTCAACTGGGCATCGAAGATGGAGGAGTGCGGATTGCCGACGATGTCGGAGGAGACGACGGAGTCGGTGCAGTACTGGAGGATTCCTTTCATCGGACCCTCCGCTGCTTCCTTCATGGCGTCGTTGATGCCGTCGACGGTGATCGGTTTCTCGAAGGAGGCGACCAGATCGACGATGGAGCCGTCGATCACCGGCACACGCATCGCCATTCCATCGAGTTTTCCCTCCAGACTCGGGAGCACCTTTCCGACAGCTCGGGCGGCACCGGTCGATGTCGGGATGGTGTTTTCACCGGCAGCACGACTGCGTCGCAGATCCTGGTGGTACCAATCTGCCAGGCTCTGGTCATTGGTGTAGGCGTGAACGGTGGTCATCACGCCTCTCTCGAGAACGAAATTGTCGTCGAGGACCTTGGCGATGGGGGCGAGGCAGTTGGTAGTGCATGAGGCGTTGGAGATGATCCGGTGTTGTGGTTTCAAGATGTCATCGTTGACTCCCAGAACCAGCAGCGCATCGATGGAATCCTTGGGAGGAACCGTCAGGATCACCTTCCCTGCCCCGGCATCGAGGTGCTGCTGGCACTCCTCCCTGCTGCGGAAGCGACCGGTCGCTTCGATGACCACGTCGACACCCATCTTCTTCCAGGGTAACGACGCCGGATCCCTTTCCGCCAGCATTGCGCAACTCTGACGTCCCGCTTCCAGAATCCCGTCTTCGAGGGTCACCTTCTCCTTGAAGGGGCCCATCACCGAGTCGTATCGGAGTAGATAGGCGAGGGAAACCGGATCGGAGATGTCATTGATGGCGACGATGTCGATATCGTCGCGGGAAGCCGCGATCCGAAAGACGCTTCTTCCGATGCGACCAAATCCGTTGATGGCAATCCTCATGAGCGCTTCCTCTCTCCCGCATCGGATCCACTGGAACTCATCTGTGCTGCCAGTTCGACGATACGGTGAGCGATGCCTCCACCCTGTTCGTACCAGCCAAGTACCTTGAGGAGCACTCCATCGGTGACGAGAGTGGCCATGCTGTCGAAGACGCATGAGGCCGGGTGGTCACCGATGTCACTGGAGACGATCGGTTGATCGGTGTAACTGAGGTAGCCGGAATGAATGCTGGCAGCGGCACTGCGGAACACCTCGTTGACCTCGGGGGCGGTGAGGCTTCGCTTCATCTCCACCGTCAGGTCGCAGCAGGAAACTCCGGGCACTGGAACGTTCAACTTCATCCCCTTGAATCGACCTTTCAGGTGAGGAAAGAGCTCCTCGATGGCGTGATCGGTCCATGTGGTCTGGGGGATGATGTTCTGCATCGCCGCTCGCGATCGGCGAAGATCACCGGGAGAAGGCACATCGGTGAGGCTCTGATCTGCGGTGTAGGCATGGACCGAGGTGAAGGAACCCTCCGAGATCCCAAAGGCATCATCGAGCACCTTGACCAGCAGTGCAGTGGCGTTGGCGGTGGAGGAACCGCACGAGATGATCCTGTGCGAGCGGATATCCTCGGAATCAGTGACCCCGCGGATATGTAGATGGTCGATGTCATCGGTAGGGGGGGTCGACAGGATCACCCGATCTGCACCCTGATCGAGGTGCTTCTGCAGTCGTTCCCGGGATCTGTACTTGCCGGTGGCTTCGATCACCACATCGACTCCGTGCTCGAACCATGGAAGTTCACCAGGTTCCCGGTGATGGAGTACCGGAATCTGCTTCCCGCCGGCGTAGATGGCATCATCGAGAACCCGGATCGGCTCCTCGAATCGCCCACGCAGGGAATCAAAGCGAAGCAGGTACTCCATCGCGCGGATATCTGCGAGCTCGTTGATGGCGACGATCTCGATGTCGTCACGACCGTGGATTGCCCTGAATACATTTCGACCGATGCGGCCGAAGCCCATCAATCCGACTCGTACACTCATCGAGTGACTCCGTTTCTGATTTCTGACACGGCGATCTATCCGTCGAGGATCCCTCCGGTTTGCCGGTAGCGGTGATCTCGATCCACGGACAGAATAACGGCACCTCGGAAAAGAGCGAGGCTGAAAAGCTATGTGACCCTGGATGCAACGGTGCTGGGTTGCGGATGATGGCCACAAATGACTGACCGGGACGGGGTTCAGGTGGATTCTCTGGTGGCGACATATCGGGTCGAAGTGGAGCGCAACCTTGCTCAGGGGCGGGCCCGAGCGATGGCGGTGGAGTTGACGGTGGAGGTGCCGGAAGCACTGATCGGCCGCTACCCCGAGATCGAGGAGCAGATCGTCGCCGATGTGCTGTCGCTGGAGGAGGTGGAAAGTGGCGTTCACCACGTC
>CBFIET010000081.1:0-3618 GCA_965661685.1 Planctomycetota bacterium
GATCGGGAAGAACTCGAGTTGTTGATGAATTCTCGAACTGCTTCGGTGATCAAGTTTGATCTTCAAATCGATGAGGGTTACCGCAGACGCTAAGTACTCAGATGGTCTGAGTATTTGTTTTAGTCCGCTGATCAATCGAACAACTGGTTTCGGTTTCCGCAGTGAGGATTGAAACAACCCATTAGGGGCCCCTTGATTCTGATCGGGGGGCCCCCCTTTATTTGCGTACCAGTGGCCTGAGTCTGAGCTTTCTGAAGGCCACGGCATCTCCATGTCCTAGAAATCCAATGTGGCCTGACGTTCTTTTCAGACCTGGATGATCCTGGCCATCCAGGGTTCCACCTGCGCTTGCAACATCGAGATCTGCGTCGAGAATCACGTGACCGTTGAGGGTGATCCTGACCCGTCGCCCATCACACCGCACCTCCTGTTGATTCCACTCTCCCACCGGATTCTGGAAGCCACGTAGCGCCGGGATCACCCCGTAGATGCTGCCATGATATTGATAGGGTTGGAGACTGGCCCACTTCTCGGCAGAGTTGTCGATGATCTGAGCTTCCATGCCGACAAATGCAGCGTCCCCTTCGGAAGGGGCTCTCAGGCCAAGTCCATTGTTTGAGCCTGGCCATAACTTGAACTCGAATCGCAGGATGAAATCGGAATACTGTTGTTCGGTATAGATGTTCCCGCCGGTTCCCTGGGTGCATTTGATTTCACCCTTCTCGAACTGGTACCCCTTCGTGTGACCGATCCAGCCACTGGAACTCGTTCCATCGAAAAGGGATTGCCACGATCCGTACTTGTGACGCAATCTTTCGGCGATCTTCCTCTGATTTTCTGGAACACCTCGGGTCAGGAGCAATGCATCGAGGAGATTTCGAGCATAGATTTCATGGTGATTGCCGTCGAGCCGCTCCGCCAGCTCCAGAACCCTCATCGTATCAGAACTCTTCTCTTCGTCAGGAGATTTGAGAAGTCGATCGATGGCGGGTTTCATCGCGTGTTCTGATCCAAGCGCGATCAAGGCATCGAGTGATGCGAGCTGTACTCCGGCATCTTCATGAGAGAGTGAAGTTATCAGTACCCCGCTAACCTCCGGTGCTGGTTTCCGAGTTGCCAGGGCGCTGGCTATGGTCGCTCGCCACCGTGTTGGAGCCTCAAGCATCAAGGTAACGAGGGAAGTCGTCACCGATTTACCAGGAATCGATGCGAGAGACCGAATCGTCTCATCGGACCAGTCCTCATCATTGCGAATGCCCTTGACCAGCTCTTCGATGGCGACTGGATTGCCGAGTTCACCAATCATTCGAACCAGGTACCGTTCGACTCCCTCGTCATGCTTTTCTGCGAGGTGACGGGAGAGGATACGCCCCAGTTTCTGGCTACTACTTTCTCGACCCGGGGCAGCGGCGAGCATCACCAGGCCATACATCGCCTGACGAGCCTTCACATCGATGTTCAATCGTGCTTGCCACTCTTGTTGAGGTTCGATTGCCTTTGATCTGTCGACGACCTGAGAGAGCACGGCATCGATCTGCTGATCCGAATCGGCGAGGAGCTCCTCGAGGATTGTTTCTTTTCCCGAGGCGTCGGTTCCTTCCAGTCTGTCGAGAAGAGTGCTGGCCGGATTCCCATCGATGAGAGGGTCCTGCACCGCTGCAGCGGCCGGAACTGTCATCTCAAGGGAGAGTATCAGCAGGGCGATGACTGAAAGATGTTGCATCACATATCCTGTCGTGGAGTTCAATTTTGCTGGGGAAGATTCTCTTCCAGCGTGTGGGTTCCGATGTCCGTTACCACTCCAGGAGCGGTATTGCTGACATCGATGGTCAGGTTTGATTGATTGGATCGATTGGCGTGCAACGACCAGTCTCCCCCTTCGATATCGGTGATGGTGAAGTAACCGTCGGAGTCAGTTCGAATCGAATCGTGGTCATTCACAACCAGGGTAAATCCCCCATCTGGTGTTATGACCAGGTTTACACTGCTCGTCATCGGCGACTCCACGCCGGGTCTGGTCCAGCGGATCCCGGCCCCTTCGATGGGATCGCCCACGGAGTCGATAAGGCGGCCGGTGATGATTGCAGAATGTTGCAGTGCGACGGTTACAACCGATGTATCTCCAAGGTTGACGCCAACCTCTTCATTCACGCTGACATAGCCCTCTGCCTGCACTCTGAGAAAGTAGGTGATTCCCTCGAGGCCCTCGAGTTCAAACATTCCATCGGGATCATTGTAACTGACGCCACCGTCAGGATTGTTTTGGAGCGCGTCGAGGGACTTGGCCTGCTGGATGGAAAAGGAAGGAATGGGGTCTCCGGTGATGGCATCGATCACTTGCCCCTCGATCCTGCCCGCTGCAAGTGCAGTCATCACGACATCTCTATCTTCCGATTCAACGGTGAGTGTCTCGGCCCCGACCCAGCGCTGACCGGCAGCGACCTGGAGGAGGTAGCTGCCCTCTTCCGGTACGAGAGCCGAAAAGAAGCCATCATGTTCGCTGGTACAATGAGTGTCATCGTTGCTGGAAGTGGACAATTGCAGGAAGCTCGAAGATCCTTCGTGCTGCTTGCTCAGAGCAAGCCTCACCCCGGTAATCGCAACTCCATGGCTATCGACGACGATTCCTTCGATCCTCTGCTGGTAAAGAAGTTGCAGGATGATGCCTTCGATCGGGGAGTGGATCGAGAGTTCCAGTGAGTCGCAGTTTCGAAAGCCTGCGGACTCGGCGTGCAGGCTGTAATCGCCACCCTCTGGCAGGTTCAAGACGAACTCACCCTCGAGATTGGTGATGGCCGAAAACTGCTGGTGCTGAACCTGATCCAACATCACCACCTTGTCATTCTGGAATGACACGGAGATGTTGAACCCTTCCAGAGTATCTTCCGTTTCCGTTATCTGGTTCAACTTTACCAGCGCATTGCTGGCGGGAGATCCATCCGGTGACAGAACGACCCCCCGCACCTGGATCCCTGCCGACAGGATCTGATCGCCGAGGTCGTTTTCCCGTGGAGGGTAGTTGTTGGCGTCGATCTGGTGAGTCAGAAACTCTTCGTGTTCAATCTGGATAGTAACGGATCTGCTGGTGGCGACCGGGGCGAGCTTGAAGGTTCCATCGGAGTGGGATCTCGTGCGGCGTAATTCTTCGATTCTACTTTTCAGGAGATAATCCTGTCTGCGGTCTTCTATGGCAAAGGTGTCGAAGAATTGATCTTGCTGGTTGAGGATCGAAATCACTGCCCCTTCGATTGGTCGCAGTTCAGAATCGACGACCCTGCCGACGATGCTTGCAGCAGGTTGCAGGATGATCTCGACCAGTTCATTGAGTCCGGACGAGATCTCGATCCTTCTGGAGTAGGGTTCGTATCGAGGATCATCGATGGCAACGACCCACATCGGGCCGACTGCCGCTGGATAGAGGGTCTGCGGCGTCCAGCTGGACGGAACGGATCCGGTGGAGGAGCATGCCGCAGGCGTCCCGAAGACTCCACCAGGGTCGATGGAGTAGAAGCAAAAACTCCCCTCGTACGAAACCACCGGTTGTCGATTTGAATCGACGAGATGAACGGGTAACTCCGTCTTCTCCCCGAGGGTCAGGGTGACCTCTTCGGTTCCAGG
>CBFIET010000082.1:0-4144 GCA_965661685.1 Planctomycetota bacterium
GGAATCTTCACAATCGGACGAGGATTCGGGGGACGATGTTTTCCTGGTGGGAGACATCCGCCTGGAGAATGTCACCTTCGGATACAATCCGCTGGAACCACCTTTACTGGAAGATATGAACCTCCACATCCGGCCTGGTGATCGGGTGGCACTGGTCGGGGGAAGTGGATCGGGAAAGTCGACACTGGCGAAGTTGATCTCGGGGGAGTTGGTTCCCTGGAGTGGTGAGATCTACTTCGACGATGTTCCCCTCTCTCAGTTGCCGAGGAATCAGTTCGTCAATTCCTTCTCCTTCATCAGTCAGGAGATCCTGCTCTTCAGCGGTACGGTCCGGGACAACCTCACCTTGTGGGACTCAACGGTTCCCGAGGCAGATCTTCTCCAGGCTTGTGAAGATGCAGCGATCCTCGACACCATCACGGCGCTACCCGGCGGCTTCGATGCGGAGTTGATCGAGGGGGGCAACAACCTCAGTGGAGGGCAGCGTCAACGGCTGGAGATCGCCAGGACCCTGGTGCCCAATCCGACCATCTTGATCCTGGATGAGGCAACCAGTGCACTCGATACCGAGACAGAGCGGGTCGTTCTCGACAGGATGAGGATGAGGGGCTGCTCATCCATCTTCGTATCCCATCGGTTGAGCACCATCCGCGATTGCACCGAGATCATCGTTCTGGAGCATGGAAAGGTGGTCGAGCGCGGCAATCACGATGACCTGTGGAGCGCCGGGGGGGCCTACGCAAAGCTCCTGAAACTCGATGACGAGTTCTCGGAGAGTGGTGCGTGATGAACTTTGAATCGCAACTACTGGAGCAGAATGGAACGGTTCGACTGGTGTCGGGTCATATATCACTGCTGCTCAACGACCCCGACCGGTTCTGGATCGTCATCGATGGGCAGGGAGAACTGGTGGCAACCGATGTCGTCGATACCCACGCCACGGGGCGCCGTCGATTCATCCGCGACATCAGTGCCGGTACCTTCCTCTTTCCCATCCAGACCGAGCGCGGCACCGATGGTCATTCAGCGATGGTGCTTTCGAGCGAATCGTTGCGTGTTCTCGAGTTGTCCAGGGAGCGACTTGGATTCGCTGCGGAATCACTCGGGATCTCCTACGTGGAGGTGATCGAGAGGTGGGCTTCGCAGGTCTATCCTCTCCTCGATCCGCACAAGATGCCGTCCTCCTGTGAAAGATTGGATGCTGGAGAGAGCCGGGTCATCTCCGAAGGGCATCGGATCGCTCCCGCTGCCGAGCAGGAAGCGTGGATGCGGATCAGCCGTGGAGAGGGCCGAATGGCGGGAGATCACGCCGTTTCTTCAGGTAACGACCTGGTGCTCTGTCCGGCAGGAAGCTGGATCGAGGCGACTCAGGAACTGGAAGTGGAAGTGGTCCACCGATCGGAGGTCCCGGAGCAGTCGGCATGGAGTGCACTGCTGTGGCTGCATCGTTGTATCGAACAGGTTCGATCGGACTCGAAAGCTCGTGAAGAGGAACAGAATCTCAAGCGAGTGAAGCAACGCTCAGTCATCGAGGGCAAGAGATCTGAACAAGCTCTCTCGCAACTGGCTTCCGTCTTGAATCCTCAGGAAACCAAATCGATTCGTGGAGAGGATCTCTTCTCCGTGATGAAGATGGTCGGTGCCGAGAAGGGTATCGAGATCCTGCCCATCGCAGACTCCATCGATATGGATACCATCAGCGATCCTGCCGAAGCGATCACCCGAGCCTCGAGAATTCAATATCGAAGGGTGGTGTTTCGGGGGAAATGGTGGAAGCGAGATGTCGGACCCCTGGTCGGTTATCTGGAAGAAGATGGCAGGCCCGTCGCCATCCTACGTGACAAGAAGGGGAAGTACCTGATTCATGATCCTCGTGCTGGTTCGCAGACGAGGGTCACTCAGACCACATCTCAATTACTCGAGAAGGATGCTCTGGTCCTGATCCGTTCCCTGGATGAAAACGAGAAGAGTCCGATCGGGCTGGTGAAGTTCTGCCTGAAGAACAAGTTCTCCGATGTTTCTGCCTTCTTCTTTGCTGCGATGTTTCTGACGGTGATGGGAATGCTGATTCCCCAGGCGATGGCCATCATGCTGGACACTGCCATCCCCGACTCGAACCCCAGGTTGTTGATGGAACTGGGTGGGGCACTGATCTCGGTGACGGTGGGAATGACGCTGTTGAGGGTCTTCCAGTCCTTCGTGAGCATCCGGTTGTCGGTGATCACTGATTTTGATGCCCAGTCAGCGATCTGGGATCGACTGTTACGTCTCAAGGTGTCCTTCTTCTCCAAGTACTCCACCGGGGATCTCTTGCAACGAGTTTCAGCAGCTCACGCCATCAGTCAGGAGTTCAGCGGTCCGACCCTGTTGACACTGATGACCTCATTCATGGCGCTCCTCAACATCGTCTTGCTCTTCTACTACAGCGTCACTCTTGCTCTGGTTGCCATCACCATCGCGACCTTGGTGGCGGTGGTGACGATGCTCGGCGGGGTGCTGATTCGTAGATACGCCAGAAAGTTGATGGAGGAGCAGGGTGAACTGCTCGGCTTCGAGGTCCAGCTGATCAGTGCTGTCAGCAAGTTGCGCGTCGCCGGAGCAGAACGGAGAGCTTTCGCCCTGTGGATGGAAAAGGTCGCTCGCCAGTTGCGACTCTCCAACAACGTGCAGAAGATCGTCGATGCGCTGGGCCTGTTCAACAGAGCGATTCCGATGCTGAGTACCTTGATCCTCTTCATGCTTGCCACGCCGATGGTGACCGGGCAAGCAGCGGGACAGACGCCGATGTCGATCGGTGTATTCCTCGCGTTCAACACCGCACTTGGAATCTTTCTCGGTGGAGCACTGACGTTGAGTTCAACCATCGTCGATTTCCTCGATACGACGGTGCTTGCAGAGCGGATGAAGCCGCTGATGACCGCGGAGATGGAAACGGTCACATCGAGCGTCGATCCGGGAAGATTGAAGGGGGAGATCGAGCTCTCGAGAATTCACTTCCGGTACTCGCCAGAGGGTCCCAAGGTGCTCGAGGATGTCTCGATCCATGCCAAGCCCGGCGAAATGATCGCGCTCACCGGAACCTCGGGGTGTGGCAAGTCGACGCTATTGAGGTTGATGCTCGGGTTCGAGACTCCGGAGAGTGGAGAGGTTCGCTTCGACGGCCAGGATGTCGATTCGGTGGATGCCACGGCAGTGCGAAGGCAGATGGGTGTTGTCCTGCAGGCGGGGCACATCGCAGCTGGATCGATATTTGAAAGCATCACGGTCGGATCGGTCTATTCGATGGAGCAAGCGTGGCAGGCCGCGGAAGAAGCGGGGATTGCAGATGATATCCGCGAGATGCCGATGCAGATGCACACGGTGGTCAGCGAGGGGGGGAGCAACCTCTCCGGTGGTCAGCGTCAGCGGATCTTGATCAGCAGGGCGCTGATCCGAAGACCGAAGATCCTGTTCCTCGACGAGGCGACCAGTGCCCTCGACAACAAGGCACAGAGGATCGTCAACGACAGTCTCAACCGTCGTCGGGTGACGAGGATCGTCATCGCCCACCGTCTCAGTTCGATCCGTGAAGCCGATTGCATCTACGTACTCGACAAGGGGAGAGTGGTCGAGCATGGAACCCACGATGAACTGGCAGCCGCTGGTGGAGTTTTCGCCGGCCTACTGGCGCGACAGAGCACCTGAAGAGGCGGCAACCGCTCCTCTCCGTAGATTCTCAAATCGTCACACCCCCACCCATCAAGGAGAGGGGGGATCTCCAATCTGCACCCACCGGCAGTGTCGTGAGAAACATGCTGGTAGTTCAAGGATCGGTCGGTACCCTTCATAGTATTCATTAATTCAGTCGGTTCCAGAGTGGAGCGCAACTGCGTAAACACCGGCCATCACCGTTGCTCTGCTGATGGAACTGCGGTGACAGTGATGCCGAGGAGACTGTGTGTACACGATCGACGAACTTCAACTGATCGATGGCGCTACCGGATCCGAACTGGAACGACGCGGTGTCGAACTCCCGCTGCCGCTCTGGTCGACACATGCCTTGATGCACTTTCCAGATCAGCTTGAAGCAGTGCATCGCGACTACCTGGAGGCGGGATCCCAGGCGATCACCACCGCTACTTTTCGAACTCACGGTCGAACTCTC
>CBFIET010000083.1:0-49887 GCA_965661685.1 Planctomycetota bacterium
GGATCTTCCTTCGGGTCACCGCAGAACTTGCAGGTGAGTTCCTGTTATCACTTCAATATCGGAGATATCGATGGCAACGGCATCCAGGATGTCTTTGCGGTGCAAGATCCTCAGGACCAGTTCCTGCTGAACACATCATCTCCCGGAACGATTCCGGTCGACTGGCAGAATGTTCCCATCGGAAACAGTCCGCTGACCGGAGGCTTCGGAGGAAACACTTACATCGTGGATCTCGACAATGATGGCGATCGCGATGTGGTGATCACCGATGTCGATACCGATGTTCCCAGTTGCGGTAGACGACTCGCCTTTCTGCGCAATGACGGGGCAACTCCGCCGCTGCTCGAGGATCCGTATCCGACAGGGCAATGGCCAGCACCGCATCACAGCGGTACCTACGATGTCGCCGTGGCGGATTTCAACGGTGATGGAACCCCCGATATCTGGGTCGGTCACTGTGAAGGCAACGATCTCTACCTGCAGGTCTCCAACATTCCCGACGTGTTACCGCCAACGCAACTGGTGTGTAGCCAGGATCAACTGGATGTATCGCTCAGCTGGAATCCGGGGGAAGTGTACGACTCCGTTCGTATCCACAGAGACGGCCAGCTGCTCGCAGAAGTTGCCGGCGGCCAGAGCAGTTTCGAGGATGCAACTCCGGGGCAGGGGCAACACTCCTATTCCCTGGTGGCCACCGTCGGCGCCGATGAATCCGCTCCCGTTTCCTGCGTGCTGAATGTCAGCCTGGTGATGCCGGCTCTCGATCTGGTGTGTGATCAGATCGACGAAGATGTGCAGTTGCAGTGGCAAAATCAGACTGCGGTGACCGGCGATCCGTACGATCAGATCCGCATCGTTCGAAACGGTGTCGAGGTGGATACCTTGCCAGGAACGATGGAGAGCTACATCGATCTGGTCCCCGACTACGGGGCAGCAGCCTACCAGGTTATTCCGGTGGCTCTCGCCACCGAGGGGGAAGCGATCACCTGTACTCTGCAGGTACTTCCCACCGATGTTTACGATCTGGTCATCGGCTTCACCGATGATGACAACGGAAGTACCGACTCCGCCTCGGCGATCCTGCAGGCACTGGAGGACAACCTACTGTTTGCTCTTTCGGCTGAATTGGATGAGTTGTCGGAACTGGAGGCGATGGGATTCGTCCTTTCCAGTTTCCAGAGGGTGTGGGTCGAGGTCGGCATGTTCCCCAACAATCACATGATTACCGGGGAAGAGGGGCAACTCCTTGCCGATTACGTCCTCGGCGGTGGTCAGCTGTACATCAGCGGTGGAGATACCTTCTGCTTCGATCCGGATACGCCGATCCAGGACCTGCTCGGATTCGAGGGGTGTGGGGATGGCGGTGGATCGGTGGGGGACATCTCTGCGATCGTTTCGACATCCTGTGGCCTCCTCAACTTCGACCAGACGGTTCCCTATGATGGCGAGGCCGCATACGTCGATCAGTTGCAGCCGGTGACCACAGGTGAGGAGATTCTTTTTGCCAGCGAGGGGTACACCTGCGGCGTCATCAACTTCGTGGGTACCACCGGTGCGGTGATCTCGCAGTCTCCCGAGATGGGGGGAATCGGCGAGAACCACGATCGCAAGGAGATGATCGAGCGATACATCAGCTGCTTTCCCACCGAACCGGTGGTGGCTGCCTTCAGTTACACGCCCGATGCGGGACCGGCACCACTGCTGGTCCAGTTCACCAACGAGTCGACGGGAATCATCGACGACCAGTCGTGGCAGTTCGGCGATGGTGTCGAGAGTCCTTCCACCTCCCCGCAGCATCTGTATACCGAAGCGGGAAGTTACTCGGTGACCCTGACCGTCACGGGACCGGGGGGAACCGATCAGGTGACGCTGGTGGATGCGATCGTGGTCAGCGATGCACTGCCCGGTTTCATCCGTGGAGATGCCAACCAGGATCAGGGGCTCGATATCGGTGATGCGGTGACGATCCTCGCGTACCTGTTCAGCGGTGGAACGGATGGTGGCTGCCTGTCGACCATCGACGCCAACGATGATGGAGCCAACAATGTCGCCGATGCGGTGACGGTGCTGGAGCACCTCTTCTCCTCTGGAGGCCCCATCGCTGCGCCCTTCCCCGGTTGTGGAGTCGACCCCACCCCGGATGCGCTGGAGTGCGGAAATCCCTCCTGTTCCTGAGAGGGCCAGATGTGGCGCCGCTGGATTCGATGGAGACTCGTCGATGGCCAGTTTTACGGTAGAATGAAGGTAGTGATCAGGAGAGGAATCCCCCCGATGTTCCGGTCGCAGAACTCCTACATTCCACGCAATCCGTCATGGCTGCTCCTCGCAGTCCTGGCAACGCTGGGGATGGGGAATCCGTTGCCGGCTCAAATCGGTCCCGGAGACATCCTTGCTCCCCTTCCCGCCATGCCGGAGCCGGTGGAGAATCCGCTCACCGAGGAGAAAGCACTGCTCGGCAAGTTCCTCTTCTGGGAGGAGCAACTCTCTCACGACAACTCCACTTCGTGCGGAACCTGTCACATGTCGGAGACGGGTGGATCGGATGCGCGCATTCAAAGCCCACTCTCGATTCACCCCGGATTCGACGGTCAGTTCGGCAACGAGGATGACGTGGTGGGATCGATCGGCGTGGTGAATCAGGCTTGTGGTGGAACGCTGCTCGATGACGGGGTTTTCTTTCCACAGCGTCAGGTCACAGGGAGACGCTCCCAGTCGACCATCGCAGCGGGGTATCACGACACCCTTTTCTGGGATGGCAGGGCAGGACCGGAGTTCATCGATCCCGAATCGGGTCAACTGCTCATCGCATCGGGAGGTGCTCTCGAGGCCCAGGCCATCGGACCGGTGCTGTCACTGGTGGAGATGGGTTGTGAAACACGCGGCTGGGATGAGGTGCGCCTGAAGTTGATCGCCATCACGCCGCTGGCTCTGGCTACCGAGATTCCCGACGACATGGTCGATGCACTGGTAGTTCATGGCGATTATCCGGCACTGTTTGCAAACGCATTCGGGGATGACGAGATCAATGCGGCACGCATCGCCTTCGCCATCGCCAGTTACGAACGCACCCTCGTTCCCGACCGCACTCCTTTCGATCTCTTCAACGAAGGGATCCTCGATGCGATGACGGAGAATCAGCAACTGGGGCTGCTGTTGTTTGCCGACAACTGCCTTCCCTGTCACGAGACTCCGGCCCTGGGGGACGGTTCCTTCCGCAACATCGGAGTGCGCCCTCCCTTCGAGGATGAAGGTCACGGGACCGTCAGTGGAGCCTCCGAAGATGCCGGAAAGTTCAAATCTCCATCGCTGAGAAATGTCGGCTTGCGCGCTCCTTATTTCCACAACGGCGGCAAGGCTACACTTGATGATGTGCTCGCTTTCTACAATGGAGGTGGAGATTTTGAACCGAATGATCCGCTGATGAATGAGCTGAACCTCCCCAACAGCGAGCTCGCACAGTTGAAGGACTTTCTCGAGAAGAGTCTCACCGATCCCCGTGTCGAGTTCGCACTGCCGCCCTTTGATCATCCCCGTATGCAGCCCTTTTTCGTCAGGGGTGACTCGAACTTCGATGGGGTGGTAGACATCTCCGATGCCATCAGCTCGTTGCAGTTCCTCTTCACCGGAGGAACCATCACCTGCGAGGATGCCACCGATGCCAACGACGATGGAGCCATCGATATCGCCGATCCGGTGGCGGTTCTTGGAAGACTCTTCGTCGGCGCAGGCCCGCTGCCATTACCCAGTGATATCTCCTTCGGGCCCGATCCCACCGTCGACGGGTTGATGTGTCTCGACTAGGTAGATCGATCGAGGCGCATCCTGTGCTTCCTTTGTTTCCTGGAGCCCCCTCGTTGTCCCGCCATCGTGCCGGTGATAGAGTCGGTTCCCGTCATGAACAGGTCTTCCTTCACGCATAATTTTCTTCTCTCATCGATCGTTGTGCTGGTTTCTTCAGCGTGGGCGATCGGTCTCTCTCATGGCGACAATTTCGTTCCCCTGGAGAAGGTCGATTTCGTCCAGGACATCCGCCCGATCCTCTCGGAGCACTGCTTCGCCTGCCACGGTCCCGATGGTGCCGCTCGCAAGGGGGGCCTCAGTTTTGTCGATGCGGTTTCCGCCATGAAGGAACTCAAGTCGGGAAGCCATGCCATCGTTCCCGGCAGCAGGGATGAGAGTGAACTGTGGTGGAGAATCACCGATCCTGACGATCCGATGCCTCCCAGCGAGGAGAAGAACCCACTGACAGCGGAGCAGATCGAATTGCTCGGCAGGTGGATCGAAGAGGGAGCTCCCTTTGCAGCGCACTGGGCGTACGTGGCTCCGCAGCAGACGCAGGTTCCAGATGGATCCGATGCGTGGGCAACCACCGCCATCGATCACTACATCTACCAGCGACTTGCAGGGGAAGGGATGGCCCCCGCCGAAGATGCAGACCCGACGACGCTGATCCGCCGGCTACACCTCGACCTCAGCGGTTTGCCACCGAGTCGTGACCAGGTTGCCCGCTACCTGTCGGGCTCACGGTCGCAGGAGCAGTACCAGCGGGAGGTCGATCGATTGCTGGAAGATCCGCACTTCGGTGAGCGGTTTGCGAGCTTCTGGCTCGATCTGGTCCGATACGCCGACACCGTTGGCTACCACGGAGATCAGGAGCATCGAAGCTGGCCATATCGCGACTGGGTCATCCGCGCTTTCAACAACAACATGCCCTTCGATCGCTTCACCATCGAACAGATTGCAGGGGATCTGCTGGAAGATCCCGATCAGGATCAGTTGATCGCAACCGGTTACAACCGGCTACTGCAGACCTCCCACGAGGGTGGCTTACAACTGAAGGAGTACCGCGCCATCTACATGGCGGATCGGGTTCGCAATCTATCGGAGACGTGGATGGGTGCAACCCTCGGTTGCGCCCAGTGCCATGATCACAAGTACGACCCCTACACCACCCGGGATTTCTACTCGATGGGAGCCTTCTTCGCCGACATCGATGACGAGGAGCATCTTCGAAATCCGTATGGTGGTCTCAACACGACGCCGACGAAGAGAACCCCGGAGATGCGATTGACCTCCGCCGCTTCAAAAGCACGGGAGCAACAGATTGCCGACGAGATCGTAAAGGTCGAGGTGTCGATCGAGGCGGCCATCTCCGAACTGGCCGGGGAACAGGCCGCCTGGGAGAAGCAACTGAAGCACGAGATCGCCCTCGGTGGTCGTCACCAGCAGATCTGGGTCGACGATCAACTCGATACCGGAGGTACCGTAAAGGGTGAGTGGAACTTCGTTCGAGCCGATGGCATCGAACCCTTCAGCGGTGAGCGCTATCGCAAGCAGACGAGTGGTGGACTCGTCCAGCACTACACCGTCGATACCACCCTCAAGAAGATCGAGGTGTCGGAAGGGGAGATCCTCTTCGCGTGGGTTCATCTCGATGCTGATACACCTCCCTCGGCGGTGATGTTGCAGTGCAACAGTGCAGGGGACTGGAATCACCGGGCGGTGTGGGGTGGAGATCAGATCGGCTACGGCAGATCGGATGCCAGTTCACCGGCATACCAGCGGATGGGTGCTTTGCCCCGATCGGGCGAGTGGGTGCGACTGGAGGTTCCCCTCGAGAAACTCGGTCTGAAAGCGGGTCAGATCGTCAGCGGCATCGCCTTCACCCAGTTCGGTGGCACCGTCTACTGGGATCAGTGTGGGGTGGAGGGAGGTAGCCTTGCGCCTTCTGCGGTGATCGATGCGCTGGCTCTGCCAGTGGAGCAACGCATCGCTCAGCACCACGAGTTGTTGAGGGAACACCATGCAAGCGAGTCACCGCAGGTGAACTCACTTCGCAAGCAGCTGGGGGTACTGAAGAAGCAAGCCTCTTCCATCGAATCCGGGTTGCCGCTGGCACTCTACACCCGCCGATTGGAGGCACCCCGAACGGTGCATATCTTGCCCCGGGGTAACTGGCTCGACGAGAGTGGAGAGGTGGTCGAACCGGCGATTCCTCGCTTTCTCGGGGAACTGGATGGAGCAGGTCGTCGCACTCGACTCGATCTTGCCCGCTGGCTCGTCACTCCGGAATCGGAGGGGGGGATCGCCGGTCTCACCTCCAGGGTCTTCGTCAATCGGGTGTGGGCGCAACTGTTTGGCGAGGGACTGTGCCCGTCGGTGGAGGACTTCGGTGGACAGGGTCGCCCCGTCACCCACGCTCACCTCCTCGATCATCTGTCGCGGCAGTTCATCGCTTCGGGATGGGATATCCAGCAGTTGATTCGCACGATGGTGCTCTCTCGCAGTTATCGACTCTCGTCACGGCCTGGATCGGTGGCGAAGCGAGAGGATCCGGAGAACCTGCTCTTCTCACACCAATCTCGACATCGAATGCCTGCGGAGATGGTCCGAGACACCGCGCTGAAGATCAGTGGATTGCTCGTCGACCAGCTGGGAGGGGCCAGCGTCAAGCCACCGCAGCCACCTCACTACTACCGCCACCTCAACTTCCCACCACGACGCTACAAGGCGGACGTCGGTGTCGAGCAGTGGCGCAGGGGTGTCTACGTGCACTGGCAGAGGCAGTACCTGCATCCGATGTTACTCGCCTTCGACGCTCCCACCCGGGAGGACTGCATCGCCAGGAGGAACCGATCGAACACACCGCTGGCGGCGCTGGTACTGCTCAACGATCCGGTCTTCGTCGAGGCTGCTCGCGCCTTTGCCAGGAGAATCGTCCGCTGGCAAGCAAGCTACCAGCTGTCCGCCAGCGATGACGAGAACTCCCATCGTCAGGCGGTCGAGTTCGCCATGAAGGAAGCGATCTCGCGAACGCCGACCGATCGGGAGATCGATGTGGTGATGACACTGTTGACCTCGAGTCGAGATCACTACCGATCGAACCCGGATGATGCACTGCAACTTCTCGGTGGTGAGGGGATGGAGGATCTGTCCCTGCCCGAGGTGTCGGAACTGGCGGCATGGACCGAGGTGGCCCGTGCCATCCTCAACCTGCATGAAACGATGACCCGTGAATGATCAGAATCTGAACATCCTGAACCAGTTACACCGGTTGAACCGGCGCCAGTTCCTCGGATCGCTTTCGATGGGGATCGGTGCCGCGGCTCTCAGCCAGTTCTGGCCCTCCGGACTGCTGTCGGCGATCCCCGAGGCGGCCCGGGCCAAGAGGGTCATCTTCCTGTGCATGGCGGGGGGCCCCAGTCACCTGGAGACCTTCGATGAGAAACCACAACTCGCCGAACTGGACGGTCAGCCGATGCCGGAATCGTTCACCCGCGGGATGCCCATCGCACAACTCCAGGGTAAGCCGCTGAAGTGTCTCGGTCCGAGGGCTGCCTTCCAGCGCCACGGCGAGAGTGGTCAACTGATCAGCGATTATCTGCCGCACATCGCCACAGTGGCGGATGACATCGCCATCGTCCGCTCGATGGTGACGGAGCAGATCAATCACGATCCCGCTCATACCTTCATGAACACAGGCACCATCGTTCCCAACAGGCCGAGCATGGGATCGTGGATCAACTACGGACTGGGAAGTGAAGGGGAAGATCTCCCCGGTTTCGTGGTACTGACCAGCGTCGGAGGGCGAAATCCACAACCGATCGCCGCTCGTCAGTGGTCGAGTGGCTTCCTGCCGAGCAATCTGGGTGGAGTCGAGTTCCATTCGAAGGGGGATCCGGTCCACTACGTCTCCAATCCACCTGGAGTCAGCCGCGACCGTCAGCAGCACCTGATCGATGCCATCGGCGATCTCGACCGACTGCGTGGGAGCGAGACGATGGATCCAGAGGTTGAAGCGAGGATCTCGCAGTACGAGCTGGCGTTCCGGATGCAGATGTCGGTTCCTGAACTGATGGATATCTCCGATGAATCGGCGGAGACGCTGGCGATGTACGGTGCCGTTCCAGGGGATGGTACCTATGCCAGCAACTGCCTACTGGCTCGTCGCCTGGCGGAACGAGGAGTTCGCTTCATCCACCTCTACCATCGAGGCTGGGATCATCACGGAGGACTCAAGCAGTACATGAATACCTGTTGCAACCTGTGCGACCGTCCCACCGCAGCATTGATTCAGGACCTCAAGGCGAGAGGGATGCTCGACGACACCCTGATCATCTGGGGAGGCGAGTTCGGGCGCACTCCGATGTCGCAGGGGGGCGGAGATGATCCCGGACGCGATCATCACATCAAGGGCTTCTCGATGTTCCTGGCGGGGGGTGGTGTCCGTGGTGGAGTGACCCATGGCGCAACCGATGAACTGGGGTACAACGCCGTCGAGGATGTGGTTCACGTCCGTGATCTTCACGCCACCATGCTGCATCTACTGGGAATCGATCACGAGCAGTTGTCGGTGAAGTATCAGGGGCTGAATGCCCGTCTCACCGGTGTCGAGGAGGCGCGGGTGGTGAAGGAGATCCTCGCCTGAGGATCTCCTTCATCGACCCCATCGAATTTCGATCTAGAAACGCGGGTTCAGATCGACGGGCATGCGTGCTTCCACCGTGAAGGCCCGTTGCGAATCGATGCGTAGCAGGCGAGCCAGATAGGGTCGCAGATCGATTCCCGCTGCGGCGAGTAGTTTCAGGGCGGGGAAGTCGATCCCCTGGCGAATCGCATCTCCACCGCCGCCGCCGAACAGCTTCAACATGTCCATCGGATCGGGTGCCGTCGGTCGGTGCACGATGTTGGTATCTGCTGCGAGCTGTGCTTCCCGGATGGCGTGAGCGATGGCGTCATCGAGGGTTCCGATCGAATCGACCAGTCCCAGTTCAACCGCCTGCTGTCCCGACCAGACGCGACCACCGGCGATACCACGGACGGTGGAGGCGGGCAGGCTACGACTTTCGGAAACACGATCGATGAAGTCGTCGTAGACATCATCGACCAGCGTCTGTAGGCGACCGATCTGTTGCTCTGACCATGGGCGGTCGGGGAACATCATCATCGCTGCATCATCGAGAGCTACCGGGTCGACGTGGATACCATATCTCTTCAGGGCAGGCCCGAAGGAGAGCTTCATTCCGAAGACACCGATGGAACCGGTGATGGTTCCTTCCGTCGCATAGATGGGACGACCGATGCAGGTGATCCAGTAACCGCCACTGGCGGCCAGGTTGCCCATCGAATAGACGACCGGCTTCTTGCGAGCCAGATTTTCCAGCGCCACCCGGATCACCTCGCTGGCGGTGGCCGATCCGCCCGGAGAATCGACGCGGACCACAACCGCTGCCACCGAGTCATCGTCGGCGAGGGTATCGATTGCGTTGGCAGATGGCTCACTGACCATCGAACCGGGAGAGGCGGTATCACCGTCGACGATGGTTCCAGCCAGGTGAAGGACCACCACCGAGTTCTCGGGAATCTTCTTCTTGCGGCTGGGTGTGAACAGTTCGGTGAATATCTGGATCGGGTTGGTCGGGCCGCTGCGTAGTTTGCGGGCTCGCTTCCACTCGACACCCCCGTCGAGAATCGCCTCCACCGTCTGCTCGAGGGTTCCGTGGTCGGCAAGGGTGTCGACCAGTCCCTCCGAGAGTGCTTGTTCCGGGGTGAAGGAGCGTAACTTCTGGAAGTCTCGCACCTTCTCCTGTGCGATCCCTCTTCCCGAGGAGATCTGCGCCAGGCTGAAGCCGTTCATCGCCTCCAGCATGTCGGTGTAGTGTGAACGCAGGTGATCGCTCATCTGCGGCAGGGTGTACGGTTCCACTGCCCCCTTGAAGTCGCCGACGCGGATGACGCTCGCCTCGACCCCGAACAGGTCCATGGCGGTCTTGAAGTGAATCGGCATCATCGCCGGAGAACTGAGATCGAGGCTGCCAGTGCGGGTCATGATGATGCTGTCGCAGGCAGAGGCGATGTTCATCAGCGGAGTGGTTCCATTCTCGACCCATGCGATGCATTTCTTGCCTTGATCCCTGGCATCGTGAATCGTCGTGACCATTCGACTGACCTGGGGCATCGAGAACGCTGTTCCATCACCGAGGTCGAGAGCGATGACGCTGATCGAATCGTCCGAGACAGCCTCATCGATGGCATCCAGGAGTGCCGGGAACGATCGTTGTGATCCCCCGCCTCCCATCAGGATGGAATTGATGTCGAGACTCTGCCCGGGATCGGGGTGGTCTGTCCAGGAACCTTTCAGTTCGAACAGCCGGGCGGTGGTGCTGGTAACAGCGGTGCTGTCATCGACGGTGGGGGGAACGGGGTTCAGAATCGAACCCATCAAACCCAGGATCAGCATGAACGGCATCGACATCGTCTCCTACTTTCATTCCTATCAGTGTTTGCGGGAAGTGGATGATATGCCGTTCGTTGACGACGGAACATCGATTTCCGGGAGGAAATCAGAGCAGATCGCTGTATTCTGGGGCGAGTCACGACCAGATGTGACAGGCGGCACCATGAAGGTGCCATGGAGAGGTGCACGATGATTCACAAGATTCCAAGATCGATCGCATTCGGAATCTGTCTGCTGATCTGTTCCACCGGTTTCGCACAGGATCGTGCCGAACTGGAGAAGCGATACGAGGAGAAGCGCAAGAAGAAGTTCGTCCAGCACATCGAGTGGGTCACGAACCTGGAAGAGGCGAAGAAGATCTCCCGGGAGAAGAACTTGCCGATCCTCGCCTACTTCACCAGATCCTACGCGCCATGAGGCCCCTGCGATTTCATGGAAGAGGGTCCTCTTCTCTCAAAGTGGTGGGTCAAGGAGAGCGTGAAGTTCGTACCGTACCTCAACATCTCTGCCAGGCTGGATGACAGGCCGGACCAGACCCGGTTCGGAGAATACGGGTTACGCGGGTTTCCATCGTTCCTCTTTCTCGACAGTTCGGGAACGTTGTTGCACGGCAAGGAGCCGTACTGGAGACCCGATTCGCCCCAGGAGTTGCAGGCGGGGCTCGAAGAGGTCGAGTTCTACTATGCGCTTCTGAAGAAGGTGAAGGATGATCCAGACGATCGGGTGGCTTCCGCTTCACTGACCCTGTGGCAGGGGATTCTCAATCCGATCTCCGCCGATGTGGACAAGATGGATGCCGCCATGCGGATCGAAGGTGTCGATGAGGATCTGATCGAGAAGTGGAAACTGCTACGCACCGACACCCGCTTCCTGGTCTTCTTCGAACCGTATCGAGAGGCCTACCGTAACAAGTCCGATGATCGCCAGAAGTTTCGGAAGGCAGCCATCGAGGGAAGTTATGCGATGTGGAAGGAAGGGGTGCGGCCCACCGATGAGTGGATCCGTCCCTTCGTGGTACTCAGCTTCGATGGTGCCGTCGAGGCGAAGGACGTGAAGGTAGCGGCAGATTGCCTGGAGCAGTACGAGGAGTTGTACGGTCTGATCGATCGATTCCTCAAGACGATGAAGGACCGCTACCAATTGTTGGTGGAGTCGACCGGCTCTGACGAGGTGGGATCAGTCGGTGGTGGTCGGTAGCAGGCCCGCCTTGCGCAGGGTGTCCTCCCAGCGCGCCTTCTGACCCGGCTCGAAGCGAGCTTCCAGGACGATTCCCTCCTCGAGGAATTCCTCGTGGTCGACCACTGCCAGGGTATGTAACTTCGCCGCCAGATCGGAGCGGGAATGGGGGAGATGGTATTCCCCCGATTCCTGTCTCAGGCGAGCGATTTCGAGAACCTGGTTCACCACCTGATCGACACCGGTGCCGACGGTGGCACTGATCACGAATGAATTCTCCTGCTCCGTCAGCAGGTGCTGTATCTCGATGCGTTGATCATCTTTGACCCTGTCCAGCTTGTTGAAGAGCACCAGCTTCGGATGTTCATCACAGCCGATTCGCGCCAGTGTTCGATCGACCGATTCCATGTCGAACTCGATGGAGGGTGACGAGGCGTCGACGACGTGCAGGAGCAGGTCTGCTTCGCGCGCTTCCATCAAGGTGGCGTGGAAGGAGGCAACCAGGCCGTGGGGCAACTTGCGGATGAATCCGACCGTATCGGAGAGCAGCACATCGAAGGGGACGTCGAGGCTCCAGTTACGGGTGCTGGTATCGAGAGTCGAGAAGAGACGGTTTTCGATGAGGACATCGGCTCCGGTAAGTCGCTGAAGAAGTGTCGACTTGCCGGCATTGGTGTATCCCACCAGTGCGATGCGGAACGAGCCTTCCCTCGACTTGTGCTGGGTGTGGGCCTGTTTCTCGATCTCCTCCAGTCGTCCCTTGAGGACGCTGATCTTCTTGCGGACGATGCGGCGGTCTGTCTCCAGCTGGGTTTCACCGGGTCCACGGGTGCCGACCGCTCCACCCTCCATCCGCGAAAGGTGGGTCCACATCCGGGTCAGGCGTGATTGGGAGTACTGCAACTGGGCCAGTTCCACCTGTAACTTGGCCTGATGACTGCGGGCATTACGGGCGAAGATGTCCATGATCAACTCGGCACGATCGACCACCCGCAGTTCCGTCTTCTCCTCGATGTTGCGACCCTGTCCCGGCGAGATGGGATCATCGACGATGATCAGCCCCGCCTTCAGGTCCTGGGCCACTTCGCTCAGTTCTTCCAGTTTTCCCTTGCCGACATAGGTGCCCGGATGAGGGCGATTACGCTTCTGCACAACGGTCGCAGCGACGCGAACTCCTGCGGTGTCGGCGAGTGCAGTGATCTCTGCCACCGGGTCGACCGTTGTCACATGCAGAGACGGATCCCCGGGCAGCAGCGCCTTGAGGACCACCGCCACCTCCCGGTCATCGTCGGCGGCATTCGAAAGTAGAGGTAAGTCGAAGGATTGCTTCGCCATCGAGGGCGTACCCTTCAGTCAGGATCTGGGGGATCGACCGAAATCCGTGCCGGAAATCGGTCCAGGTCTTCCCGCCGCAGAAAACCGCGCCATCGGACCCATCCAGGGTATCCGAAGCGCTTCCATCGGACCAGCGAGGGAGCGTGAATCTCCTGTTCCTTCGATGTCGGGTGGGCAAGGCCGCTCCAGTGGTTACGATTCGCCTGTCCCGACGACGGGACTGCGGGTGGGGGTCGCTTGGCTCGAGGTAGGTCGCAGGAACATCCAAACAGGATCGGCTGGCTCGATGGAGTCCCCCGTGACGAGAAGCGATTGCTGGAGTTTTCCGGCGTCGAGATTCTCCAGCGAGATCGTCAGCGCCTGGTCCTGAGAATTCCGGCGGCACCGAGTCGTCCGGCACTCATCGCGAAGATTCACAGGGAGCGAGATCTCGCCGCACGCCTGCGCAGGAAACTCGGCTGGGGACGTGCCCGCCTCGAATGGCACAACCTGATGCAAGCCGAGGCGGGGGGAGCATCGGTACCGAGACCGGTGGCACTGGTAACCCATCGAGATCACGACATCGTCTTCCTCGAGTACCTGCTCGATACAGAACTGTTTCCCCAGCATCTGGAACGATATGAGGGAGCCTCGCGGCGGGCGATGTTGCGTCGTCTCGGCGACTGGGTGGCGGAGGTGATGCGTGCCGGGGTCGATGCCCGCGATCTGCACACCGGCAACATCCTGGTGCGGGGATACTCGGCGGATCTCGCCTCGCTGTGGCTCATCGATCTCCACGACGCCTGGGTGGGTCACGGTGTACCCGATCATCGCCGCACCGCCATCGTGCGACAGGTGGCGGCGGCACTCGGTGCCGCACGCGCCGGTGAAGATGTTCGCCACTTCCTCGAGGGATGGTGTGAAGGAGCGCGCAACCGTGGCATCGACGCATCGTGGGCGGTCGGCCCTGCTCGCCAGGAGGATGGAATCGGCTGGGCGCAGATCGAACCACGCCGCCTGCAGGAAACCCTCCAGGCAGCGGAGAAATCGGAGATCGACCGTCGTCGTCGGCATATCTCTCGTGCCCTGCGCCGGGGAGAGCATCACAATTCGATTCCGGTGCGCGATGTGATGGAGGTGAGGCGTGGAGCCGGCCCTCGTTCTGCCCCGTCCTCTCACGGACCGAGGGCGGCGTGGTTCGGGGATCGCATCCTGCAGACGGTGTGGCACCAAAAACCCCAGGCAGCACTCTTCATCCCGGGAGGCGTTGGCAACGCAGATCATGTCGTCGAACGTGCCCCGAGGGGTGAGTCGCTGGCCAGTTGCCTCGCCGCCGAATCGCAGCGGAAACCGTCGGTTCGAGGTGCCGCCATCATCGATGCGGTATTGTCGACGATGGCTCGCTACCATCACGAAGGGATTCAGCTGGTGGGGGCGGACCCACACCACTGGTTCATCGAGGAGCAGCGCGATGGAATCGTCGCGCTTCCCGATCGAGCTTGCATCCGCTATCCGGGTCGTCTCACCGCCGGCATGAGGCTGGCGGATCTGTTGCAACTGGCAGCGATCTTCGATGGCACCGTGACTCCATGGCACAGATTGCGGGTGTTGCGAAGCCATCCGGAGTTCGGTCGTCTCGCTCTTCACCGCCCGGCACTTCGGTCACTGGCGTGGCACCTGGGTGATCTGTTTGCCACCTCACCCTCTCGTCGTCGAGAGGTGGTGACGGTGCGTCCCGTCACCGACATCGATGCAGAGGTCAACGCCCTTCACCGTCTCAACCAGGCTCATGTACCAGAACTGGGTGGGCTCGATGCCACCGGCTTCGATGCGCTGTTGCGAGGGGCGTCCTTCTTACGGGTCGTCGACGGGGAAGAGGCCGATTCACCATCGGCGATGCTGGTGGGAATGCTCCCCGACGACGACTACGACTCTCCCAACTTCCGCTGGTTCTGTCGTGGCTTCGAGAACTTTGCCTATGTCGATCGCATCGCCACCGCGGCTCAGGCGCGCCGACGCGGGGTCGGTTCGGCACTGTACGCGGTGATGGAAGCGTGGGCGCGCAGGAGAGGACTCTCCTCGATGGTGTGCGAGGTCAACCTGCAGCCTCGCAACCAGGGCAGCATCGATTTCCACCACGCCTTCGGCTTCCGCGAGGTGGGCCAGTACATCGGCCGCGGCAAGCCGGTGATGATGATGCAGAAACAACTGCAGGATTGAACCGTTGAGAATCTATCCCGGGTTGGCGTAGCCGATGGTTCCCTGGCTCACCCGTGCGCCGGCGTTGCCGGTGGGTTGACCGCCGTCGTCAGCCTTGGCGTGGATGATGACTGCCCTGCCGATGATCGGGTTGTGCATACCATCGAAAGTGACATTGGTGACCAGGATGGAGTAGCTGGAGTTTCCATCGGCTCCTGCGGTGAGGTTGCCAAGGTCTCCTGCATGCCGGGTGTCATTCTCGGGCAGGGCATGATCGTGCCCTTCGGGGTTGTAGTGGCCCCCGGTGCCCTTGCCATCATCCTTGCGGAGATCTCCATACTGATGGATGTGGATGGCGTGATCGCCGGGGGTGAGCCCTGCGATGTTTGCGGTGACCATGATTCCATCATCAGTTCCGGTGAAGGTGACGGTTCCCCGTGCCTCGTTGCCGGCGGTGGGAGTCATCACGGCCACCAGCACCTGCCCTAGCTGTCGCTGGCTGTCGACTTCGGCCATCTTCTGATGGGCTTTGTCCTCCATCGCCTGGGTCTGACCATGGTCTGGATGGTTGTTCTCGCAACCGGCGAGGACGCTGATCAGCAAGGCCAGGGTGGTGATTGGAATCTGTTTCAAAATCGTCATTTCTTCTCTCCCTTTCGATGTGCTTCGCCGACAGCATCGAGTGGCGAGGGCCTCACATCCAGTTCCTTGTCGAACTTCTCCTCCATCGCCGCTACCATGCCGGTATGCGTATTTCATCGCCTCTGTTCCTGCTCTCGATGGCTCTTGTCCTGTTCTCGATGGCAGCGGGTGGATTGCCCGCAGCACCTCCCCCGGAAGACCCTGCGGGGGGACCCAATCGCAGTGATGAGCCTCCCATCGAGCACTTCTCCCTGAATCGTGCGGTCGCCTTCGCCGATGCAACCGCCTTGCAGTGGGAGCAGCAGCGCGACTGCGTCACCTGTCACACCAACGGCCTGTACCTGGTGGCGGCAGCGAGGGTTGCCCCCAGCAGTGGCGAAAATCTCCGGGCGCGTGAGTTCACTCGCCGCTACCTGAACCGCTACGTGGTCGAGAAGAAGGAACCATCGGGGCAGCGGGGAGCAGTGGAGGGGCTGGTGGCGACCGCCTGCTTCCTCGCCATCAGTGACATCGGCACCGACGGGAAACTCTCCACCGATACTCGTAATGCTCTCGATCACATGTGGAGCTTGCAGGATGAAGATGGCGGTTGGAGTGCCTGGCTCAAGTGTGGCTGGCCCCCCTTTGAATCGGATGATCACTTCGGTGTGACGCTGGCGGCGGTGACGGCGGGGATCGTGCCGGAGGCGTATCGAAAAAGCACTGCGGCCGCCGCCGGGATCGAGCGTCTACGAGGGTGGCTCGGTGAAAACCCGCCGCAAAACCTGCACCACAAGGGGATGATGCTGTGGGCTGCTTCGGGCTTCGATGGACTGGTCGATGATGAGACGAGACAGAAGTGGAGTCGTGAACTGCTGGAAGTACAGCGGTCCGATGGGGGCTGGCGAGTGATCGACCTGGGGGCGGGGAAATGGAAACGTCCTGAAGATGTCGACGAGAAACTACCCAGCGATGCCTACGCCACCGCTTTTTCCATCTTCGTACTTCGTCAGAGTAAACTCTCTGCGGATCATCCGCGCCTGAAACAGGGGCTACAGTGGTTGCGTAGCAATCAGCGAGAGAGTGGCCGCTGGTTCACCCGTTCTCCCCGGCGCGATGGCAAGCACTACATCAGCCACGCTGCGACGATGTTTGCCATCCTGGCGTTTCACAGCTGCGGCGAGGAATCCTGATCATCTCTCCTGATCATCTCCTGGTGGATGCGGTATCGGTGGCGGCTTCGGCGACCGCTTTCTCCAGTGCTTCCAGTTGGGGGGTACCCTGCAACGCCTTGTTTTCACGGGCGTACTCGATGATCGATGTGTGCTTGTAGTAAATCTCGCTCCGATCCATGCGGCGCATCCTGGTTTGGGTGTCCGCAAATGTGGGGTCTGCCCCTGCTTCGAGTAGCTTGGGGATGATGTCCAGGTTGTGCCTGCAGCACTTCCTTACGGCGGCGAGCAGTGGCCGCGATCGTTCATCGCCTTGATTCACATCGGCACCTGCATCGAGCAGCAGCTGGACGATCTCGGATGCGTGTCTGCACCGATGAGCCCCTGAGTCATAGAGGCAAGAGGTGATCATGGACTTGCCTTTCGGATCTGGATCGGCTCCCAGTTCCAGCAGTAATGAGATCACTTCCGGGGATTTGTTGTACGATATTGCAGTTTTCAGTGCATCTTCTTTGGCGACCCCATCGAAAGCGGCCCCCTGGGAAATCAACCAGCGGATCTTGTCCTGCCATTCCGGATCGATAGATTCCTTCTTCTCTGACGGCTTCGGCGGCTCCAGGCCCTTTTCGATGTAAGCGAGATCGATTTTCGCCCTGGCGACATTGTAGGACTTATCTTCAGCCTTGCTCTTAGCCTTGCTTTCAGTGAGCGCCGGTGAATCAGGGGTACTCATTTTGATCAACTGAGTCAGGGGCGAATGCATTCGCATCTCTGTACCCGATTGTCCGTCCACATCCGCGCCCAGTTCGATCAATAGGTCTCCGGTGAGCTTCCAGGTAGACCCGGAGGAACGGCGAAGATTCAAATCCAGCGGAGTCTGACCAAATTTCCACACGGAATCGAGGTCGGCCCCGGCCTTGGCTGCTGCACGGATGATCGCAGTCTTTTTCTCGTATGCCGCCGGAGTGGACCCATCACGCAGCAAATTAAACTGGAGGAGGGTCGCGCCGAAGGCGGCCGGCGCCTCGTGATCGATGGGCATGCCACTGGCAAGAGCCATTTCCAGCCGATCGACCGACATGCTGGCCAGCATCCATCGGGCGCTTTTTTCTCTCGTGTCAAGCGAGGACCAGGGGACACGGGCTTCGATGAAGTTGTAGATGAAGGGGGCAATCACCAGCAGGAGAGGTACGATCCATCTTGTCGGACGAAACTTCTTCCTCTCCGGAGGCAACGGTTCATCTCCGAATTCAGGCTGGTGTTCGTCAATATTCACCCACTGGTTGGCATTCATCACTGGCTCCTTCCTTCTGGAATTTCAGTACCTATATGTTGAGATCCGATTTCCAGGGGAGATTGGACAGCAAGAATAATCCGGGATCCTGGCGTTTCACAGCTGCGGCGAGCAGATGTGATCTTCACCTTGCGGTGGCGGACAGCGTTGACGAGGAACTGTGAGCCCAGTTCAACTCCGCCGAGATGCCGTCGATGAGACGTTTCTTCTGTTGCGCACTCTTCACTCCACCGGTCAGCAGCGGCCAGGTGTAGGTTTCGACGGCGATGTGCGGAGCATCCTTGCCACGGCGTAGCGCTTCGTTCAGCAACTTCTCCGCTTCATCGCGAGTGGTGTGCAACTTGCCGTGCTTCTTCTTCGACAGCGGAACATGAAAGTGAGTTCGGATCTCGGAGATGCAGGAGAGATCCTGCCCTTCGATCTCCTGCAGGTCAGCGAGACGGACGGTCGATCCGTCCTTCATCTGGATGGCACTCTGGTGCAGGTATCGTGGTTCGATGTGCTCGAGTAATTCCCGATACGCTGCGGGGGAACGACCCGGATTCGGTAACGCGATGGCGCTGGTGATGTGGACCTTGCCGACGAGGATTCCGGCGCGGTCCAGTCGTCGCCAGTCCTCCACCGGTGAGCGGAACAGTACCGCCGAGTGACAGGCATCGAGATTGACGGTCCAGTGGCGCCGCAACAATCCCTCTGCCCTGGCCTTGTGGCAACCCAGTTCCCGGGCCAGATCAGGGGACAGGGGTCGCAGGTGGTCGGTCCAGAAGGCGATGACGTCCTCGGCGCACTCGAAGGTAGTATCCGGCTCCGGCTCGGCGTTGAGAGCGATGTGGATGCCGGTTTGACGCTCGATTCGCACCAGGTGTGCGATCACCTTCATGTATCCCATCGCCATCTTCTCGTGGATGGCAGTGCTGTTCCCCGCGGCGCGGTAGCCGCCGCCGAGGGTCGAGATGGTCAGGTGACGGGCAGAGGGAGCGATGCGAACCATCACATCGGCGATGCGACAGGTGGTCCGTGCCCGATCGACATGGGCCCAGGATGGCAGGTAGACCTGCTCCTTGACCCGTTCGGCGTGGAAGTCCTTGAGCGGAAATGCGTTGACGGTGTACAGGTGCAGATCGAGATCTCGTAGACGATCTCCCACCGATTCAGCGACCCCCTTGCGGGATAATTGGCCTGCAAGAGCTTGACCGATGTGGGGGGCGATGGCGAAGGGCTCGCCGGCACAGACGCTGTCTCGCACCGGAACCACGAAGTCATCGACGGCGGCGAGCAGGTCTCGCGCCGTCAGCGCAGGGTGTGCATTCATCTCGTAGCCGAGGGGATGCTCGCGTCCTCCGTTGTGGATGAACATGGTGTTTAGGGTGCTCCGGTTTTGGACATGACGCTGCCGGAGACTCCCTCGATGGTACTGTCTCCGAGAGGAATGCCGTACATCGTCAGGTTGCCCTCGATACTCTGTACCGTGATGCCGTTGCGGCCGTCGATGGCGGTGACATTTCCGCTGATGTAGCGAATCTCCAGCGATCCAGCCTTACCCCACACCTCGACATTGCCACTGATTTGTCCGATGGAACAGTTTCCCGCCCCGTCGCGAATCTTCACATTCCCTTCGTAGCCGGTGACGCTACACGGTCCGGAGCCGCTGGAAATATCCAGTTCTCCTGCCCCGTCGATGACCTCGATTGCGCCGTGGAGGCTGGTGATGGAGAGGGGGCCCCGGTAGCCGTGAAAGGCGATGTCTCCGTGGCTATCCTGGATGTCGAAGGAGAATCGATCGGTGGCACCGGCAGGTACCTGCACCGTGAGATGGACGAGGCACTCCTCGCTCCCCTGAAGTGCAGGCTCGACGATGCGAACGCGCGGTCGAGCCCCAGCGGGGCGATCGATGGCGATGCGGACCGCGTCGGTCAACTGTCGAGCGCGCTGCAGACCGGCGGCACGGATCACCACGTCGGCGGAAAAGACGATCTCCGACCGATCGGGATCCTCCGTCACCGTCAGCGATCCGGGTCCACTCATCAGGACCAGTTTCTCGAGGGTATCGATGGGCAGCGTTGCGGAGATCTGCGTCTCCTTCTCGGAGGAAGCGGTGCGATCATCCCGGGAGGGGATCGTCTTCTCCGGCTCCACTACAGTTTCCGCCACGATCGGTGGTGGCGCCGGCTGTTCCTCGATCGGCTGTGGAATCGTCTCCGCCACGACTGGCTCCGCTGTCGTCTTCTCGATGATCGGATCGGGCAGCGGCGTCTGTTCGGCGAGATCGTTGATCTGCAGCAGGGATGTACCGGCTCGTGGTTCTACCACTGCAGGTGTTTCTTCCACTGCACGAGTGGAGGTCTCGATGGTCTCGGTGGCATCTTGCCGTGCGATGGCGGGGGCGACCCCCGCTGCCAGGTAGATCTCCGGTGCATCCACCACCTCAGGGGTGACAGGAGCAACGGGACGTGGATCGGGAGCAGAGCCGCAACCTGCCACCAGAACGCAGCAGATGCAGTATGGGGTCAGGGAACGGATAAATTGGCGTACGGGCTGACTTGGCATCGAATTCCTCTCCTCGCGATGATCGACCGTCCCGCAGTGTAGCACGGGGGTGAGGAGGGAAGCGAGGGAAGCGAGGGAAGCGATTGCTTCCGGTGGATGAGGCAGGAGGTTCCGGAAATCGAATGGAGAGGGGGTGATCTTGCCCCGAAGCAGTAGATCGGTGACGATGCGACCATCTCGGAAGGGAGTCAGATGGCTGATCTGGAGCAGGATCTGTTGGCATTGAGGGAAGATTTCAGCCGGGTTCGCCAGGAGGTGGGCAAGGTTCTCGTCGGACAGGACGAGGTGGTGGAGACGGTGCTGATCGCCCTCTTCGCCGGTGGTCACGTCCTGCTGGAAGGGGTGCCCGGTCTCGGCAAGACGTTGCTGGTCAGAACCCTCTCAGGAGCCCTCGATCTGCACTACTCGCGCATCCAGTTCACCCCTGACCTGATGCCGGCGGATATCACCGGTACGAGGATCGTCAACGAGGATGAATCGGGCAGGAAAGCATTCCAGTTCGAAGCGGGCCCCATCTTCGCCCAGGTGGTTCTTGCCGACGAGGTGAACCGCGCGACTCCCAAGACACAATCGGCGTTGCTGGAAGCGATGCAGGAGGGAGAGGTGACGGCGGGTGGAGAAACCCACAGTCTCGAACAACCCTTCATCGTACTGGCGACCCAGAACCCCCTGGAGATGGATGGAACCTATCCTCTCCCCGAAGCGCAGCTGGACCGCTTTCTCTTCAAGGTACAGGTGCCATTTCCAACTCGAGATGAACTGAATCAGATCCTTGTACGTACCACCGGCTCCCAGGAGAACAGCACCTCCTCGGTCCTCGATGGTCCAGCGATCTTGCGCCATCGAGAACGTGTCCGTGAAATCGAAGCGGCCTCTCACGTGCAGGACTATGCGGTGAGACTGTTGCTCGCCACCCACCCTGGATCCGATGAGGCTCCGGAAGAAGTGACTCGCTGGGTGCGCTACGGAGCCAGCCCCAGGGGCGTGCAGTCACTGCTACTGGGCGCGAAGGTGAGGGCCGCCCTGGCAGAGCGGGTTCATGTCTCCTTCGATGATGTTCGCAAGACCGCTCCCGCCGCTCTCCGTCACCGGATCCTGCTGGGATTCGAGGGAGAAGCGGAGGGGATCACCACTGACCAGATCGTCGAAGCGGTGCTCGCCGGCGTCTCCGATGTGGTCGAAGATGGTGCGGCCATCGGATGAGCCCCGCAGGCGAAGAAGAGAAGCCGCTGCTCGATGAGGACTTTCTGGCCCGTTGTGGCAAGCTGGCCCTCTTCTCTCGCAAGGTAGTTCACGGCATGCTCCGTGGGGAAAAACGATCGCGACGGCGCGGGATGTCGACCGAATTCGCCGACCACCGCGACTATGTCGTCGGTGATGACCTTCGTCATCTCGACTGGAACATCTACGGGCGACTCGAGAAACTCTTCATCAAACTGTTCGAGGAGGAAGAGGAGCGCAGTGTCGTGCTGTTGCTCGACGCATCTGCATCGATGGCTTGCGGTGAACCGGACAAGTGGCGCCACGCCCGACAGGTGACCGCTGCCCTCGCAGCGGTGGCACTCGCCTCGGGAGATCGAGTTCACCTGAGAGTTGTCGACGAGGAGTTGCGGCCAACCCAGGGGTCGTTGCGAGGAAGTGGCAACATCCTGCGAATCGTCAAGTTGCTCGAAGAGCTTGAGGTCGGAAAGGGAACAGCCCTGAAACCTTCACTCAGGGCACACGCAGCATCGGCGCCATCGCGGGCGATCCAGATTCTCATCTCCGATCTGATGGACCCGGCAGGGCTCGAAGAACCGCTGCGCCAACTCGCCGGCCGGCGGGCGGAGAGCTGGGTGATCCATCTACTGTCCAGCGATGAGGCGGACCCCCAGCACATCGGCGATCTACGGCTGAAGGACGTCGAGGAGGGGACTCATGTCGATGTCAGCTTCAACGATCGAATCCACGAGACATACCGATCGGTACTGGCGCAGTACCGCGCAGAAATTCGACAACTATGCTCGCGCTTTCAGATCCAACCGATCGAGGTGAGTAGCGCAATCCCATTCGATCAGGTGGTACTCGAGATGCTGAGGCAGAAGGGGATGCTGGCATGAGTTTCGGTGCGCCGATGATGCTCTGGCTTCTGCTGCTGCTACCGGCGGTGTTGATCCTGTGGTTCCTGAAGATCCGTCGCACACCCACGGAGGTTGCAAGCACACTTCTGTGGCGTCGTGCCCTCCAGGATGAAAGGGTTCGCTCGCCATTTCAGAAATTGTTGCGCAACCTGGTGCTGTTCCTGCAGTTGCTTGCGGTATTGCTGGCAGTGCTGGCGATCGCTGCTCCCCAGGGTGGGTCGGGTCAGTTCACCTCGAGGCTCAATCTGATCCTGGTCGATACATCGGCGAGCATGAATAGCATCGAACTGAATGGCGCGAGCAGATTTGAACAGGCGCAGGAGCGTGGTCTGGAGATCGTCGATGAGATCTCGGGTGAAAGAGGAATCGTCATCGGTTTCGGAAGCAGTGCACAAACACTGACCCCCGTCACCAGTGATCGATCGCTGCTGCGCCAGGCGATCTCCCGGATGACCCCCGGTTCCGGAATCTCGACATTCGAAAATGCCCTGGAGATGGCGCTCTCCATCGCTCGTCAGGATTCGGTGGTTCCGATGCAGGATGTCGAGGAACCGGATGATGGAGAAGAGGAACAACTGCGGCAGCAGATCGATGCGCGTATCTTCGTCATCTCGGATGGGGCGATCCCGGGCTGGACCGGCGATCCGATTCCCGTTCCGGTACTCCTCGAAAGTGTCGGAGAGGTGTCGAACAACAGCGGAATCGTCGCTCTGGCGGCCCGCCGTGAGTTCTCCGAGGAAGGGGACCTGCGGGTGGTGGCGGAAATTCGAAATACCGGAGACGACGTCATCACCGGCGAGGTGAAAATCCTGCTCGACGGGGAGCCGGCGGGAGAGGCGCAGAGCAGGACCCTGGAAGGTGGCGAACGGTGGACTCACTCCTTCTCGCTGCTGGGCGCAGGAGATCACGAGATCGAGGTGCTGTGGAATCCTCAAGGGGGGGATGCCCTCGCCCTCGATGACAGGGCATGGCTGGTGGCGGAACAGCCTCGCACCATCAAGATCGCCAGGGTCGGGAAAGCGAACATCTTGCTCGACGATGCGCTTGCCGTGATTCCGTCTGCTGTCATCGAGCCGCTGACGCTGGAACAGGTCGATCCCGAAACGATTGGCGCGGAGTTCGATGTGGTGGTGTGGGATCGAGTGGTTCCTGAAGTGCTCCCGGCAGGCCCGGGTCACCTGGTACTGGGGGCGCAACCGCCGCAACTGTGGCCCGATGAAATCGAATCGGTATCTCAGCCGCTCCTGGTCGCCTGGAGGAGAGATGATCCGGTTCTTCGATACAGTCAATTGACTCCCATCGACGGGACCATCGTGAAGAGTTTCCCGTTGCCGCAGAGGGATGGGGTGAGCCCCATCGCAGAGTGCCGGGAGGGCGCACTGATCGCTCGTTTCATCGAAGGAGATGTACGCGGCATCATCCTGGCCTTCGACGTTCTCGATTCTCCATGGCCACTTTCAGCCTCCTTTCCATTCTTCATCGAGGCAGCGATCCGAGATCTCGCTCGGGTGGGAGGTGGAATCTCCGGTGGGCTGCGGAGCGGGGATCTCATCGAGGTCAATGCCGGGGGTGAAGTTTCGAAAGCGAAGCGCATCTTCCCTTCCGGCAAGGAGGAGGAGGGGATTCCCGTGCGTGCCGGTGGAATCATCCGAGTTGCTGCTGGCGAGGAGCTGGGAGTCCATCAGATGAGATGGCTACAGGGGCAATCGGAGGAACAGGTGTGGAACCACAAGCGAGTCCCGGTCAACCTGCTCTCCCCTGCGGAGAGTTCCATCGAGCCGATGCCAGCCATCGCTGGAATCGAAGTGGGACAGCAGCGGGATACAACGGGATTCTGGGGAGTGGCCAAGCAGCATTACTGGCCGTGGTTCCTGGCATTCGCCCTGGGATTGATGGTGGTGGAGTGGATCGTTTTTCACCGCCGATGAGGACGGATCGAGATGTAATCGATGAATAAAATAGGAGGAACGATGAAGCTGACGATCTACCTGGCTGGTCAGATCCATGACGATTGGCGCGGCCGACTCGCCGAGCAAGCCCAGCAGAAAGGGCTCGATGTGGAGTTTGTCGGACCTCAGGACGAACACGATCTTTCTGACGCCATCGGAGAGAATATCCTCGGAGAGCAGCAGAGTCCTCGCTGGAAAGACGAAGTCGCATCTCAGGTCAACAACTTGCGCACCCGAATACTGATGAATCGATCAGATGTTGTCGTGGCACAGTTCGGAGAGAAATTCCGGCAGTGGAATGCAGCGATGGATGCCGGAATCGCAATCGCGCTCGACAAGCCACTCATCGTGGTGAGGGATCCTTCATTGCATCACGCATTGAAGGAGGTGTCCCAGCGCGCCCAGATGACTGTCGATCAGCCGGAACAGGTTCTGGACGCGCTGGAATACGTACTTCGATGATCAGATCAGTCTGATGCTTGCTTGATCTGCACTCCCGTGCGGACCTTCTTCAACTCGTTTTCCCACGCTCCCGACCGCGATCCCCGGTTGTCAAAGTTAGACTGGATGACATTTTGAAGGTAATCGCGGACTTCCAGGTTCTTGAATTCGGAACCGAACCGTACGGCGCCCCCCGCATCCGGGGTGACATCGGACTGACCGGCGGGACTGGTTCCTCGGAAGAAAGCGTAGTCACTGGTTCCCCTGCGGGCGATGACGGTGGCGGAAGCGCCACGACTCTCGGAGATGTACAGGCCACGGCGATCGGTCGAACCCGATTGAATCGTTCCCTGGTCGAGAACCCTGACCTGAACATCCGGGATCAGGGTGTCGATCACCGGATCGATGGATTGGATGCGGATGGAGCCCTGATTATCCTCGACGACCAGCTCCATCTGATTGATCAGAACAAGTCCGGATGTATGCACATCATTGCCGCGCACGATGATCAGATACGCCCCCAGTTCATCGATGGGGAGTGTGACCATCTGGTCGACCTTCATCGCTCCACCACCGGCACCGATCTTGCCGAGTTCGACGGTGCTTCTCACGGTGGGTGAGATGCCACTCAGGTTGACCTCGGTGACACGAGAAAGATCCTGCTCTCTCAGTGCCAGCGTCATCAGATTGACCTTGTAGGCGAGAATCTCCGCCTCTTCGATGTTGCGGTAGCGTAGTTCGATTTCGACAGGCTCACCGGGTCGGAACTCGGAGATTTCGTCCAGTTGCAATTCCCTGGCGCGAAACCGTGCCAGCGATGCGGCGGCATCCTCGAAGAGATCGGAGACCTCCTCGTAGTACTTCTTCGCATCGGTGGTTCGATTCGCTGCATGGTGGATCTGGCCGATGATATAGAGGGCAAGCTGACGATTCTCGCTGGGGCGTGTACCACCGGCGGGAGTGCTGTACTGGGCATCGGCGATCTTCTGCAACAACTCCAGTGCCTCATCTTGCTGATTGAGGGACCACAATGCGACAGCCCTGGTGTAGCGGAATGAATCGAGATGCTGGGAATCGCGGAACACATCCGCGAGGATTCCCGAAACTTCGGCTGCGCTTTTCCAGTCCTGTAGATCGAGGAATGCACTGACCAGATTCAGTCCTGCATCGGGTGCGGTCGGGTCATCCCCATGGATGTAGAGGAACTGTCTGAGAATCTGGATCCCGAATATGGACAGGTGTGCAGGACTGATTCCGAGATTTCTGGCACTGGCTTGCGACGAGAGTGAGAGCGCCTGGTCTGTAAGAGTTTGTTCGGCAGCGAGGACCGGTGGCAAATCTGGATACTCCATCACCAGTCGAAGCAATAACATCAGCGAGGCCTTCTGATCCCGTTGCTCCAGCACTCCTGCTACCTGCAGGTCTCTTCCGAAGGTCTCCTCCATCACTGCACGGAAGATCTGAATCGACCGCTGATGCTCACCAAGAATCCGATATGCCTCACCGATGCGGATGACATTCTCGAACTCGATGTTGAGATCGGGAGCTTGTTCCTTGAGTACTTCGAAGAAGGACACCATGGAAGCGTTGTCGCCTGCCTCGATGGCGCTGAGAAGGAGGATCCTTGCCACCTCGATCTTGCGATCGTCACGCAGGTAATCCTTGAATTCATCCCAGAGACCGGTGAGCAGTTCGCGGGCTGGGCGCCAGCGCTTCGCCTGCCAGTGGATCTGAGCACGATTGAAAACCTCATCCGGTGTTGGACGGTAGTCGTCTTCGCTGACGAGTCCCCGCGAGAGCACCGTGATGGTCCTCTCCGATCCGAGACTGATCTGCGATGGATCCGAAACACTACGGAGGATCGGTGGGGGAATCCTGTACTCGCCGGGAACGGTACCAACCAGCGAGTAGTCGATGTTGAAGGCTCTCCGTGACCGTGTCCACAGTGTCAAAAGGTTGCCGTCGAGGTGCTGGTTGTCAAAGTGCCCACGCAGGCTTCCCTCGACCATGCTCATCCCGGCAGGAATGATCAGGTCGAGCTTGTAATACTCGTGAGCAATTCCATTCCGAGCTGGTTTGACCTGCAGTGAAACGCGGGTGCTTTCACCGAGCGGCAACTGGGTCACGTCGTTGTACCAGTTCCCTGGTGCCGGCAACTTTTTGCCGAGGCTGGAAAATCCGATGTCGATCTGTTTTCCGTCGAGTCTTGGTTTCGATCGGAGATATCTGTTTTCACGCGGAATCAACTGGTCATCGGTGACCGCTGGATACCCTTCACTTCTTCCCGACAGGAGTGCGGCCCAGTTCGGATTTCCCTTGCCGCTACTTTCCAGTCGAATCTCCACGACGCCCGGTCCGTCTCCCAGTTCGATGATTTCATGGGAGGAAGGTTGATTCGGATTGACCATCATCAGTAGGCGTGGTTCGCCATCGATGAACACCTCGACTTCACAGTCTGTGGCGGCTGGAACCGATTCTCCCTGAACGGTGGCGAGTGCCTCCAGTGCAAGGCCTGCTCCGCGACCATGATGCCACGGGCGATGGTCTTCGAGCCACTGCACACTCGATTGCAACTCCGCTGCGGAGATGCCAGCTGCACTGCAGGCATGCAACGCCATGGCAGTGATCACCAGGTCGTAGCGATTCCAGTTGTGCTCCTTGTGATCGGCGTGTTCTCCAGACCAGGAACCATCACTCTCTCGGCGATCGAGCAGGGTTCTTGCCACATCTCGAGCCATCGGCAGCCGCTTCATCTGAATCAGTGCGCCGGTCAAGTAGGAGAGGGAAGCAGATGAGAGTTTCGTACGAGAGCGGTGCAGTCGGTTTGCCGTGCCGAAATCTCCCGAGTTGGAGCAGGCGAGGGCGTAGAGAAGTTGAACCTTGATGTCGTCTCGACTCGATTGGGTCGAGCGGAAGTTCTTTTCGAGGTACTGAATCCCCTTCTGGAGAACCTGTGCAGGGACCTTGAATCCGGCTTGATTCGCTCCGGAGAGAGCGATCATCACCGAAGAACTGACCTGACTGATCGACGAGCCGCCGACCCAGCCCCATCCGCCGTCGCCATTCTGGATCATCGAGAGTTCACCGATGAGCCCCTCGATTCGCAGGCGGATTTGTTCTCTCTTTTCCGCAGGAATTTCTACCTGAACCTCGTTCGTCTTGTTCAGGACGGCAAGGGCTCCTCGTAAGTTAGCAGCGCGTGCTGCGAGATCAGGGTGAATGCTGTGTCGATGGTGCCCCGGCGTGTCTCCTGCTGCGAGGTCGATGAGAACCTGATCGAGGCTTGATCCGATCCAGATCTGTAAGGTTCGATCGAGCCACTGGCTAGTCTCCTCAGAAGTGGACTGTGGAAGTCGTACTTTCCTGGTGACACTCGAGTCGAGAGTTCCTCCGCTGGTGCCGATCGCCTGCAGTCCCCAGGGTCGAACCGCAATCGTTCTCACCTGCCTTATCGTGCGGCGGTCTTCCCCTTCACCGACTTCGAGGATGATCTCGATGGGTAGAGCAGGGTGTTCTGGAAGTGGTCCCACCTTTTCCAGGGTTACTTCCTGCAGGCCGTCGAGGAGGACCAGTTCGGAAGTGACTTCGATGGCCCCATCTCCTCCACCAAGCCTCACCGTGAGTGCTCCCTTGCCACGAATTCCGGATGAGTTGGCGATCCGTATTCGTGGTTCAATCTGATCTCCTTCCATCGTGCTGGAAGGAAGGATTGGATCGACGGCGATCTCGTCACGGGCGATGAAACTGCTGGTTTCATTGCCGAACAGATCATCGGCCCCGATCGCCTGCGCACGGATCCTCCAGGTGGTACTGCGTTCAGGAGCGATGAAGGTGATGGTCGCCTTTCCATCCTCATCGGTGGTCAGGTTTCCTTCCCAGTGGGCGGTGAATGCCTCGAAGGAGATCCCGGAAGAACTGTCACCACCTTCACTACTCTTGCCTTTCCTGCTTCTTCGAGTGCTAGCACCTCGCTTGGCAGCCAATGCCCCGCGCCCATTGCGGAAACCAAATGAACCGCCACCCCCGCCACTCATTCCTTTCATATCCTCCATCTCGTCACCGGCGATCTCAAATTCGGCCTCTTGCAGTGCAAGGTCAGATTCGAGCGCATTAAAATGCAATCCAGCCTGAGGAGGGGAGGGCATCGCTGACAGTGTTTGCCCTACGATCACGCGTTGACCCTCACGTAACAGTGCCAGCTCACCGAGAGCATCTTCGTCGAGGAGCGTCTGCTCGATCTGTTCGGTGATGGCTTCGTAGCGAAAACCACAAGATGTTCCAGTTTTCACCAGGCCGCTGGCCGGTTGACGTTGACCATCTGCAGCGACGAGGTCCCGGAACCAACCGGGGTGAAGGTCATCTACGGACACATCAACAACCGCCAGTGCTACTTCTGCAGGAATCGGTTCCCCCTGCAGATTTCGAGTGATCACTTGCAGTGTTACTTCGGAACCTGGAATGATCGGTTCCGACGGTGAACTGACTTCCAGTTGCAGATGTTTCCTGACCCGAAGGAGAACATCCGCTTCATGCAAGGTGGCCTCGTCCATCATCGATAGAGTGACCGTGGCCTCGGGATACATCTCCACCGCTACATCGAGATTGACGGCGTTCTTTCCCTCGACCAGGTCGATGACGCGGAAGTGCTGGATCCCATCGCCGATGATCGTCAGCAGAGCAGGACTCTCAGGACGGGTATTCTGTACATCGAGTTTGATCGATTCGCCGACATCGGCTCTGGTTCTCTCGACGAGCCAGATCAATCCCCTCTCTTCATCCTCGCCCGAGACGGTGAGATGGGATGTGTTGCTCGCGATACGATTTCCGATTCGATCGACGCCTTCGGCAACGATCATGAATCGCCCCGGGTCATCGAGGGGTAATCGAACCTCTCCCTTACCCTCACTACTGGTTTGGATCTCTCGGGATTCGATGGTGTTTTCAACCCAACGACCACCGGTGCGGATCGTTTCGACCAGCCTCACCTTGATGTCTCTCTCGACTGGCTGACCCGCCGCATCGGTGGCAGTGATCACCACCGGTACCGTTTCGCCGACGATGTAATCTCCGCTGGCGCGGGGCAACTTGAGGGACATCTGCCACATCGAATCGGCAAGGGTGACCGTGGTCGATGCCTGAACACCGTATTCCTGGATGATTGCGTGGAAAGTGATGCTGGATCCAGTCTCGTCGCGAGTGTCCTGCTTGATCACTGCCTTACCGCTGGTATCGAGCGTGAAAGTTTCGGAGTGACCGTCGTTGAAGGTCACCAGTACATCGGTTCCCGAAAGAGGTTCGCCGTACCAGGTATTTGCAGAGATGGTTGCCTCGACCACTTCTCCCCGTACCAGTACGAGTTTTTCTGATTTGATGCTGAGGGCTACGGGTAACGGTGCAAAGTTCTCCACCAGGAAACTCTGCCGGCCACTGGCTGCATCTGGACCCGACAACTGGATCGTCCAGTTGCCGTGAGGAGCATCGACGGGCAGTACGAAGGAATCAGAGATGGTTCCCGCTTCACGGAAAGTCGTTGTGCTTCGAGCGACATCGATTCCACCCGGGGTCAGGATCGAGACGCGGCCCTGTTCTCCGGCGGGGCTGTACCAGAGGCCGGTTTTTGGATCTACCTCCCGAACGACGGCTCGCCAGTGCACCGTATCGCCGGGGCGATAGGTGGCTCGATCGGTCAGGAAATTGACACGGGCAGTTCTTCCCGATGGGAAGAGTGTCGATGATAGGTCCAATCCGGTGACTGCGGAGTCGCCACCACGGAGTGCCAGTACGCGGACATCGTCGTTGAGGTCTTGCTTGTCGTAGCGAACCCGCACTGTGCCGTCTGAGCCGGTGACCACTTCCTGTAACCGGAGATTCTCTCGTGGCTGTGCGTCGTCATAGTTCTCGATCGCCAGCAACACCTCGACGCCCTCTGCGGGTTTTCCCAGGAGCATATCCTGAGCATAGATGAGTACCTCTCGTCTTCCCGCTTTGACGATGACATCGATGTCGCTTCTCACCACAAGGGTCGTCGACTGTAACTTCTCGGAAAGGACCATCACGGCCCAGGTTCCCGATCCCTCCACCGGCAATTCCACCATCTGATGGCAAGGTCGGTACTTCGAATAGTTTTCCACCTCTACCTCGATCGATTTCCAGGGATCGATCAGATCGAGGTCGAGTTGTTCCACATCATCCCGTGTGTAGTACTTGCGGAAGTAGGACTCGATGTCGAGGGGATAGATGCGGACCTCGACCTTCTCGATATTTCTGGTATCGAGACTGAATGCCGCGGTCTGATCCGATCGGATCAGACCGGTGGTTTCTATCTTGAGGCTCTTTTCGGTCAGTTCGCTGAGGTACTTCCTCGCTTCAGTTTCGGCGGGAGTCCCGAAACAGGCCTTGTATGCGAGGATCGATTCTTCCAGCTGAAGCAGTTGTTTTTCGAGGATGATTCCGATCTGCAGACGCGCGTCAAATCCCTCGAAACTGTTCGGGTACTTGCCGCTCAGTTTCTTGAGCTGATCGATGCTGGTCTGGAAGAGTCCCCTGACGGTGAGAGCTTCAGTGTCGCCAAGTTCTTCCAGCATCCTTCCGTCGAGGATTCCAGTCGCTTCGGTGGAGTAGGAAAGTGCGCTTCGATAGAGGAGAGATCTGGTGCGATTGTCGAGGGGGTACTGTTGTGCGAACGATTGAATCGCAGCTCTCGCCTCACTCCAGCGCGCATCGTCAAGAAATCTGCTGCCTATGTCGGAGTCGATGGTGATGATCGCTGTCTGCGCTGCAGATCCGTCGGGGCCATCGGGAGCTCTTCGTAGGTACTCCAGAAATGCGGTGCGAGCTTCGGGTAAGCGATTCATCTGCTGCAGGAGAGTGGCGACATTGAACTGTGCCGTTCTCTTCAACTCCTCGAGGAGTGCCTGATCTCCAGCGGTGGACTCCGATATGAACAGGTTCCAGTGCTCGAGGGCTGCTTCAGACTGCCTGTTTTCTCGCAGTAGCTCGCCGATACGAAATTGGGTGCGGATGCGCTGCGGATGGCCAGGCGCGTCGGTGACGAATCTCCGAAGAGCAGAGATGCCAAGATCCAGCGTCGAGAAGGTGTTGGCGATGTTGAGCAGTGCGTCTCCGCGAATCGCCGCAAGTGATCCATCGCTGTCGTCCTTGAACTGATCCTTCCACGGGTCTTCCCCTGCGATGCAGGAATCGATGGTTGAGATCAACTTCTGGAATCCACGTCGTGCCATGACGCCACTCTGGGCACGGCTTCGGATCAGCAGCACCTTGAAGATGTTGTTGCCGGCGGATTCCCCCGAGATCCGTGGATCGAAGAGAGCGAGGTATCGATCTGCCACTGCAATCCGCTGATGTTTGTGAATGAACATGTTGCTGGCGCAGCGATTCAATCCCCACAGGGCCTGTTCCAGCGCTGCACGTGGTGGCATCAGATCGGCTGCCTGGTTGTAAAGTTTATACGCTCTCTGGTACTGGGGAGCAGGTGGATCGGGGAGGTTTGGATCGGGTTTGGCGGAGATTCGATCGGCCACCTCAAGCAAGATGACAGCGAGTTCCTCGATTCGATCTCCCGATCGAAGTCGGGTGGTTTCCTGTTCGAGGATCTTCTGAGCCTCACCATAGCGATCCAATTGCATGAGGATCTGACTGCGTCGCAGACGACCCTTGTGAAACCAGTGACTGTCAGGGAATGCGCTCTCGAGGACCTTCAGCGCCTCATTGGCTTCCTCGAAGCGGTTCGCCCGCTCCAGAATCACCGAGCGATAGAAGAGCCAGTCGTCGCGACGTTGCTGCAACTCTTGCTCGAGGCGATCGAGTATTTCAAGACCGGGTTCGGTGGAGTTCTTCAGAAGTGCTTGTCGTAACTCCTCCGGAACCGGCATTCCGGGCACCGACAAACCAGTATCCTGCTGGGCACAAGCCGTGATGGTGGTGCCGAGGATGCAGCATGCGACCATGAGTAAGATGGGAATTCGATTCGAGGTTGATTTCGACATCGTTCCTCCGTTCAGTTCCAGAGGTTGGGCCTGAGGATCGGATGCGGGAAGGACTCACCAGGCAATGGTAGAACTCCAGTACTGAAAACCGGAGTTCAGACTTGTCGTTACATCCTAGTCTTTCGCACTCGCTGGGCAAGTGCTGCAAGCAGATGTGGACGACCTCAGTTGAGGTCATCCATCCATCAACGTGAGGATCTTTCCACGGATCCCAACGGTGCACTGAGCTGCGACGAGGAGGTCCCTGTGCTGGTCGATGGCATAGCCACTCCATTTGAAGTCGAAGCCATCGCCGATACGCCTCAAAAAAGATCCGGTATGCCACGGCTTGGTCGGCGGATCCCTGCGGCTCGGCCCCAGTAACAGGTGAGTCAGACCACGCGGCTCGAGATTACGTCTCACCGCCTCGCTCAGAACTCCCAGAGGAATGTGCCCCTGGTGCTGTCCGATGTTGGGAGTCCCTGCGAGCCTGGCGATCCACCTTCCTAGGGGAGAATCGGGAACCACCTGGCACGACCATGGACGATTTCCTCTGGCCCTGACCAGCAGCTCCAGGTTGCGGAACTGATCACTGGAATCCTCGATGGGAAACCAGTCCTCACTTCCGGGGATGGCATCCGCAGTGATGGCGAAGACGATGCGTTTCTTGACACCGTCGCAATCTGCCAACCAGACCCCTCCGAAGAAGGAAGGATCATTGGGATCGTCTGGGTTCTCTTTGACCTGGCCGAAGGTGAATCGTCGATCCGATCCCTTGCGGCCCGTCTCGGAAACCCTTCCGAAACTCCAGTCCTTTCCACCATCTCGAATGCGAATCTTCTCCAGTTCTCGATCGAGAAGTGGATTCACGAATCCGGTGCGTTGTTCCGTTGGTTCGTGGAGGCAGAGTTCTACCAGTTGCAGTGTTGTTCGCAGGAAGCAATCGGCTTCCTCGGGGGAGAGTCCACAGCCTTCGATGCTCGGGAGTGCCTCGAAGCAGGCGACCAGCTCCTGGTGCTGGGACTCATCGAGGATACCCTTCTCGAGGGCGTGCCCTGCGATGAGCTGGGCGACCTCCTGAGGCTTCAGGTCGCAGGTTCCCGATAACCACCTGTCAGGTCCCACGTCACTCCGTTCCTGCGATTCACCGCAACTCGATTCTGTCGCATCTGGCCTCCAGTTGCATCTACTTGTCGGAGATGTCCCTTCCAGATTTCGCTGGCAGGGTGTAGACCGGGGGGCGACTCGTCGATTCTCACCTGCGGGGATCGAGATCGGTGATAGAAGGAGAGGAGGCCCCCCGAATGGACAGTCCAGGCGCTTCTCCCGTGAATCCCTCCGCGGCGACTCCCCGTGAAATCGATCCTCGCAGGGCGGTCGACTGGCTGCAGGGCAAGACTCCGCCGCGCTTGATCGATGTCCGCGAGGATCAGGAGTTGCTCTCCGGCAAGATACCCGGGGCGATTCACATTCCCCTGGGGCAGTTACCATCGGTGGCCACCGAGCCACCGCATCCGGCCCTCGAGGCAGCGTTGACCCCGGATGAATCGTTACTGATCTACTGCGCCAAGGGGATCCGTTCGTTGAGCGGGGTCGAGTGGCTTCGTCAGCAAGGATTTCACAATTGCACCTCACTCCGGGGCGGAATCGCTGCCTGGTTGAAAGAGGGACATCCCATCGATGTCCCGCAAACTCACCTCGGCCTCGATGCTAGCGACCTGCAGCGGTATGCCCGTCACCTGACCATTCCCCAGGTGGGGGTGGAGGGGCAGAGCAAACTGCTGGAGGGGCGTGTTCTGGTGGTGGGAGGAGGTGGGCTCGGCTGTCCTGCCGCCCTCTACCTCGCCGCCGCTGGAGTCGGCACCATCACCATCGCGGACGATGATGTGGTGGAGATGTCGAATCTCCAGAGGCAGGTCCTCTACAGGGAAGATGAGATCGGCACATCCAAGGCGATCGCCGCGGCGAAATCGCTACAGGCTTTGAATCCTTCCATCGCCGTGAAGGCCCACCCGGAACGGGTGACCCGCGAGAATGCCAGCGAACTGATCGGCAACCACGACGTGGTGCTCGACGGAGCAGACAACTTCGAGACCCGTTTCCTCATCAATGACGTGGCGCTGGAGCAGGGCAAATCGGTGGTCCATGGCAGCGTTTATCGATTTGAGGGGCAGGTCAGCGTCTTCGAGCCGCACCGGGGTGGGCCCTGTTTCCGCTGTCTTCATCCGCAACCACCGCCGGAGGGAAGTTGCGCCAGTTGCGCCGAAGCGGGGGTCCTCGGCGTGATGCCGGGGATCGTAGGCACCATACAGGCTGCCGAGACGATCAAATTGCTGCTGGGGGAGGGCACCTCCCTGCGCGGCACCCTGCTGCTCATCGACATCCTGGCCGGCTCATTTCGGCGAATCGAGCTTCCAAAACGGGATGTTTGTACATGCAAGTCACATTACGAGCAGTGACAATCATGTTTGTAATCCAAATACTGTAGATATCTGAAAATAAGTATATTGCCTCCAGTCAATATAGACAGTTTACTGAATAGGCATATTACGTTTGGACCGAGTAGGATCCTCGCCGCAGCACCCCGGAAATGCTGCGGTGAGGCATTCCATGAGGAGTATTCAAGTGAGGAAGTTATTTATCGGGCAGGCAGTTCTCTGTCTGCTCCTGTCTACCCAATCGATTGACGCCCTGGAAGATACGGTGCTGCTTGCCGGTCGCTCGGACTCGATTCTGTTCGACCCCACCATGAGCATCCAGCCGGGAGGAGTGCAGCACTTCTCCTTCTTCTACAGCGATCCTTCCAGCAATATCGCTGGATTCACCATCACCGCCTGTTTCGATGCGCCGCTGGTGGCGTTGCCGGGGACCTTTTCCATCGCCGGCACCATTCTCGACGATGTCGATGCGGAATACGTGAGCTTCCAGGCCGATAATGATGACGACGACGGTGACGGCAGAGAGATCGTCATCGGCATCCTCATCGATGCCTTGCCTCCCTTCGATGCCCAGACCGCTCCCCCGACCTTCCTGCCCCAGGAGATCGGCCGCTTCGATTTTTACGCTCCGGATGAGATCAATTGCAGTGAGTGCTATCCGATCCAGTTCTGCGATGAAATCAATGGAACGGGAACCGTACTGCTATCGAACAAGGTCGTCATCGATAACGAATCGATCAGCCCCGCGGGGTATTACGACGGACAGGTCTGCGCACCAGCAAGTGCTCTCTTCATCCGAGGGGATGCCAACAATGATGGCATCTTTGACGTGGCAGACCCCGTGTTCATGCTCAACTACCTCTTCAGGCATGAGGCAGAGCCGCCGTGCCCGGATGCAGCAGACGTCGACAACGACGGTCTCATCAACATCACCGATCCGGTTTACATGGTTCTCTACATCTTCGGTATAGGCGTGGCCCCTCCTTTCCCATTTCCAGAATGTGGACTGGAAAGTTATCCAGACGTCGATTTTCTCGATTGTCTGGTTCTGAGTCCCGCCTGTCCGGTGTGTCCCTGAGGAGGTGAAATGAAATACTTCGTCATCACCTTGTGCTGCATCGCGACGCTTCAGGTGGGGGAGAGTGCTCACGCTCTCGATCGGCTGGTTCCGGCGGTGTATCCGACCATCATGGAAGCGATGGAAGATGCAGTCGATGGGGATCGCATCCTCGTCAGTGCTGGAACCTACAATGAACCCATCAGCTTCCTTGGCAAGAAAGTGGAACTGATCGGTGTGGATGGTTCCGCCGGCACCATTCTCGATGGCGCGGGCCAGTTCAATTGCGTCATCCGCATCGATACCCCTGGAGAAGGGGCGGTGGTCTCTGGTTTTACCATCCAGAACGGCTTTGGAACCTCCTGCGGATTTCCTCTGGGACTCTGCGGGGGAGGGATCCTGATCACTGCGGGATCACCCCAGGTGAATCAATGCGTGCTGGTGGCCAATAGCGCATCCCGTGGTGGTGCACTCCATTCGGAGTTCGCCTTTCCCACCGTGGAGAACTGTACCTTCCAGGGGAACTACGCTTCCCAGGGTGGAGCGGTATCGATCCATGGGGGTTTCGCCACCGTGAACCAGTGTCAGTTTCTCGGCAATGAAGCGTATGGCTGGGGCGGTGGACTCTCTGCCGACTTTGCAGAGTTGTCGATGTCGAGCAATCACTTCGAGAGCAATCAGTCGGAGTCGGGGGGCGGCTTCTTCATCACCGAATCAACTGCCATCATCACCGGCTGCACCATATTGAACAACGTCGCAGTGGACGAAGGTGGTGGAGCAGTGCTGGATGAGTTCAGCACCGTTCAATTGAGCCAGAGCGATTTCAGTTTCAACTCGGCAACCACCGGGGGAGGACTGGCGGTGACGCACTTTTGCGATGCGGAGATCGAGGGTTGCAACATAGTAAACAACACTGCCAGCCTCGATGGTGGAGGTGTGTACTCCTTCGAATCCTTTGCGAAGTACCGTCGGTTACGCGTTCTCTCCAATAGTTGCGGCAACCAGGGCGGTGGATTTTATCTGCGCTTCTTTGCCGATCCGTTGCTGGAAAATTGTCTCGTCCAGTACAACTTCGCGACCGTCTCAGGAGGTGGAATCGCATGTGTCGAAGGAGTTTCGGCAAGAATCGTGCATTGCACCGTTGATAGCAATACAACTTCCGGCAGTGGAGGAGGAGTCCGTGCCGAATACCTGTCCTATCCCGAGGTGATCAATTCGATCCTGTGGAGGAACAACGCCACCCGTGAGACGGCAGCCTCCGCAGGAGATCTCGCCGGAATCTCACTGGTTCATGTCATCCTGCAGGGGGCTGATCCCGATGATCCACTGGTGATGCAACTCGATCCCGAGCTGGACGACTTTGGATTTCCCGGGGAGTGCTCTGCAGCCATCGATGAGGGAACCGATCTGGTGGCAGATCTTCCGCTGGAGGATATCGATGGAGTCAGCCGTCCACAGGGGCAACGCAGGGACCTGGGCGCGTTCGAGGTGATCGGTGGCACCGGCCACTGCTTCATCCGGGGCGATTGCGATCACGACGGGGAAGTGAACATCGCCGATGCATTCGAAGCACTGGGATACCTGTTCCAGGGCGAGTCCGTCGCGAACTGCCCAGGGGCTTGCGACTATGACGATGATGGCTGGGTTACCATCGCAGATGTGATCGCGGTCCTGGTTTACCAGTTCCAGGGCGGATCACCGCCGGCGCAGCCCTTCCCCGATCCTGGACCCGACAATACCGATGGCCAGGCACAGGAATGCTGGATCCTGGGACCCTAGGCGAGGATGCCTGGAACCAGTTTTCCGTGCACATCGGTGAGCCGGAAGTCCCTACCCTGATAAGGGAAGGTGAGCCGTTCGTGGTCGATTCCCATCAGGTGCAGGATGGTCGCCTGTAGATCATGAACTCCGACAGGATCCTTGACGATGCGGTAGCCCAGTTCGTCGGTGGCTCCGTGAACATGCCCCTTCTTGATTCCACCGCCGGCCATCCACATCGAATAACAGTGGGGGTGGTGGTCTCTGCCGAGGTACTTCGATCCGTTCCTCTCCTCGTTCATGGCAGTCCTCCCGAATTCACCGGTCCACATGACGATGGTGTCATCGAGCAGACCACGCTGGCGTAGATCACGAATCAGGGCGGCGATGGGTTTGTCTGTCTCGGCGCATTTCTTCGGCAACTGCGTGATGATGTCATCGTGGGGAGCGGTGCCGTGGGTATCCCACCCCCAGTCGAACAACTGTACAAAGCGTACGTCCTGTTCGACCAGACGCCTGGCCAGGAGGCAATTGTTGGCGAAGGAAGACTGTCCCGGATTGGCGCCGTACTCGTCGAGGACCGATTGTTTCTCTTTCGAGATGTCCATCGCCTCGGGCACCGAAGTTTGCATGCGGAATGCCAGTTCGTACTGCTGGATACGGGCCAGCGTTTCCGGATCTTCATCACGGTCGGCTGCGATGCGATCCAGTTCACTGATGGCATCGATGGAGCGTCGCCGGCTGTCTCGGTCGATTCCAGGAGGATTACCCAGATACAGCACCGGATCTCCACTGGTTCGGCACTGAACACCCTGATGAACTGACGGAAGAAAACCAGATCCCCAGACACTCTTGCCAGCACTCGGTGTCTTGTCTCCCGAGACCAGGACGACATAGGCAGGAAGATCTTCGTTCATGCTTCCCAGCCCCCATGTCAGCCAGGACCCCATCGAGGGTCGGCCGAATCGAGGGGAGCCGCTGTAGATGAACAGCTGCGCCGGTGCGTGGTTGAACTGATCGGTATGCATCGAGCGAATCACGCAGATCTCATCGGAAACGGAACTCAGATGAGGAAGCAGTTCGGAAATCTCCATGCCGTTGCTTCCCGTCGAATGAAAACGGTAGGGACTGGCAAGGATCTTTGGATGTCCTTTGATGAAGGGAAAGATCTCTCCCTCCATCAGGCTTTGTGGGCACGGCTTTCCATCGAGGGCTTGCAGTCCAGGCTTCGGATCGAACAATTCTTGCTGGGGTGGTGATCCAGCCATGTGCAGGCAGATGATGCGACGTGCACGGGGAGGAAAGTGGGCCGCTGAAGAATCCATCAGCGGTTCTCCTCCGAGTAGATTCGTTTCTCCCAGCAGCGAGGAGAGTGCCATGCCGCCCACTCCCGCACCGATCTGACCGAGGAACCAGCGTCGGGTGATCTCCCGATGACCTTCCATATGTAGTTGAGACAGAGGATCCATCATCAGCCCCTCACCAGCAGTTCGTCCAGATTCAGGAGGACATTGGCGATCAGCATCATCGTCGCCGCGACGGTGGGATCCTGTCCTTCTTCCAGCTCCCAGCGACCGCCTTCGAGGAAGGAGGTGGCGGAGTCTGGTTCCGTTTCGAAGGCGATCCGTTGTGCATCGAAGAGTTCGAGTAGGTGAGAAAGTTCCGCAGAGGTGGGGGCGCGACAGGTAGCTCTGTGGAAAGCGACGGCGATGGAATCGCGAGGCTCTACTCTGGTGGTTGCGGTCAGAGCGATTCGAGCCAGTCCTGCTGCGGCTTCGATGGCGACCGGATCGTTGAGCATCACCAGCGCCTGCAGCGGAGTATTGGTCCTGATCCGTCTGGACTGACACAAGTCTCTGGTCGATCCATCGAAGGTCAACATCGTCGGATAGGGGGCAGTTCTGCGGAAAAAGGTGTAGAGACTTCGTCGAACTCGATCTTCACCCTTGCTCTCCTTCCAACCGGCTCCGTTGTAGACCACCTGCCAGATGCCGTCCGGTTGTGGTGGGAAGACAGGGCGGCCAAATCGTTTCCGTGACAGCACACCACCGATGGCAAGTGCTTGATCTCGCACCATCTCCGCAGGCAATCGAATCCGCGTGGCGTGACTCAGCAGTCGATTCTCTGGATCGTTGTGGCGCTGGATCTCGGAACTCTTCGAGGAGCGACGATAGGTGTCGCTGGTGACGATGCGCCGAAGCAACGCCTTGTGACTCCAGCGATCCTCTTGTTGCCAGGTCACCGCGAGCCAATCGAGCAGCGCCGGATGGCTGGGCAGTGCTCCCTGGGTTCCGAAATCCTCCAGCGTTTCGACGATTCCGGTTCCGAACAGTTGCTCCCACACGCGGTTGACATGGACCCGTGCGGTCAGCGGGTTTTCAGGGGAGGTGAGCCAGCGAGCCAGTGCCAGTCGATCGCGGCCGCTTGCCTGCTCCATCGGTGGCAGGATCTGCGGTACGTTCGCCCCGGCGGGTTCTCCCGGAGCGAGGTAGGAGCCTCGCTTGAGAATGAAGGTGGATCGCAACTTGTCTTCAGGCAGGCTGGTCATGATGGGCACCGGTACCGCCCGTGACTCGATCCTGTTCAGCTGCTGAAGTGCCTCATCGTGAAGTCGTTGGTGCGATTCGAGTGTGCGGATTCCTTCCGGTGACAGGTTCTTCAACCACCAGATCCTCAGTTCTTCATCCTTCAGTCCTGCGTCAATTCCTGCAGCGAGCATCTCCTTCACCGAAGCATCAAACAGGTCGGATGGAGTAGCACTCCAGCGTTGCAGGAAGGCTGCGTAACTGAAGAGGTCGGATCGTTCGGTGGGCAGGGTGCTGCTGCGGCGCACACCTCCCCATTCGATCTTGCCGCCCACCTGGGTCATGGCGATTCCGCTCACCCGCTTGCCCGCTTCGATGCCGATCGACGCAGCAGCGACTTGCAGTTGCACCCAATCCCCGGTGGTGGGGAGATCCCCCTGGCGCAGTAGCGATGGACTTCCATCGACCCCGTGCGAGAAGGCTGCTGCACCCCAGTATCCCCGGTGCTCCCATACCGTCGCATCGTCGAGGCGCACCTGGAGAATCATCGACTCGGGAGGCTCGAGGATCCGTGCATTCACGATGTAGGTATCTCCCTCGGCGGCGATGTGAGGGTGTAGCGACTTCTCGAAGTAGACCTGTCGTGTCTGTCCCGCCGGTGCGCTCTGCGAGATGATCTGGGCGACCTGCTCGGGTGCATCTTCAGGGGCGGGTACCCACGGCCACCGCTTCTGCTGTCCATCGACCAGGTCCTGGCACAGTGGCGGCATCTGTCCGCTGAAAGCGATGACATCGAGTGTAGAGGAATCGACTGGCGGCTGTTCCTGATCGGGGATCACCAGTTCCCTGGCCGCTTCATCGAGTCGTGTCAGTGTCTCCTCTACCTTCTCCTCGGCGGCAGGAACCAGTTCTCTGTCGAGGATTCCCAGCACCGAGATCACCGGATGCTCGTTGTTGAGATCTGCATCGGAGGTTTGATTGAAGAAATCGTAGAGCTGGTAGTACTCCTTCTGCGTCAACGGGTCGTACTTGTGGTCATGACACTGGGCACAGTTTGCCGTCAAACCCTGCCACACCTGCATCGTGGTGTTGACCCGATCGACCACGGCGGCGACCCGGAACTCTTCATTCTGGGTTCCACCTTCATCATTGGTCATGGTGTTGCGATGGAATGCAGTGGCGAGGTGATTGGCTTGCGATCGATCGGGGAGGAGATCTCCAGCCAGCTGTTCGATGGTGAACTGATCGAAGGGCATGTCGGCATCGAAGGCCTGGATGACCCAGTCGCGCCACGGCCAGATGTTGCGGTTTCCATCCTGCTCGAATCCCTTGGTGTCGGCGTACCGAGCCAGGTCGAGCCACACGCTCGCCCATCTTTCACCGAAGGCATCCGATTCCAGTAACTCCTCGATCAGTTGTTGCCAGGTCGATTCCGGATCGTCCTGGTACTCGGTCACGAAACGGGTGACTCGCTGTGGATCTGGTGGCAATCCGATCAGGTCGAGGTGAAGGCGTCTCACCAGCACCTCGGGAATCGCCTCCTTGCTCCTCGGCAATCCCGCTTCCTCGATGCGCCTGTCGATGAACGCATCGATGGGGTGCTGGTCTGGTGATGTGAGGGGTGGAGCGGTGGCGATCGGCTTGCGGAAGCTCCAGTGATCTTGCCAGGTGGCTCCTTCATCGATCCAGCGCCGTAGCGTCGAGATCGACTCCTCCGTCAACGGGGTGCCATGTTCCGGTGGAGGCATCCGATCATCTGGATCTTCACTGGTGATACGAAGAAACAACTCGCTGTCTCCGGAGGAGCCCGCTTCGACCACCGCCAGCAGGTCTTCCTGCCTGTCGAGACGTAGATCGGCCTTGCGAGTCGCTGCATCGGGACCGTGACAGGGGAGGCAATTTCTCGACAGGATCGGTCGGACCTCGGAGGTGAAGAGGGAACCACCCTCCTCGCCGGGAGCGACGGGGACTGCCAGGAGTAGCATTGCAGCGGTGACGATGAGCATCCGTTCCTCCTACCGGGGAACAGTGTAAACCCAGATTCGTGACGACTCCATCGTGCCCTGCTTGCGGTCGGTCAGGCGAAGAGCCGATCGTTTTCCGGGTGCCAGCAGAAGATCTGGTAGGCGGGAAGCAGTCTTTTCCACTCCGAGATGACCCGTTGCTCGAACCCCCCGGAGGAGATGAAGACATCTTCCCTGGCAAATTTCTTCTCGACATGAAGCCAGTGCTCTCCCGGAGTGTAGCTCTTTCTGAACTCAGCCAGCTCCAGGTCGTCGATGGTCTCACATCGCCTCGTCTTGCGATGGTCGTGGATTCTCAGCTGATATCCCTTGAGGGGTTGCAAGGCTCTGGCGATGTCCGGTCTCTGATCTTCATCCCCCAGCAGCCGCTTGAGGTTCTCCCCATCCCACCAGGCCTTCTGGTGAATCCGCAAGGCGATGGTGAGTCCCGCTTCATCGATTTCCAGGACGAGCATGGCGTGAATGTAATCGGCATCGAGATCGGCGCCGATCTCGGCCCCGAGTTGCGACTTCAAGACTTTGCGCTCCTGATCTCCCCGGGAGAGATAGGTCCACTGGCTGGCCACGCGGAATCCATTGAACTTGTGGGGGTGGTGGAGACTGGCCCTCGAGGTGAGAAGGAAGGGAGGCTGTGACAGTGCAGAGGCACCAGCCTTTCCCAACTGATCCAACTTCTGTCGAACCTCTAGCCTGGCGTCATTGAATTCCGCTTCCGTCTGAGCGCTCTCACGGAAGCGCTCGAAATCTGACGGGAAAAAGACCACCTCTTCGCTGCTCATCGCTTCATCCCTCTCTGGAATGGTTCACAACACTTCTGGGGCCGTTGCTGCCACGGCCCGCAACATATAGGGTATTATCCCAGCAATGCCTCGTACAGGTCGGATTTTGCGACATGAGGCACAATCAGGAAGGATCTTGTCATGTCGAGACTGAGCGCTTTCTCCCTCAAGGACTGGATCGAGGAGCACAGGCATCTTCTGAAGCCTCCTGTCGGGAATCAGGTCGTCTGGGAAGATACCGACACCATCGTGATGATTGTTGGTGGCCCCAACAAGCGAAAAGACTTCCACATCAACCAGACCGAGGAGTTCTTCCATCAGTTGGAGGGGGACATGGTCCTGCGGATCAAGGAGAACGGCGAATACCAGGATATCGATATCCGCGAGGGAGATGTGATGCTGCTCCCGCCGGGAGTACCTCATTCTCCGCAGCGGGGAGCAGATACCGTCGGCATGGTGGTGGAGAGAAAGCGATCTGAATCGATGGAGGACCAGTTCGTGGTCTACTGTGATGATTGCGATGAACTGGTATTTCATTCTCAGTTCCACCTGGTCGACATCGTCCGTCAGTTGAAACCCTTGATGGAGAACTTCTGGGCGGATGAAGCCAATCGTACCTGTTCCTCCTGTGGGGCCGTCGTCCAACCATCCCAGGCCTAGCAGCAATCCCCGGGGGAGGGTCCTTGTCGCTGAAGATCGATTTACACACACACATCTTGCCGGAGCAGTGGCCGGATCTTGCCGCGCGCTACGGCTACGACGGTTTCGTGACCATCGAACACCATGCACCGTGCTGCGCCCGCCTGTGGAAAGAAGGCAACTTCTTTCGAGAGGTCGACGATCGTTGCTGGAGCCCCGAGCGAAGACTCGAGGATTGCGACCGTCACGGAGTCGATGTTCAGGCTCTCTCGACGGTACCGATCATGTTCAGTTACTGGGCGAAGCCAGCGGATGCCCACGACCTGTCACGGTTTCTCAATGACCACATCGCCGAGGTGGTGAAGGATCGGCCCGATCGCTTCATCGGTCTCGGTACGGTTCCCTTGCAGGATCCGGATCTCGCCATCCAGGAGATGGAAAGATGCACCGAGGAACTCGGCTTCCCCGGGCTCCAGATCGGCACTCATTGTGGAGAGTGGAACCTCGATGCTCCGGAACTGTTTCCCTTCCTCGAACGGGCACAGCAACTGGGGGTCGCCCTCTTCATCCATCCGTGGGATATGCTCGGTGCCGATCGGCTTGGCAGTTACTTCCTGCCATGGCTGGTGGGGATGCCGGCAGAGACCAGTCTCGCCATCTGCTCCGTCATCTTCGGATCGGTGCTCGATAGACTTCCCGATCTGAAGCTGTGCTTCGCCCACGGAGGAGGTTCCTTCCCGGGAACCCTGGCGAGGATCGAAAAGGGATATCACGCCCGCCCCGATCTGTGTGGTGTGCATGGTTGCTCCCCGCCGCGGGAGTATATCGGCCGCTTCTACCTCGATACCCTCGTTCATGACGCGCCGTCGCTCGACTTCTTGATCGAACTGGTCGGCTCCGATCGACTCGCCCTGGGAACCGACTATCCTTTTCCTCTCGGTGAAGATCATCCAGGCAAGATGATCGAGCAGATGAAGTCGCTGACCGTTGAAACACAGGAGAGGCTGCTGGCGGGAACTGCCCTGGAATTTCTCGGACTCAACGCCGAGATGTTCGAGGATTCCTCCGCTGCCTCGACTTGATCGGAGTTTCGTTTCCATGACACGACAGGAAGCCATCGATCTGGATCGCGATGATCCTCTCAGCCACTTCAGGGACAGGTTTCACCTTCCCCGTGGTGAAGATGGAGAGCCTCTGATCTACTTCTGCGGAAATTCCCTCGGGCTGATGCCGATCGGCGCGATGGAAGATGTGACGAGGGAACTGGAGGACTGGCGAGATCTCGCCGTCGGGGGGCACCTGGAAGGAAGGCGTCCGTGGTTGCCTTATCACGAGTTCTTCCGCGAGCAGGGGGCACGGCTGGTGGGAGCGTGCGCGGGAGAGGTGGTCTTCATGAACACCCTGACCGCGAACCTGCACTTCCTGATGGCATCCTTCTACCGTCCGGAGGGGCGAAAGAGCAAGATCCTCAGCGACTCCCCGGCATTTCCATCCGATACCTATGCACTGCAATCGCAGATTCGCTGGCGCGGACTCGATCCTGCTCAGGAATTGCTGGTCCTGGCACCGCAAGGAGGCGAAACAAACCTGCGCGATGATGACATCCTCGCCGCCATCGACGAGCACCGGGATGAACTGGCGCTGGTGATGTTCTCGGGGGTCAACTACTACACGGGGCAGGCCTACGACATCGAAGCCATCGCTGCCCGCTGTCAGGAACATGGCATCGTGCTGGGCCTCGATCTCGCCCATGCCGCCGGCAACATCGATCTGAAGTTGCATGATCATGGCGTCGATTTTGCGGCGTGGTGCAGCTACAAGTACGGCAACAGTGGTCCCGGTGCGGTGGCGGGTGCCTTCGTTCACCAGCGCCATGCCGAGGATCAGGATCTGGTCAGACTGGCGGGTTGGTGGGGCAATGATCCCGCCACTCGATTCAGGATGGATGAAAATCCGCACTTCATCCCGCAACCGGGTGCAGAGGGGTGGCAGGTGTCGAACCCACCGATCCTGTCGATGGCTCCCCTGCACTCTTCCCTGTCGATCTTCGAGGAGGCGGGGATGGAGGCGCTACGGGAGCGGTCGCAGAGGATGACGGGATACCTGCAGCAGCGGATCGACAGCATCGGTTCCGATCACTACCGGATCATCACTCCGCGTGAGCCGCATCGCCGTGGGGCTCAACTCTCCATCCAGGCGGTGGGGGATGCCAGTGCACTGCAGGAGGCTCTCCAGGGTGCGGGCATCATCACCGACTTCAGGCCGCCCGATGTGGTGAGGGTGGCTCCGACCCCGCTCTACAATCGTTTCGAAGAGATTCACAGGTTTGTCGATGTCCTGGCCAGTGTTGCCAGCTCCTGAACTGAAACTAGAGGAGGAATAAGATGTCTCTCCCTACGGTGATCGTGGTCGGAGGAGGATTGACCGGTGCCCTCGCGGCGCTGGCGCTCTCCAGGGCTGGACATCGTGTAGATCTATACGAGAGACGGCCCGATATCCGTGGGGCCACACTGATCCGCGGGAAAAGCATCAATCTCGCCATCTCGATGCGGGGACTGACCGCGCTCGGCCGGGTCGGACTGCGGGAAAAGGCACTGTCGATGGCGGTCCCGATGCGTGGGCGGCAGATGCACGATGACCACGGCGACCTCACCTTTCAGCCCTACTCGGCAAACATCGAGGAGAACATCTACAGCATCTCCAGGGGAGAGTTGAACCGGATGCTGATCGAGGAGGCGGATCTTTCCGATCTGGTTCAGTTGCACTTCGACAAGCGCTGTACAGATATCGATACAGAGAAGAACAGGGTGACCTTCGTCGATGATGCCACCGGAGAGACGATTGAAGCCACGGGGGATCTGATCATCGGTGCCGATGGAGCGTATTCCCAGGTTCGAGGTGGGTTGATGATCGGCGACCTCTTCGACTACCAGCAGTCCTACCTCAGTCACGGTTACATCGAACTGTACATCCCTGCGGCACCAGACGGCGGTTTCCAGATGGAACAGAACGCCCTTCACATCTGGCCGCGCGGCTCCTTCATGATGATCGCCCTGCCCAACGACGATGGATCCTACACGGGAACCTGTTTCTGGCCGCTTCAGGGGGAGAATTCCTTCGAAGCGCTGAAAACGACCGAGCAGGTGCGTTCTTTCTTCCAGCGCTGGTTTCCCGATGTTCCTGCACTGATCGAGGATCTCGAGGATCAGTTTCTCGCTGCCAGTCCCTCCTCCCTGGTCACGGTGAAGTGTCGCCCATGGGTGGTGGGGAATACCGTGCTCATCGGAGATGCGGCCCATGCAGTGGTTCCCTTTTACGGCCAGGGGATGAACGCAGGATTCGAGGATGTTCGAATCCTCTGCGAACAGCTCGAAAAACATGAAGGAGACCTGGCTGCGGCCCTTCGTGAATACGAACATCTTCGGATCGAGAATGGTCATGCCATCGCCGATCTTGCCATCGCCAACTTCGAGGAGATGAAGGATCACGTGGCAAATCCAAAGTTTCTGCTCGGGAAGAAAATTTCGAATCTGCTGCAGAAATTGTTGCCGGGCTGGTACCGTCCCCTCTACTCGATGGTCTCCTTCTCCAACACCCCGTACGCGGAGGCGGTGAGGGTGTATCGGCGACAGAAGAGAACGCTCTCAGCTGTGTTGTTCTCGATGATGGCGATCATCCTCATCGCGGTGATCTGGATTGTGAGGAATCGATGACACTCACTTATCACGACTACCTGCAGATCGGTAAGTTACTCGATCTCCAGGAGCCCCGAAGCGATCCTCCCGAGCATGATGAAACCCTCTTCATCGTCATTCACCAGACTTACGAATTGTGGTTCAAGCAGTTCCTTCATGAGATGGATCGAGCCGAGCAATGCATGTTGGATGGGGAACTGTGGGGGTGTATCGCCACCCTCAAGCGGATGCGGATGGTGATGAAGACCCTCGTGCAGCAGGTCGACATCCTCGAGACGATGACTCCCGTCTCCTTCGTTTCCTTCCGTGATCGCCTCGATACCGCCAGCGGATTCCAGTCGGTGCAGTTTCGCATCCTGGAGTTTCGTCTCGGTCACAAGCGCAAGCAGATGCTGGCTGGAATCCAGGAGGGCGTTCCTCTGTATGACGAGGTGGTGGCGGCATTCGAAGCGCCGACGCTACAGGATCGCTTCCACCAGTTCCTCGTCGGCATCGGTTGTGATCTTCCCGCCGAGGTTCTCGAGCGAGATGTGAAAGAACCGCTGGCACCGAACCCGTCGATCCAGGAGGAGTTGCTGCGCATCTACCAGGAACGACCGGATGTGACGGTGCTGCTGGAACTGCTCACCGACATCGATGAGGGGTTGCAGGAGTGGCGATACCGCCACGTGAAGTTGGCAGAGCGGACCATCGGTACCAAGATCGGTACTGGCGGCAGTGACGGCGTCGAGTTCCTCAAGAAGTCCCTGTTCCGGCCGATGTTCCCCGACCTGTGGGCGATCCGTTCCAGGATGTGAGGCCAGTCGTGAAGTTGATCGACATCTCTCCAGCACTGACTCCGGCCATCGCGGTCTTCCCGGGGGATTCTCCGCTGACTCGTGAGGTGCTGCTCGATCTTCGAAACGATGACAACCTGACCCTGTCGACGATGCGGTCGACGGTTCATGTCGGCAGCCATCTCGATGCACCAAGCCACTACGATGCGGATGGAGACACCATCGAGATGGTGGAGCTGCAGCGCTGCATCGGAGAGTGCGAGGTGATGAAGATCGATGTCGAGCGGGGCGGTCTGATCGACATCGACCATCTGCCGTCAGCACCTCGCTGTGAACGGTTGCTGCTGGCCACCGGCACCCATCCCGATCCTGAGCAGTGGGGAGGTGATTTCGCCGGTCTCGCTCCGGCACTGATCGACCACCTGGCCGCGCAGGGGGTCCGGTTGATCGGGGTCGATACTCCCAGCGTCGATGTCTCCACCTCGAAGGAGTTGCCCTCCCACGATGCGTGTCGCCGACACGACATCCTCATCCTCGAGGGGATCGTTCTCGATGCGGTGGCGGCAGGACTCTACGAGTTGATCGCCTTGCCGCTCAAACTGACCGGCTTCGACGCCTCTCCGGTACGGGCGGTATTGCGGAGCCTGGATCGTTGAGGGTGAAGGCGATGCGTGTCATCGAGATCCGTATCATCGACTCGCTGCTGTGTGCGTTGATCCTGCTGTCGCTGCTTTTCGAGATGCTGCTGCTGGCGGCACTGTCCCTCTCTACCGAGGAACTACCGGCACCGCCGTTTGCGTGGCCGGCGATGATCAGCTGTGGGTTACTGGCGATCCTCTTCACCGGCTGGCAGATCCTCGCTTCCGAGCAACGCTCCACGCCCACGAAGGTGCTGGCGCTACTCGCCCTGGTGGCCCTCGCCTTGCCGATCGGCACCCTCGGGTTCTTTGAAAGTCTATTACGGTGATGGGTCCAGGTGATGGGTCCACGTGATGAGCCCACAGTGACAGGCGAAACTACGGTAGGCGTAGTCGGGTCGACTGTTGCGGTTGGATGAAGATGGTGGCGGTTGCCGGGCCGCCGTCTAGGTGCGAACGGATCTCGTATTCGCCGGGGGCCAGGGTCACGCGGCAGGAGCCGC
>CBFIET010000084.1:0-32482 GCA_965661685.1 Planctomycetota bacterium
CAGGATGGAAAATTCCCCTCCTGCGGGGCCTCCCTCTGCGGTCACCATCCCCCAGAACAGCTCCAGTCCCCAGGAATCAGGCTTCTCGCGCCAGCGGAAGATCTGCCCGGCCCTGCCGTGGGACCAGTTGAATCCCTCGGGCCCATCGAAGGGGAGCAGGGCAGGGGCAGTTGCCGTGGTGACCCCGGTGGCATCGGTTTGCCAGCGAACCAGCGGCCACAACAAATGCTGTGTTCGGGTGGTGTCCCGCTCGAGATCCTCATCGATGATCTCGCGCCAGAATGGAAAGAGACGCCAAACCTTTCGGTTTCGCTTGGAAGTATGTTGAACTTCCCACTGCCAGATCGGCCACAGGAAGTAGCCGGTGCGTAGCTGAGGTCTCTCGTGAATCCCGAACAGGGGGGGGAACTGAAATTTGTTCCATTCTCCCTGATGGGTTCCCACCGACCAGGGGAACAGAGACCAGACGGAGGTCTCGGAACGGAAGTCGTGCTCTTCCGTCCACAACGGATAGAGCACGGTTCTAACGATTCTCTTCTTCGATTCGATTTGTCCGTAGAAGGGCCAGATCCACCAGGCATGAGATGGGTTGTCGGTGTCGAGCAGCGTGTTGGACTGGTGCCAGAAGGGCCACATCACGTACTTCGACTCGTCGCGTAGGTCTCCGCGAGAGGTGAAACCGCGGCTGTGAGAATAGAAGGGGAAGATTCGAAATCCACGCCGCAGTGGCCCCTCATCGAACTCCACGAAGGGGAACAACCAGTAGGTGGTGATCTGCTGGCGATCCTTCATGCGGGCCCACAGCGGAAACAACGCGAAGTCGATGCGGTCCTTACCGATCAATCCCTTGAGAGTTCCACCGAGCAAGGTGAACGCGAAGTAATCTCCCTCTGCAGGATCGGAGCCCCACAGGAACAGTGGAAGGGCAAATCCATCCACATCCACTCGACCGTCGAGATGCGTGTAGGAACTGCGATGAAAGAAGGGGAGTAGCCAGGTCTTGCGATTCTCCCCATCGACCCGATCGATGAACAGGGGCCACAGTACGCGGATCTCTCTTCGATCTGGAGGGGTAGCACTGAGACTGTACAGCGGCCAGAGATGGGTCGATTCCTTCACCTGTCCATTTGGAAGTGCTTCGGCTCGTTCGATGTAAAAGGGCGGTATTCCTCGATCGGAATCGATGGGAGTGACGCAACCGAAGAGAAGAAGGCACAGCGAAGCGAGGGCGAGATGGCGGATCGTCGTACCCCCAAGATGGAAATTCATCGACCTAACCTCACCGGTAGCATCAGTTCAGGGGAGCACCCTTCCCAGATCCGGTTGAGATCACGGTGAAGCACCATGCCAGGGGTCAAGCCTATGTACTTGGTGGCACCCTGTCCCGTATCGTCGTCGGTGACGGCAATTCCGAGTCTCATCTTCAGCCCCGCCCACGGCACGGCAGCGTCTTCTCCACGCTGTTCAGCGATGGAACTCCACGGGATCGTCATCTCGTATACGGCTCCCATGCCGTCCGGTCGCCTCACTACCACGTGTTCCCCTTCCGGATCCTCGTCCTCATCCTCCTCGAAGGGTGGAACTTCGCCACCCCCATCTGGATCATCTCCGGCGGGGGCAGGTTTGTTCTGCCTGGGAGGCATGAAGGCGAGTGTCATCACAAGATCGTCTGACCGGGGCCGGACTCCACCATCTCCGAGGCAATCGAGCACGAGGACGAGGCAATCTCCGATCCAGCGCTTCGAATCGCGCTGGTGTGCCGTGACGATATCGTCGTCGATGTCGACTGCAATGTGCAGTCCTTCGGCGGACCAGCCAAGAAAAACCCTGGCCGACAGGTCTGCTCGATCTTGCCAGGGAACCCGTGCTTCACCACTTCCCTGCAATCCACGGACATGACGTGGTCTGTCGAGGGGAATCCCTGCTGCAGCACTCCACGGTTCTTCCAGAGACCCGTCGATCCGTGGAGGAACGAGGCTTCGAGGGATCTCGTGTTCTTTCTGGCGGAGCGACCTCTGTCTCTGACGATCTGCCCCTTCCAGCAGCCAGCTTGCCTCGGCTCGCTGGCGCAGCGGGTTACTCCCGTCGAGAATCGTCTCCTCCAGCATCTCCACGGCCCGTTCGATTTCATCCAGCTCCAGCAGACGGTTCGCTTCTCGTTTCCAGGTGGATGGTCCGGACAGCGAATTCCAGCCCGCCAGTTCCGAGTTTCTGAAGGAAGGGGCACGGAAACCGGCGGAGCCACGTGCGCTGACGGTCAACAAGGTATCTCCGATGATCGATGCGTGATGAATCCGGCCGAGGTCCTGCAGATGATTGGCCACCGCTGCGACTCCCGATCGCTGGGAGAGCGCAGTCCCCGAGAAACGATGGAGAAGTGTTGCTTCTCCTCTCATCCGATCTGCGATGACGATCCAGTCTCCGCGAGGGCGCAATTCCACCGTGTCGTAGGCGGGTGACAACGAATGTGTCCACTCCAGTTCCGCTTCCGCAAGTTCCGAACTGGCAGGGGCCATCGCTGCACGTACTCGAAGCACCGATCGTTGCTGGAAGTCGCCACATACCAGCAGCAACTCGTTGGCATCGACATGGAGGCTGGTGATTCGACGCTGCTCCTGCGACATCGTTTTCTGCCAGCCTGTTGTTCCACTGGCGACATCGATGCCGAGAAGGGTCGGTCTCTCGGCACTCCAGAACATTTCACAGACCACCTGCTTCTCATCGAGAGAGAGATGGAGTTCGGAGATGAGGTGAGGTGCTTGCTGCGACCACGTTTCGTCGCCGCGATCTGTCCAGCGGTGGATCATTCCCCGTTCCGTGGCGAAGAGGAAACCCTCTTCGAGAAGGATGGGGGCACTCGCCAGTGCTCCCATCTCATCTCCGAGTGGGATCTCGAGGATCAGATCTCCGTTGTCGAGCGATCGAAGTTCAACTCGATCGGGGATGGTGTATCCGATCAGCAGGCGGTCACCGCGAATTTGCGGATCATCCTGGAAGAGTCCGGTGCGGGGCAGATTCCACAGCACTTCGCCAGTGACGGCGTCGAGTGCGATCATCCGTTCATCCTCAGTACTCAGGAAGACGACCCCGGAGCCACCACAGGACTGTTCGATGATGATCTCCTCCTCATCGGCGTCATCCTGTGCCACGACTCCGATGGGAATCCGTATTTGCCATTCGACCTTTCCGGAGGTCAGGTCGAGTCGCCAGATCCGGGTTCGATCGTGCAGTACGACTCCCGATCGGTCGAAGAGTAGTGGAGCCGATGGCAGATCTCTGCGGGTGAGGATGATTCCATCCCGAACCCTTCCTGGATCCCGCTGAAGTTCTGTTCGCCACAACAAGAGTCCGTCGGTGGAGTCGAAGAGCGAAACTGAACTGGAGGTGAGTACCATGTAGCGGGAATCGTCGACCATCTCCGAGTGCTTCGACAGGGGCCAGACACTGGTGGTTCTCGTCTGTCCCAGATCGAGTCTGCCGCTCCACACCCGGTGCAGGGGGAGTCCCGGATGGTCATCTTCGAATTGAGGAAGATTGGAGATCTCCTGGCGCAACTGTTGCATCCGATCGCCGAGGGTGATTTCCCTATCGACTCCATCGACGGTCCTCGTCATCGGTCTGCTGCCGTGGGTCCGCTCCAGTTCGCTGATCTCCTCGAGTGCCTCGGAGATGCGCCCCTGTTCTCTCAAAACCTCGGAGCGACGGATTCTTGCGATGACCGCTTCATCGGTTTCCGGCTCACGAACCGCCAGAAGGTTGAGCTGTCGCAAGCAACTCTCCAGGTCTCCCAGCTGATAGTAAGACTCCGCCGCCCTCAGCCGGCAACTGCGACCTGTGGGACAACCGGGATAAGAGCGAGCCAGTTCGACCCAGCGTTGTGGTGTCTCGGGCCAGTGCTGTTGATCCCTGATCTTGCGACTGGCCACCTCTTCGCGTCGACGGATGCGTTCCTCGCCACCTGGAAGCTTATCGAACTGTAGTAGCATGTAGGTGATGGCGAGGGCGGCACTGACAGTGGAGCCCTGGGGAGTCGCGACCTGGATCTCATTCAGAGGCCGCCACACCTCTCCCAGCAACATGTAACAAAGAAAGGTACCGGTGGCAGCGTCCCCGAGACGATGCGCCTGGGTGACTCGCTTCCAGCCGAGTCGAATCCGATTCTCGGTGCGGTTACTGGAGGAGACCAGTGCAGTTTCTAGCCGGGTACGTTCGTTGGATGAGAGCTGTAGATCGGCTCGATCGAGGAGTAGTCGCACCGTTCGTCGCAGCGCTCTCTGACCCGGTGAACTTCCCGCAAGATCGGGGAGCCAGCGTGGATCGATGTGGCCGCTGAGGGCGTCGAGCCAGCGCCTGTTTTCGACATCGCCATCGGCTGGAGCAGCCGTCATGAGACTGACCTGGGAACCGCTGGAAGTGAGCAAGCCTCCATCGACAGGAGTCAGCGAATGCGCCGCAACATCGAGACCCTGAATCGTGATCGGATCTCCGAACTCGGTGATCGACAGCAGCGCATCGCCGCACCCGATCCACCAACCCCCGGAGCGAGCGGGACTCAGGTCGGCACCGCGACCATCCAGTGGCGCCGGCAGTTGCCGTTGCCACTGGAAGCGTGGAACTGATCCTGCCGCGCAGGACCACTGCACTACTTCTGTCTCCTCGATCACCAGTAAACGGTCCCCGTCTACCGATACATTCCACGGTCCCGGGGAACTGGCGGCGATGACCCCCAGCGGGGTACCGGTCGATTCGTCGAGGATGTGGATGCGAGAAGATCCCGGAGAGGAGGCGAAAAGTCGCGAGCCCCTCCTCCTGAGAGAGGTGCCGCTGGGGAGATCCTTCATCAGATGATCTCTCAGACCATCTCGTCCCGGTCCGTTCAACTCCTGGACCCACTCGATGGCTCCATCGGATGTGCGAAGGCTGATCACCGATCCGCGATCGGTGGACCACAGGATGCGACCACGGCCTTCCACCGGAGTTGCGGGAGATCCCCGCAGTCCCAGCCAGGTCGCACCTCTCGCCTCACCGAGGTGTCGCACCCAGGAGATCGATCCACCATCCTCGATGCGGGCACCGAAGGCCTCGAGTCGATCCTCGCGATTGCGCAGGGCCACCACCACGACACCACCGGGTACCACGCATGGCGAGGAGACGGCACGGATCGATTCCGCGCTCTGTTCCGGTCCCAGAATCTGATCGAGGGTGACCTGCCAGATCAGGGTTCCCGTGCTTCCGTCGATGGCTTCCACCGCACCGCTGTTGCTGGCGATGATGGCGGTTCCGCGACGCACCGGTTGCAGTGACGTGCGTGGAGGCAGTGGTCTCGACTGTTGCGGCAAGACTCTGCGCCACAATTCCTCGGTGGATGCGAGATCGATCGCCTGGATCTGATCGGGTTGCTGAATCCACACCAGGTTGCGGTGAGAGACAGCGCCTGAGGCTCCTCGAGTGGTCTTCCACGCGGCAGCCCCCGGCGACTGCGGTTGCGTCTCGCCGCTGCGATGGATCGGTAATAGCAATGTTCCCGGATCGATGTCGACTGAAGAACCACGGTGCTTCACATCGGCGCCGAACAGTTCGCTCGGCTCGGACCAGTTCATCGCCACCAGGCGTTTCCATAGCTGGATCTCTCCACGCTCCAGGGCAGAGTCTGCCAGCTGACTCGCCAGGGTGTCTGGAACCGCAGCGCGTGGTAGATCGAGGAGGATCGAGATGCGTCGTCGATCGGAGTCGCCGTCGAGTCCCGGAAGCGGGGTGGTGGAGATGCGGTTGAAGGCGCGCAGGCGGATCTCCTCGAGGACCGTCTCGCGCAGTGGACCATCGAGGCGAGCCACGGTGGAGCGCAGGTATTCACCGGCGCCGATGGAAACTCCCGCTCCGAGGGGGGTACAGCCGCCGGGATCTCCATCCATCAATCGCTCCGCCAGGTCTCCCAGCGTATCGCGGATCGAATTGATCTCACCGGAAGCTTGCGAATCCTCGATCTCTCGAACCAGCGCATCGAGATCGCTGCTGAAGGGAGGGATCCACTCCGGCTCTCCCGAGCGTGCCATCCCCGGCACGGGAGGGACCAGCAGTGCAACGCACAGGAGGCTCACCAGCCACCGCCAGGGGGCGGTGGTGCGCGGCTGTATCGTGCGCAATTGGCACACCTCACGGCTCTCGACAGTGGGTTGCATCAGGGATCCTCCTGGATCACCTACGGGGCTCCCCATGCTTGTACGAGATGCGGGTGCAGGTCTCAACCAGTGGGAGTGGAAGAGTGGTGGATCAGTGAGCCGAGAAGTGCTGAAGCGGTATCGGAGATGCGGCGCAGCAGCCGATATCCCGGATCGTGCTGTTCCAGCTGCTTGGAGCGGGGAAGAGCGATCATCCCGACCAGGTGACCGAGCCAGAAGAGTGGCAGCATCAGTGTTTCCTGATCGTTCCCGAACACTTCTGGTAGTTCGCCGACGCGCCACTTTTCGCAAGGGTCGGAGAAAAACTGAGCCGGAAGTCCTGATTCCACCGGGGGCAGATCGAGAGATCGGGTCGCGCCCGGTACCAGCAGGCGGTCCTGACGAAGGTACAGCAGCGCCGGGGTGTCTCCGGGCAGATTGTTGAGGATCAATGATTTCAGGTCGTCGCTGGAGGCGGAGGCGCATTTGCGCAGGAATCGAGCGATGGGAAAGGAATCACGGGAGAATCGTTTTTCCCGACGTTCCGCTTCCAGATGATGGAGGGTCAGTTGCAGTTCCCCCTGTAGTTGCCGGTTGGTGCGTCGCAACGATCTTCGTTCTGCAGCACGGATCAGCACGCCGAGGAGATCTCTCTCCAGATCGACGATCGGCTTCTCGATGTAGGTATAGGCCCCCAGTTTCATGGCGCTGAGAGCACTTTCCAGCGTGGCATCTCCGGTCGCCATCACCACCTCGATCTCCGGCGAGATCCGCTTGAACTCCTTGAGCACCTCGAGTCCGTTCATGCGCGGCATGCGCAGGTCGACGAGGGCGACATCCGGTTCCGATCGGTGGAGGAGGGAGATCGCATCTTCGCCGCAGGCAGCGACGCGCACATCGATGCCCTCCGATTCGAGGAACAGTTGCAGACTGTCCCTGACGAAGGGGTCGTCATCGACGACGAGGACTTCCAGTTTCTTCTCTCCGAGCGGATTCATCGGCCTGATTCCTGCCACTCGGATGAGATATCAAGGGGATCGATCTCTTCACTTCCCAGCTGAGCGAGGGCATCAGGGAGCGTGATGTGGAATAGACATCCGGAGCCTGGACCGGTATCGAGATGGATGGTGCCGCCAGCTCCATCGACGATGCGTTGCACCACGAAGAGACCGAGTCCGCTGCCGCGATCGGCATCCTTGGTGGTGAAGAGGGGATCGAAAGCACGAGCGGAGACTTCGGCAGGCATCCCCGGACCATCGTCGGAGATCTGTAAATCGATGCCCCCGTCGGGGTGCTTGCTGCTGCGGATGTGCAGGGTTGATCCTTGCCCCGATTCTCGAACCGCATCGGCGCTGTTGAGGACCAGGTTCATCACCACCTGTTGCAGGGCGGTGGAATCGCCGGTGAGTACCAGTCCTGGCTCCAGCTCGAGATGAGCTTCCAGGCCGGCATCCCGCAGGCGAGCCTCGCAGATGGCGAGGGTGTTCTCGATCGCTTCCGAGACCTGGAAGGGGGCTTCGCTACCGGGGCTGAAGGGGCGAGTGCGGGCGAACGCCAGCAGGTTGCGGCACAGGGCACGGCAGAAGTCTGCGGCTTCCTGAGCCTTGCTGATGTGCAGGTCCGTCTTCTGCTGTGGATCATCGGAGGTGAGTCCCTTGCGGGCCAGTTGCAGGAATCCGATGACGGAGGCGAGGGGATTGTTGAGGTCGTGAGCAAAACCGCTGGCGAGACGACCGATGGCGGCCATCTTCTCGTTGCGGGACAACTGTTCACGACTGGCCAGCAGTTCCTGATGCGCCGCCTGGATCTCCTCGAAGAGTCGGGAGTTCTGGAGAGCGACAGCCAGTGGTGCAGCGACAGCCGCAACCCATTGCAGTTCTTCTTCCACGAACGGCTGATTTCCGGTTCCCCGTTCCAGATACAGGACGGTGGCGTTTTCACCTCTTCCTGCCAGCGGCACGGCGATGGCGGAGAGTGCCTGCTTGCGTTTCAGGCATACGCTCGCCTCGAATGCTGCGCCAACCTGTGACGAGATCAGTCCTTCTTTTCTCCTGCGTGCAGATTCGAGAAGGGTTTGACTCGGTTCAAGAGTCTGGAGATCGGCAGCGACTCCCTCGTGGGCGCCGATGGCGTAAGGACGTGCTTCATCGTCCCAGCGAATCCAGCCCCATGATTCGAAGTGAACTCCGGCGCCGATCACGTCGACGACCTTCTTCACCAGTTCTTCCGCAGGAAGATCGGTCTGGGAGAGTAATCCCACCTCGAAGAGAGCCTCCTGGAGACTCTTCATCCCTCCACTGGTGGGGGAACTCTTACGCAACTGTTGCTGGAGGCTTTCGGGATCGACCTTTACAGAAAAGGTGCTGAGATGCTCCTGTACGGCGTGGACGGCGATGCGACAGTCACCGATGCCGATCACGTCACCCGCTTCCAGCACCGTTCGATCGATGATCTCGTCGTTGAGCAGGGTGCCGTTCCTGCTTCCGCCATCGCGGAGCAGCCAGGTGTCGTCACCCCCGGGGATGATCTCGGCGTGTTTGCGAGATGCACGGGTGTCATCGATGATGAGGTCATTACCGGGATCGCGACCGATGGAGATCGGCTCCGATCCGAGAACAAGCCTTTGACCGCGACCCGGTCCCTGGACGATGATGAGATGCAATTCGGTCCTCCCGGGGCGCCGGTAAGGCAGAAGGGCACCCGAGAAGAGTACGATGAGGGAGCAGGAGGTGCCGAATCGACACCGATGGGGATCGGCTCAATCGTCGCTGAGGTGGCAGGAAACCCCTTTCAGGGGCGATTTGCCGCCACCTACTGCAAGACGGCTTTCAGCTCCTCCTCGAGCCTCGGCACAACCTCGAACAGATCGCCCACCACTCCGTAGGTGGCCACCGAGAAGATCGGTGCCCCGGCATCCTTGTTGATGGCGACGATGGTTCTCGATGATGACATCCCTGCCAGATGCTGAATCGCTCCCGAGATCCCCACGGCGATGTAGAGCTTTGGACTGACGGTTTTGCCCGTCTGTCCCACCTGGTCGGAGTGGGGACGCCAACCGGCATCGACCACCGCACGAGATGCACCGACCGCTCCGTCGAGGATCTCGGCGACCCGTTCCAGCAGTTCGAAGTTCTCCGCTTCCTTGAGGCCACGCCCGCCGGAGATGATGATCTCCGCCTCGGTGAGTTCCTTGGTCGTGCCACTACCAGCGGTGAAGGCGGTCTGCTTCAGAGCGCAACTGGAAGAGGCATCCTGTGCGACCACCTCGGCAGCATCTCGCTCGACCTTTTCACCGTAATTGGGACGTAAGGTGATGACTGCAGGATTTGCCACCACCTTCTGGATGTGGTGTGCCTTCCCCGCGTAGATGGGGCGCTCGATCTGAAATGCGTCGCCGTCATGCTCGATGGAGATGCAATCGGAGGCGACGCAGGTACCGAGGGTGCCCGCCGCCATTGCCAGGATCTCCTTGCCGCTGGATGTGGCAGCACCCAGCACCAGGTCTGCGGACTCCGCGGTCGATACCGCAGCCAGTTCCGAAGCCAGTGAGTCGGTGTGGGCTTCCGACAGCGATTCGCCATCGATGCAGATGATGCGATGGGCTCCGGCACTGACAACAGTGGCAGCTGCCTCCGCTGCACCGCTCCCACAGCACACCCCGACCACCTCGCCGGAGGCGGCATCTGCCAGCAACCGGGCACTCCCCAGCGCCTCGAGGGTGGCAGCCTTGACCTGTCCAGCTCTGAACTCGATCCATACGATGATCTTCATGATTTCCTCCAGGATCGTTTCTAGATGACCTTGGCTTCTTCACGCAACGCGCGAATCAACTCTTCCACCGCCTCGGGACCTTCCCCGACGATCCGTCCCTCTGGTCGGGGAGGCGGGGGGGTGATGGAAATCGTCTCGAGGGCAGCATCCCCTGGCTGGGGTTCTACCGTCTCGATCGGTTTTTTCTTCGCCATCATGATCTCTTTGAGTTTCGGATAGCGTGGATCGTTGAGACCCTTGTCCGCTCCAACGATGACAGGTAGCGGACCCTCGACCACCTCTCGTCCTCCTTCGACATCACGTTCGATGCGAACCTGGCCGTCATTCACCTCGATGGCACAGATGTCGTTGACGAAGGGTCGGTCGAGAATTCTTGCCACCAGTGCGCCGACCTGGGAACCCTGCGCATCCACCGACTGCCTTCCGAAGAGGACGATATCATCGCCGCGCTCGGCGAGAATCGCCGCCAGCGATCGGGCGGTCTGGATCGGATCGAGGGGAGTATCACAGGTGGCCAGCACTGCATCGTCTGCACCCATTCCCAGGGCTTGACGCAGTTCCTTGGTGGAGGAGTCCGGTCCGACGGTTATGACGGTGACACTTCCGTCACCGCTCTTCTCTCGCAGTCGAAGAGCCTCCTCGATGGCGTGTTCATCGTAGGGGCTGATGACCCACTGGACCTCGGATGTGTCGATGCTTTTCCCATCGGCGGAAAAGGTCAGTCGGGTTGCGGTGTCTGGAACCCGCTTCATGCATACGGCGATCTTCATCGCTGCTGTCCTCCTTGATCTCCTCGGAAATCGATGCACCTGGATCCGCATGGATCCGGACCTTCATCTGGAGGTTGTTGGGGCCGTTTGGCAAGCGGTTCCGTCGACTGGACGGGAGGATTCGAGGGAGGGAAGCCGTGCTGGATCGATCTCGAAGGCCTCCAGGAATCGAGTCATATCCCCCTCGGGGTTACATCTCAACTCCAGCGGTAGGTTCCATATCGGATGAGGAAATCGCAGCTGAAAACTGTGCAGCATCGCACGGGTCGGGTGGGGGACTCCGCCGGGCAGGCGGCCGCCCCGCTCGAGCAGCGACTGGGGAGTCTGGCCATATCCCGTATCCCCCAGGATGGGGAATCCGGCCACCTGGAGGTGGATGCGGATCTGGTTCTGTCGGCCGGTGATGGGGCGACACAGAATCAGCGAGATTCCCGCTCCCCGAGCCACCACCTCGAAGTGGGTGCGAGAGGCCTTCCCCTCCGCCTCATCAGCCCGGGCCAGTCGCTGGTCGTGGGGGCGACTGCGATCGATACTGGCGGAGATGGCAGCGTCGATGGAGAAACGATGGTCGCCAGGGACCCCCTCGACCACTGCCAGGTAACTCTTGCGTACACGGTCTCCCTCGAAGGAATCCTGCAGGTGACGCCGGGCAGCCACCGTCTTGGCCAGTAACAGCAGTCCGGAGGTGTCCCTGTCGAGTCGGTGACACAGCCGGTGAATCACCTTGCGTGACGATCCTTCGTTGAGATCGCGCCAGTGTCGGTGGATGCCGTCGATGACGGTTCCGGCATGGGTCTTGCCCACCGGATGGACCAGCATCCCGGGCGATTTATTCACCGCCACCAGCCATGGATCCTCGTGCAGGATCGGTAGTTGTGGAGGAACTTCCTCCAGTTCCTGCGCCGCATCGAGCAGGACTTCCACCTCGTCACCGCAGCCGACCTTGGCGGACGGTTTGCTGATTTCGCCGTTGAGCAGGACCCTGCGCATCTGGATCAACTTCTGGATCTTGCTGCGAGAACTCCACCCGAGACGCTCCTGGAGCCACAGGTCGAGGCGTCGCCGCAGATGCTGACGTACCGTGAACCGGGCCGATTTGGGGGGCCGGGAGAGATCCCGACCGGGTGTGAGTACCATCGAACTGATCTCCTGTTTCGCCTGTCGAAAAGGATCATGAAGGAACCTGTGCGGGCCAGATCACCACCGTGCCCACCGTGGGACCACCGTGGAATTGCCTTCAGGGTACCTATCGTACGGTCAAGAAACCACTTCAACAGGAACTTCGGCAGACTTGACCGCTGTGGTGGAGATCCCTACCATCTCCGGATCGGGGTGATCAGCCTCGAAGGACCGAATGGAAAACCGGGTCCCCTTTCGACAAGGGATCCCCAGATCGACCGGAAGGCCCCCGTGGAGACTGCACGCCTCAAGGAACTGATTGAACTGATGGATCGTAACCAGCTCGAAGAGTTGGAAGTCGTCGATGGCGAGCAACGAATCCGATTGAGAAAACGCCCCGAGCCGAGTCGCGAGGTGGTCACGATGACATCGGTCGCGCCGCAGGCAGGTGTTGCAGTCGGAGCAGCAGGCGATGAAGCCGCCTCGAGTTCGGAGCCTGCGGTCGATCCGGCGAAGGCGATTCAGTCGCCGATGGTGGGTACCTTTTACAGATCACCCGGTCCGGATGCAGAACCGTTCGTCGAGATCGGAGATCAGGTCCAGGAGGGACAGGTACTCTGCATCGTCGAGGCGATGAAGGTGATGAATGAGGTCAAGTCGGATCGTGCAGGTGTTGTCGATTCGGTGATGGTTGTTGACGGTACTGCGGTGGAGTTTGGTCAGCCTCTCTTCCTCTTCTCCTGAGAACGAGTCCAGCGGATGAAACCTTTTTCCCGAATTCTGGTGGCCAATCGCGGAGAGATCGCCTTGCGAATCATCCGTGCCTGCCGCGAACTCGATATCGAGACGGTGGTGGTGTACTCCGAAGCAGATCGAGGTGCAGGCTACCTCGACCTCGCAGATGAAAAGATCTGCATCGGTCCCGCTGCCAGTGCAAATTCCTATCTCGATATCTCCAAGATCATCGCAGCGGCAGAGATCTCTGACGTGGAGGCGATTCACCCCGGCTATGGCTTCCTGTCGGAGAGTCCGCAGTTCGCAGAGATCTGTCAGACCTGTGGAATCCAGTTCATCGGACCGACCGTCGATAACATCCGACAGCTGGGAGACAAGGCAGCAGCGCGGGATCTGGCCACCAGGGTAGGGGTTCCGGTGGTACCCGGCTCGGAGGGTGTGATCTCCGACGAGGATGAAGCGATGTCGGTGGCGAAGCAGATCGGTTACCCGGTCCTGATCAAGGCGGTGGCGGGAGGCGGGGGCCGCGGAATGCGTGTCGCCCGCGATGAGTCCTCCTTCGTGGCCGCCTTCCAGGCCGCCAGGAGTGAGGCGGAGATCGCCTTCAAGAACTCCGATGTCTACATCGAGAAGTACATCGAGAAACCAAGACATGTCGAGATCCAGGTCCTCGCAGACTCGTACGGAAGCGTCATTCATCTGGGAGAACGTGATTGTTCCCTCCAGAGAAGACACCAGAAGTTGCTGGAGGAGAGTCCTTCTCCGGCGGTCAGTGACAGCCTCCGTCAGCAGATGGGCAACTGCGCCACGGAGTTGACCCGTGCCGCCGGATATCGAGGAGCGGGGACGATCGAATTCCTGCTCGATCAGGGCAATAACTTTTACTTCATCGAGATGAACACTCGGATCCAGGTGGAACACCCGGTGACCGAGATGGTGACCGGTGTCGATTTGCTCCAGGAACAGATTCGAGTGGCAGGGGGAGCACCACTACGTTATCGGCAGGAAGATGTGCGGATCTCGGGCCACTCCATCGAGTGCCGGATCAACGCGGAGGACCCCTCGAACAACTTCGCGCCATCTCCGGGTACCATCACGAATATGCGCATCCCCGGGGGGATGGGGGTTCGATTCGATTCTCATGTCTATGCAGGTTACCGGATCCCAACCGCCTATGATTCCTTGCTGGGCAAGTTGATCGTCCACCGGGAGACCCGTGAGGAGGCGATCGGAACGATGCGGAGGGCTCTCGACGAGTTCGTCATCGAGGGTGTTCACACGACGATTCCCTTCTATCGAGAAGTTCTCACCCACTTCCACTTCGTGAAGGGCAACCTCGACACGGGATTTATCGAGGAATATCTCATCGACGCCTGAGCCAGGGAGTGCCCCGCCGGTGGATTTCAACGATTCCCACCCTCCTCCACCTCTCAGGGGGCTTGCCTCTTTGCCGTGGACAGGCACAATGACGAGATCGGATGGCGACGAGCCGGCCGAGCGCCCAGCAGTATCGAGTCCGTCCCAGACTCGACTCGGGCACAGTTCTCTCGGAAAGGGAATACCGGATGATCTTCAGTCAGATCCTCATCCAGGATGGGGGCGATTCTACTCGCAATGTTCAAAAGCCTCGCAAGAGTCAAACTGGTTTCACACTCATCGAACTGATGATCGTGGTCGCGATCATCGCAGTCCTCTCCACGCTAGTGACCAAGATGATCCAGCAGGCGCAGGGCAAAGCAGCTGAGGCGGAAGCAGCCAGTGACATCTCAGGAATGAAGAATGCCCTGGAGCAATATCTCAGGGACGAGGGGGTATACCCTGGCTGGGATCTCAAGGTCGATGATCCGGAGGAGTTCAATGGATTCCCGTCGATGTACGAGGGAGTGGCGGGAGAGCGTCCTCCCAACGGTAAGGGTGGAAGAAACTCGCCCTACATCGAACTGTCAACGGACTCCATCGCCGTCGTCGATGAAGACTACGATGATGAGTACAAGGTTGCGGGCAGAGACGATCTCTTCGATCCCGATGTGGACAAGTACTACCTGGATCCGTGGAAGACCCCGTACTTCTATCGCGAGAACAAATCGAAGCGAGAGAAGGAAGACTGGATGATTCGTAGATCCAGTTACGATCTGTGGTCGATAGGCCCCGATAGTGAAAATGATGCCTGTTACGGAGTTCCCGAGGAGGGAGAGGAATACGATGACATCGGAAACTGGTAGACCCTCTGGGGCTTCCCTGACCACTCCACCCCGTAGTTGCCAGCGTGGATTCACGATGGTGGAGTTGCTGGTTACCATTTCCTTGATCGTGTTTCTCATGTCGATGCTGGCCGTGGGAACGGCAAGTTACCTGAAGAGCGCAGAGAACGCGCGCACCGAGTCGATCATCAAGAGGGTCAGCCTGTACATCGATACCTATCACTCGAAGTACGGCGGCTACCCCACCGATGGGCTCGATGGAGACGATCTCATCACTCCTGAAGGATCCTACCTGACCGGTGGAGCTGCACTCACCTACACCCTCACCCAGCCGATTCTCATCACCAAGACCCTCCCCAACGGAGAGGTGCGGGTGCTCGGCAAGGAGGAAGCGATCGGTGAGTTCAGGTCCGATGAAATCTCCGCTGCTTCGGAGGGTGATGATGCAGCGCGTCAGATCCTCGACGCCTGGTACGAGCCGATCCACTACGACGACGTGTCGAAGGGGATCGACGGGTACAGTCCGCAGAGTGATGGCGAAACTCACCTCGACTGGGATGACGACGAGTTCACTCACAGTGAAGATCCCAGGGATGTGGGAGAGAGAAGTATCGGAACCGGTCCCCAGAACATCGAGGAGTACGACATCTGGAGCCACGGTTCGTCCGGGCACACACCGGAAGAACTCTACGAGGAGATGCTCTCCAACTGGCAGGGGGAGTGATGCGAGGATCATCTGCACCCAGAGAGGGTTCAAATGGCGGCTTCACCCTGGTGGAGATGATCGTCACCATCGGAATCATCATCGTCGCTGCTGGATTCATCGCCCCGGCGATCTCTGCAATCTTCCAGGATCGCCGCATCGAAAACGCCGCTTCGGTGATCTCATCGATGGCCATCGAAGCACGCAACAATGCAGTGACGAAGAAGCAGGAATATTCGCTGGTCTTCCTGAAGAAGGGGCTACGCCTGTACCGCCATTCCAAGGGTGAAGATGAGGGTGGATTTGTCGGCGGACTGAGATCGTTCAACGTGGGAGATTCAGATCATGTCAGCTTCGAGATGCCCAGCGCAGATCTCGAAGTCGACGAGATCCCCGATCAACTGGTTGACCAGGAAAATGGTGTTCCGATGGAGCGCTGCAAGGTGAGACGGGAAGACCTGTCCATCAAGTTCCTGCTCGATGGAACCATCGACTTCGGCCGCCTGGACGACGTCCCCAGCTGGAAATTCCAGAGTGATCCTCCTCATGGTGGAGATGTGATCTTTCATCAGAAAGGTAGTTTCAGCGTCTGCTTCGTCGACATCAGGCCGACGGGAAGAGTGATGACCAAGGTCGGGGAGGGACTGGAGTGACTCCTGTGAAACGGAGAGCGACAAACGAGGGATTCACCATCCTGGAGATCTTGCTGGCGGTGGTGATTCTCACCGTGGGCTTGCTCGGATTACTCGCTGTATTTCCTGTAGCGATGCGTACCGGCAAGCAGGCGGTGGAAACCACCAATGCGGTGCTCATCTCTCACTCGGTGGAACAGGCAGTTCGAGAGGGGCTCCGCGACCGTAAGTACCAGAGCAAGGATGGAAAGTGGACCTACTTCATCTTCAGCCACGATGGGGTCACCGACGAGTTGCCGAGGAGCCCCGATCAGGCTCGCTGGGATGCTGATTACTACATCCTGTTACCGAGCCCTGATCCGGACAGAAAGGCCAGCCTGACGAGGATCGCCCACTGGGACAGGGGCAAGACCTTTGTCTTTCCTGAATCGGATGGTGCCGAGTGGGAGGTGAATAACGGGGGCGTGGTTCGCGAGGTCAGCGATGACTCCTCTGGCAGTCCGCCAAATGGTCGTGGCAATCCCAATGCCGCCGACGATGACAAGGATGACCGTACCATCCCGGATGGAGCTGGCGGCGAATACACCGAAGTCGATGTACGCAGGGTTTACCACCTCAGTAATCGTTTCTTCAACGAGGAGATGTACGACCAGGGCATCGTGGATGACGATCCCATCTCGCAGTACTCATTTGCCTTCTCGATTCGGCCAGCACTTCAAGACAGCAGCCTGGAAGTTCACTTTCCTGGCAGCAGGAATATCGTTCCCTCCGGGGAACTTTTCGAGGTAGAGATTTATGTTTTCCGGTCCTTCCGGGAAGGAACAACAAGTGCGGACCCCTTTTACCGGACACAGATCCTTGTCCACAAATAAGCAAGCAACTCACCACCAGCAAGAGGGATTCACGCTACTGGAGTTGCTCGTGGCTCTGACCCTTGCGGCGATCATCTCCTTGATCATTTCGCAGGTGGGTACTGATTCCCAGAAGATCTACGACTCCACCATCACCACGGTGGAGACGTACCAGAAGTTTCGATACGCGCTGGACGACATCAACGAGAACCTCTCCAAGATGGTCCCGACCGCTTCCCTTGAGTTCTACCAGGACCAGGGGAGATCGAAGGGATACTGGGACGAGGGGGAGGAACTCAAGGACAATGATGTCGGCCCCAATCTCGAGGGGGGGCTGCGCGGCAAATACGACGAGGCGGCTTCCGTTTTCGAGGGGCACTACATCCTGGAAGACCCTCGGCCGGGTGAGCCGGAGGAGCACTGGTGCGATGCGATTTACTTCAAGGCTCCGGTGGAGATCGATGGTGTCATCCGTCTCGCCAACGTGGAGTATTTCCTGGCGGATCCAAGGAAACTCGAAGCCGGGGTAAACGATGGCAAGATCGACCCCGACGAGGAGATGACCTTTCTGGATAGTCGTAGCCTCGTGCTGATGAAATCGGTCCGGTATGTCGATCTCGATATCAACAACTACAGGTCAACTGAGGTGAGGGTTCGCAAGAAACTGGTCGAACTCTGCTCCAACGTGACCGATCTCAAGATCGAGTACTTCTACGACAACAAGTTCGATTCGAAGCCTGGGGGATTCATGAGTCCCTCGGTGGAGAGAACCCCGGAACTGGTCGATAGCGAGGACCCTGATCTGCTGAGGCGTAACGGGCCACTCAGGAAGAAGTTCCTCTACGGTGGTTTCCTCTCGAAGATGCGAACCAATGCCTACCGTGCAACAAGAAACCTGCAGACCGGTGAGAACACACCAGTTCTTTTCAACTACACCACCGATCGGGTGAAGTTTTCTCAACTGCAAACCGGCGACAAGTTGTTCATCTGGAGCGATGGAGGATCACGCTTCCCTGCCAAGGAGTACACGATGCTGTACAACCGTGCCGGGCGTCTGATCATGAAAGAACCGATCTCGTCCGCCACCTGGGACCAGGATCCAGGAGGATTGAGATACCGGGCGGCCTACGTCCCTCCGGCGTTTCGCATCTCGGTGCGGGTTCTCAACGAGAAGAAATCGCAACCAAGAACGCTGACCACCGTGATTCGAACCAACCGATAGGGAGTTCGATTGCTTTCGACCGGATGAAATACGGGCCGCAGGGTTTTCCCTGCGGCCCGTATTTTTTCTGTGACAGTGCGCTGTGAAACCGCGTTCAATCCTGTCGTTCGGTATTGAGGGCCAGCAGGAACTCGACATTCGAGGCGGTTTGCTTCAGCTTCGCCTTCAACATCTCCATCGCATCGACGGGGTTCATGTCGTTGAGAACCTTGCGAAGGATCCACAAACGCTTGATCTCTTCTGCGCTCATCAACAGTTCTTCTTTACGAGTACCCGAGCGATTGATATCGATGGCTGGCCAGACGCGCTTATCCGCGAGACGCCTATCCAGGTGAAGTTCCATGTTTCCGGTACCCTTGAACTCCTCGAAGATCACCTCGTCCATCCGCGAGCCGGTATCGATGAGTGCGGTGGCGAGGATGGTGAGACTTCCTCCCTCTTCGATGTTTCTTGCGGCACCGAAGAAGCGCTTGGGTCGCTGCAATGCGCCTGCATCGACTCCACCGGAGAGGATTCTGCCGGAGTGGGGAGCCTCGTTGTTGTAGGCCCGTCCCAGGCGTGTGATGGAATCGAGGAGGATCACCACATCCCGGCCGTATTCCACCAACCGTCTCGCCTTCTCGATGACCATCTCGGCAACCTGCACGTGACGGCTGGCAGGCTCGTCAAAGGTGGAGGAGATCACCTCGCCACGGACATTTCGTTCCATGTCGGTGACTTCTTCCGGTCGCTCGTCGATGAGCAGGACCATCAGATCCACTTCGGGGTGATTGGTGGCGATGGCGTTTGCGATCAATTGCAGGATGACGGTCTTACCGGTTCTCGGTGGTGCGACGATCAGTCCCCGCTGCCCTTTTCCGATGGGGGTAACCAGATCGATGATACGAGTCTCGTGGGTATCACTGTCGGTTTCCATCTGCAGGCGATCATCGGGATAAAGAGGAGTGAGGTCATCGAATACGACCTTGTTGTGAACCTTTTCCGTCTCCTCGTAGTTGATGGCATCCACCTGCAGCAGGGCGAAGTAGCGTTCCCCATCCTTGGGGGGGCGAACCTGTCCCTGGATCACCGTTCCCGTCACCAGGCCAAATCGGCGAATCTGTGACGGAGAAACGTAGATATCATCGGCACAGGGGTAGTAGGAGTAGCGGGGAGACCTGAGGAACCCGAATCCATCGGGAAGAACCTCGAGAACACCCTCTCCGTACATCACACCCGACTCCTGGGCACGTTTCTTGAGAATCTCGAAGATCAGATCCTGCTTCTTCTTGCCGGCGATCTCCTCCATTCCCTCATCCCTGGCCATCTGTTGCAGTTCGGCCATCGTCATCTTGTGCATCTCGGAGAGGTGAAGTTCGGGGACATGATCGGAGAGGGGAACGGGGATCTCGTCAAGATCCTCTACGTCCATCGGCAGTCCCTCCAGCTCGACTGGAGGTGGGGCAGGAGCCTTCCGGGCCCCGTGCTTCTTGCGGCCGCCGCTCGATCCACTCGCCTTGCTCGATCTGCGACTGGTCTTCTTCTTTGCACGAGAGGAGCCGGACTTCGATCCGCGCGGCTTCTTTTCCCCGTCATCCTTGCTGGGTGGCACCATCAGGAGTTCTCCTAGATCTGCTCATTCGAGGCCATGTTCGATGTGGTCACACCACACCTGGAGATAGTTTCGGCATTGCTGTTCCATCTCATCGGAGGACAGTCCGTCCGGATTGGAGATGATCCCGTCGGCAGATGCCTTCTTCTCGGAAAGTGGCACCTGCGCCGCTTCCCGTGCTTCTCTTTCTCCGGATGGCCACCCTCGAGTCCGCTGAACCCGCATTTCTCTCTGCTCATCTGGAGCAGACACGAAGAGCACCCGATCAACGATTTTTCGTAGGGGGGAACTTTCGAGAAGAGGAATGTCGAGGAGGATCAAAGGTCGCCCTCCGGGAAGAGGACTGCCCCCATCGAACCCCATCCGGGACAGTTCTGCAAGGGTAACCTCGATCTGATTCCGGACCTTCGGGTGGATGATTGCTTCCAGTTGCTGCAGGGAGGTGGGGTCTGAGAAGACGATGCGGGAGATTTCACCCCGATCGAGGGTGCCCTCCTGGGACAGGACGGCACCTCCCAGGGCCTCCGATACCTCCTGGACCACCTCCGCCTCGAGCAATACCTGGTGGGCGATCTGGTCGGCATCGATTCGATGGGCGCCGAGTTCTTCGAAGGCTCTGGCAACGGTGCTCTTGCCCGATCCGATACCGCCAGTCACTGCCACGATCCATGGCCGTGACGGTGGAGTCGCATCACTTGCTGGCTTCATACCAGTCCTTCCCGATGCTGACGCTGACCTCCAGTGGCACCGAGATATCCATCACACCCTCCATGCAACTCTTCAACCAGCCGGCGCATTCATCGGCTTGCTCGGTGGGGACCTCCAGCAACAGTTCGTCGTGGATCTGGACGAGGATTCTCGCCTCGTTGCCACGACTGATCGCTTCACGATGGACCTCGATCATCGCCAACTTGATCAGATCTGCCGCGGATCCCTGGACGATACTGTTGATGGCATATCGCTCTCCCTGGGCCTTCTCACGGGCGACCCTCGAACGGATTTCCGGAATCGGCCGACGCCTTCCGGTGATGGTACGGACCTCACCCTCTTCTGCTGCGATTCGTTTCGTTTCATCCATCCAGTCGCGGACTCCGGGATACTGCTCGAAGTAGTTCTGAATGAACTCCTTCGCTTCTCCCACCGAGATTCCGATATCCCTGGCCAGCCCGAAGGGGCCCATGCCGTACATCAATCCGAAGTTGACAGCCTTCGCTGCGGAGCGTTCGGTACGGTCGACCTCTTCCACCGTCTTGCCGTGAATGCGAGCTGCGACTGCCGAATGGATGTCGGCCCCTGAACGCAGTGCACTGATCAAGCCATCATCGCCGGTGATGTGTGCAAGCAAACGCAACTCCACCTGGGAGTAATCTGCCGAGACGAAGATGCAATCGGGTCGATTCGGGATGAAGGCACGACGGATTCGCCGTCCCTCCTCGCTGCGAATCGGAATGTTCTGAAGGTTGGGACGATTGGAGGAGAGTCGGCCGGTGGCAGCGACCGTCTGACGGAATTCGGTGTGAATGCGGCCCGTCTCCGGGTGCAGGTGCTGAGGCAAGGAGATGACGTAGGTGGAGAGTAGCTTGGAAAGGCTTCGATGGCGGAGGATCGCCGCGGGAAGCACCTCATCGGGGTGATTGACCGCCAATTTTTCCAGCGACTCTGCCTTCACGCTGACCCCCGTCTTGGTCTTGGCCAGCCCTTCGGTGGAAAGTCCAAGATCCTCGAAAAGGACCTTCTGCAACTGCTTCGGGCTCGAGATGTTGAAGGGGCCACCTGCGGCTTCGTGAATCTGCTTCTCGATCTGCTGCAATTCACTGGAGAGTTCCACCTCCTGAGCTTTCAACTGCTCCTCATCGATGGAGATCCCTTCCCGCTCCATCGATACGAGTACATCGACAAGGGGTAATTCCACCTCCTCGAGTACCTGACGCAGCTGGTGCTGTTCGATCTCTTCATCGAGGTCAAGGTGCAGTCTCAGCGTCCAGTCGGCATCCTCTGCGGCGTAGTCGGAGATCGCTTCCGGTTCAATCTGGTCCATCGAAGTCTCGGAGTCCGGTTCGCCGATGATCTCGCGGATGGGAATCATGGTGTGGCCCAGTCTCTCGGCGACCAGGCCGTCGAGTCCGTAGCGTCCACGGAGAGGGTTGATCAGGTAGGCGGAGAGCATCGGATCACCGCAGATCCCTGCCAGGAAGATCCCCTCGTTCCGCATCACCTGAGCATCGAATTTGATGTTCTGCCCGATCTTTCCCACTTCGGGGTCTTCGAGCAGTGGGCGCAGACGATCGAGAACATCTTGTCTAGGGATGGGCCCGTCCCCGGAAGGGGAGCGGAACGGAATGTACCATGCGGTCGAAGGCTCGACGGCGATGCTGCAGCCGACCACCATGCAGCGAATGGCATCGAGTGAACTGGTCTCGGTGTCGAAGGAAAAGCGTCCTCCTTCGCGGCAGATGCCGATCACCTCGTCCAGCTGTTCCAGGGTGGAGACCAGCTGGTACTGCACCGGCTCAGAGGGAGCGATTGCCGTCGCCGTCGTCGATTGCTCCGGTTGTGGTGAGCTGGAAGAGGAGGAGTCGATACCGCTGAAAAGGCTCGCCTGTTCTTCCTGGGGCTTTTCGATCATCTTGAGGAATCGCGTGAAGTTCAACTCCTGGAACAGCGCCACCATCTTGTCGTGATCGGGAGTGACCCGCACCAGATCCTCGGGGGCTTCGGTGAGAGGTGCCTCGATCGACAGGGTCACCAGTTCCCTGGAGAGTTTCAGCAGTTCGGGGCAGGCACGGATCTTCTTCAATGCTGCGGCGGGGATACCCTCGGGAACCGGATCCTCCAGCAATGATTCGGGATCGTCGGTGAAGGAGAGTACCTTTACCGCTGTCTTGGGGCCGACCCCCTGGACGCCGGGGATGTTGTCGGAGGAATCGCCGACGAGGGATTGGTAGGCGATCACCTGGTCGGGGCGGATTCCCTTCTTCTCGTGTAATTCCTTCGGCCCGTACAGGGTGCCGCTGCGCTCGTCGAGAAACTGCACCCGGTCGGAGATGACCTGTTCGAGATCCTTGTCCCTGGTGAGCAGTCGCACCTGGTAATCTTGCTTCTCCGCGATGGTGGCCATCGTTGCGAGACAGTCGTCCGCCTCGTGGTGGTCGACCTGCAGGATCGGAACTCGAAACGCTTCCAGTAGCCGATCGATGTAGGGCAACTGCTGGCGCAATTCTTCAGGCATCGCATCCCGATTGGCCTTGTACTCAGGATAGCGGTCGTGACGGAAGGTGGGTCCATCGCACTCCATGGCAACCGCCCACAGGTTGACCTCCTGGTCGCGACACAGTCGCAACAGCAGATCTGCGATGGAGTAGATGGCCTGCACCTGCATCCCCCGGCTATCGGTGAGGGGACGCATCCCGTAATGACCGCGATAAATCTGGTATCGGCCGTCGATCAGGAACAAATTACGTGACAACGATTTTACCTTCCCGGTGCTCCCGACCCGGTTGGTGGGGATCACCGCCGTGGCCCAGCCACGCCACGATGGGCGCTTCTGGGACGGGGGTTTCTGGTCCCGGGAACGAACCGGGCTGCTAAGAACCTATCCCAGAGGCCTCCGGGCGGCAACGAGGCCCTCTGGGCTGCTTGACGGGCAGCCCCGTCGGGCGTAGGATCACCGCTTCCGGTCTCCGAGGCAGGATCGATGCTGAGGGGTGCCAGGCAAGTCCTGGTCATCCCGTGTGGGGTTCTTTCTCCCGGTGCTTCTCCAAGACCTTGAGGTCGAGGAGGGACTCCGGAGTGTGGCCAGGAAGGAAATGAATCACAACCGAGTCGATGCCTCTCCTGTGCATGATCGTGCAGGGTGGAATCGACGTTAGTCTCCAGGTATGTACCCCGAGAGGGGTGGTGCCTGCAGGGAGGAACCCGATGGCCCGGAACCAGGGGGGAGCTCAGCTCTCATTTCTCATCGTCTCACTGGTCCTTGTAGTTGCGCTCAGTTTCGTGGCGTTCAGCCTCAACAGCAATCATCAGAAGACGCTGACCAATCTCGCCGAACGTGAGAGAAATCTCTCGGAGAAGGAAACCAAGATCAAGGAGTTGAACAAGGAGAACAACGAGCTCCGGGTTCTGGTCCATGGTACGGAGAACGAGGTTCCTCTCGAGGAGATGAACACGATGGTCGCGAAGGCTGGCGGGGATATCGCCGCTGCCCGTGGGTCGAGTAGTCCGAAAGAGTACGGTTCCTTTTCGGATCTCTACTCCGATTCGGTCGATACGATTCGCTTCCTCAACAACGAGTTGCAGAGCCAGCGTGCTGCCGCCGAGGCAAAGGATAACGAATACCGGGAGGTCGTGACCTCCAAGAGCAATCTCGGCTCGACTCTCAACGAGGAAAATGACGGCCTGCGCGGCGAGATCAATGAACTTCAGGTTTCTCTCGAGCAGAGTCGTACCCGCGCGCGGGAAGAGGAAAAGAAGCTGAAGGAAGAGATCGAGCGTCTTGAGCAGGACAACAGCGCCGCAGTCTACAAGTTGCAGCGTGACCTCAGCATCTCTCAAAACCTCCTGCAAAGGTCGAAGGATCGGATCGAGGAACTCAAGCGAGAGATCGTCCGCGAGCAGACCTTCGCCATGGTAGAGCCAGACGGTGAGGTGATCCGCGTCTCCGAGGAACTGGGCAAGGCCTGGATCAGCGTCGGGACCAAGGATCGGATGCGTCGAGGACTCGTCTTCGATGTGTTTGCCTACCAGAAGGGTGGCAAGAGGATCAGCAAGGGCAAGATCGAGGTTCTCAGCGTCGAGGAAGATTTCTCCGAAGTCGCCATCCTCGAAAATGTTGATCGCTTCGATCCCATCTCCTCCGGAGACATGATCACCAGCCCCTTCTACGATAGTGAAGAGATTCCGACCTTCGTCTTCGCCGGTGAAAATGCGACCAATGGTCGTTACTCCATCGAGGACATGGTTCGCAAGATCCAGCTGTTTGGTGGGGTCGTCTCGCAGGAGGTCGCTCTCGATACCGATTTCGTGGTGGCAGTGAAGGGCTACGAGGATACCTCGGAGTACGATCTGGCACGGGATCTCGGAGTGACGATCCTTCGTGAGAAGCAACTTCTCGATTTCATCGACTTCTAGGTCTTGAACTCAGATTGTTGAAATGACGGCGATGAGGGGATCCCTCGTCGCCGTTTTTTTATCGTGTCCTCGATCGGTGACGGTGGAAGAGTTCGATCGAGAAGGGTATTCCAGTTGAGGGAGTCGTGGCATCCTGATCGAGGGATGACGAAGCCGCCAGTAGTCGCGGTAGAAAGATAGATGAACCGTGAATCTGCAGGGCGATCCGGAGGATGGACTGAAGACGATGTCGTTTGGAGATCATCTGGAAGAACTCAGGAGCAGGATCTTCCGATCGATCCTGGTCACCTTTGTCTTCGCAGTGGTGGCATTCATCTTCCAGGACTCCCTGATGGAATTGATCACGGTGCCACACCGCACCGCCATGTCCCAGGTTACTGCACGGCAACAGATCGCCAAGATCGAGGGCGAGATCTCCGAATTGAATGGTCAGTTGCAAGAAGTCGATGGCTCCCTTGCGAGGCGGCTGCTGGCGATCTCCGCATCGGACGAGGAATGGTGGGATCGCTGGGAGCAGTTCCGGCAGTCCCAGGAGCAGTCGCCGGTGGTTGGCCGCATGGCGCTTCTCCTGGAGGAGCGGCTGATCGCCCTCGATCCCGATCGTTCCTCGATGCGAATCCTCGGCGTCACGCCGGACAACTTGTTGAAGAGCGCCGAGCAACTGAAACTCACCCTGGAAGATCTGCCGTGGGGAGCCAAGAAATCGGTCGAGGGTAGCATCGCAGGTCTCGAGCAGGCTGCTGCGCTCTGGAACCAGTGGAGAGTTGACCCGGTACCGGCCGAAGAGGGAGGCGAGTCGGCAGAGGATGCCGACGCTGCCGCAGACATCATCGAAGCCGGGCGGGGGGATACACAGACCCGATCGATCCTTACGGGGGCAGCCGCTGCATCGGTGACCTTGCTGGATGAGACCGCATTGCTTCTCGACTGGCGTGAACAGGCCAAACCGTTGGCACTGCTGTCCTACTCGGAGGCGTTTTTCTCCTATCTCAAATTGAGTTTGATGCTGGGAATCTTGATCGCTCTGCCGTGGATCACCTTCGAGATGTGGAACTTCATCGCCGCCGGACTTTTCGATCAAGAACGACGAGCGGTACGACCCTTCTTGCCGATGGCATTCTTGCTGCTGGCGATGGGAGTGAGTTTCGCCTACCTGGTACTGGTTCCGGTGGGTCTCTCCTTCCTCGGGGGATATGGAGATCCTGCCCTGGTTCAGGCGACATTCACCCTCAAGGAATACCTGGGCCTGGTGTTCACCTTGATCCTCGGAATGGGTGTCCTTTTCCAGTTACCCCTGGTGATGATCTTCATGTCCCGCAGTGGGCTGGTGGAGATCCAGACCTTCCGCACCTATCGCAAGTACGCCATCATGGGAGCCGTACTGCTAGGGGCGATGTTGACTCCACCCGATGTCGTGACTCAATTGCTGATGGCGGGCCCTCTGACGATTCTTTACGAACTGGGCATCATCGCCTGCGTGATGTTTGGTAGGAGTCAGGTTTCCCCCGACGAGGGATAGTGATTCGATCGGTGAGGAGCGGTCCATGATCGATACAGATCAGAACTCGCCAGATGCACCCCTGACGGTGGGAGTGGTCGCCGTTGGCGATGAGATCCTCGAGGGTCGGATCCTGGAAAGACACAGCAGGTCGATCTCCAGTCAGCTGACCCCGCTCGGTATCGATGTGTCGTGGCACCTGAGCGTGGGGGATGCACCGGGCGCTCTCTCAACGGTACTTCGATCTCCCCCCGCTGCCGTCTCTGCCATCATCATCACCGGCGGACTGGGCCCCACCGCCGATGATCGGACTCGCCAGGAACTGGCGGATGCCCTCGAAGTCCCGCTGATCGAGGACGATGAGAGCTGGCAGCAGATCCAGCGTTACATGCGCTCACGCGGTGTCGAGCCGAGCTCTAGCAATCGCAACCAGGCTCGCAGGCCACAGGCTGCGCGGATGCTCGAGAACCTCAGTGGGACTGCTCCAGGGATCTACCTGCAGATGGAGGATGGCACCACGGTCTTCGCGCTGCCCGGGGTTCCCTCCGAGTTCGAGCAGATGTTCACGACTCACGTGGAGACATGGGCAAGAGAGGTCGGGGGAGCCAGGGAGCCAGGGGAGATCCTCGAGTTCATGGCGATTCCTGAATCGAAGCTGGATGAGTGGATCGTCGAACAACTCGGCGACCCCGATCTTCATCACATCTGTGTCAAGGGACTCTCACAGATCGAGGTTCGCTTGCCTGCACGACGGTCACTGGCGGCGGAAGCGGCTCGTCAGTTCGGTTCCCGATTCACCGGCTTGGGAGGACTCGGCATCGAGACTCACCTGGTCATCGAAGCGAAGCAACGAGGCATCGTCCTGGCACTGGCGGAGTCCTGCACCGGAGGCGCGATCAGTTCACGCATCACCTCGGTACCCGGCTCCAGCCAGGTGTTCCCCGGTGGATTGGTTTGTTACTGCAACGCCATGAAGAACCAGGTGTTGCAGGTGGAACCGGGCCTGATCGACGAGATGGGGGTGGTCAGCGGCGAGGTGGTGGAATCGATGGCGAAGCAAGCGTGCGCACTTACAGGAGCCGATGTGGGCCTCAGCATCAGCGGCATCGCCGGACCGACGGGAGGAACCGAGGAGAAGCCGGTGGGAACGGTGTGGATGGGTCTCTCCTGCCGAACGACCACTCGTTCGCACTGCTACATGCTGAGTGGAGATCGCGGCAGGATTCGCGATCTGGCCACCAACCTGGCTCTGCACGTGCTACTCAGCACCATCCGTGGGCAGGAGCCAACGGATTGGATCACTCCCTGATCCTCACCGGTGATGGATCACCGACTCGATTTCATGAGCAGGTGGGGGAGCACTACCACTCCCTCAGCGGTGCGCACCTGGAAGCGCTGCACCGATTCGTACTCCCATGTCGCCTCATCGAGACCGCTCGCCAGCGCGGCACGGTTCGCATCATCGATGTCGGATTCGGACTGGGGACCAATGTCGGCTGGGCGATCCATGTCGTGCAGCGGGCGGTTCCAGGTACGGTCGTCGAGATCGTCTCCTTCGAGCGAGATCTGCTGCCGTTGGAGCAATTGAGAGGTCATTTCAGGGCATTGCCGGAGGCGCGTCTATCGACGATTCTCGGCAACCTGGTCGAGTGCGGAGAGTGGCGTCAAGATTCCCTCACTCTGCAGCTGATCGAGGGGGAGGTTCAGCAACAGATCGCCACCATCGACGGTCCCTACGATGCGGTGTTCCTCGACCCATTTTCTCCTAAACGCAATCCAGGGCCGTGGAAGAGTGGTTTTCTGGCGTCGCTGAGAGAGTGCATGTCAGAAAATGCTATACTATCCACGTACAGTTCTGCACGGAGGGTCCGACTGGCGCTGCTGCGTGGCGGCTGGCAGATCGGACTCGGTCCTGCCGTCGGCATGAAATCTTCAGGAACGCTGGCCTGTGCCGGAACAGCAGCCCCGCCGTTACCGGAACTCGATGGGAAGTTGAGCCAGAAGTTGCAGCGACAGCTGGCCAGACCCTGGGAAGAAGAAACAGGATGAGCCTCGTAAGAAACCCCTGCGCCACCACTACCACGATCCTGCTGCTGTTGATCCTCTCCTGCGCCGGGGGCCCTCTGTCGCAGCCGCTACTGGCTGCGGGAGTGGTTCCACCGGTGGTGGTTGTCCCCGCCGTGAACGGCGACGAAGACACCCCTGCTGTCGATCTGGAACTGCCCCCTGCTCCTCCTCAGGTGCGGATGCCCGGGAAGATCCCGCAACTGGAAAAGTCCCGGTTGAAGGAGGTATTGCTGCTGGTGAAGGAACTTCAGAGGCAGAAGACGCAGATTCGGACCCGAGCGGAGCGCAAACTCTCCACCGTGGGACCGGCAGTGATTCCCCATCTGATCCCGGTGGCTCGCTCTCCCTTCGATCTGGCACGCATCTCGGCGTTGCGAATCCTTCTCAAAACACCTCATTTCGACCAGGCCAAGGTCGCTCTCGAGGGACTCGGTGCAGACAATCGCTGGGTTCGTAAGTTGTCATGGCAATTGATCGTGAAGATCAGTGGCATCGAGGGGCGATTCGAGTGGGACAAGCAGGAAGCGAAGGGGCTGCGGGTACGCCAGGCGAAGCGCTGGAATGGCTGGTACCGGGAGCAACTAAAACTGCAACGAGCCTATCAAGAGTGGCAGAGATTACATTCTCCAGATCCGCTCGGTTTTCATCCTGGCCGATAACTACTCGTGGAAAAATGCGCGCTTATTTTGCGCATCCAGGGCACCGAAATGACATCTTCCAGGCACCCTTGCGAGGTCCGATTTCGTTTGCTACGTTCGGGCGTTGCCGTGAAGGATTGAGGAACAAGACTTCCGCTCCGTCGGGAGTCCCTTGTCGATCCGAGGCAAAGTACTCGTGAGTGACGTTGCTCTCTAGAAGTGATCCCGATCCCGTTACTGAACGGGAAAGAATTCGATGCATGATCGGCCACACGCCGATGGGAGTTTGAACGCCAAGGAGCGTTTTGATTCCGGGTCCGCATCCTTTTTCAAGACCGCCGACTGGTAACATCAGTCGGTCCGGTAGGGGTACTTCCAGATGAATTGGCTTCGTTGCAACGACTTCGAAGTTGTATCGACTGAACGCGGGGGAACTCCGTGGCGATGAATCGTCGTCACGTGCATGGGGGGGGAGAGTGTTGAGCATTCGAGAATCATCATCGACCTCTGCCGACCATCAATGGCAGCAACTACGCAGCGCCATCTCCCCCGACATCGGAGAGATCCAGATGTCTCGCTGGTTCACCCAGGTACATCCGCAGCTGCTGGATGATGGAATCCTCGGATTGCAGGTAGCGAGTCGATACGCCCTGGAGAGGATCCAGTCCACCTACGGCGAGTTCCTTCAACAGGAAGCGAATCGGATCGGCCTTGCCGGGGTCCAGATGTCTCTGTCGAGCAGTGATCTGTCGAGCAGTGAAGCGGGGCTTCCTGCTCAGGTGAAGTCGCTGCAGCAGGGCGATCTCATCCCCGAGGGCACTCCTTCCCGGGCCGATCCTGGAACCCCATCCACCTTCTCTCCGGCGAGGGGGCCTGCAGGTCTTCGCAACGATCACACCCTCGAGCGATTCGTCGTAGGGCATGCCAACAGGGTCGCACATTCCGCAGCCATCGAGGTACTTCGCACCCCCGGTGCCTCCTTCAATCCACTGTTCCTTCACGGCGGCAGTGGACTGGGAAAGACACATCTGCTGCAGGCGATCACCCGTGAGTTCTTCATCCAGGGAGAGCGCAGTATCCGTTACCTGCCGGCGGAAAACTTCGTTCAGCAGTTCATCCGCGCTCTCAGAAACAAGACTCTCCCCGCCTTCCGCGCAGGCTTCCGGGAGCTGAAGGTTCTGGCCATCGATGACATCCAGGCGTTCGCCGGAAAACCGAGCAGCCAGCAGGAGTTACTGGAGACGGTGGATGCGCTGGCGCAACAAGGTGGTCAGGTGCTCCTCGCCTGCGATGTTCCGCCCCGTAAGCTCGATCATCTTCATCAGCAGTTGCAGAATCGGTTCGTTGCAGGACTGGTGGTTCTCGTCGATCCTCCCGATCAACTGACCCGTGTCTCGATCCTCCGTCAGGAAGTTCTCCGGGGTGGAATCCAGGTTCCCGAAGATGTGATCGACCTGATCGCCTCCCAGGCGCGAAATAGTGTCCGCGAACTTCTGGGTCTACTGGTACGGATCGTCGCAGAGTGCAAGCTCTCCGGTGTGCCCGTCACGATGCAGCGAACCCAGGCCATCCTCGAACCGATTGCCGCATCCTTGCAACGCAGAATCTCCCTCGAGAACATCATCGACAGGGTTGCGGTTCGTTGGGGAGTTCCCCCCGAGGAGATCGTCTCCAGATCGAAGACGCGGAACACATCGATGGCCCGAAACGTGGTGATGTACCTCGCCCGGCTGCTGACGGAGTTCTCGCTGTCGGAGATCGGTAGTCAACTGGGAGGGCGGACCCACTCGACGGTGAGCAGTTCGTGCCGCAAGATCCAGGGATTGATCTCCTCCGATCGGCCTCTCCGAGATGAGGTCGAGTTGTTGCTGAGGGATCTGCGAGGCTGAAGAGGCGGAGGAAACTGGTGGGTGATGAGGCTTCCAATCCCATCGAAGAGGTCTCCAGCGACGACGATCGACTGCTGACCCCTCTCCAGCAGCTGCGGGGAATCGGTCCCGCCACCGCACGCAAGTTTGCTCGGCTGTCGGTGCATACCGTCGGTGACCTACTCCATCACTTTCCCCACAGGCATGAAGATCTGGTGATCCACGGTTCGATTCGCGATGTTCCCGATGGGGCGCGGCGAAGCATCTACGGGTCCATCGAAGAGGATCCGGAGTGGGTCTACAGCGGTCGAGGACGCTGGGAAGCTCTGCTGACTGCGGAGGATGATCCACACACGAAGGTGCTCCTGCACTGGTACACCGGACAGTATCGATCTCCGGTTCGAGGCGGCTGGCAGGGGTGGTTGACCGGTTCGATCCGTCGTTTCCACGACATCGTCATCGCCCATCCCGTGTTGTTCCGTGCCGCCGAGCGCGAGCCGCTCCCCGCCGGCCATGGCCAGATCGTCTCGGTCTATCCATCCACCGACGGGCTTTCTCAGGATCTGATCCGTAGATCGGTGCAGCAGATCCTCGATGAGGTGGATCTGGACTGGCAGGGAGAGTTGCCGACCCTGCTCGGAATCGAGCGTGATCTTCCGTCGATCTACAGTGGATTTCATCGCCCTGCCAGTTCTGCAGAGTGTGAGACCTGCAGATCTCACCTGGCAACGATCGAGATGTTCCTCCATGCGACGAAGCAGGCTCGCACCCGCGCGCACAGGCGGGCCATCGAGATCGATAGCCTGGTCGTCAGCCCCGAGGTGGAACGAAGAATCCTCGCCAGGCTTCCCTATCAATTGACCTCGGCCCAGCAGCGGGTGGTGGAAGAGATCCGTGGCGATCTCCAGGCGGGATTTCCGATGGCGCGGTTGGTCCAGGGCGATGTCGGGAGTGGAAAGACAGCGGTGGCGGTGTGGGCGATGCTGGCGATGGCAGCGCAAGGGAGGCAATCGGTGTTGATCGCTCCGACCACCTCCCTCGCCGAGCAGCACCGCGACACCCTGCAGCAGTACATGAAGCAGTCCCAGGTGCAGATCGCTCACATCGCCACCGGCTGTTCCAGTGACATCAAGGAATCGGTGGCCCGTGGAGAGGCGAAGATCGTGGTGGGGACCACGGCTCTTCTCGCTTCCTCCGTCACCTTCGATGACCTCGCTCTGGTGGTCGTCGATGAGGAGCAGAGATTCGGGGTGAAGCAGCGCCAGGAGATCGCCAGGAAGGGGCAAGATGTCCATCGGCTGCATCTGAGCGCAACGCCGATCCCCCGCAGCCTGTCGCTGGCACTGCGCGGAGACTTCGATCTGTCTCGCATCGATGAGCGCCCACCCGGAAGGCCGACGGTGCAAACGCACTGGGTCTCGCCCAGCAAGTGGCAGCCGGCGCTGGAATTTCTACGCAAGGAGGTCGAGTCGGGCAATCGGGTGCTGTTCGTCGTGCCACGGATCGAGGACGGAGATGGAGATGACCCGGT
>CBFIET010000085.1:0-20792 GCA_965661685.1 Planctomycetota bacterium
CGGATCTACCGTCCACAGGTCGATGGGCGCTTCCCCGTCGGTCATCCATTGCGCCAGTGCCTTGCCCGCTCCACCGGAGCAGGCGATCCCCGCCGAGTTGAAACCGGCGGCGACGTACAGGTTGGAGATCTCGCCCGTCTCCCCCAGCAGGAACTGGTTATCGGGAGTGAAACTCTCCGGCCCGTTGACAAACCTGTCGAATCCCGCCTGCTCCAGGCCGGGCAGACGGCGGTACCCCTCCTCGATGGGGGCTGTGAACTTGGGCCAGTCATCCTCGAGCAACTGGAAGCTGAAATCGGCCGGGATCGGATCGACATCCCACGGTTTGGTGTAGGCCTGGAATGCCCCCAGCACGATGCCGTCCCCTTCCCCGCGCCAGTAGATGGTGCCATCTGGATCTCGGCAGCACGGCATCCCGTCCCAGGCCCCGGGCAACCGATTGGAAACTGCATAGTGATGCTCGACCGGATACAGCGGCAGATTGACGCCAGCATCGAGTCCCAGCTTGCGGGTCCACATGCCACCGCACAGGACGACATATTCCGCCTCGATGGAACCCTCCTCGGTGACCACTCCGGCGATACGCTGGTCGCGCTGAAGGAGAGACTGGACACCGACCCCCTCGACGATGCGAACCCCACCCTGTCGTGCGCCGGCGGCGAGGGAGAGGGTCGTCTGATGAGGATCGACCTTGCCGTCCCCTGGCAGCCAGGCGGCTCCGATCAGATCGTCGGTGGACATGATGGGACACTTCTCGAGCGCACTCTCGATATCGATCATCTGTGCCTCGACACCGAGGTACTCCGCCATCGCTACCGTCCGGTGCAACTGCACCATCCGCTCCGGTCGACGCGCCACGATGAGAGATCCGACCTGCTTCCAGCCGGTCGCCACCCCCGTCTCCTGCTCGAGATGGGAGTACAGATCGACGCTGTCCTGATTGATCCGGGTCATGCTACTCGAGGTTCTCAGTCTCCCGACCATGCCGGCTGCATGCCAGGTGGTCCCCCCGCCCAGTTCACCCTGCTCCAGCAGCAGCACATCCTCCCAGCCCAACTTCGCCAGGTGGTAGGCGACGCTGCACCCTGCGATGCCACCACCGACGATGATGACCCGTGCGCGGTCGGGAATTTCGTTGCGGGGGTTCGTCATCGAAGAGCTCTTTCCAGCCCCACAGCCAGGTGCAGGGTCTCCTCAAGGTATCCGCTAGGGTATCCTGCCAGTTCAGGCCTCAAAAGCCTGAGTTCCGAAGGAGGTTCGATGTTCATTCCCTCTCTGTTGCTGATGGCATGTTGCGCCCTTTCCCAAGACACCCCGGAGGCGCAGCCGATCCAGGTTTTCCTGCTCGCCGGTCAGTCCAACATGGAGGGCCAGGCGGTGGTCGACCTGGTCCACGAGAAACACTACAACGGCGGCAACGGCACCCTGATCCGACTGCTGGAAGATCCTGCCATGGCGCAACGGATGGGCCACCTGCGCAAGGATGGCGAGTGGACGAAACGGGACGATGTGCTCGTGCGTTACCGCACCGGCAATGACGTCCTCAAGAGTGGTCCCCTCTCCATCGGATATGCCGTCTACGACGATCTCCATCACTTCGGTCCGGAGTTGCAGATCGGTCACCGTCTCGGCGACGCCATCGAAGCGCCGGTGCTGCTGGTCAAGACCTGCTGGAGAGGAAAGAGTCTCCATGTCGATTTCCGTCCTCCTTCCGCCGGCGGCGATACGGGACCGTATTACACGAAGATGATCGAGGAGTACCGGGAGGCGATCGCTGCCATCCCCGCCGAGTTCCCCGATCTCGCCGGACGTGAGGTGGAACTTCGAGGCTTCTTCTGGTTTCAGGGCTGGAATGACATGTTCACCGAAGGGGCGGTGGAGGCGTACGAACAGAACCTCGCTCACCTCATCGATGACCTGAGAGAAGAACTCTCCGTCGCCGATCTGCCGGTGGTGATCGGCGAGACCGGCAATGGAGGCAACCTGCAACTGCGCCACGCCCAGGCGGCAGTATCGGAAAGACCGGAGTACCGGGGAACTGTCTCCTACGTGACGACCGCTCAGTTCATGCGACGACCGGAGGACTCTCCCAACTCGGGTCGGTGGGGCCACCACTGGTTCGGCAACGCCGAGAGTTACTTCGGGATCGGCGATCTGCTCGGCGAGGAGATGGTCCGCATCCTCGACGATGGACCGAGACGTGGGTCCGCCGAGCATCCGGGACCCGTTCCGGTGGCGGGATCGACGGCAACCGCCCGCTGGACGAAGACCCTCTACCGCCACTATCAACCCGCCCGCGCCTTCGAGACCATCGCCTTTGCCGACAACTGGTACCGGGAGCCTGGCAACGAGGGGTTCGAGGCGACCCTCGATCATCTCCTGGATCATCTCAAGAAGAGCGGCTTTGGCAGCGACGAGAAACTGCAACTGGAGGTGATCGAGACTCCGATGCGTTCCCCGGCGTGGACCCCACGGTCTGCGAGTCTGGTGATGAAACGGGAGGGCCAATCGGAGCAAACTCTCCTCTCCTTTCGCAACAGCATGGATCCGCACCGGACGATGCTTCCGGTCCACGCTCCCTCCTGCGATGTCGAGGGTCCCATCTGCTTCGACCCCGACAAACTGAAGAAGGGCGACATCTACATCACTGCCGACTCCCTCGGCAGGGCGCTGAGGCTGGCGAGGCAAAAGGGTGCGGCTGCGCTGCTCTCGTCTCATCTTGCCGACTTCACCGTCGACCCCAGCGGTGGAGATCGCCACCTCGATGCCATCCACTACAGCAGCATCCGCGGAGGCGGCGACTTGCCGGTGGCGATGATCTCTCCACGGGTCCATTCAACCCTTCAGCAGCACCCGCAAGCACGGGTTCACCTGAAGGCACGGGTCGATCTCGACGAGCGGCCGCTGCGGACCGTGGTGGCCACGGTGGTGGGAAGCAGTACTCCCGATGAAGTGGTGGCGCTGGCGGCCCATGTCCAGGAACCGGGAGCGGTCGACAATGCCAGTGGAGTCGGTGGACAGCTGGAGGGTGTGCGATCGCTGGTGGAGGCGCTGAATCAAAAGCAACTGCCGTGGCCGGTACGCAGCATCTCCTTCATCTGGGGCGATGAGATGGCGATGAGTCGTATCTTCCTCGATCACACCGACCGCAAGACCATCGCTGCCTTCTCGGCGGACATGATCGGGGCCTCGAGGGAGATGACGGGGGCCATCGCCCTGCTGGAGAGATCTCCAGACCCGGGAGCGATGAAGGTACTGCCCCCCGATTCCCACACCCCTTGGGGTGCCGGGCGTGTCCGCAAATCCGATCTGCATCCGAGCGGAGTCTCCATCATCGCCCGCCTCGCCATGCAAGATGTGGCCCGGGTCAGCAACGGCTGGGTCATCGGAGAACACCCCTGGGAAGGGGGTAGTGATCACGATGTGTTCCTGGGCCGTGGCGTCCCCTCCATCCTGATGTGGCACTTCACCGATTTCGCCTATCACACCAGCCTCGACCGCCTCTCCCATGTCGATCCACGGATGGTTCGAAGGATGAGCGTGGCACTACTGGCCTCCGCACTGGCGGTAGCGAACCCCCGGGAAGAAGATCTGCCCCGCTATCTCCAGGCGATCGAACTCGATCGAAGCCTGAGAGTCGCCTCCGCCCGCAAGGCGCAAGATACCGACACCGAGAAGGCGTGGCAGCAGTGGTTTACCGGTGCCCAGCGATGGCTGGAGGCGCTGTGCAACGGGTCCACCCCCCCCATCGACGAGCGATGATGGTGGAAGAGTCGGCGGGGATTGTTGACCTGTACCCTTCGCAAGTCGATGATGCACCGGTCAGGAGGCGATGTTGTTGAATCAAGGTGGCGATCTCGATCTGGACTGGGTGCTTTCTACCCGCGTCAACCGCTCTGCGGTGGAGCGCCGGACCAGCACCCTGACTGGACGCCGAACCGTCAAGAAGTCGTGGCAGATCGGCTGGCTTGCCCACGCCATCACCTGCATCGACCTGACCACCCTGTCGGGAGATGACACCCCTGGCACGGTGCGACGACTGGCGGGCAAGGCACGGAGACCGATCCGGCGCGACATCCTGGAGGCCCATGGGCTTCCCACCGACCTGCACTGCGCCTCGGTGTGCGTGTACCACAACCTGATCGATAGCGCCCGCGATGCCACCGCCGGTTCCCCCGTCAAGGTGTGTGCAGTTTCCACCGGATTCCCTGCCGGCCAGATCCCCCATTCGATGAAGGTGGAGCAGATCCACTCCTCCATCGCAGCGGGTGCGGAGGAGATCGACATCGTCATCTCCCGATCGCTGGTGCTGGAGGGACGCTGGGAACAGCTCCACCAGGAGGTCCAGGCATACCGCGAGGCTTGTGGAGAGAGGGCGTGTCTCAAGACGATCCTCGCCACCGGCGAACTGGGAGATCTCCGACGCATCGCGAGGGCGTCGCGGGTTTGCCTGGGAGCGGGGGCCGACTTCATCAAGACCTCTACCGGCAAGGAGCCGGTCAACGCGACGTTACCGGTAGCCCTCGTGATGTTACGAGCGATACGTGATTACCGGGACAGAACCGGAATTCTCGCCGGCTTCAAACCGGCAGGAGGCATCAGCACCGCCAAGGCTGCCACCGCCTTCCTGATGTTGATTCGCGAAGAACTGGGAACGGAATCGATGGCACCGGACCGATTCAGGATCGGTGCATCTTCCCTGCTCGCGGACCTCGAACGACAGCTGGAGTTTCATGCCACAGGACGGTATTCCGCCGCCCACCGGCATCCGATGGGATAGAGATGATGACACCGAAAGATAGCAATCCTGCCGAATCGCTGGAGACCCTCGACTGGGGACCGGCTCCGGAATCGGAGACCGCCGCCAGGGAATGGATCGAGCGTACCGGGCAACAGCCGGCGCACTTCATCGGTGGAGAATGGGTCTCGCCGAAGGGATCGACTCGCTTCCCGTCGCGCAGCCCCTCGACAGGTGAGCCGCTTCGAGACGTCCTGCAAGGATCGGCATCCGATGTCGACAGTGCGGTCACTGCCGCCCGTCAAGCTCTCCCCACCTGGCAAGCACTGGGTCCGGCAGGGCGAGCTCGCTGCCTCTACGCCATCGCGAGGGGGATCCAGAAGGAGAGCCGCCTCTTTGCCGTGCTGGAGACTCTCGACAATGGCAAGCCGGTGAGGGAGACCCGCGATGTCGACATCCCACTGGTGGTGAGACACTTCTACCATCACGCCGGCAGTGCCCACCTGCTCGATGAGACCGACCCGGCCGGAGAACCATGGGGAGTCTGTGGCCAGGTGATCCCCTGGAACTTTCCGATGCTGATGCTGGCATGGAAGGTGGCTCCGGCACTGGCGTGTGGAAACACGGTGGTGCTGAAGCCTGCCGAGTGGACTTCCCTCAGCGCCCTGCTCTTTGCGGAGATCTGCAACAAGTCGGGCCTTCCGCCGGGGGTCGTCAACATCGTCACCGGCGATGGAGAAACGGGAGCAGCCATCGTCAACCATCCTGACATCGATAAGGTCGCCTTCACCGGATCGACCGAGGTGGGCAGGATCATCCGCAAGGCTACTGCCGGAAGCGGCAAGGGGTTGACGCTGGAACTGGGCGGCAAGAGTCCCTACATCATCTTCGAAGATGCAGACATCGACAGTGCCATCGAGGGACTCGTCGACGCCATCTGGTTCAACCAGGGTCAGGTGTGCTGCGCCGGTAGCCGGCTGCTGGTTCAGGAATCGATCTCCGACCTGGTTCACAAAAAGGTCGAGGAGCGGATGTCACGACTGCGAGTCGGAAACCCCCTCGACAAGGCGGTCGACATCGGAGCGATGGTGGAATCCGATCACCTTCAACAGGTGCAATCGATGTGTGAGAGAGCGATCGAGGAGGGGATCGATTGCATCCAGCCCGACATCGAACTGCCCGAGAATGGTTTCTGGTTCCCGCCGACTCTGTTCAGGGATGCGCCGCTGTCATCGGAGATCGCCAGCCAGGAGGTGTTCGGACCGGTACTGGTCTCGACCACCTTCCGCACCGTCAACGAGGCGGTCAAGATCGCCAATCACACCCGCTACGGTCTTGCTGCCACCGTCTGGAGCCAGGACATCGATACCGCCCTGGATGTGGCGAGGAGAATCGAGGCGGGAACGGTGTGGGTCAACGGAACCAACCTGTTCGACGCCTCCAGCGGCTTCGGCGGCATGAAGGAATCGGGCTTCGGCAGGGAAGGAGGCCGGGAGGGCCTGCGAGCGTACCTGCGAGATGTGGCGCCGATGACCTCGACGACAGACAGTAACTCCTCGGTCACTGAACTGGTCAACTCCGACCGATCGGATCAAGCCCTCGACCGCACGGCAAAGCTCTACATCGGAGGCAAGCAGGTGCGTCCCGATGGTGGCTACAGTTTCGAGGTTCAATCCCCTGGTGGTGAACCTCTGGGGCTGGCCGCCAGGGCCAATCGCAAGGATGTCCGCAACGCGGTGGAGGCTGCCAACAAGAGTAGTTGGGGAAGCATGACGGGACATGGTCGTGCTCAGGTGCTGTGGTTCATCGCAGAGAATCTCGAACCATCTTCAGAGGAGATGGCGAGATGCATCGACTCGATGACCGGTTGCGGGATGGAAAAGGCGAAGGAGGAGGTGGCCGCCGCCGTCGAATGCTGGACCTGGTGGGCCTCCTGGAGTGACAAGCACGATGGAGCGGTCCACGACACTCCGTGGCGAGGACTGGTCCTGGCCATCCACGAGCCGTTCGGCACTGCCGGCCTGATCTGCCCCCAGCAACAGCCGCTACTCGGCCTCGTCTCTCTCTGTGCTCCCCTGCTGGCGGCGGGGAACGATGTCATCGCAGTTCCCTCGACTGCAGCACTGGCAGCGGTGGAGATGTGCCGGATCATCGAGCACTCCGATCTGCCCGCCGGTGCCCTCAATCTGCTCACCGGTGATGCCGCCGAGATCGGTCCTGTGCTCGCATCTCACGACGATGTCGACCTGCTCTGGCACGTCTCTGACGGAGAGCTGGCGCAGCAGCTGGAATCGGAATCGAGTGGAAACATGAAGGTATGCTGGAGACCCGGGGAACTGTCGGACCGCTCCAGGCGGCTCCTTGACCGTGGCTCACAGGTGAAGAATATATGGCTACCCCACGGCATCTGAGGACAACCAGCCTTTTCAGGATTGCGGCTAATTTCGACAGGTTCGGACGAAACAGGGTAGATTTACTGGGAGTGATGCACAGTGGGAGGCGACACTCCATGGCACAGTCAGGAAGGTCGTCATCACGATGAATCCCTCTTCCCAGCCTCCGGCTGACACGATATCCCCAGCCTCGAAGTCGGCGGAGTCCCAGCCTCTGTCACACGCCAGTTCGATTCCAAGCGTTGGAATCGTCTTCGAGAACGATGCATGGCTTACTCCCCTCTTCGACGCCCTGCAATCGGCGGGAATTCCCTATCAGCCCATCGATGTCCGGGAACACTCCTTCGATCTTCTCGATGCCAGAAAACATACCCTCTACCTCAACAGGGTTTCGCCCTCCTCCTACCTGCGGGGCAATGACGGAGCGATCTCTCATGCTCACGCATTGCTTGCCGCCCTCGAAGCCACCGGAGCGAAGGTGATCAACGGATCTCGCTCCTTCCATCTCGAGACGAGCAAGGTCGCCCAGCAGATCCTGATGAGCGGCCTCGGTGTCGATGTCCCACACACCGAGGTGGTGAGCAGTCGTGCTGCAGTACGAAAGATCATCGACAACCTCGTCTTTCCTCTCATCCTCAAACCCGACACCGGAGGAAGTGGAGCACTGATCCGCAGGATCGAAAACAAGCAGCACCTGCTCTCGCTCCTCGATGACGACGAGGTGTTCGTACCGGGGCATCTGATGCTCCTGCAGGAGATCCTCGTCCCCAAGGACGGCGCAATCTCGCGAGTGGAGTTTGTCGACGGGGAATGCCTCTTCGCCATGCAGGTGACTCCGACCAACACCTTTAACCTGTGTCCTGCAGAAGGGTGCCCCCGAAATCCGATTGCAGAAGGTGTCGCTCCCGATGCCATCTTCGAGACCTACAGAAATGTGCCTGAGGATGCGGTCGCCCAGGCGAGAGAAATCTTACGTGTGGCTGAACTGGATATCGGTGGCGTCGAGTGGATCGAAACCGAGTGTGGGCGTCGTTGCTTCATCGACATCAATGCCACCAGCGTCTATCGCAAAGACATCCAGAAGGACAATGATGTGGACGGATTCCTCAAGGTATGCGGATACCTCGCCCGCGAGCTTGCCAAGGAGGACGCGAAGCAGTCCCACATCTCGAATAGAAGGTCCTCACGTTGAATCACCATGACTACATCATCGTCGGTGGCGGAATCATGGGGGCGATGCTCGCCCTGGAACTGTCGGAATCCCGCTCGGGTAGCGTCCTGCTTCTCGAGAAGTCCTATCCCGGAGCCGGCTCTACCGGAAAATCGGGAGCGATCCTCCGTCAGCACTACTCCCACGAGGTGACGATCGGCATGGCGAGGGAAAGCTTGCAGTGGTACTCGGAGTTCAAGGAGCGATACGGTATCGACATCTCGTTCCATCGCCCGGGTATGGCCTTCATCTGCCCCGAACAGGATCTCGCCAATCTGAAGAGAAATGTTGAGCTCCAGAAGTCCCTCGGTGTCGAGACGACGATCCTCGATTCCACTCAGCTGAAGGATCTGGAACCGGGTGGAGAATTTGACGGGAACGAATACGCCGCCTGGGAAGCGGAGGCAGGCAACGTTCAGCCGGTCACCACGGTTCATGCGGTTCTCGAGTCGGCAAGACGAGCCGGTGCAGAGGTCAGAATTGGTGCCCGCGTGACCGGTTTCAATCAAACAGGAGATGTCATCGATGGAGTACAACTCGCCGATGGATCGTCTCTCAGCGCCGGTCAGGTCATCGTCGCGGCGGGACCGTGGGCAGGCAAACTCCTCCAGGAAGCAGGAGTCTCCCTTCCCCTCTCCGCCATGCGTCCGGAGCAGGCGTTCTTTGATCCACCGGGGGGAGCTCGTGAATCAAGACTGATCTACGGTGATCTCACCAATGGACTCTACTGGAAACCGGAACTGGCGGGATGGACGCGGGTCGGCTGCCTCGACCTGAAAGACGACGCACTGGTGGAGAATCCTGATCACTACGACGAAGGAGTGAGCGAGGAATTCATCAAGGATTGCCGAGGTCGTCTGGCGAGGCGACTCCCTCACTACGAGCATGCCGTCTCGTGGGGTGGAATGGGTGCCCTGTATACGATGACTCCCGATTCTCATCCTCTCATCGGCCCGGTTCCTGGGTTGCAGGGGATGTGGGTGGTCAGCGGATTCAGTGGTCACGGTTTCAAGCTGTCCCCCTCCGTTGCCCGGGGAGTTGCCGCAGAGATCGGCAATGGCGAGAGGAGTCGCTTTGAGCCCTCCTTCTTCTCCCCCGATCGATTCCTCCACGATGCCGCCATCGAGGTGACCTACGGTTACGGGATCCTGGGCTGACCGGACCCGCTGAGGGGGTTATCCTCCTCGCATGAAATACAACACAACACTTTCGCTCCTGATGCTCCTTCTGTGTGCATCCGAGAGCGGATTCAGCCAATCTGTCGAGACCTCATCCCCTCCCAACATCGTCATCGTCTTCACCGATGACCAGGGCTGGGGCGATCTCTCCTGCTACGGGTCAACGGAGATCCCGACCCCGCATATCGATCAACTTGCCACGGAAGGGATGCGGTTCACCGACTTCTATGTCAGTCAGCCGGTTTGCTCCGCCTCTCGCTCCTCCCTACTCTCTGGCTGCTATGCCAACCGGGTCGGGATCAGTGGAGCGCTGGTCCCCTCCTCGAAGATCGGGCTTCATCCGGATGAACTGACCATCGCCGAGGTGGTCAAGCCGCTCGGATACGCGACGGCCTGTTACGGGAAATGGCACCTGGGTCATCACCCGCAGTTCCTACCCACCGCTCAGGGATTCGATGAGTACTGCGGCATTCCCTACAGCAATGACATGTGGCCGGGACATCCCGAGTCTCCCAAGGCGTGGCCTCCGCTGCCATGGTACGAACAGGACAAGGTCGATCACATCATCGAAACCCTCGACGACCAGGAGTTGATCACCTCCGAACTGACTCGCAGGGCCATCCAGTTCATCGACCAGAATGCCGACGGCCCCTTCCTGCTGTACCTGCCTCACTCGATGCCCCACGTGCCACTGGGTGTATCGAACCGGTTCCGGCAGACCACTCCCTACGGCGCATACGGAGATGTGATCCGCGAGATCGATGATTCTGTCGGTCAGATCCGAGCGACGCTGGAGAAGCATGGAATCCTCGACAACACCCTCTTCATCTTCGCTTCCGACAACGGTCCCTGGCTCTCCTACGGCGATCACGCCGGTACCACCGGAGGACTTCGGGAGGGCAAAGGAACCACCTGGGAGGGTGGTGTTCGCGTTCCTTGCGTGATCCGCTATCCTTCGCTGGTTCCCGCCGGGAGCACCTGCAGTACCCCCTGCATGACCATCGATCTGCTGCCCACCATCGTCGAGTTGACCGGCGGACAATCTCCCACTCGTACCATCGACGGAGTCAGCATCGTGCCGCAATTACGAGGCGACCCCGATGCTCCACCTCCCCACGAGGAGTTGTATTTCTGGTACCACCGTGGAGATCTGGAAGCGATGAGGATGGGAAAGTGGAAGATGCACTTTCCGCACAGATACCGCAGCCTCGAAGGGCGGCCAGGTGGAAACAACGGCATTCCTACCAAGTACAACTACGGCATCACGACGGACCTGGTCCTCTACGATCTGGAAGCCGATCCCTTCGAGAAGAATGATGTGAAATCTCAGAATCCGGGAATCGTCGTCGAGATGAGTGCAAGGGCAAGTGCGATGCGCGCAAAACTGGGAGATCGACTTTCAAAGATCAAAGGCACTGATGTGCGCGCTCCCGGCAGGATTTCGGTAAAAGACAATCGATGAGAACTCAAGTTACAGCGTTCCTGTCGATCCTGCTGCTGCTCTGTTCCGGCTAGAAGAAGATCCGGGAGCCGATCTCCACTCCCAACATCATCTACATCATGGCAGACGGTCTCGGATATGGAGGCCTCGGTTGCTACGGTCAGCAACAGTTGATCGAGGAGATCGACCTGATAATCGGTCAATCGCAGTCACTGAAGATATCCAAAAAAAACAACCGCGGCGGGGAGAGTACTTCCCCGCCGCGGCTGAATGACATCCGGTTCCCTGCTAGAAGGAAGCCGGACGAGGGATGGCCTTGTTTTCAGTGGCGACTCGCTTGAGTACGAATCGCTGCTCGAAATCGAGAACGTCATTTTCCGTGGAGATATCGCTACCTTCCCACCATGCCCACTCGAAGTCGATCTTGATCGTCTTGGAATCGACCAGGAACATCTTGTTGATGGTGGTCACTGCAGCACCGTTTCCAAAAGCCGTATCGAGAACCCTCAACTGACATGGGGTTCCGTTACGCTCGGTGGTGGGTGAGATGTAGCCATTGCAGACCATGCCATTGCCACCCACTTCGGTGTAGGCGATGCGATGATGTTCCGTGTCGTAGTAGTAGGTCTGAATCGTGCTGTCGACCATGGCATCATTGGTGTACTTCTTCACCTCGACCACCAGGCAAGCTTCATTGGCGGCCCAGTAACCGTTGTGCTCGATGCGCACACGATCGCCATTGTCGGTAAAACTCTCCGATTGCCAGTCGCTGGCGAGAACCACGAACGGTCCCAACGACTCCTTCAGTGGGTTCACCCTGGATCCGGTGACATTCCAGACCTGGGCAACTGGATCTCCAGCTGTCGAGAGTTCATTGACCACCACATTGAATGTGTTGTTGATGAAACTCCGCTCGATCAGAACATTCGGAGAAGCGATCCCATCTTGAGTTCTCTGACCGATCCAGTAGTAGGTGTTGCCCTTTACCTCATCCAGGTATTCATCGAAGATCGCGACCACTTCGCCTGCAACAAATCGGCCGTGAGACTCGAGCACACCTGCAACATCGTTCCAGTTGATGAAATAGGTACCGTTGCTGACCAGGGCTCCGCTGAAGGTTTTCGTTTCTGCGAATCCGTAAAGACCACCAGTGGTGAAATCTCTCCGGTAGTTGACCGTTGCGATCACCGGGGTACCCGCTGCAAATCCACCCAGTTCTTCACTGAGGGCGTACTCGAACTTCCACATTCCCACCAGTTTGTTGAGCAACTTGTTGGCGTTGCCCTTGGTGACGACGTCGATGTCAGTCACCGTCACAGGATCCTCATCGATCAGAACAGTTCTATTCTGGGTGATGATGCTGCCGGGCTGAGCGACAACGAAATCAGAAATCCACAGCAAACTCGCAACAATCACCAGCAGGTGAATGCAGTACTTCATGGCAATTCCCCTCGATATTCCCCCCGCCACCCAGCCCGGGACTCCCGGACTCCCATGGGTTGCGTGGCATCAGGGTAACGAATCTGGACAAATAATTGCAAGACTTCTCATCGAGAAGGGCGCATGGGGAGAACCAAACCACTACAACTGCGTTACAAGGTAGGAAGAAGACACGATCTCCCGAACAGTTCTCGTGCTTCATGGCACTCGGAGAGAAAGAGGGTCGGCTCGATCAGTTCCAGTTCCGCCACCATCGGCGCACCGGTTGAATCTCTCACGGTATCCACCCTCCCGTAAAGAACAGCGGCGGGACTGCACTCCAGAGCCTGCTGCCCCAGCGCAACGTCTTCGGGCAATACCGACAAGGCTTCCCCGACCTGCTCCTCGGCACCGATGAATCGAGGGCTCTTCTTCACACAGTGGCTCCATGTACCTGCCATGTATACGTTGGCTCGTTCTCCACCCTCTTCCACCGATTGGATGTAGGGTTGAAGGAGCAGGTCTCGCGTCTTTCCATGTTCCTCGACGAATTCCCGCGCACGATCTCTCTCATCGAATTGAAAGCGATCTGTTAGCCAGCTACCCGCAGAGACCGCCGGTTTGATGACGAACTGCTGCCACGATTCATCATCGAGAATCTCCGCCAACTCGGTGGAGTCAGCACCGGCAGGCAAAACCCTGGTAGGTACCACCGGAACTCCAGCCCGTGCCAGGTCGAGCAGGTAGCCCTTGTGCAGGTTCCAGTTGACCACCTCGATGGGATTGAAAAGTTCGGTCTTGCCATCGGCATGACGAAGCCACTCCCTGAACTCACTCTCTCGCCACGGGTAATCCCAGCATGATCTCAGAATCAGGCGGTCGAAGGAGGACAGATCGACAGAAGGGTCATCCCACGGAACCAGTACAGCCTCTCCCCCCGCAGCACTGATCGCCTCCATCTGAATCCGTTCATCCGGATCGGGTTCAGGAATGTTCAGGCAGGTCACCAACCCGATTCTCATCGTCATCGGTCTCCCATCACCACTCGCAGATCCTCCACCAGATCCTCCGCATCCTCGACTCCGCAGGCGATGCGAACCAACGAATCTGGCACTCCCATCTCGAGTCGCACTTGAGGATCCACCGCAGCGTGGGAAGAAGTGGCGGGACGTATGATGAGGGTCTCGACACCACCAAGACTTGGAGCGGTCGCCATCAACTTCATCGAAGTTGCGATCCTCTCCGCTTCCTCTGCTCCCGCTGCAACCTCAAAGGAGAGTACGCCTCCGCCCTTTCCTGCGAGAAGTTGCTGACAGCGATGGTGATCCGGGTGATTTTCGAGACCTGGATAATGGGTGGCAGTGACCGCTCGATGCCCGTCGAGAAACTTCGCGATCTCCAGGGCATTTTGGCACTGCTTCTCCACCCGTAAACCGAGGGTCCGAACGCCACGATGAAGGAGGAAACAGGCATTGGCATCGAGATGACCACCCAGATGGTCCAGGCAATGCTTCACGCGCTCGATCAGTTCCCTGCGCCCTGCGACCAGACCCGCTGCGATATCTCCATGGCCATTGAGAGCCTTGGTCGCAGAATGGACCTCCAGATCGAACCCCAGTTCCGCTGGCCTCATCAGTGCAGGTGTCGCGAAGGTGGAATCGATCACCGACACCAGACCATGTTCCCTGGCCCACCTCGCCAGTGCCTCGAGATCTCCTATGCGACAGGTAGGATTGGTGATCGCTTCACAGTAAAGAACCCGAGATCCTTCCGGAGGTTTCCCCCAGGAAGATGGGTCGCAGGCATCGATCCGATCAACTGCGATCCCCCACCGCTGCACCTCACCACCGAGAAAACTCTCGGTTCCTCCGTACAGTTTGTCCTGGGCAACCACCGTGTCCCCAGCACCCAGCAATGCCAGCAGCGTGGAGGTGATGGCAGCCATTCCACTGGAAGCGACCAGCGCTGACTCGGTCCCGCAGATCAGCGCCATCTTGTCATGGATCAGATCATGTCCTGGAGTGTTGGAGAGTCGTATGTATCGACCATCGTGATAGCCAGAGCCTGGTACCTGTTCAAATGTCGCACTCTGAAAGATCGGCGGGATTACCGCTCCTCCCACGCGCTCTTCCGGCTCACCACCGTGAACCAATCTGGTCTGAAAACCATCCATGAATAAACCTTCCGGAGCTTGAAGAGGGATACCCCCACTGCAAGTCAGTTACCTTGATCGACTCGATTCAGTTGCCACTACGGTGGAGCCATCGGATTCGACCTCTACCAACGGCAGTGATCGTAACGACTGCTCCTGCGCCTCGGCGGAATGCCGCCGACTTCTCACCTGATGGGGTCGCCACGCCTCTTTTGGATCGAGGGCAGGGAAATCGGCCAGTACCAGATCCTCCCGCACAAAGAACGCATTGGTACCGGTCGAATCGACTGCAACCAACCTGTACCCCTTGCTACGCCCCAGTGCCTCCATCGCCGTCAAACTGGCACCGTGATGCCACCCCCGGAGATGGTGGCGGTATCGATCGTGCTGGCGATCTCCTGCCATCCAGGGAACCGAGCAGGACAGCTCGGGACCGAAGGAGGCGTTGACCTCGATCACCACGACCCTGGGTTGGAGGGTGGTGAGATTCTTCCAGATCCAGAAATCGACCCCATCGATATCGATGGAGAGAACGTCAAGATCCCCATCGATCTCCTGCTCTGACAGCAGTTGATCGATGGCATCTGGCTTCACCTCTTGCTCGATGATGGTCACCCGGTCGGCAGATTGCCGACCTTCAAAGAAGTTCCGGGCCTGTTCGATCTCCCGGGAATCTCGATCGATGAGGATTCCACTCCAGCCAAATCCGCACACCAGCAACGCCGAATTACACTGGTGTCCAGGGCCACAGCCGATCTCCACGATCTGTCGACGATCTACGCCGATCCTCGACAGCAGGTGAAGGAGCAGACCGTCCTCCCCATTCTGTGAATACCGGCTCACCTCGAGTCCTTGACGCACCGGAGGAATCTCCCGGGAATCGCCTCCTTCACGGAGATCGGAATAGATACTCAAGAGCAGCTTTTCCACATCCGATTCCGATCGCTGGAGACGACGCTGGATCGAACGCAGATCGGGATGCCCCAACCAACGCCTGGGGATTCTCAGTAGTCGAGATACCCCGTCCCGGATCCTTCTCCAACCTCGCATCGAACTCTCCCGATCTGCCCTGGAATCCCGGTCTCCCGGGAGGGTCTTGAGTGCCTCACACCAGTCGGTGATTCCCGACGGTATCCGGGCCAGGGCACCGCATCCAGCCTCCGCTGATCTGCCTGTCTACCTTGACTTGTTCACGGTCCGGCACGATCCTCATGGCTCACGGAAAGATGAGGCACCATGGCCGAGGAACTCGCCAAGAATTACGATCCAAACCTGATAGAAGAGTCCATCACCGATCGCTGGACCGAGAAGGACGCCTTCCGGTCCCTTCCCGACGATCGAGATGACCGCTATGTCATCATGATGCCCCTGCCCAATGTGACTGGAGCCCTCCACATGGGCCATGCCATGGACAATGTCATGCAGGATCTACTGACCCGATGGCACCGGATGCAGGGAGATAACACCCTGTGGATGGCAGGAACAGATCATGCCGGCATCGCAACCCAGGCGGTGGTCGAAAAGCGACTGCTGGAACTGGAGGGCAAGAACCGCCACGACCTCGGTCGCGAAGGGCTGGTCGAGCGCATCTTCCAGTGGAAGGACCAGTATCAGAAGAGAATCGTCTCACAACAAAAAGCGATGGGCTGCTCCTGCGACTGGGATCGTCAACGATTCACCATGGATGCGGTCTGTGCCCGGGCAGTGACCTGGACCTTTTTCAAGATGTTCAGGGATGGGTTGATCGTCCAGGGTGACCGAATGGTCAACTGGGATTGCCATCTACAGACCGCCGTGGCCGATGACGAGATTGAACACAAGAGTGTCGACGGGCACTTCTGGCATCTTCGGTATCCCATCATCGATCCGGCGGAAGGGGAACCGGACCATGTCATCGTCGCCACCACCCGGCCCGAGACGATGCTGGGTGACACTGCAGTGGCGGTCCACCCCGACCCGGGACAGGCTCTCAACGATCGTCTGGCAGCAGTTCGCCTCAAGCTCACCACTGCCCCTGAGAAACAGCACGGCGAACTGAACGATGAGATCGCCCGCCTCGAGAAGAGGATCGAGGAGTTGCTCCCGGCACTGGAACAACTGACCCGCATGGCTCGAGATGGCAGGAAGATTCGCCTTCCCATCGTCGATCGCGAGATCCCGCTGATCACCGATGAGTGGGCCAAACCGGAACTCGGTTCCGGTTGCGTGAAGATCACTCCAGCCCATGACCCCAACGACCATGAAGTCTGGCAACGACATCGGGACCACATCGAGGCCATCAACATCCTCAACCCGGATGGCACCCTCAATGAAGCTGCCGGACCCCATGCAGGCCAGGATCGATTCGAAGCGAGGAAGCAGGTGGTATCCACCTTCGAACAGCTCGGATTGCTGGAACAGATCGAGGACCGTCTCATCGAGGTGGGACACTCCGATCGGTCCAAGACTCCTGTCGAGCCGTACCTCTCCTTGCAGTGGTTCGTGCGCATGGGAGATATCGAGGGAGGTGTTCGATGCGCCGAAGGAACCGAACACCAGTTCACGACCCCGGGCCTGGCCCAGGCGGCCATCGATGCGGTCTCCGGCTGGAAATCTCACAGCGGCAGGAGCGTCTCCTTCCATCCCGATCCGGAGCGGTACCGAAACACATACATCAACTGGCTCGCGGAGAAGCGTGACTGGTGTATCTCCAGGCAGTTGTGGTGGGGACACCGGATCCCCGTCTGGTCAGGGGATCTGGATAAACAGCAGATGGCCGACCTGCTCGATTCGATCCACGGCAGTGGCGCAGTCGATGTGTGCGCCCGGATCACCTCTCCCGACGGAACCAGCACGGTGGTGCGCAACTCCGAAGATATCCCCCCGCACGGTGGGCACCTGCTGGTATGCATGCGGGAACCGGAAAATCAGCTCGACCTCGCATCGACTCTTGAAGCGGTTGGTCTCGAACGTGATCCTGATGTTCTCGACACCTGGTTCTCCAGTGCACTGTGGCCCCACTCGACCCTTGGCTGGCCAGATCCAGAGAGCGCAACGGTCGAGGAAGGGCAACGCACCCTTGGAGCCACCGATGGGAATGCCAATTGCCTCGACTACTTCTATCCGGGGTCCTGTCTCGTCACTGGTAGAGACATCATCTCACTGTGGGTCGCTCGCATGGTCATCATGGGGCTCTACAACCTGGGGGATCTGCCTTTCACCGACGTATTCCTGCACGCCAACATCCTCGACGGCAAGGGCGAGCGGATGAGCAAGTCGAAGGGAAACGGCATCGATCCGGTAGACATCATCGAACGCTACGGGACCGACGCCATGAGATATGTTCTTTGCGAGATGCAAACGGGCACCCAGGACATCCGGCTTCCGGCCCAGGCCATCAGCCCATTCACCGGAAATCCCATCGACCTTGCGACCGCGAAGCACGGTCAGAACATCTTCACTTACCTGTGCCCTGAGAGTGGCAAGGAATTCGACGTTCTGGGAACGATGGAGGGAATTCCATCGGCAAAGCTGGTCAGTGACCGCTTCGATGTGGGTCGAAACTTCTGCAATAAACTGTGGAATGCCGTTCGATTTGCGCTGATGAATCTCGAGGGATACAAGTTCGATGCTGACTGCCATGAGAAACTGAAGACCGAGGATCGCTGGATTCTCTCGAGGTTGAATTCCGCCACCTCTGCGGTCAATACCCAGCTGGAAGAGTACAATCCGGCCGCTGCGATCGGAGCTGCCAGGGACTTCTTCTGGAGCGAACTCTGTGACTGGTACCTGGAGGCGATCAAACCCCGGCTTCGTGCCGGAGGCGATGATGCGTCCAGTGCGCAACAGGTTCTTGCCACCTGCCTCGACCAGGTGCTGAGGTTACTGCACCCCTTCGTTCCGTTCATCTCGGAGGAACTGTGGGGAAGCCTCTCTGAAATCGCTCCCCGGCGCGGAATCCACGATCCCCTCGATGACCCCGAACTGCTTTGCTCTGCACAGTGGCCCGCCGTCAACTCCAGCTGGAGAGACATCTCCCTCGAAACTACTTTTGATCGCAGCCGCGAGTTGATACGCACCATCCGTGACATCCGTTCACGCTACAACATCCCTCCACGACAGGAACTCGAGGTGAGGGTTCGCGTCTCAGGGGAAGCCCAGGAACAACTCAACTCGATGACGGACCTGATTCTTCATCTCGGATCTCTCTCTGCCCTTCACATCGGAGATGACGTCGAGAGAACCGTTGACAGCGCCATGGCCATCAGCGGTGAGATGGAAGTCTTCATTCCTGGCGTGATCGACCTGGAGAAGGAACGAACTCGACTTCAGGAGCAGGCCAAGAAGACTCAGGGCCGACTGGAAGGGTGTCGAAAGAAGCTCGCCAACGAGAACTTCGTGAGCCGAGCGGCACCGGAGGTGGTCGAGAGGGAGAAGACTCTTGCTGTTGAACTGGAACAGGAGCTGGTGACCATCCAGAGCAACATCACGGCGCTGGAAGACTCATCCTGATCCAAAAAATATGGGCGCCGCCAGCACGGAGCTGGCAACGCCCATATTTCAAAACCTGAAACCTTCGTCTACTTCATCAACTTTCCTGCAGCAGTCGGAATCTTGAACCGATCGACTGTATCTGAGGAATCGATGCTGTACTCGTAGCGAAACACAACGTGTTCCACTCCCTTGGAGAATGCAGAGTCGCCCTTGGCTGTCTTTCCATCGGCATTGCGCATTCCCGTCAGCACCAGCAACTCAAGTTTACGCGGAAGCATGGTGTCGGGGTCCAAATCGATGTCGAGAACACTTCGTGTCTGGGTCCTGTCCGCACGGGACAGGTATTCAGAGATACATCAGCCGCCGGAGAGGCAGCCCGAGTTCTGAACATCGATGAAGTACTCCAGGGCCAGTTTCTCTGGCAAGGTCGCCCTCAAGCGATGGTAGACCCGCTCTTCAGTCTCGCTGGAACCACCCACTGCAGTACGACCTCGTGGCTCGGCGCGCTTGACCTTGCGAGGCTTCGCAGTCGACTCCAGCCATTCCACCTTCTTGCTCTTTTTGCTCGCATCCAGGAGCAACAACTCCGGGAACGAGAAGAGCCTATCGAGTTTCTTTCCCTCGGCGGTGGACTGGAGAACCCTCCAGATATCACCATCGAACTGGGCACCCTTGTCCACGGTCCTGAAGATCTGAGCTTCAGGCATGTGCATCAAGGGACCCCTCACGAGGCCAAAGTAATCCTCACTGACTGCCTGATCGACAATCTTGTGATCACTGTTGTTGGCCATTCCTCCGGAGATCATCAATCGCGTCGAATAACCCTGACTCGCAGAGTTCTTCACGAAATCAGCAGTGATTCCTCGAAGAGCCTTCCGTGGGTCCGGAGCCGAATCTTCCGCGGTCACTCCTGAAAGCAACCCCGAGCCGGTCGACAACACAACTGCAACCAGGGGCAAGAAAAATGTTGGCACAACCAATCTCCTTCCGACAGGTCTCTCGATTCACCATCGTACACAATGTCGCCGTGTCCATCTATTGATCTATTTTCCTACTTCAGCAACTTCCTGGCAGCTACCGGTACGGCGAACTGGGAAACGGCATCCGAGGTGTCCAGCATGTAGAAACAGTGGAATGCTGCGTGTTTCGTGCCCTCTTCGAACGCCAGTTCTCCGCTCCTTGTCCGGCCATTACTGTCTTTGAAGGCAGCCAGAACCACTACCGTGATTCCGATGGGGTACTTTCCATCTTCATCCAGATCTACGGTGAGGGTGGTCTGTACATTTCCCTTGTGTAAATTATTCTGGAAATAGGACTTCTGGGATCCATCGATCGAGACACAGCCGGACCGATCGATCTCTTTCAATCGAATGCGGGACACTCCGTCAGGAAGTTCGATGCGAATCCGATTGGTTTCACCGGGAACCCAGTCCACCTTCGATCCCCTCCTCAGTGCACTGGCCAGCAGATCAGTGGGGACCTCCAGGAGACCATCGATCTCTCGGCCGCTCCTGGATTCGCCTGCTCTCGTCCAATCCTTGCCATCTGCAACAACGACTTTACTTCCGAACAGGTATGCCTTTTCCGCTGGTAAGTGCATCAACTTTCCTCGCACGTATCCGCGAGTTCGCATCATGCACTGCACCTCTTCGATGGAGTGATCACCCGATTGGGAGAGGCCTGCAACGACCCCGAGGTAGGAACTGTAGCCACTCTCCTGGGCCATCTTCATCAGGTTCTTGGTTGCCCGGGCGAGAGCCTTGCGTGGGTTCTCCTGTGCTGATCCCG
>CBFIET010000086.1:0-7448 GCA_965661685.1 Planctomycetota bacterium
AAAAATATGACACACGAAATCCCCCCCCCAGACGATCAGGTGGGGCGGATCCACTCCTTCAAAGACCCGTCGGGGAAACCCGTCAGGTATATTCATATATCGCAAGGATAGTTCTCGATTGAGAACATTCAAGAACTCGAATTTAATCTCGCTTGTATGGCCTGGATGATCTGTTGCTGAGGGGCTTCAGCGAGACTCTCCTGAAATGCCTGGAGAATGGGGAGGTGTCATAAAATGGCAGAAAGGCACCCTTTTGCGGGCACCTTTCTGCGGTTCTCGAATTGTCAGCGACTCTAGATAGCAGGATCTAGGAGTTGACAGTCTGTCCGGAAATGACTGTGTTGTCATTTGCGACATTTGTTCCAGTAGCGGCATTGTTGGCGTAGTTTGTGGCGTTACTGTAGGCAGTCTGAACCAGGGAATACGCACAGGCATTGGCGATCACCTTGCACACCCAGTAACCACAGATGCTGACGATGAACGGGAAGTACATCGTCGCGGCAGCGGCCGCCACGGTGGTGGTGGAGACTGCACCAAGGAAGGCACTTCCGCAGAAGATCGCACAGGCGAGAAGGAAACCGTTAGCGGCGGTATTCCAGTAGCAGGCGGCGTCTGCGACGTTGTTGACCTTACCGGAGAAAACCTGGTAGGCGCTGGTCCACATGTTGCTGTTGCAAACGGCGAAGCAGGTGACCAGAGCGGTCGCGATCACCGAGAAGAACACGTTGGCATCGAAAACGGTGTTGATGCCGTAGTTGGTTGCGATGGTGCAGAGGGCGAAGAAACCCAGGACACCGGTGAGTACCCGAGCAGTCGGGAAGTAAGCGTTGGTGCAGCTGGTGCTGCAGTCGTTATTGGCGTTCATTGCCAGACCTTTCTCTTGTGCCGGCTTGTAAGCAAACAAGAGTGCCGGCGCGTATTCTTGCCCGGTCCATCCGAGCCCATTGAGAACTTCGGATTGCAGTGAGGAAATCTTTACCTGAATCACCGAATTGCCTCGAGATTTGAGGGCCGATAGGGGGAGTTATCGGTTCAGGATCTGCAGTAGAGCGCTTGAGAGGGTCTTTGAGTCAAATTGCTCGCTTGCGTATTTGCGAGCAATTCGTGATTTGTTTTGCCGCAGTTGCGGATTCTGGGCCAGTTCCAGAAGGACCCGACACAGCGTCTCCGGCTCTTCATCCGCAAGCAGCGAGCCACCCTGCTCGGGGATCAGATCGGGGAGCAGTCCCCGGCGAGACGAGATGACCGGTACGCCGCTGGCCAGCGCTTCCCGAGCGGCGCGACAGGTTCCATCGGATCCGGGAACGAGGAACACCAGCAGATCCAGCTGGCGCAGATGCAGCGGATATCGATCGGGAGAGATATAGCCTGGAAATCGGATCCGCTCTCCCAGGCCCGTTTCCCGAGCCGGTATTCTGGCCACTTCATCCTGATGGGTGCCCCGGCCGAGGATCTCCATCTGCAATCGAGGCTCCTGTCGCGCCGCCATGGCGAAGCCCTCGATCAGCATCGGGAACATCCGGTGTCGCTGCATGCGGGCGACGACTCCGACAACCACAGGCTTCTCGGTGTCGTCATGATCGGTTTCCTGCTCCGGGTGAAATCTCTCCAGATCGACGGGAGGTGCCAGAACCGAGATTCGATCGACTGTTGCGGGCAGTGCCCGGAGCAATCGCTCGCCGGCGGTCTCGGTGGGTGGCAGCCACAGGTGGGTGCGCCTCGACATCCAGGAAGCTCGTAATCCGCGCGGTGGTTCCAGATGATAGGTACTACGGATGATCCGCGGAGTACGACGGGAGGATCGATTGGCGTGGCCGCCGTTCCACAGGGTGGCGAGGCAGGCGGTCAGATGGTCGCCATCGAGATGGCAGTGGAGATAATCTGGCCTGTGCTCGGCGATGATCTTGCGCAGGGCGATCACGTCTTTCGATAGCCCCGAGAGACTCAGATGCTTGGGGAGTCGAAGACCGGGGAGGGTGGTCAATCCTCTCGATGAAGCGATCACCTCGACCGTGTTTTCCACCGTCGGATGCTGGCTGGAGATGAAAGCCACCTCGGCACCTTGTGCCTGCTGCCCGGAGGCGAGCACCATGGCAAGGTCTGCGGGTCCCGTGAACTTGTGGTTGGCGAAGAGGTGGATGATCTTCAAGGGCCTGTCTGCTCCTCCGGCTCGACCCGAGGGGGACGCCATTCGGGACCTCTGTGGTGACGGGGCATCGCATCGGGGTCGAGCCCCCTGCGGCGTAGAGCAGATCGTTCCCACAGTGCGGCGTACTTGAGGAAAACGTAAAAGGCACCGATTCCCGCCAGGATGAAACCCTGGAATCCATCACGATATCCACGCTTCAGCAGGAACATGCGAAAGAACTTCCAGGGAGCACGTAGGAGCATTCCACTCATGGCGCTACGGCCTCCCCGGCTCTCCATCTCCCTCGCTGCAATTCCCGTGAAGAAGTCGATCGTCTCCATGTGATGATGAAGATCGCGGAAGGAGTAGTGAAGGATCTCACCCTCCAGTGCCTTCGCATCCCCTTGCAGATCCACGTGATCGTGCGGATTGGTTCCTGCCCAGCGAGCCTTTCGCCGATCGAAGACTCGGATCTTGCGGTCAGGGTACCAGCCGCCATGTCGGATCCATCGCCCCAGGTGCCAGGTGAGTCTCGGCATCGAGAATCCTGGATGTTGTGGAACATCATCGAGGTGTCGTTGCAGTTCTTCCCGCAGTGCAGGAGTGATCCGTTCGTCCGCATCGAGGGAGATGATCCAGTCGGTGGGGGCGAGGTCGACCGCACGATTTTTCTGTTCGACATGTCCAGGCCAGTCGAGGATGTGGACCCGTTCGGTGAACTCTCTGGCGATCTCCACCGTTGCATCGGTGGATCCAGAGTCGACCACCACGATGTTGGGAACCCAGCTCAACGACTCCAGGCACTCGCGGATGTTCTTCTCCTCGTTGAAGGTGATCACCGTTGCGGTCAGATCGATCATCGTTCCTCCCCGAGGTAGCGCGGTTTCCAGCGGGTCGGGAGATCTTGATCCAGTTCGCAACGGAGTCGATGAAACTCCTCGATTGACCTCTTCTCGGCCTCTCCCAGCTGGTAGCGGATGTGATGCTGAAGATAGTTGGTGGCGGTTGCTTCATCCATCAGAGACGGATGCTCTTCGACGAAGCGCCTGGCGATCTCGGGGCGTTGTGCGAGCCCCTGGAGAGCGGCGTTGGTCAGGCCATCGACGACCCATTCTTGCGGCTGACTTCTTGCCAACCACACCGCGAATACGAAGGGGAGATCGGTACGAGTCTTCCAGGCGAGCCCCAGGTCGGTCACCTGATGCCCCGGGGTAGATCGTTGTTGCAGGGCAGCATCTCCGATGAGGAGGACTCCATCGACGGAGGATTGCTGCCCGAGGAGGTGAAGATCAGATGTGGACACCACCAGTTCCAGTGGGTCCAGATCATCGAGGTGCCTCAGTACCTGGAGCAGTGCCACGGAGGAGTTGCTGGCATGATCGACCGCAACCACCTTCATCTGCTCCCAGGGAAGATCGTGGAAGAGCAGTATCGACGCCACTTCACCATCACAGGAGATGCAATGTTGGTCGATGATGGTGTATTCCGGGTTGAAACACGCCTCGACCTGAGGGACCAGGCCCACGTCGAGATCTCCACGACGCAGTGCTGCGGCCAGCTGGCTCGGCATCGCATCGGTGACGTGCCAATCCTCGTGATCACGAGGGAGGTGAAGGCACAGCGGGGCTGCATTGAGAAAGTCGATGGCCCCGACCCTGATCATCGATTCTCCTCTTCCCCGCTGGAGCGGTGGAAATCGGCGGCGTCCTCGAGTGAGCCGAGCAACCCCTGGTCACCACCGGTTACGGCTTGCAGGAAGAGGTGGCATTCCTCCTCCTCGAAGGAGAGTAGCCCGGCAAGTTGTGATTTCCTCATCGAACGCATCAGCCGTTGCAAGTTGCCGAGGCGATCGCCGATTCGCCCTGCCCCTCCAGGATCCAGATCGACGAGAATTGCTCGGGGAGTGACAGGGTCGATCAGGATGTTCATCAAGTTGAGATCGCCGTGAAGAAAACCCGCATCGTGAAAGCGGCAGATGGTGCTTCCAACCTCATCGAGGATACCAATCCTGGCGGTGGCGGAGTTGGACGTGTCACCGAGGAAATCGAGCAGTGTCACGACGCCAATTTCCAGGCGGATCAGCATCTCCACTCTCACACCTGGAAAGGCTGGGGTCGAGGCCACCGCCAACACATCGGAGGTGGCGATTCCACAACTTCTCACCCTGCTTGCCAGTTCCATCTCCTCGATGAAGCGACGACTGCTGAGATGGATGTCGTGATTGATTCGACTCAGCCAGCCTCCTCTGAGGCAACGCTTCCACAGCAACAGCGAGCCGTCGTTGGCACGATAGACCGGGAATCGGTCACGGCCTTGGCGATACTCGGTCGGTTCGCCACGAGCTGTACCGGTGTCGAAGCCAACCTGCTGGACAGTTTGCAGATTCCCATCCACCAGATGGATCTTGCGATTGCCCACGGCAAGTTGAGCCACCGATTTTGCGGGTTGTTGAGAGGGGGCAGGGTGAGGAGCGGGAACAGGTTCGGGATCGTGGATCATCTGATCTCCCGTGTACCTGAAGAATCCTCCGGAGAAAAAAAATGGTCGGACCGAGTGGATTCGAACCACCGACCTCCACACCCCCAGCGTGGCGCACTACCAAACTGTGCTACGGCCCGACCTCTAGTTGCTCTTCTGGCAAGGACTCCGATGCTAGTCCCATCGTCGCTGCCGTCAAGTCCTCGGATCACCTTCATCAGATTCTTCTCCTCCAGGATCCCCGGTGACGGTGAGATTTTCCGTGGATTCTGCAGCCGATGAGGCCGTTTCTACCACCTGGTTGGGCGGTACGATCACGCCTCCGGAAATGGTGAATCGAAGCACCTCCTCGACACTGAGGTCGAGGGGAATCACCGTTTCCCTTGGTACCAGGATGGTATATCCGGTGATGGGTGTCGGACTCGACGGAATGAAGATGGCGACCACCTCCGCTCCGCAGGTTTCCTTGATCGTCTTGAACCCTGAACTGGTCACGAATCCAAGGGACCAGATTCCTTTACGTGGATACTCCACCGCCACTGCAGTCTCGTACTCGATCTTGTTCTTCTCCTCGAAGAAGAACTCGGTGACCTGTTTCGCATAGGGATAGATCACCTTGATGAGGGGGATCTGTCGGATGAGGCTCTCGATGATCCTCAGCAGCTGGCGGCCGAGAACTCCCCGGAAGACGATGCCGACGACAAAGACCAGCGCCAGTGCCAGCAGGAAACCGAGCCAGGGAGGTGCGATGGAGCTGATGTAGAGGGAGAATGGCACGTCGCCGGAAAACTCGGGAAGGTCACTCGAGTCGACCTCATCCAGTTGCCAATCGTGAAGACCGACCACGCCCTTCCACAGATGTTCCTTGGCGACTTCCGATTGCAGCCCCTTGTGAATCAGTCCGTTGAGGGGGCCTGCGATCTTCTCATCGAGAAAGTTGTAGGCGATCGTCAGGATGAGGAAGGTGAGAACCGTGGGGAGCAGGGTCGCCAGGCCTGTCAGGAACGCCTTGCTCAGTCCTCCCCGTGTTTTCTTCTTGCTGGCAGATTTGCTCAAGGCTCCCTCGTATTCTGGCAAGCGGATCGGGGTACAAAGGCCCCGGTTGCGTCACCGGGCAGGATTCGGTCCAGACGGGCGAGATGATCCTGGCCGATGATCAGCGGCCATTCTAGGGGAAAGAGAGTTCCCACGACAAGTTCTACAGTCGGTCTGGAGTTGTAGAGCGGTTTGGGTACCCTGTTTCCAGCCCTGTCGAGGGGACAGGGAGGAGAAATCTATGAGCCTCATCACGCTTTCAGGCCTGACACCTACCAGTTCAGGGATCCACCTGGGTAACTACTTCGGAGCGGTCCGACAGTGGATCGACCTCCAGGAGCAGGGTGGGGCGCACTATTTCATCGCTTCCTACCACGCACTGACCACGGTACGAGATCCAGCCCAGCTCTCCTCCAACATCCGTGGGGTCGCCATGGACTACCTGGCTCTCGGACTCGATCCGCAGCGATCGGTGATCTACCGGCAGGAGGATGTACCGGAGGTTTGCGAACTTTCCTGGGTGCTTTCTACCCTGACTCCGATGGGATTGCTGGAGAGGTGTCACGCTTACAAGGACAAGGTGTCGCAGGGGATCTCTGCCGACCATGGTCTGTTCGCTTACCCGGTGCTGATGGCCGCCGACATCTTGATCGTTCGATCTCACAGGGTGCCGGTCGGTCAGGATCAGAAACAGCATGTCGAGGTGACCCGCGATATCGCAGGCAAGTTCAACCAGTTGTACGGTGAAGTCTTCCCGCTCCCGGAACCACTCATCCTCGAGGGGGCAGCCGCAAAGGTACCCGGTCTCGACGGACAGAAGATGAGCAAGTCCTATGGCAACGATCTGGGAATCTTCGAGAAGGAAAAGAAGTTGCGAAAGAAGGTGATGTCGATCGTCACCGATTCACAAGGTGTCGAGGAAGCCAAGGAGCCGGATGGGAACACCATCTACGAACTCTACAAGCTGGTCGCCTCCGATGAACAACTGGCAGAGATGGCCGACAAGATGCGATCGACGGGGATCGGCTACGGTTACGGTCACGCCAAGCAAGAACTGTTCGAGGCGATGCTCGAGTACTTCGCAGACGCTCGCACCAGGAGGGCACAACTGGAGGAGAACCCTGCACAGGTGGAGGAGATTCTTCAGGAGGGGGCGCGTCGGGTCGGTCCCATCGTCGAGGAGACGATGGATGCGGTTCGATCCGCCGTCGGCGTGATTCCTACACCCCGCACCGCCCTCTGATCTCCATCAGCGATCAGATCCGCGTTGGAAATCCGTCGCACATCTCACGAACCTGAGCTCGAACCCCCTCGATGCACTGCTCATCGTCGGAGTTCTTCAGTACCTTCAGGATCATCTCTCCGATTCTCGAGATCTCTTCAGGCCCCATCCCGCGACTGGTGATGGTCGGGGTTCCGATCCTCATGCCACTGGGGCGCCGCGGAGGTGCCGGGTCGTATGGGATCATGTTCATGTTGACCACGATTCCCGCCCGTCCCAGAGCGGCTTCTGCGATATCGCCGGTCAGATTCATCGAGCGGAGGTCTGCCAGGATCATGTGATTGTCGGTGCCTCCCGAGACGAGGCGCAATCCACCCTCTGCAAGGATGTTACCCAGTTGCAGGGCGTTGTTGACCACCTGCCTGGCGTAGGCACGGAACTCGTCCGTCATCGCTTCCCGGAAGCAAACCGCACGGGCGGCGACCAGATGCATCAGGGGGCCACCTTGATCGCCAGGAAAGACGGCGGAGTCGACCTTCTTGGCCCACTTCTTTCGGCACAGGATGAGACCGCTGCGCGGTCCCC
>CBFIET010000087.1:0-4206 GCA_965661685.1 Planctomycetota bacterium
GGCCCACCCTTTGCCGGCCAGGAACTACCCCCAGGGGATGATCGATCGATCCTGGTGCTCGATTTCTCGGTAGCGCCATCTGGATTCGTCGATGGCGATACCCGAGCGCTGGACTTCGTCGATGGACTGGGGCCCTCCCAGGTGAGCAATCAGATCATCATCGACGGACAGTCGATCAGCCCTGCCCTCGATGGCGCGGTGATCACGTTCCTCGAACAGCCGATCTTCCTGCGAGGTGACTGTAACGGTGATGATGCGGTCAATCTGGCGGATGTCATCTTCGGCTTGACCTACCTGTTCGCCGGAGGTGTTCCTCCACAGTGCATGAAGGCGTGCGATACCGATGACACCGGCAACGTCAATCTGACCGACGAGATCTACTTCCTGAACACCCTGTTCGTGCCAGGATCTCCACCGATGCCACCGCCGACCGGCACTGCAGCACCGGATCCGACCCCGGACAGCCTGCCCTGCCTCTGATTCGAGGGGGCTTCGCCGGGCTGGAGCGGTAGGGACTGGTATCTGATTCCACTTTCGCTCCTGTTACTGGAGTCGATTTACCCTCATCATTCGGCGTTCAATCGTCATCAACCAAGGAGGTCGCCCGATGCACCAGCCACGCAAGTTGAGGATTCGAGATGCGGAAAGCAGTGATCGGGTTTCGTCACCTCTCACCGCTGTATTCCAGGTCACTGGAGTTCTGTGGCTCCTTTTTTCCATCGGATCCAGTTCGGTGATGGCCGCGGTTTCCACCGCTTCCGGTTCGATAGAGATGTCGATGACGCAAGAGGCCGATGGGGAGTCCGATGGAGAGCGACGTCTTCGAGAGGCTGGCATGCTGCTTCGTGAAATGGTCGAAGCCGGCGAGATCACTGCCGAGCAGGCGCGCGGTCGGATGCAGATCTTGCGCAAGAGATGGATCGGTGACGGAAGTGGCGACCGAGGTGAGAAGAAGAGAGTCGACGAGGAGACCGATCGTCCTCGCCGCGGCACCAAGGAGGCGCGTCGCATCCGAGAGGCGGTCGAGGCGGGCAGGATCACCGAAGAGCAGGGGCGTGAGCGGTTGGTGGGTCTACGCCGTAGGATTGCCGAGGGCGCTGCGGATTCCAGCGGCGAGTCGCGCGGGAAACGTCGCATCGACGGAGCAGGACTGAGGAAAAGGCTGGAAGCGGCCATCGATGAAGGAACCATCACCTGGGAGCAGGCGAAGGATCGCTACATCGCCGCGATGGAGAGGGGCGATGGTGGTCAGGGTGCGAAAATTCGCGCTCGCCTCGATGCAGGCATCGAGTCGGGAAGGATCACCGAGGACCAGGCGGTCGAGATCTACATCGAAAGGATGGAGGAGCAGGGCTCTGGCGAAAAGAAAGAAACTCCACGAAGGACTGTCACTCGCCAGGACTATGCAGAAGCTCAGGCCAAGATGCAGAAGATGGTGGAAGCTGGCGAGATCACTGCCGAACAGATGCGGGAGCGACTGGCCGCAATGCGCAAGATGATCGGCCGCACATCCGAGAAGACAGACACTCGACAAAAGAGCGTCACTCGCCAGCAATATGCCGAAGCTCAGGCCAAGATGGAGCAGATGGTGAAAGACGGCAAGATCACCCGGGAACAGATGCGGGAGCGATTGGCCGTGATGCGCAAGATGATCGGCGACTGATCGAACTGTTGTGGTGAGAGAAGTCAGAAGCCTCGTCGCGGTAAACGCGCCGGGGCTTCTTGCCTCTGGGGAGAGGGGCACTCCTGGTGTCCAGGCACCCGTGAAGGGCGCTCCTCGCCGACGGTTGAACCTCATACCAGACCTCATCGATTCTGGTGTCGTTCACATCGAACTGGGTACCGGTCATCTCCGCTCCCGGCCATCACCTTTGGCATCGAAGGTGATCGTTCCAGAACCAGGGTGCAGATATTCTTGCTGGGCGTATCGCGCGAGAGCAATCGAGATAATAATCGAGATCGCCCGGCGATCGCGTGGAAGTGGCGCTCCACATTTCGATACGGAAAGGGACTACCATGCAGCGATTGAGAGGTCCGGCCGCGTTGACGGCACTGCTTTCTCTGGGCATGACGATATCATTGGTCTTGGTCGCATATGGCCATGGAACGATGGTGTTCCCGATCAGTCGTGTGTACCAGGTCTACCAGGCGAATCCCGACAACCCAGCCTTCGAACTCGCAGCCAACGCAGTCGCCATCGACGGCACCACTTCATACTACACGTGGAATGAGGTCTCGCGAAACATCCCCGAGACCGTCAGCGGGGGCCTACCGGAAGGATTCGACTACTCTCCATGGATGCCCGACGGCCAGCTTGCGAGCGCCGGCCGCACCGACCCTGCGTCCTCGGAGTATCCACGCACCTACGCGGGACTCGATCAAGTAAGCGCAGAATGGCCAACAACAACGGTGACCGCCGGCGAAACCATCGAAGCTGACTTCTACGCTACGGCTCCACATCAACCGAGTGTTTGGGATGTTTGGATGACGACACCAGACTGGGATCCGAACACGCCCCTCAATTGGGCGCAGATGGAATTCCTCGGACGGCCGTCAGTGGAACTGGTCGCCGGTCACTTCTACTTCGACGTGGAGATCCCGTCCAATCGTAGCGGCCATCACGTGCTGTGGGTCGCGTGGCAGCGGGATGATCCGGTTGGCGAGGTATTCATCTCTACGTCAGATTTGTGGATTGAGTCCAGCATTGCGACGACTGAGTTCGAGCGCGGCGATTGCAACGCCGACCAAACAGTCGACATCGCTGACGCCGTCGGCTCGCTCAGTATCCTCTTTAGCGGTGGCACCATGATTTGTGCCGACGCCTGCGATACCAACGATGACGGCAATCATGACATCTCGGATGCAATCAACATGCTTGCGCAGTTATTCACCGGCGGTTCTGGTTTCCCGGACCCCACCGGCGGCTGCGGTGTCGACCCGACCAGCGACACCCTCGAATGCGCAAACTATGGATCGTGTCCATAGGGTCACTCATTCAGACGAAAGAGAGCCCTGCTGTTGGCAGTGGTCGCCGCCAGCACCGTCTTTCGATCGGTGGCGTGAACCCGTGCCAGCTGGTCGGCGGTGTGTAGCGAGTGCACCGGTTCGTTGCGTTTTCCACGCTTCGCTTGCGGCGCCAGAAACGGGCTGTCCGTTTCCAGTAGCAATCGATCGAGGGGAACGATCGCCGCCGCATCGCGCAGATCTTGCGCCTTCGGGTAGGTGACATTGCCGGCGAAGGATAGATACCAGCCGAGGTCGAGAGCTCGACTTGCTTCCTCGACGGTGCCGCCGAAGCAGTGGAAGACACCGATCACTCCCGCGCCATGTTTCTCGATGACCGCAAGCGTATCGGGCCACGCCTCTCGACAGTGAATTACCACCGGCAAGTTGCGCCGGCGAGCGATGTCGAGTTGTGCGATGAAGGCGCGTTCCTGATCTGCCGGGCTGACTTCCTTCCAGTAATAGTCGAGGCCGATCTCACCGATTCCGACCACCTGCTGCGGATGCTCATCGCACAGAACTTCGATGGCAGCGAGGGTCCTCTTCAGATCGTCGGCGGGCATGCCGGAGTGAGTCGGGTGAACACCGACCACGGCATGACAGAATCCGGGATTCTGTCTCGCCAGGTCGATCACCTGTACGCTGGTCTCCTCATCGACGGCGATGTTGATGATGGCGACGAAGCCCGCATCCTTGGCGCGCTGTATCACCTCTTCACGATCGTCGTTGAAACGATCGAAGTAGAGGTGGGCATGGCTATCGATCGCTTCTGCCGGCAAGGGGCACTCCTTTGCTTCCGGTGATGACACCCCCATCTTGACCCGGATGTGGGTTTCGTGACAATGCCAAATGTGAATTGCCGGGGTCACCGGTGGTGTCGCTGAATCCTGTCTCGAGGAGTGCCCGATGCAATTTTTGCGTGATCTCCACTTCGGAAACAGCTGCTTCTCCTCCATCGGCTCGATCGCCCTGCTGTGTGTTTCCGTGGTCATCGGTGGCTGCGCCGGCTCGCCCCTTGGTCCCGCCGGGGATACGACCACCGCACCCGCCGACGACACGATGCGGGTGCTGGTGTGGAACGTCCTGAACGGGGGGAATAGCGTGGTCGACGGTGCCGAGAAGGCACTGGCAGTGATCCGCGACTCCGGTGCCGATGTGGTGCTGATGCAGGAGAGTTACGACATCGATGGGGATCGACCACTA